>NZ_JACDWZ010000107.1:0-283 GCF_016464285.1 Vibrio sp. bablab_jr001
GACACGGCAGACGCCACAAGGCTTCAGCGGTTGTCATCGAGGTGAAAGCTTCTGAAAAAGAAAATTGAAAAAAGTGTTTGACACTCTCAGTTATCTCGCTAGAATGCACCTCCGCTTCGAGAAGAAAGCTTCGAAAAGCAACGCTCTTTAACAATATAAACCTATCAATCTGTGTGGGCACTCGTTGATGATAATCGCAAAAGATTTATCAATGAACTGAGTGACCAATTTGATACTTCGGTATCGAGCACAGTCAATTCAACATTACGTAGTAATGTTATCA
>NZ_JACDWZ010000108.1:0-77225 GCF_016464285.1 Vibrio sp. bablab_jr001
TGATAACATTACTACGTAATGTTGAATTGACTGTGCTCGATACCGAAGTATCAAATTGGTCACTCAGTTCATTGATAAATCTTTTGCGATTATCATCAACGAGTGCCCACACAGATTGATAGGTTTAAGTTGTTAAAGAGCGTTGCTTTTCGAAGCTTTCTTCTCAAAGCGGACGGCCATTTTAGCGAGTTAAGTTTTAGTGTCAACCACTTTTTTCAAAACTTTTTCATCATATTTGACGAAGCTAAGTGACCTGCTAATCAAGGACTTTTCTGTCGAACCGTTCCCGTGTCAGCGAGGCGGCATTATAGGGAGACCTAGAATTTTGGCAATAGTTTTTGAGGCGAATTTTACGTATTTTTTGTCGTTCGGCTAAAAAAGAGGCAAAGGTCCACAAATCTGCTGGTTTTCTTTACATCTTTTTAAATTTTATCGCGAATTGAGTCACTTTTTCCCAGTTGGTGTACTCCACTTCTTTTGTGGTATCCGTTTCTCCGCCTGTCAGCGTCATGATTAAACGAATCATCATTTTGTCGAAAAAGCGGTACCTAGGGTAATAGAGTGCACCAGCAAACACACCTATCAGTTCCGGCTGCCACGGTGACTTTTTCAAAAACGTCTGTATATAGACACTCCCCTCGGGCGTGTCTTTGCCCTGATCCTCTTTGCGAGCGGTCAGATTGACACAAAAGAACGCGGCTTTGCTTTGCTGCAACTGGGTAAGATGACGCGCGATAAACTCATAGAGCTTTTTATTCAGGTGACCATAACGAATGGACGCTCCAATCAGAACTTTGTCATAAGCGGCCAGATCCAATGAGGCACAATCGTGCAGGTTGCGAATATCACACTCATACCCTTCAAGCTGACCTGCAATGGTACGTATGATTTTTTGCGTTTGCCCTTCCCGGCTGGAATATAATAATAGTGCTTTCACGAATGCTTCCTCAGCTGCGCCAGAACGTCGGCGTCAACAATATTAATAGTGTGAAGATCTCTAATCGGCCAAACAGCATCGATACCACCAGAATCCACTTGGCTGTATCGTTCACGTCAGCAAAGTGTACCGCGACTTCACCCAAGCCCGGGCCCAGGTTATTAAGTGTGGCCGCGACTGCCGAAAACGCGCTTAGTTCATCCATGCCAGTAGCAATGAGGGCCAGCATACACACGACAAACACCAGCGCGTACGCGGAGAAGAATCCCCAAACGGCATCCACAACACGTTGTGGCAGTGCGCTGTCTCCAATCTTAATGTGGTAGATCGCACGCGGGTGCACCAGGCGCTTCATTTCACGTGCCCCCTGCAGCGTGAGCAAGAACACGCGAATCACCTTCATTCCGCCCCCCGTCGATCCTGCACAACCGCCTATAAAAGAAGAGAACAATAGCAATACAGGCAAAAACAGTGGCCAATCGGAAAAGCCCGTGGTGGTAAATCCTGCGGTGGTCGAAATGGAGACGGTCTGGAATAGCGCCTGGTCAAACGCATCATAAAGCGAGTCATAAGAGTGGTGCTTGAGCAGCATCAGGAAACAGACGCTAAACAAAATCGCCTGAATGACAACAAACGCTCGAAACTCCGGGTCTTTCCAATAGTACTTCGGGTGCACGCCTCCGGTCGCGAACGCGGCATAGTGCAGAGTGAAGTTACACGCCGAAATCAGCAGGAACACCACCGTAATCATATTAATCGCGTAGCTATCGAAATAACCAATGCTGGCATCGTGAGTAGAGAAGCCCCCAATCGCAATGGTAGAAAAACTGTGACAAATCGCGTCGAACAACGTCATACCTGCCAGCCAGAACGCGCCCGCACAGGCGATGGTTAAGCTCAGATAGATATACCACAGCGCTTTAGCCGTTTCGGCAATGCGTGGCGTCACTTTGTTGTCTTTCACCGGCCCCGGAATTTCCGCTCGGTAAAGCTGCATGCCACCGATACCCAGCACGGGCAGAATGGCCACGGCCAAGACGATGATCCCCATCCCGCCGAACCATTGCAGAAACTGACGATAAAACAATACCGCTTTCGGCAGATTATCCAGCCCGACAATCACCGTGGCTCCCGTGGTTGTCAGCGCAGAAAAAGATTCAAAAAAGGCATCCGTGACGGAAATATTCGGATTGTCGGCAAGCAGAAACGGCAGCGATCCCGCACTGCCGATAACGGTCCAGAACAGAACCACAATCAGAAAGCCATCGCGCGCTTTCAATTCATGGCGATAGCGACGGTTAGGAAACCAGAACAGGCCGCCACACATCAGCAGAACAAAAAAGGTCGAAACGAACGGAACACCAGCACCGTCGCGGTAGATCAAAGCCACCAGCGCGGGCGCCAGCATAGACACACTGAATAACGCGAGCAGCAGCCCGACGATTCGAATGATTGAACGAAATTGCATGAATAGACTTAACGAAGCTGCGCTTCTGAGTTCCTAACTGTTTTCCACACCAGCAACAAGAATCTTGGCGCCGCTCTTGTTAATGATGCTCTGAGTAAACGCCTCAACATGAAGGCATTCCAATTCCACGGTAAGGCAGACACTTTCTCCATACTCAGCGTCCACTTCCGCGGCTTCAAACTGGCTCATGATCGACTGCGCCAGAGCAACCAATCCGTAGTCTAGCGTCAGGTGCAGTTTTGTGGTGATTTTTTTCTCAATAGTTTGAAGCAACTTGAGCGCTTGCTGCACACCGCCGCCATAGGCTTTCACTAAACCGCCGGTTCCGAGTCGAATCCCGCCATAGTAACGCGTCACCACCGCGGTCATCTCTCCCACACCCGACCCGGACAGCTGAGCCAGAATCGGCTTTCCCGCAGTACCGGATGGCTCGCCATCATCACTGAACCCCCACAGCATAGAGTTCTGTGGCCTGCCAGCGACAAATGCCCAGCAGTTGTGACGCGCATCGGCATGACGCGACTTGATCTCATCGACAAACGCTTTCGCTGCGTCAATTCCTGGCGTATGAGCTAAATAGGTAATAAAGAGGCTCTTTTTGATCTCTTCTTCAAAGCGAACCGGAGCTGCAGGAATGTGGTAAGGCTGAACGTTCATTTTTCTCGCCGATGATGAAAAGGTCGCCAAGTGTAACACGAGGATTTGAAAAATGACTCAGGATTGGCATGGCGCACAATGTTAAACAGTTGTTTAAAAAATGTATTGAAATTAATCAATCTCAGGTTCACACTAAATCGACTGGTCTAACCAGAATTTTAAATACAATAAAAACTCTCACACACAATCGTGGATTGTATGTCACGGAGATAGACAATGATTTACCAAGCCAAAACCCTACAGGTAAAGGAATTACATGATGGCATTGTGGAGCTGAGTTTCTGCTCTCCAGAATCCGTCAATAAGCTTGACCTAGCAACACTGACATCCCTGGACGAAGCGCTGGATGCGCTAAAGGCACATGCCGGACTCAAAGGCTTAGTCCTGACATCGGATAAAGAGGCATTCATCGTTGGTGCAGACATCACCGAATTTCTCGGCTTATTTGCTAAGCCGGAAGCAGAGCTCGATGAATGGCTGATCTTTGCCAACCGCATCTTTAACAAACTGGAAGATCTTCCGGTTCCGACGCTGTCAGCTCTGAAAGGATTCACATTGGGTGGCGGATGTGAGTGTGTACTCGCTACCGACTTCCGCATTGGTGATAAAACCACCAGCATCGGTTTACCTGAAACCAAACTGGGTATCATGCCAGGGTTTGGCGGCACGGTACGTTTACCTCGTGTGATTGGCGCAGACAGCGCAATGGAAATCATCACGCAAGGTAAAGCCTGCCGCGCAGAAGAAGCATTAAAAATCGGTTTGCTGGATGCTCTGGTCGACAGCGACAAACTGCTGGAATCTGCTCTGGCGACATTAACGCAAGCCATCAATGAAAAGGTTGACTGGCAAACACGTCGTCAGCAAAAAACATCGCCTCTGACGCTGAGCAAGCTGGAAGCCATGATGAGCTTTACCATGGCCAAAGGCATGGTCGCGCAAGTGGCTGGCCCGCATTACCCGGCGCCAATGACGTCTGTCGTGACGATTGAAGAAGCCGCTCGCTGCGCGCGCGATGAAGCGCTGGCGATTGAACGCAAACATTTCATTAAGCTGGCGAAATCTCAGGAAGCACAAGCGCTGGTCGGTATTTTCCTCAACGATCAGTACATCAAAGGCCTGGCGAAGAAATCAGCGAAAGCGGCCAGCAAAGCCACAGAACGTGCAGCGGTACTGGGTGCCGGCATCATGGGTGGCGGCATTGCTTACCAGTCAGCCAGTAAAGGCGTACCGGTACTGATGAAAGATATCGCGCAGAAATCACTGGATTTAGGCATGACTGAAGCGTCCAAACTGCTGAATAAACAGTTGGAACGCGGCAAAATTGATGGTTTTAAAATGGCCGGAATTCTGGCTTCCATCACGCCAAGCCTGCATTACGCAGGTATCGAACAAGCCGATGTTATCGTCGAAGCAGTGGTGGAAAATCCAAAAGTTAAAGCTGCGGTATTGAGCGAAGTGGAACAAAACGTCTCTGCTGAGACCATCATTACGTCCAACACCTCTACCATTCCGATTAACTTGCTGGCCAAATCGCTGCAGCGCCCGGAAAACTTCTGTGGCATGCACTTCTTCAACCCGGTACATCGCATGCCGCTGGTTGAAATCATTCGTGGCGAGCATACCTCTGAAGACACCATCAACCGCGTTGTGGCTTACGCCGCCAAGATGGGTAAATCGCCGATTGTGGTCAATGACTGCCCGGGATTCTTCGTCAACCGCGTCCTGTTCCCCTACTTTGGCGGCTTTAGCCTGCTGATGCGTGACGGTGCGGACTTCACTCAGGTTGATAAAGTAATGGAACGTCAGTTCGGCTGGCCAATGGGTCCGGCGTACCTGTTGGATGTGGTCGGTATCGATACCGCGCATCACGCGCAGGAAGTGATGGCGCAAGGCTTCCCGCAACGTATGGGTAAACAAGGCCGTGACGCGATTGATGCCCTGTATGAAGCGAACAAATTTGGTCAGAAGAACGGTTCAGGCTTCTATCAGTACACTATTGATAAGAAAGGCAAACCGAAAAAAGCGTTCTCAAGCGATATTCTGCCAGTGCTGGAAACCGTGTGTGGTGCGAAAGCGGAGTTTGACGCACAAACCATTATCGCTCGTATGATGATTCCGATGATCAACGAAGTCGCCCTGTGTCTGGAAGAAGGCATTATCGCGACACCACAAGAAGCTGATATGGCGCTGGTCTACGGCCTCGGTTTCCCTCCTTTCCGCGGCGGCGTGTTCCGTTACCTCGACAGTATTGGCCTGGCTAATTATGTCGCGATGGCGAAACAGTATGAACATCTGGGCGCCATGTACCAAGTACCACAACTGCTGATCGACAAAGCAGAGAAAGGCGAAAGCTTTTACCAGTCGCAGCAAGCTGGTTCGCTATAACCCCGTTTGGAAAAGGAATGACAAAATGAATAATGTAGTGATTGTTGATTGCCTTCGTACCCCGATGGGTCGCTCCAAAGGCGGGGCGTTTCGCCACCAGCGTGCGGAAGATTTGTCGGCGCATCTGATGAAAGGCCTGCTGTCGCGTAACCCTCAGGTTAACCCGCACGAAATCGAAGACATCTATTGGGGCTGTGTACAGCAAACGTTGGAGCAAGGCTTCAATATCGCCCGTAACGCCGCGCTGCTGGCGGGTCTGCCGATTGAAATCGGTGCCGTAACCGTCAACCGTTTGTGTGGTTCATCCATGCAGGCGCTGCATGATGCCACGCGTGCGATCATGGTGGGTGATGCGGAAATGTGTATCGTCGGCGGTGTTGAACACATGGGTCACGTACCGATGACGCACGGCGTGGATTTCCACCCGGGCATGTCGAAAAACGTCGCCAAAGCCGCTGGTATGATGGGTTTGACAGCCGAAATGCTGGGTAAACTGCACGGCATCAGCCGCGAACAACAAGATGCCTTTGCCGCCCGCTCTCACCAACGCGCGCAGGCAGCAACACTGGAAGGTCGTTTTAAAAACGAAATTCTGCCAACTGAAGGCCATGCACCAGACGGCACTCTGTTCACGCTCGATTACGATGAAGTGATTCGCCCGGAAACCACCGTGGAAGGCCTGTCTGAACTGCGCCCGGTGTTTGACCCGGCAAATGGCACCGTCACTGCGGGCACCTCGTCAGCTCTGTCGGATGGTGCGTCTGCGATGCTGGTGATGAGTGAAGCCAAAGCCAACGCGCTGGGCCTGACCATTCGAGCACGCGTGAAATCCATGGCCATTGCAGGCTGCGATCCTTCCATCATGGGTTACGGTCCGGTTCCTGCGACGAAAAAGGCGCTGCAACGCGCGGGTCTGAGCATCGACGATATGGATGTGGTTGAGCTCAATGAAGCGTTTGCGGCTCAGTCGCTGCCCTGTGCCAAAGATCTGGGTCTGCTGGATAAGATGGATGACAAGGTCAATCTCAACGGCGGCGCGATTGCACTCGGTCACCCGTTAGGCTGTTCCGGAACACGTATCTCCACCACGCTGATTAACCTGATGGAAGCCAAGAATGCCAAATACGGCTTAGCTACCATGTGTATCGGCTTGGGCCAAGGGATTGCCACCATCTTTGAACGCCCATAAGCGGCAACTGAAAAGCCAGCATCTGCTGGCTTTTTTATTTCCTGTGATTCTGGCTCAATACGCCTGCAACCAATCTTGATGTAACTGCTCACTGGTGCCGAGATAGTTCACCATCCACTCAATCAGCTTATGGTTGTCATCTTTACGCCACACCAAACAGCACTGGCTGAGCGGCTTTTCGTCCGGCAACATTTTCTCCACTAACTGACCACTGGCCAATAACGGCTGCGCCATATGACGAGGCATATACCCCACGCCCACACCATTTTTCAGGCACTCGATAGCGCTATACCAGTTGGGCAGCAGCAGACGTCGCTGCTGCGGATAGTGCCCGGTATGCCTTTTTGGCAATACACTGGAAGTGTCATCAAGACAGATCGCCGGAAACTGACTGACAAACGCTTCAGTAAGCACTTGCTCACGCACACACGGATGGGCCGGCGACATCACAAACGCCCAATCAAGAATCCCCATATCCCGCACTTCAAAATCGCCCCCGACAGGCACCGCAGAGGTCGCCCCAATCACAATATCCGCCCGCCCCTGAGAGATGGCTTCCCAAGAGCCATTAAACACTTCCATGTTGATTTGCAACTCGGCAAATTCAAACGTGCGGTAGAAATCTTCCACCAGCGGCTTCATGCGATCCAATTTGACTACATTGTCCAACGTGACTTTGAGGGTTTTCTGCCAACCGTGCGCCGCCCGCCGCGTTTGCGCTTTCAGCTCTTCCATCTGGCGTAATAACGACCTTGCCTCTTGCATAAACAGTTCACCTGCGGGAGTCAGCTCCACTTTTCGTGGCAGACGGCGAAACAGCACCACCCCGAGTTCCACTTCCACCTGACGCACACCATAGCTGATCGCCGAGGGGACTTTATGCAGCACATCCGCAGCGGCGGTGAAACTGCCCAAACGAGCTACGGTGTCGAGCATTTCCAGTGAGGATTTGGAAAACATGATTTTTACCCATCAATTTTTTTGAACGATAACTAACAAATTTCGCGTTTCAATTCATCTTAAACCAAAAATAGAATGAGGGCGCTCAGAAATCCTGGTTGGCGCCAAGAGATACAGGGTCAAATTGAATTAATTTTTTTGATGGGAAGAACAATGAACGTATCACCCTTACAGCTGTTTTATTTAGCAGCGCTCTCTATGCTCGGCTTCATCGCCACCGATATGTATCTGCCGGCGTTTAAAATCATGGAGCAGGACTTTGCCACCGGGCCGGAACAAATCGCGCTGTCACTGACCGTGTTTCTGGTTGGAATGGCGTCGGGTCAGTTATTGTGGGGTCTGGCATCGGATAAATTTGGTCATCGTAATACATTGATCACTGGTCTGGTGGTGTTTACTCTTGCCTCTGCTGGCCTGGCGTTCTGCGATCAAGTGTGGCAATTGCTCTCTTTGCGTTTCGTGCAAGCGATTGGGGTTTGTGCACCCGCAGTGATTTGGCAAGCCATGGTGATCAAACGTTACCCAAGCCAGACCAGCCAGCAGATCTTTGCCACCATTATGCCGCTGGTCGCGCTCTCTCCGGCCCTCGCGCCTCAATTGGGCGTGTTGCTGGCAGACCAGTTCGGCTGGCACAGCATCTTTCTGGCACTGACGGTCATGGGAATTGCACTGGTGATCAGCACTAGTGTACAGAAAAATGCCGTCAGTGAACCGAAAACGACGTCGATCACTCAGGACATCAAACATCTGCTGAGCAGTAAATCCTATCTTGGCAACGTACTGATGTTTGCAACCGCATCTGCTGCGTTCTTCGCTTACCTGACTGGCATGCCAGAAATCATGGCTCAGCTGGGCTATGAAGCAAAAGACATTGGCCTGAGCTTCATTCCGCAAACCATCGCGTTTATGGTCGGTGGTTACATGGGCAAATGGTGTGTGCGTAAGTTCGGCGATGAAGCGGTGCTGAAACAACTGATCGCTCTGTTCACGCTATCAACAGTACTGATCTTCATCGCATCACAATGGACACTGACGTCGATCTGGCCGATTCTGGCGCCGTTCTGCCTGATTGCTGTGGCTAACGGTGCGCTATACCCAATTGTTGTTAACCGCGCACTGTCCAGCGCTAAAGACAGCCCGGCTACCGCAGCAGGTTTACAGAACAGTCTGCAAATCTGTGCCGCAAGTGTAGCCAGTGCGCTGGTAGCGACCTTTGCCAGCCAAGCTCAAATGGTCACGGGGATTGCGATTGTGGTCTGTATGCTCGGCTTGTGGGTGGGCTACATCATTGCCAATCGTCAGCTGAACCAGCATTTCACTACGCCGGACAATGCTCGTGTAGTTCAGGATAAATAAACCATAAGCGCCTCAACTGAGGCGCTTTTTATTACAGACTTTTCAGCCCCCACTTCTCTGCGGTTTGACGGAAAAATCCTTGCGTTTTCTTCAGTTCCACCCAGTGATTCACGTAGTTAATCCATACCTGATCGTCCTGAGGTAACAGCATCGCAATCGGGGTTGGGCGGCGCGCCTCTTTCACCGGAACGATCGCCAACTGATTGAATTTTTCCACCAGTGTTGCCGCCTCGACATTAGACGTCACCGACACATCAGCACGTTTGGCCAACAGTTCCTGATAATCACGTGCCGGCGCTTCAATCACAATGTGCTGTGCATTGGGGAAAAACTCTTTAACCATTTTTTCCTGCACCGTGCCGAGCGTCGCGGCCACTTTTATCTCGGCGTTATCAAAATCACTCCAATCCTGATAGCGGCTGAGTTCACTTTTTTGCACCACCGGCACAAATGCCAGATAGAAATAGGGCTGGCTATAACCCGCTACTTTTGCCCGCGACATATTGAGTGACGCACTGCCGGTGATGTCATATTTGTTGGCGGTAATACCATTGACCAGGGTTTTCCAATCGGTCGCAACGTACTCCACTTTAACGCCGAGATCTTTGGCCAACTCGGCCGTCACATCAATATCAAAACCACGGTAACTGTTGGTCGCCGGATCTTTCATCGTCATCGGATTCCAGTCACCCGTCGTCCCAACGCGTAACACGCCGGTGTTCAAGACGTCCTGAAGACGGCTCTGCGCGTACACCTGACCCACTGACAACAAACATAATCCCAGCACTGCTATTATTTTTTTCATCGTTTTTTCCTTAAAAACTGTTCACTGAATGTACTGCATCATTGTTAACATAGCAGTATCAAAGGAGTTTTTTTAGTCAGACTAGGGAGGAGTGTGATGCTGCGATACAGTGCCTGGCTATTGCCGCTGCTGTTAACCGGGTGCAACCAGTACCAATGGGGCTGGTACGTTCTGGATCCGTCGACAGAGCAAGGCATGCGTAACCTCAAATTCCTCGTCGCGGGCTTTGGTGACACCTTGAGTATTTCTCTGCTGAGCATGGTGCTGGCAATGCTGTTAGGACTGGTGATTGCTCTGCCAGCACTGTCGCGTTATCGCTCACTGCGCCGTGCCAATCGGGTGTACGTTGAAATCGTGCGCGCCATTCCCGTCTTGGTACTGCTGTTGTGGGTCTACTATGGATTACCCGCGCTGTTTGACCTGTCGCTCAATCATTTTACCGCGGGGGTTATCGCGCTCAGCTTGGCGGAAAGCGCATTCATGGCTGAGGTGTTTCGAGGCGGAATTCAAGCCATCGCCCGCGGCCAACATGAAGCAGCAGAAGCCTTGGGGCTGAATTATTGGCAAAAAATGCGTCTGGTAATCCTGCCTCAGGCGCTG
Source organism: Vibrio sp. bablab_jr001 (assembly GCF_016464285.1). NCBI lineage: Bacteria > Pseudomonadati > Pseudomonadota > Gammaproteobacteria > Vibrionales > Vibrionaceae > Vibrio > Vibrio sp. bablab_jr001. The sequence continues at coordinate 10,361 of NZ_JACDWZ010000108.1, forward strand.
AGACAAATCCTGCCACCGCTGGGCAATCAGTTTATCTATATTCTGAAAATGTCATCGCTGGTCAGCGTCATTGGTCTGAGCGATCTGACCCGCCGCGCCAATGAACTGGTGGTCACAGAGTACTTGCCGCTGGAAATCTACACTTTTCTGGTACTGGAGTATCTGGTGTTGATTTTGTTGGTGTCACAGGGGGTGCGCAGTTTAGAGAAAAAGCTGGCTCTGCCGCAATAAAAAAGCCTGCTATTTAGCAGGCTCTCTAGGTCTATTTCTTTTTAACCGGACGTTGCCAGCCAGAGATTTTCTTCTCTTTAGCGCGAGTAATGACTAACTCACCTTCCGCAACATCGCGCGTCAGAGTAGTACCCGCACCGATGGTAGCCCCGTTTGCAATCGTCACAGGAGCCACCAGTTGGCTGTCAGAGCCGACAAAAACGTCGTCGCCAATCACGGTTTTATGTTTGTTGGCACCATCGTAGTTACAGGTGATCGCACCTGCACCGATGTTGACGCGTTGGCCAATTTCCGCATCACCAATATAGGCCAGATGGTTGGCCTTTGAGCCCTGACCCAAACGTGCATTTTTCACTTCCACAAAGTTGCCGACATGTGCATCGTTTTGGAGCTCAGCGCCTGGACGCAGGCGCGTAAACGGCCCTACAGTACAATCTTCACCGACGGTCGCGCCTTCAATCACACTGTACGGACGGATCACGGTATTGTCGTCAATTTCACAATCTTTCAGAATTGAACCTGCACCAATCACGACATTATTGCCAATCGAAACGGAACCTTCGATGATCACGTTCACGTCGATTTCAACGTCCGTACCGCACTGCAACTCACCACGCAGATCAAAACGAGCCGGATCGCGCAGCATCACGCCTTGTTCCAGCAGCTTGTTCGCCTGACGCGCTTGGAAAGCACGCTCAAGACGCGCCAGTTGAATGCGGTCGTTGACGCCTTCCACTTCAATCGAACTGACCGGATGCACGGCTTCTACAGCGCGACCTTCATCGTGCGCAGCCGCAATCACGTCCGTCAGGTAGTACTCGCCTTGAGCGTTGTTGTTATTGAGACCAGACAGCCAGCGCTTCAAATCGCCACCCGTTGCGACCATCACACCCGTGTTGATCTCTTTAATCAGTTTCTGCTCTTCTGTGGCATCTTTTTGTTCTACGATCGCTACTACCGGGCCATTTTTACGTACGATACGGCCGTAACCCGTCGGGTTATCCAGCACTACGGTCAGCAGTGCAATGCCGCCCGTAGGTTGAGCGTCCAGCAAACTATCGATGGTTTCTTCTGAAATCAGCGGGACATCGCCGTACAACACCAGAATTTTCTCATCATCCTGAAACTGAGCCGACGCTTGATCCACTGCGTGGCCAGTACCTAACTGCTCCGCCTGCAATACCCAATTGACGTTCTCTTCAGCCAATGCGTGTTGCATCTGATCGCCACCGTGGCCAAAGACTAAATGGATATTTTGTGCCCCTAAACTGTTACAGGTATCGATAACATGTTTCACCATTGGCTTGCCCGCAAGGGTATGAAGCACTTTGGGCATATTAGAATGCATACGGGTGCCTTTGCCCGCGGCAAGAATTACTGCGCTAAATTTCATTGGGTACCTAACTTACCTGACGTTAAACCTAATACTGCCCGCATTTTAGCGGCTTAATGAAGGGGTGTTAAATGAATGGCGTAAATTTCTATTAAAAATTAAGCAAAAAGGCGACCTTTCGGTCGCCTTTTGGTCTCAACGTAGTTAATTGGCTTAACGACGTTTCTTCGTCAACTCGATCACTCGAAGCTGAGCAATGGCTTTAGCCAGTTCACTGGCCGCTTGCGCAAAGTCCATATCGCCATGCTGATTCTGAATGTGTTCTTCAGCGCGACGTTTGGCTTCTGCTGCCTTCGCTGCGTCTAGATCTTCACCACGGATTGCCGTGTCAGCCAGCACAGTCGCTGTGCCAGGCTGAACTTCAATGATACCACCAGAAACATAAATGATTTCTTCGTGGCCGTGCTGTTTCACAATACGCACCATACCAGGCTTAATAGCGGTCAGCAGCGGTGTGTGGCCGTGGAAAATACCCAGCTCACCTTCGCTACCGGTCACCTGGAACGTTTCAACGAGGCCTGAGAAGATTTTCTTCTCAGCACTCACAACATCCAGATGAAAGGTTATTGCTGCCATATCGCCTCCTAGTTAGCCTTATAGCTTCTTCGCATTCTCAAGAGCTTCGTCGATTGCACCGCAGTACATGAACGCTTGCTCTGGAACATCGTCGTAGTCACCAGCTAACAGGCCTTTAAAGCCACGTAGAGTTTCTTTTAGTGGTACGTAGATACCTGGGTCGCCCGTGAAGACTTCCGCTACGTGGTAAGGCTGAGTTAGGAAACGCTCAATCTTACGCGCACGAGCTACCACTTGCTTATCGGTTTCAGACAGTTCGTCCATACCCAGAATCGCAATGATGTCTTTCAGCTCTTTGTAGCGTTGCAGAGTCTGTTGAACGCCACGCGCAATGTCGTAGTGCTCTTGACCAACAACCAATGGATCTAGCTGACGAGAAGTCGAATCCAGTGGGTCGATCGCTGGGTACAAACCCATTGCTGCGATGTTACGGTTAAGTACAACCGTTGCATCCAAGTGAGCAAACGTGGTTGCTGGTGACGGGTCGGTCAAGTCATCCGCAGGTACGTATACCGCCTGTACAGACGTGATAGAACCTTTCTTAGTTGACGTGATACGTTCCTGAAGTACACCCATCTCTTCAGCCAGTGTTGGCTGGTAACCTACCGCAGATGGCATACGACCCAGAAGTGCCGATACCTCTGTACCCGCAAGGGTATAACGGTAGATGTTATCGATGAACAGCAGTACGTCACGACCTTCATCACGGAAACGCTCAGCCATAGTCAGACCAGTCAGAGCTACACGCAGACGGTTGCCTGGTGGCTCGTTCATCTGGCCGTAAACCATCGCTACTTTTGATTCTTCAGGTTTCTCGATGTTTACAACACCCGCTTCCTGCATCTCGTGGTAGAAGTCGTTACCCTCACGAGTACGCTCACCAACACCAGCAAATACAGACAGACCTGAGTGTTGCAGTGCGATGTTGTTGATAAGTTCCATCATGTTAACGGTCTTACCTACACCTGCGCCACCGAACAGACCGATTTTACCACCCTTCGCGAATGGACAAATCAGGTCGATTACCTTAACACCAGTTTCCAGCAGCTCAGTTGCGTTAGACTGCTCTTCGTAGCTTGGTGCTGCACGGTGAATCGAGTAAAGCTCTTCAGCACCGATTTCACCACGTTCATCAATCGCATCGCCAAGTACGTTCATGATACGACCTAGCGTTTTAGTACCTACTGGCACTGAAATTGGAGCGCCAGTGTTTTCAACTGTCATTCCACGACGTAAACCATCCGAGCTACCCATTACGATTGCGCGTACAACGCCACCGCCAAGCTGTTGCTGAACTTCAAGAACCAGACGTTCTTTTGCTTCAACAACTTTCAGAGCATCGTAAACACCTGGTACTGCGCTCTGTGGGAACTCTACGTCGACTACCGCACCGATGATCTGTACGATCTTACCTGTAGCCATCGTTAATCCTCTAAACTGTTTGTTTTACCTAAGCTTAAACCGCTGCTGCGCCGCTCACGATTTCTGACAGTTCTTGTGTGATCGCAGCCTGACGGGCTTTGTTGTACACAAGTTCTAAGTCATCGATCAGATTTGAGGCGTTATCCGTTGCAGCCTTCATCGCAACCATTCGAGCCGCTTGCTCACAAGCAAGGTTCTCAACCACACCTTGGTAAACCTGAGACTCTACGTAGCGCAGCAATAGCGCATCCAGCAGAGGTTTTGGTTCAGGTTCATAGATGTAGTCCCATGAATGCTCACGCTGCATCTCTTCGCTGTCCGATTTAGGCAAAGGTAGCAATTGATCGATCTTTGGTTGTTGTACCATGGTGTTCACGAATTCGTTGAACACTACGTACAGACGATCCAACTCGCCGTTATCATATTTCTTCAGCATCACGCCAACAGAACCGATCAGGTCTTCCAGTGATGGGCTATCGCCCAGACCAGATACCTGAGCCGCTACTTTAGCGCCGCTGTTGTTGAAGAATGCCGTTGCTTTTGAACCAATAATGGCCAAATCAATTTCAGCACCCTTCTCTTTCCACGCTTGCATGTCTGTAACAGCTTTCTTGAACAGGTTAATGTTCAAACCACCACACAAGCCACGGTCGGTAGAAATAATGATGTAACCAACACGTTTCGCTTCACGCTCTTCTAGATACGGATGACGATACTCTAGATTCGCGTTGGCGACATGACCGATCACTTTACGCATAGTTGCCGCGTATGGACGAGAAGCTTCCATGGCGTCTTGAGAACGACGCATTTTTGAAGCTGCTACCATTTCCATCGCTTTCGTAATTTTCTGAGTGCTTTTCACACTACCGATTTTATTACGTATCTCTTTTGCGCCGGCCATCGTTACTCTCCATTAGTTGGTGGCAAAACTTGCCACCGACCTATTACCAAGTTTGGGTTGCTTTGAAATCGTCAACCAGCTTCTTCAGCTGAGCTTCGATGTCATCGTTGTAAGCACCCGTCTTGTCGATCTGCGCTGCTAGTTCAGCGTGTTGACCGCGAGCGTACGATAGTAGAGCCGCCTCGAAATCCAGAACTTTGCTCAGTTCTACATCTGCAAGGTAACCGCGCTCTGCTGCGAAGATAGTCAGAGCCTGATCAAAAACAGACATTGGAGCGTACTGCTTCTGTTTCATCAGTTCTGTTACTTTCTGACCGTGCTCAAGCTGACGTTTAGTCGCATCATCCAGATCCGAAGAGAACTGCGCGAATGCTGCCAGTTCACGGTACGCTGCAAGTGCAGTACGGATACCGCCTGACAGCTTCTTGATGATTTTCGTCTGAGCTGAACCACCTACACGAGAAACTGAGATACCTGGGTCAACTGCTGGGCGAACACCCGCGTTGAACAGTTCAGTTTGTAGGAAGATCTGACCATCGGTAATCGAGATTACGTTAGTCGGTACGAATGCGGATACGTCACCAGCTTGGGTTTCGATGATAGGCAGAGCAGTCAGAGAACCAGTCTTACCTTTCACTTCACCGTTAGTGAAACGTTCTACGTAGTCAGCGCTTACACGAGCAGCACGCTCAAGTAGACGTGAGTGGAGGTAGAAAACGTCACCAGGGAAAGCTTCGCGACCTGGCGGACGACGTAGCAGTAGAGAGATCTGACGATAGGCAACAGCTTGCTTAGAAAGATCATCGTAAACAATCAGTGCATCTTCACCGCGATCACGGAAGTATTCACCCATTGCACAACCTGCGTAAGGCGCAAGGTATTGCAGAGCTGCAGACTCAGAAGCTGACGCTACCACGACGATAGTGTTCTTCAGAGCGCCATGCTCTTCAAGTTTACGTACTACGTTCGCGATAGTAGAAGCTTTCTGACCAATCGCTACGTAAATTGAGTAAATACCTGAATCTTTTTGGTTGATGATCGCATCGATCGCCATCGCTGTTTTACCAGTCTGACGGTCACCGATAATCAGCTCACGCTGACCACGGCCGATTGGAATCATCGAGTCCACTGATTTGTAACCAGTTTGAACAGGCTGATCAACTGATTGACGGTCGATTACGCCTGGTGCAATCACTTCTACAGGAGAAGTCAGAGTTGCATTGAGTGGACCTTTACCGTCAATTGGTTCGCCCAGTGTGTTCACTACACGGCCAAGCAGTTCAGGACCAACTGGCACTTCAAGAATACGACCAGTACCAGTTACTTTTTCGCCTTCCTTAAGGTCAGCATATGGGCCCATTACAACCGCACCAACCGAGTCACGCTCAAGGTTAAGTGCTAGTGCAAAACGGCCACCCGGTAATTCAATCATTTCACCCTGCATCACGTCCGCTAGGCCGTGAATACGGATAATACCATCGCTTACCGATACGATAGTACCTTCATTACGAGCTTCACTAACAACGTTGAAAGACTCAATACGCTGTTTAATTAGATCGCTAATTTCCGTGGAATTAAGTTGCATGCTCCAATCCCCATTAAGACTGCAAGGCATCGCTCAGGCGGTTCAAACGACCACGCGCTGAGTTATCGATGACTAGGTCTCCGGCTCGAATTACTACCCCACCAAGTAGGGTCTCATCTACACTGCAATTCAGCTGAACTTTGCGTTCCAGACGCTGCTCAAGTTTGCTGCTGATGTCTGCCAGTTGCTGCTCTGAAAGTTCAGTTGCTGAAATAACTTCAACATCGACTTTCTTCTCATGCTCTTGTTTCAGGGCATGGAATTGAGCACAAACATCCGGAAGGGCCTGTAAGCGGCCATTCTCAGCCATTACCTTCAGCAGGTTCTGACCATGTGCATCAAACTGATCGCCACAAATTGCGACAAAGATTTCTGCCAATTTCTCAGCAGACGTCGAACTGGTTAACAGTTCTTTAATCTGGTCGTTCATTGCGACTTCGGCAGCGAAAACAAGCATCTGGCTCCATTGATCCAGTTGTTGTTTTTCCACCGCAAATTCAAATGCTGCTTTAGCATAGGGGCGTGCAATTGTAGTCATATTAGACATTCGGCGCCCCCAGACTTAAAGTTTTGCAGTAATGTTGTCGAGAATATCTTTGTGCGCATCTTTATCGATAGTACGCTCAAGGATCTTCTCAGCACCAGCAATAGCCAGAGTTGCAACTTGTTTGCGCAGCTCATCGCGGGCACGGTTACGCTCAGACTCAATTTCAGCATCAGCTTGAGCAAGGATTTTCTGGCGTTCTGCCTGAGCTTCCTCGCGCGCTTCATCCAAAATTTGCGCTTTACGTTTGTTCGCAGCCTCAATGACCTCAGTTGCTGTGCGCTTCGCTTCTTTTAATGAATCAGAAGCGTTGGCTTGTGCTAGGTCCAAATCTTTCTTTGCACGCTCAGCAGCTTGCAAACCGTCAGCAATTTTCTTCTGACGCTCTTCAATCGCTTTAATGATTGGTGGCCATACATACTTCATGCAGAACCACACAAACAGTGCGAATGATATTGCTTGACCTAGCAGAGTTGCGTTCATATTCACAACAGCTACCCCTCTATATGGACTAAGTGTTAATCAAAGACAAACCACCAAACGGGGTTTGTCGCTGGCAAAACGTGATTAACCTAGTTGACCAACAAATGGGTTCGCGAATGTGAATAGCAGTGCGATTACGATACCGATCATTGGAACCGCATCCAGCAGACCTGCGATGATGAACATCTTAACTTGTAGCATAGGAGCCATTTCTGGTTGACGAGCAGCGCCTTCCAGGAATTTACCACCTAGAAGTGCGAAACCAATCGCAGTACCAAGAGAAGCAAGACCGACGATGATACCTACGGCGATTGCAGAAAAGCTCAGTAAAGTTTCCATTACTATCTCCAATTATAGTTGTTGGCTTAATGTGCCCAAATAAAAGCTAATTTATTAATGATCACTGTCTTCGTGTGCCATTGACAGATAAACGATTGTCAACATCATGAACACGAAAGACTGAATCAGGATTACCAGAATATGGAAAATAGCCCACGGTAGTGAACCCATCCATTGTAGCCACCATGGTAGCATTGCTGCGATTAGAATGAATACAACCTCACCCGCGAACATGTTACCGAATAGACGCATACCTAGAGACAGCGGTTTTGCTAGTAGCGAGACCACTTCAATAAGTAGGTTAAACGGAATCATCACTGGGTGGTTAAACGGATGTAGTGCTAATTCTTTCGCAAACCCACCTAGACCTTTCACTTTGATGCTGTAGTAAATCATCAGAGCGAACACGCCTAGAGCCATAGCCATGGTGATGTTCACATCAGCAGACGGAACCACTTTTAAGTAAGGGATACCGAGCCAATGCTGTGCTGGATACGGCAAGAAATCAATTGGCACTAAGTCCATGATGTTCATTAGCAATACCCAACAAAAGATAGTCAGTGCCAGCGGTGCTATTAGTGGATTGCGTCCATGGAAGGTGTCTTTGACGTTGGTATCGACAAATTCAACCACTATTTCAACAAAACACTGTAGCTTGCCTGGTACACCCGCTGTTGCCTTCTTCGCCACTGAACGGAACACCCAAAGGAAGATCAGTCCGGTAAACAAAGAAAAAAACAGGCTATCGATATGTACGTTCCAGAAACTTGTTTCCTCCGCAACCAGACCTAACTTGTAAAGAGATAGGTTGGAAAGGTGGTGTTCAATGTATCCGGACGATGTTAGCGCTTCACCTGGCGCAGCCATAACTCATCCTATTTTTTTGTTGTTAATGAATAGCACTGGCGCACAGATATTAATACCTAGTGCCAGCAAATAGGTTAGTTTTAGGGGAACAAGTTCCACCTGCATATACATGTAGGCGACAGAGAACAGAGCGACAGTGATGAGAATTTTAAGTGCTTCGCCTGTGTAGAAAGAGGCCGTGATTCGCTTTGCAGCGCGAGCTCCACTATACATAAAAGCACACAGCGCAAAAACTGCATTGGCAAAGACAAAAATGCCTCCACCAACTAGCGCTGAAAATCCCCATTCAGCATTTACGGCAATCGCCATCCCTGCTGCCACAACTATAACCGCGCCAAACTGGATCATTAACAATTGCTTTGCAAGCGCTCGTCCTGGCCTAGCTAACGCAGCTACCATGTATTCGTACCTCTAGTAATATCCAACACACCACTCAAAAACGGGGCTGGAAATTGGCGAAAATTATACGGTGACGGCAACTGATTGCAATTACAACGCCGCAAAAAGTTACAATTTTGTTTACACACCGACATATTTCGCTAAAGAAAACTTATTTTTCACAATTGATTTAAATCAATTATCTCACTTAGCCCTGCAGCTTGGCAATTAGTTGCTCCAATTTGTGAGGCTCATCAAGACTTATTGTGACTTTTGACTTTCCGCTTTTCGAGCGGACGATTGAAACTTTTGCCCCGAGTTTTTCACTCAGATTTTGTGACAATTGTTGTGTTTCTACGTCTTCTGGCACATTTTTTACATCAGAGGTCTCTGAGAGGCATTTTTTCACTAATTGCTCTGTCTGACGTACGGTCAATTGCTTCTTGGCCACGCGCGCAGCCACTTCAATTTGTTGTTCGCCTTCCAACATCAGCAAAGCGCGGGCATGACCCATTTCCAACTGACGGGTTTCCACCAAACGCTTGACGCTATCATCCAGCTGATTCAAGCGCAGCAGGTTACTTACCGTTGCACGCGATTTACCAATCACATCGGCGACTTGCTGATGCGTTAGCTTAAATTCATCTTGTAACCGCTCCAACGCTTGCGCTTCTTCGATCACGTTGAGATCTTCACGTTGAATGTTTTCGATCAACGCCATCGCGATCGCCGCGCGATCTTCGACGCGTTTGATCAGACACGGAACTTGCTTCAGGCCTGCTTGACGAGCGGCACGCCAGCGACGTTCACCAGCAATAATTTCGTAGCCACCAAACTCCAGCGGACGCACCACAATCGGCTGAATGATGCCTTGCGACTGAATCGAAGCCGCGAGCTCTTCCAGCGCTTCTGGAGACATATCTTTACGGGGTTGGTAAATGCCCGGCTTGAGGTTGGTGATCGCAATATCGGTCAACTCGCCGTCACTGGACATAGCCTGACTTTGAGAAGCCACATGTTGTTTTTCACGAGCCAGAGAGCTGGTGGACAGCAGTGCATCCAGCCCTTTTCCTAAACCACGTTTAGACATGCAAACGAATCCTTTAGTTGGTGTTATGCGGGTACTTCTTCACGACGTAACATTTCGCCAGCTAAAGCAAGATACGCTTTGGCCCCTGCGGAGTACTTGTCGTAATACATGGCTGGTTTGCCATGACTTGGTGCCTCAGCGAGGCGAACATTGCGAGGAATAACTGTGCGGTACACTTTGCTACCAAAGTGTTTTTTCAATTGATCAGAAACTTCGTTAGCGAGTCGGTTACGCGGATCGTACATGGTACGAAGCAGACCTTCGATCTTCAGATTGTCGTTCACCACTGCGGCTAACTTGCTGATGGTGTCCATTAACGCAGTTAAACCTTCCAAGGCAAAATACTCACATTGCATCGGCACTAAAACCGAATCGGCCGCCGCCATCGCATTGATTGTAAGGAGATTTAAAGAAGGAGGACAATCGATAAAGATGAAATCATAGTTATCGCGAACTGGCGCGAGGGCGTTTTTGAGGCGGACTTCGCGGGCAAACACTTCCATAAGTTTGATTTCTGCCGCGGTGACGTCACCGTTGGCGGCAATCAGGTCGTAATGGCCTGTGGTTTTACGGCACACCACTTCTTCAAATGGTGCTTCTTCCACCAACAACTCATACGCGGTGGCATCCACCTGATACTTATCGACGCCGCTGGCCATGGTTGCATTGCCTTGCGGGTCCAGGTCGATCACCAGAACTTTGCGTTTAGTGGCTGCCATGGAGGCCGCCAGATTAATACAAGTCGTTGTTTTTCCTACGCCACCTTTCTGGTTGGCGATCGCTACGATTTTGCCCACGGTAATGCCTCGCTATTATCCCTTGCGCGATAAGATTACAAGATGACGCTCACCTTCCAACTCAGGAACATTCAAAGCTTTGATGTCGGTCACAGAACACCATTCCGGCAACTGTGCTATCTCTTCTTGCGGCAATAGGCCTTTCAACGCCAAGAATACGCCAGTATGAGCACGCGGCAGGTGATGACACCACTCCACCATGTCTGTGATGGAAGCAAATGCACGGCTCAGAACGCCATCGAAGCCTTCTTCGCCATCGTAGTCTTCCACCCGGCTTTGAACTGGGGTGACATTCGCAATCTTGAGTTCATGCAGTACCTGCTTGATGAAGCGAATGCGCTTACCCAGACTGTCGAGCAGGACAAAACTTTTTTCCGGATTCATGATGGCCAGAGGAATTCCCGGCAAACCCGGTCCGGTACCGACATCGATAAAACGCTCACCCACCAATAGCGGGCTGACCACGATGCTATCCAGAATGTGTTTCACCATCATTTCCATCGGATCGCGCACCGATGTCAGGTTGTAGGCTTTGTTCCATTTGTTGAGCAGCTCAACGTAGCCGACCAACTGCTCACGCTGATGCTCAGACACCTCTAGGTCGGTCTGAGCAATCAGAGCATCGAGTTTAACTCGTAGCGAATTCATTACGCGGCTTCTCCTTTTTTGAGCATGCCGTGTTTTTTCAGGTGCACCAGCAGAATAGAAATGGCCGCTGGCGTAATACCGGAAATGCGCGAGGCGATACCGATGGTCTCCGGCTTCGCGTTATTCAGTTTCAGTACGACTTCATTCGACAAACCTTTGACCGCTTTGTAATCAAGGTCGACAGGCAGCTTCGTGTGTTCATGGCGCAGGGATTTTTCAATCTCATCCTGCTGACGCTGAATATAACCTTCGTATTTAACCTGAATTTCAACTTGTTCCGCCGCTTCAAGATCGTCCATCGCCGGAGCAAAGGTTGGCAATGACGTCAGCATTTCGTATGTCATTTCAGGACGACGCAGCAGATCTTCGCCGCTGGCTTCACGCGACATTGGCGTTTTCAACAAGGCGTTCAGTGCATCCACACTGTCAGAATTCGGGTTCATCCAGGTCTCTTTCAGACGCTGACGTTCCGTTTCCATATTTTCAATCTTCTGATTGAAACGCGCCCAACGTGCATCGTTGATCAGACCCAGTTCACGGGCTTTTTCAGTCAAACGCAGATCAGCGTTGTCTTCACGCAGCAGCAGACGGTATTCCGCACGTGAGGTAAACATGCGGTACGGTTCTTTGGTACCCATGGTCGACAAATCGTCAATCAGAACGCCCATGTAAGCCTGATCACGACGAGGACTCCAGCCCTCTTTGTCCTGACTGAACAAACTCGCGTTCAGACCAGCCATCAGACCTTGTGCCGCCGCTTCTTCGTAGCCGGTAGTACCGTTAATCTGACCCGCAAAGAACAGGCCTTGAATAAACTTGGTTTCGTAAGTCTGTTTCAGATCGCGCGGATCAAAGAAATCGTATTCGATCGCATAGCCTGGGCGGACAATATGCGCGTTTTCAAAGCCTTTCATCGAACGTACGATCTGAACCTGCACATCAAATGGCAGACTGGTGGAAATACCGTTCGGGTAGAGTTCTGTGGTTGTCAGACCTTCTGGCTCGATGAAAATTTGGTGACTGTTTTTATCCGCAAAGCGCATCACTTTGTCTTCGATCGACGGGCAGTAACGTGGACCAATGCCTTCAATCACCCCCGCATACATCGGGCTGCGATCCAGGTTGGCACGAATCACGTCATGCGTTTTTTCGTTGGTGTGCGTGATGAAACATGGAATCTGACGCGGATGCTGTTCGCGCTTACCCATGAATGAGAACACTGGCGTAGGGTTATCACCATGCTGCGCTTCCAACACGGAGAAATCGACACTGTTGGCGTCGATACGTGGTGGTGTGCCGGTTTTCAGACGATCCACGCGAAATGGCAGTTCGCGCAGGCGCTGAGCCAATGCGATCGATGGCGGATCCCCGGCACGGCCACCTGAGAAGTTTTCCAGTCCAATATGGATCTTACCGCCCAGAAAGGTACCAACAGTCAATACCACCGCCTTAGCGTGGAATTTGAGGCCCATTTGGGTGACTACACCGCGCACCTGATCATTTTCAACGATCAGATCGTCAGCGGCCTGCTGGAACAGTGTCAGATTCGGTGTGTTCTCGAGTGCATGGCGAACGTAAGCTTTGTACAGCGCACGGTCAGCCTGAGCACGAGTTGCACGTACTGCTGGGCCTTTGGAGGCGTTCAGTGTGCGAAATTGAATACCCGCATGATCGATAGCTTCCGCCATCAGACCACCCATCGCATCCACTTCTTTAACTAAGTGGCCTTTGCCAATACCGCCGATTGCCGGGTTACAGGACATCTGGCCCAGGGTGTCGATATTGTGAGTAAGAAGTAACGTACGTTGGCCTGTACGAGCGGCTGCGAGCGCGGCTTCCGTTCCTGCGTGACCGCCACCAACCACAATGACGTCAAATGTTTCGTGATAAAGCATGAACGACCTCAGGTATTCATTGAGACTAAGGGATAAAATAAAAGAGACGTATTCTACCTTCTTTCCAGTGGCTAGAAAATCGCTTTTCTGCTTTTTTCCATTCAGGGCTTTTAAGTAAATAATATATAAAGATCTATATAGAGATCTTTTTATTGGATCTACTATTAGGATCGACGATCTCTGTGGATAAGTGAAAAATGATCAACAAGATCATGGATCTTGATTGGATCAGAACATGTGATCATCAACTGATCTGATCGAGGATTAGCTGGGATCAAAATAGCTACTTATGCACAGGGGTAGATTTGGATCTAAGTTGTTATTTGGATAACTATAGGTTGATCACCGGATAAATGCAGAGTTATACACAGATGTTTGGGTTAAAAAAACACCAATCTGTTGACGCATCAATGCTGAATATTATTCACAGCGGTTTGGCTGGTGGCTTTGCTGAATGAAAAAAGCGACCTTTGGCCGCTTCGGGGAAGTGTTTAGTCAGAACTTTTCGATGATCTCATTGAGCCATATTTCCGCGGCATCTTCCGGTACCGGATGTTCTTGGACGTCAATCGTCAAACAGTCTGCCAGTGGTGTGGCACCGATGTCTTCTAGTAAATCAAAGGCGTGCTGACCTGCTGCGCAGAAAGTGTCATAGCTTGAGTCACCAATCGCCACCACGGCAAACTTCAGCTCGCGAGTGTTGGGTGGTGTGGTTTGCAGGGCCTGAATAAATGGCTGGATATTATCCGGATACTCACCGGCACCATGAGTTGAAGTAATGATCAACCAGGTACCCTGAGCCGGAATGTCGGCCAATAACGGCTGATTGTGAATCGTGGTCTCTTTACCCTGCGCCTGCAGCAAATCGCTGAGGTGATCTCCGACGTATTCCGCGCCGCCTAAGGTACTGCCTGTGATGATATGAATCATATAAACCCCGGTGAATTTCGTGTGAAACGAAAGAAGTGAATAATCGACTTGGGGTAGAAGAATACAGGGGTAAGTTGTGGATAGTAAAGCCTGAGATCGTGTGAGTGGCTGATTTAATAAGGATCCTGTCTGTGCACAAGCTCATCCACAATGTGGATCGCCGTTGTTTGAGCGTATGAGCGGCTTAGAGTATGTGTCGGCAATCTTTGTTGGGAGCATAAACCAAGGAAAGGCATGGTGGGCGAGGGAATTTGAGCGGGAAACAGGCTAAGAGCCGAATGACTCTTAGCCGCGAAGTTTATTTGCCGATACAGAATGACGAGAAAATACGACCAAGCAGGTCATCTGAGCTGAACTCACCGGTGATTTCATTCAGGTGTTGCTGCGCCAGACGCAGCTCTTCTGCCAGAATCTCTCCCGCCATATAGCCTTCCAGCTGTTGCTGGCCGATATCCAGGTGCTCAGCGGCACGCTCCAGCGCATCCAGATGACGACGGCGAGCCATAAAGCCACCTTCCTGATTGCCGGCAAAGCCCATGCACTCTTTCAGGTGTGAACGCAGCGCATCGACACCTTCACCAGTCTTCGCTGACAAGCGGATCAGGGTCGGTTGATTGACATGGCAGATCCCTAATGTTTCGCCGGTTTGATCGACTTTGTTGCGGATCACCGTCATGCCCATGCTGTCTGGCAGGCGATCGACAAAATCCGGCCAGATGTCTTGGGGATCAGTGGCATCGGTCGTGGTGCCATCGACCATAAACAGTACGCGATCGGCTTGGGCAATCTCTTCCCAGGCGCGCTCGATACCAATTTTTTCCACTTCATCCGACGCATCACGCAAACCTGCGGTGTCGATAATGTGCAGTGGCATGCCATCGATGTGAATATGTTCACGCAAGACATCGCGCGTGGTGCCGGCGATATCCGTCACAATCGCGGACTCTTTACCCGACAGGGCGTTCAGCAGGCTAGACTTGCCAGCGTTAGGACGACCCGCAATGACCACTTTCATCCCTTCACGCATGATGGCGCCCTGATTAGCTTCCTGGCGCACCGCGTTGAGGTTATCAATGATGGCCTGCAAGTCAGCAGACACTTTGCCATCGGCGAGAAAATCAATTTCTTCTTCCGGAAAATCAATCGCCGCTTCGACGTAGATGCGCAGATGAATCAGTGACTCCACCAGCGTATGAATGCGTTTGGAAAACTGGCCCTGCAGCGATTTGAGTGCCGATTTGGCTGCTTCTTCTGAACTGGCATCAATCAGGTCGGCAATCGCTTCTGCCTGAGTCAGGTCCATCTTATCGTTGAGGAACGCGCGCTCAGAAAATTCCCCGGGGCGTGCCGGACGTACACCCGTAATCGTCAGAATACGCTTGATGAGCATGTCCATGACGACAGGGCCGCCGTGACCTTGCAGCTCGAGTACATCTTCACCGGTAAACGAGTTGGGATTCGGGAAGAAGAGGGCGATACCCTGATCCAGTTCCACGCCAGACTCGTCTTTGAAAGGCAGGTATTCTGCGTAACGTGGTTTGAGTGTACGGCCTGTTACCGCCAGAGCTACCTCTGCGGCTTTCGGACCAGAAACACGAATAATGCCGACGCCGCCGCGGCCCGGAGCCGTGGCCTGCGCGACGATAGTATCGGTAGTCATAACCTTTACCTGTATAAAATCGAATTAGCGTCATTGTAATCAGCAAGCAACAAAAAGGCGACCTTTTGGCCGCCTTTGCTGATTCGCTTAATGCTTACTTGGTGTGTAAGCCTTTCTTCTCCAGCCCTTTGTAAATCAAAGTCTGCTGAATCAGAGTCACGATGTTCGATACCAACCAGTACAGAACTAGGCCTGAAGGGAAGAACAGGAAGAAGAAGGTGAACATAACCGGCATAAAGGTCATGATCTTCTGCTGCATTGGATCCGTCACGGTGGTTGGGCTCATCTTCTGGATGAAGAACATACTTGCACCCATCAGCAGTGGCAGGATGTAGTACGGGTCTTGTGCAGACAAGTCGTGAATCCAGCCAAAGAATGGTGAGTGACGCAGTTCGACCGATTCCATCAGTGCCCAGTACAGAGAAATGAAGATAGGCATCTGCAGGAAGATTGGCAAACAGCCACCCAGCGGGTTCACTTTCTCTTTCTTGTACAGTTCCATCATTTCCTGGCTCATGCGCTGACGGTCATCGCCGATGCGCTCACGCATAGCTTGCAGTTTTGGTTGCAGCATGCGCATTTTCGCCATTGAGGTGTACTGTGCTTTGGTCAGCGGGTACATCGCACCACGTACGATGAAGGTCAGACAGATGATTGCCACACCCCAGTTACCAACGAAGGTCTGAATCACAGACAGCAGCCAGTGCAGTGGTTTCGCGATGAACCATAGCCAACCGTAGTCAACCACGAGGTCAAGGTTTGGCGCGGTAGCGGCCATTTGATCTTGCAGTTTAGGACCTACCCACAGGGTGGCTTTGAAATCCGCTTGCTGGCCATCGGCGATGGTTTTGTTTGGCATACGTACGCCGATATCACCCAGGTTGCCAATCACGCGCGAGTACAGATTGGTACCTGGTTCATTGCGTGGAATCCAAGCTGAAGCAAAGTAGTGTTGAATCATTGCCGCCCAACCCTGACCGTTTGGCAGGTTCATCGCTAGGTTGCGATCCTGCATATCGTCAAAGCTGTATTTTTTGTAACGGGTATCTTCAGTCGAGTAAGCACCGCCACGGTAAGTTGGCATTGCCAGGCTACCGCCAGAATCCAGCAGGTTTTGACGCAGGTGCGCGTACATGCCCAGAGTGGCATTGTTACCTGAATGGTTGACCACGTTGTATTCAACGTCGATAGCGTAATCACCACGCTTCAGCACGAAAGTTTTGGTGTATTCGATGCCGTTAGCCTGGTAAGTCATCGGAATGCGCAGTTCATCCTGGCCATCAGCCAGAGTGAAGCTATCCGCGTCAACCGTGTAAGTCGGGCGGTCGCTGCTGCTCAGATCGATACCTTGTGGACCGATCAGGCCGCTTTGCGCGATGAATTGATGACCTTGAGTATTTTTCAGAAGGACGAATGGGTTTTCTGAGTCCAATTCTTCAGAGTATTGGTTCAGTTTTGCCGTGACGACATCGCCGCCAACTGTGTCAATTGACAGAGTCAGTACATCCGTGGTGACAGTAATCACTTTTGCCGCAGCACTGCTTTGCGATGGTACTGGATCGAACTCATCGGCTAAAGACGGTGCAGGAACGGCACTGCTGGTTTGAGCCTGCTCAACCGCTTGAGGTGCCGGATTCTTTGCTACTTGCCACTGTTGGAAAAGTAAAAAAGAAACCAGAGCCAAAGCGATTAACAGGATATTACGTTGAGAATCCATCGTTATTTATCTCTGTCGTGTTTTTGGACTGGTGGAACGGGGTCAAATCCCCCTTCGTTCAAAGGGTGGCATTTTAATAGACGTTTGCCGGATAACCAACACCCTTTTACAAATCCGTGAGCTCTCAACGCTTCTATCGCGTAAGTAGAGCAAGTGGGAGTAAATCGGCAACGCGGGCCGATCAGCGGACTAATAAACCACTGGTAGAGTCGGACTAAACCAATGGCTAGCCACGTGAAGGGCGAGAGAGGCGATGCCATAACTTGTCGAACAAAGTGAACATTTCTTCATTGCTCAAATCTTGGGCGCTTTTCTTCGCAATGACAACAAAATCTTTGTGTGCAAGTTTATGTTGATTGAGACGAAAGCTTTCGCGGGCCAAACGCTTAAAGCGGTTACGACCGACGGCTGTTTTGATTTGTTTCTTTGGAACCGCTAACCCTAAACGAGGATGAGAAAGGTTATTATCGCGTGCAATGATGGTGAAATGGGGGGAGCCTGCTCGATGAGCTTGCTGAAAGACATTTTGATAATGCTCGGGAGTTAACAAACGTAACTCCCGATTAAATGCGTACGTACTCAAAATAAGCTAGCGATTATTTTGACAGGCGCTTACGGCCTTTTGCACGACGTGCATTGATTACTTTACGACCGTTCGCAGTCGCCATGCGTGCACGGAAACCGTGAGTACGCTTGCGCTTTAGAACTGTAGGTTGAAAAGTGCGTTTAGACATGGTTATTACCTTTACTGATCAGTAGTTTTTAGGTTCATAAAACCCGGCGTGGGCAATACGTCTTCTCTTTATATAAAAGAAAGGACATTCCGACGCCTCTCAACAAAGAGGCGGAATTGTAATCACAGTCACAAAAGGTGTCAATGATTGGGTTTGCCAAAACCCCAGTGCGATGAACGAAAAACGGTCAATCGCGGGCTTCCTTCTTTCCGGTCGGCCGATTATACGGAGTCTCGATAAAATCTCAAGGATCCTTAGTCGATCCCAACCTGATTGAGGAATTTTCTTAAGCGCGGATCCTGTGGACGGTCAAAGATATCCTGTGGAGAACCTTGCTCAACAATATTCCCTTCCGCCATAAAGATCACGCGATCGGCGACCTCTTTGGCAAATTGCATTTCATGGGTCACCACCAGCATCGTCTGGTGCTGAGTGGCGAGTTTCTTCATTAAACCAAGTACTTCGCCTACCCATTCCGGGTCGAGCGCAGAGGTCGGTTCATCAAACAGCAGCAGTTCCGGTTGCAGCGCCATCGCGCGACCAATGCCGACGCGTTGTTGCTGGCCGCCGGATAGCGCTGCCGGGTAGCTATCGCCGCGATCGCCCAGACCGATATCTTCTAGGATCTGCTGCGCGCGGTTCAGTGCTTGATCTTTCTTCCAGCCGCGTACGGTCATCAGGCCTTCGGCAATGTTCTGACGTGCCGTCAGGTGGGCAAACAGCGCGTAGTTCTGGAATACAAACCCGGTTTTACGCCGCAGGGCCAGCACTTCGGCTTTGGTGTGTTTTTGCGTATCCACGCTGACATCATCAATCGTGATGCTGCCCTGATCGGCCTGCTCAAGAAAGTTCACGCAGCGCAGCAAGGTGGATTTACCCGTGCCGCTCGAGCCGATAATCACAATGATTTCGCCCTGATTGATCGTAATATCGATGCCTTTCAGCACTTCGGCGTTACCGAAACGTTTATGAATATTGGATAACGTGATCATCGTACATACGCCTTATTCAGTTTGTTCTCAGCCCAGATTTGCACGCGGGTCAGTACAACCACCACCGCCCAGTAAATCAGTGCCACTGCCAGGAAGGCTTCAAAGAAGCGAAAGCTGGAGGACGCTTCCATCTGCGCTTTGGCCATGATTTCCGCCACGCCGAAGGTAAACGCCAGCGAAGTCGATTTGATCATGTCGATGAAGTAGTTCATCAGGGACGGCAGCGCGACGCGGCTGGCTTGCGGCAAAATAATGCGGCGCATCGCCTGGCCAGTGGTCATACCGACTGACAGACTCGCTTCCATTTGACTGCGGTCGATACCGATGATGGCTGCGCGAATGGTTTCAGCCATGTAAGCGGCGAAGTGCAGCGTCAAACCAATCACGGCTGCGCTGAAAGCATCAATACCGATTAATAGCGGGAAAATCTGTGGCAGGCCGTAGTACAACAGGAACATTTGTACCAGCAGCGGAGTGCCACGAAAGAAGCTGATGTACAACTGGCTCAGAGCGTTTAATACCGGCACCTTAAAGACGCGGATATTGGCCAGCAGCACGGACAGAATCAGTGCGAAGAACATGCCCCACACTGCCATTTCCATGGTGGTGCCCAGATACTTGAGCAGTATCGGCATCAGCCCCAGCATGT
This sequence comes from Vibrio sp. bablab_jr001, assembly GCF_016464285.1. Taxonomy (NCBI): domain Bacteria; kingdom Pseudomonadati; phylum Pseudomonadota; class Gammaproteobacteria; order Vibrionales; family Vibrionaceae; genus Vibrio; species Vibrio sp. bablab_jr001. The sequence continues at coordinate 30,192 of NZ_JACDWZ010000108.1, forward strand.
ATTGAAAATCAAACCCCATTTACTTCCCCTTAAAGACAACAAAAGGCGGAATCCTGCGATTCCACCTTATTTATTCGGTTTGCTGGTCTAAGTTATTTCGTAATATCCGTACCGAACCATTTTTCAGAAATCTGGCTCAGTGTACCGTCTGCACGCATTGCAGCAAGTGCTTGGTTTACTTCAGACTGCAATTTATGGCCTTTATCGTTGTTCAGGAATGGCCACGCGTTTTCGATGGTTTCGAACGGAGAACCAGCCAGTTGCAATGGCAGACCCGTTTTGTCGATCACTTCCAGTACCGACAGACGGTCCATGACGAATGCATCGATTCGGCCCAACGCCACGTCGCGCTCAAAACCGGTATCGTAGGTTTTGATGTCGATTTTGCCGTCTTTATCGTAGGCACGCAGCAGTTGTTCGAAGTTTGAACCCAGGTTAACCGCCACGGTTTTACCGGCCAAGTCTTCAATGCCTTGGATGCTGTCGTTGCCTTTACGTACCGCGATTTGCGCGCCGTCAATCACGTAAGGTGCTGAGAACAGGTATTTCGCCTGGCGCTCTTTAGTGATTGTGATCTGGTTAGAGATGGTGTCGATACGACCGGTTTCCAGCAGGCCAAACAGGCCAGAGAAATTAGAGGTTACATATTCCACGTGGTAATCGTTACGTTTACCGATCTCGTTCCATACATCCACTTCAAAACCTTGCAGTTGGTCTTGTTTAACAAACGTGAATGGGAAGTAGCGGCCAGACATACCCACTTTCACGTCGGTTGCCGCTTGTACAGTCGCTGCGGATAGGGCCAGCGCAGCCACTGCTAATTTAATCCAGTTTTTCATCTTGTGACTCCTTATGATTATGGGACGTGATGTTACTGGTAAATAACTCAATAGAATAAATAACCAGTTGTTATTAATCATAACTGGACGATCGCCCGTTTTGGGGATAACTCCTGATGATCATAGAATATGTGGATCAATGTGTGAGTAAATTTAGGACGCTCTGTGTGGATCTTGCCAAATGATGAGAAAATATTGTGAATAACTTGGATCTTATTCACTGGATCGTCGATCAATCGCTGGCGATCTGAGTTATCAACAGGTAGAATTGCCAGTCTTTACCGATCATTGATTTAGAGTGAGGGAATCGTGTCATCTTCGCTTTGGTTGCAGTGTCTGCAACAGCTTCAAGAAGAGCTACCAGCCGCAGAATTCAGCATGTGGGTTCGTCCGTTACAGGCGGAGCTCAATGACAATACTCTCACTTTGTTTGCCCCGAACCGCTTTGTGCTCGATTGGGTGCGTGACAAGTACATCAACAACATCAATCGTCTACTGCAAGAGTTTTGCGGGCATGATGTGCCGAGCCTGCGTTTTGAAGTCGGTAGCCGCCGGGTTGTGGCGCCAAAACCTGCGCCAACCCGCACTGCCGCTGATGTGGCCGCGGAATCTTCGGCACCAGCGCAACTGGCACAACGCAAGCCGATTCACAAAACCTGGGACGACGACGCAGCCGCTGCGGCGGACATTGCACACCGTTCCAACGTGAACCCGAAACACAAATTCAATAACTTCGTCGAAGGTAAGTCGAACCAGCTTGGCCTCGCAGCCGCACGCCAGGTGTCTGACAATCCAGGCGCGGCGTACAACCCGCTGTTCCTTTATGGTGGTACGGGTCTGGGTAAAACTCACCTGTTGCACGCGGTCGGCAATGCCATCGTCGATAACAATCCGAACGCCAAAGTGGTCTATATGCACTCGGAACGTTTTGTGCAGGACATGGTAAAAGCGCTGCAAAACAACGCGATTGAAGAGTTCAAACGCTATTACCGCAGTGTGGATGCGCTGCTGATCGATGACATTCAGTTCTTTGCTAACAAAGAGCGTTCGCAGGAAGAATTTTTCCATACCTTCAACGCGCTGTTGGAAGGTAACCAGCAAATCATTCTGACATCCGACCGTTATCCGAAAGAGATCAACGGGGTGGAAGATCGCCTCAAATCTCGTTTTGGCTGGGGTCTGACCGTCGCTATTGAGCCGCCAGAGCTGGAAACCCGCGTCGCGATCCTGATGAAAAAAGCGGAAGATCACCAGATTCATCTGCCAGATGAAGTGGCGTTCTTTATTGCGAAACGTCTGCGTTCGAACGTGCGTGAACTGGAAGGGGCGCTGAACCGCGTGATTGCCAACGCCAACTTTACCGGTCGCCCGATCACCATCGATTTCGTACGTGAAGCGCTGCGCGATCTGCTGGCGCTGCAAGAGAAGCTGGTCACCATCGACAACATTCAAAAGACCGTTGCTGAGTACTACAAGATCAAAGTCGCGGATCTGTTGTCCAAACGTCGTTCACGTTCGGTGGCACGCCCACGCCAACTGGCGATGGCGCTGTCCAAAGAGCTCACTAACCACAGTTTGCCGGAAATCGGCGATGCGTTTGGGGGCCGTGACCACACGACCGTGCTGCACGCCTGTCGTAAGATTGAGCAACTGCGTGAAGAAAGCCACGATATTAAAGAAGACTATTCGAACCTGATTCGTACCCTTTCTTCTTAAAATCGCGCTATGCTTAGCGCTGATTTTTCACGTCGTTTATCCAATATCGTTTAAGAGCACACTATGAAATTTACGATTGAACGTAGTCACTTCATTAAACCACTGCAACAAGTCTCCGGTACGTTAGGCGGACGAGCAACGTTGCCGATTTTGGGTAACCTGCTGCTGAAAGTAGAAGACAATCAGCTTTCCATGACTGCGACCGATCTGGAAGTCGAACTGGTGAGCCGAGTGACGCTGGAAGGCGATTTCGAAGCGGGCAGCACCACCGTGCCAGCGCGTAAATTCCTCGATATCTGCCGTGGCCTGCCGGATGCGGCGGTGATCACTGTGGTGCTGGAAGGCGATCGCGTGCAAGTGCGCTCAGGCCGCAGCCGTTTCTCTCTGGCGACGTTACCGGCCAGTGATTTTCCGAACATTGAAGATTGGCAAAGCGAAGTCGAACTGTCGCTGACTCAAGGCGAACTGCGTGGTCTGGTCGAGAAAACGCAGTTTTCGATGGCGAACCAGGATGTGCGTTACTACCTCAACGGTATGCTGTTTGAAATTGACGGCAGCACGCTGCGCAGCGTGGCGACCGATGGTCACCGTATGGCGGTGTCGCAAGCCGAGTTGGGTGCCGATTTCGCCAACAAGCAAATTATTGTGCCACGCAAAGGTGTGCTCGAGTTGGTAAAACTGCTGGATGCACCGGAGCAGCCAGTGATTCTGCAAATCGGCAGTTCTAACCTGCGTGCTGAAGTGAACAACTTTGTCTTTACGTCCAAGCTGGTTGATGGCCGTTTCCCGGATTATCGCCGTGTATTGCCGCAAAATACCAACAAAACGCTGCAAGCGGGTTGTGATGAACTGCGTCAGGCGTTTTCGCGTGCCGCGATTCTGTCAAACGAGAAATTCCGTGGCGTGCGCGTCAACCTGGATGGCGGCGAAATGCGCATTACCGCCAACAACCCAGAGCAGGAAGAAGCGGAAGAGATGCTCGACGTCAATTTTGATGGCGAGGCGATCGAAATCGGTTTTAACGTCAGCTACGTGCTGGATGTGCTCAATACGCTGCGCTGTGAGAACGTGCGCGTGTCGATGTCCGATGCAAACGCCAGTGCGCTGATTGAAAACGTTGACGATGACAGCGCCATGTACGTGGTGATGCCAATCCGTCTGTAACGGATGACTATCGCGCAATGCCGCTTACCCGACTGATTGTTCAGCAATTTCGCAACATTAAAGCCTGTGATATTCAATTATCATCAGGCTTTAACTTTCTTATTGGCCCCAATGGCAGTGGCAAAACCAGCGTGCTGGAAGCCATCTATCTGCTTGGTCATGGCCGCTCTTTCAAAAGTTCTCTGACCGGGCGCGTGATTCAGAACGAGTGTCCGGAACTCTTTGTTCACGGTCGTTTTTTGACCTCGGATCAATTTGAGCTACCGATTGGCATTAATAAGCAGCGCGACGGCTCAACAGAGGTTAAAATAGGCGGTCAGTCCGGACAAAAGTTGGCACAATTGGCGCAGGTTCTGCCATTACAACTGATTCACCCGGAAGGGTTTGAATTGCTCACGGACGGACCGAAACAGCGCCGCGCGTTTATCGACTGGGGCGTGTTTCATACCGAAGCGGCATTCTTTGATGCCTGGGGCCGGTTCAAACGGCTCAACAAACAGCGTAATGCGCTGCTCAAGACCGCGAGCAGCTATCGCGAGCTCAGCTATTGGGATCAGGAACTGGCCAGACTGGCGGAAAACATCGACCAGTGGCGCAGTGCGTATGTTGAGCAGATGAAAAGTGTGGCAGAGGAGTTGTGTCGCACATTTTTGCCAGAATTCGAGATTACATTGAAGTATTATCGGGGCTGGGAAAAAGAGACGCCGTATCATGAGATACTGCAAAAAAACTTCGAGCGTGATCAATTGCTTGGATACACGTTCAGCGGTCCTAACAAAGCAGATTTAAAGATTAAAGTGAACGGAACGCCAGTGGAAGATGTTCTGTCACGAGGTCAGCTCAAATTGATGGTTTGCGCCCTGCGTGTCGCGCAAGGGCAGCATTTGACAGAGCTGACCGGGAAGCAATGTATCTATCTTATCGATGATTTTGCTTCCGAACTCGATAGCCAGCGTCGCAAGCGTCTAGCCGATTGCTTGAAAGCGACGGGGGCTCAAGTTTTTGTAAGTTCTATTACTGAAAGCCAGGTTGCCGACATGATCGAGCCTAACAGCAAGATGTTTCATGTGGAACATGGCACAATAGGGCAAGGATAAATAGTGAGAGAGTAACTCATGTCGAATAATTACGATTCATCGAGTATTAAAGTACTGAAGGGTCTAGACGCGGTACGTAAGCGTCCGGGTATGTACATCGGCGACACTGATGATGGCACCGGTCTGCACCACATGGTTTTTGAGGTGGTGGATAACTCGATTGATGAAGCGTTAGCGGGTTACTGTAAAGACATCATCGTGACCATTCACGAAGATAACTCGGTATCGGTCAGCGATGACGGTCGTGGTATTCCGACCGAGCTCCACCCTGAAGAAAAAGTCTCTGCGGCAGAAGTTATCATGACGGTTCTGCACGCTGGTGGTAAGTTTGATGACAACTCCTACAAAGTTTCCGGTGGTCTGCACGGGGTAGGTGTGTCAGTGGTAAACGCGCTGTCGGAAAAAGTGGTACTGACCATTCACCGCGGTGGCAAAGTTCACACCCAAACCTACCGTCACGGCGTTCCTGAAGCGCCGCTGGCTGTGATCGGCGAGACTGACCGCAGCGGTACCATGGTGCGTTTCTGGCCAAGCGCTGAAACCTTCACCAACATCGAATTCCATTACGAAATTCTGGCAAAACGCCTGCGCGAACTGTCGTTTTTGAACTCTGGCGTCTCCATCAAGCTGGTGGATGAGCGCGAAGAAGACAAACAAGACCACTTCATGTACGAAGGTGGTATTCAGGCATTCGTGACCCACCTCAACCGCAACAAAACGCCAATCCACGAAAAAGTGTTCCACTTTAACTCGGAACGTGAAGACGGCATCAGCGTAGAAGTGGCAATGCAGTGGAACGATGGTTTCCAGGAAAACATCTATTGCTTTACCAACAACATCCCACAACGTGATGGTGGTACTCACTTAGCTGGTTTCCGTGGTGCGTTGACCCGTACTTTGAACAACTACATGGACAAAGAAGGCTTCTCGAAGAAAGCCCAAGCGGCAACATCAGGTGATGATGCGCGTGAAGGCTTAACGGCTGTGGTGTCGGTTAAAGTGCCAGATCCTAAATTCTCGAGCCAAACCAAAGATAAGCTGGTTTCTTCGGAAGTGAAATCCGCGGTTGAGTCAGCCATGAATGAGAAACTGGCGGATTTCCTGGCGGAAAACCCAAGCGAAGCGAAAAACGTTTGTTCGAAGATTATTGATGCGGCGCGCGCGCGTGAAGCAGCGCGTAAAGCACGTGAAATGACGCGTCGTAAAGGCGCACTGGATCTGGCTGGTCTGCCAGGCAAACTGGCGGACTGTCAGGAAAAAGATCCAGCGCTGTCTGAACTCTACATAGTGGAGGGTGACTCAGCGGGCGGTTCTGCAAAACAAGGTCGTAACCGTAAGAATCAGGCGATTCTGCCGCTGAAAGGTAAAATCCTTAACGTAGAGAAAGCGCGTTTTGACAAGATGCTGTCTTCGCAAGAGGTGGCTACGCTGATCACCGCGCTGGGCTGCGGTATCGGCCGTGACGAGTACAACCCGGATAAACTGCGTTACCACAACATCATCATCATGACCGATGCGGACGTCGATGGTTCGCACATTCGTACGCTGCTGCTGACGTTCTTCTACCGTCAAATGCCGGAGCTGATCGAGCGTGGTTACATCTACATTGCTCAGCCACCACTGTACAAAGTGAAGAAAGGCAAACAAGAGCAGTACATCAAAGATGAAGATGCGATGAACCAGTACCAGATCTCTCTGGCGCTGGATAACGCTGAGCTGCACGTGAACCCGGATGCGCCTGCACTGGCAGGTGAGCCACTGGAGAAACTGGTACAGCAGTACAATGCCGCCATCAAACTGATTGAACGTATGAGCCGCCGCTACCCGCACTCGCTGGTACACGAATTCATCTACATGCCTCGTCTGACTGCTGAACAGTGTCAGGATCAGGCGGCAGTGGAAGCGTGGAGCCAACAGTTGATTGAACAGCTGAACGCGAAAGAAGTGGGCGCGAGTCAGTACAACTGCGTGGTTGAGCACAACGCCGAGCAGAACGTTTACTCGCCAAAAGTGAAGGTACGCACGCACGGTGTGACTCACGATTACTTGCTGAGCGTGGATCTGCTGAACTCACGAGAGTACGGCAAACTGGCTGAGCTGTCAGAAGCGTTGCACGGTCTGATTGAAGAGGGCGCCTACATTCAACGTGGTGAGCGTACACAACCTGTGACCAGCTTTGCTGCTGCACTGGACTGGTTGATCAAAGAGTCGCGTCGTGGCTTGTCTGTACAGCGATACAAAGGTCTGGGTGAGATGAACCCGGATCAGCTGTGGGAAACCACCATGGACCCAGAAACTCGTCGTATGATGCAAGTGACCATCGATGATGCTGTGGGTGCCGATGAGCTGTTTACCACACTGATGGGTGATCAGGTTGAACCGCGTCGTGCGTTTATCGAAAACAACGCACTGAAAGTGGCGAACCTGGACGTATAAATCCGCTCCCTATCTGATCTGATAAACAAACGGCGCACTTCGGTGCGCCGTTTTTCTTTACTGCAGATGTCGCAGTTCGCTGCTTAGCACCTTACCCACTACCGATTTCGGCAGTTGCCATTGGTGCTGCAAAAAATTTTCTTTATGCGCCTTGAAAGCGTAAATGATGACCATATATCTGTCAGTGAAGCAGGAAATGCTGCAGCAAGCGGGTTTCCAGCGATTCGTCCTAAGGGAGAGTCGGCTTCATCTGTTGATCATCAATAATATTGCTTCATAGAAGGATAGCGATTATGAGAACTGTAGATTTCACACCCTTATACCGTAACGCGATTGGTTTTGACCGTCTGTTGAACATGATGGAAGCCAGCGCCGCGAAAAATGCTCAGGGCGGTTACCCTCCATACAACATCGAACAGCAAGAAGAGAACAAATACCGTATTACCATGGCGGTAGCTGGATTCGCGGAGGAAGAGCTGGACATTACTCAGCAAGAAAATACGCTGATTGTCCGTGGTGAACGTCAGCCAGAAGAGAACAAAAACTACATCTACCAGGGCATTGCGGAACGCGATTTTGAACGTAAGTTCCAACTGGCAGATTACGTGAAAGTGATTGGTGCAGTGATGGAAAAAGGGTTACTGCACATCGATTTAGAACGTGAAATTCCGCAGGCGATGCAGCCACGTAAAATTGCCATCAATGGTAAAAATTTACTTGAGAATCAATAATGAAAAAGCCCGCTTCGGCGGGCTTTTTTGTGTGCGGAGATTAACCTTCTAAATACGCTTTTTGCACTTCTTCAGCGATGATGGCAATGCCTTGCTGCATCGCGTCATCGCTCTGCACGTAGTTCATACGTAAGCATTGATGGGCATGTGCCCAGTCCTCTTTCTGGCCAATGAAGAAATACTCACCCGGTACGATCAGTACGCCACGTGCTTTGAGGCGGCGGTACAGTTCCATGGTGGTGATTGGCAACTCATCAAACCACAGCCACAGGAAAATAGCGCCTTCTGGTTTATGAATGCGAAAACGCGGGTCGTCGATCGCCTGTTGCAACAACTCCACCGCACGTTGCGATTTCTGGCGGTAGAACGGTTTGATCACCTCCTGGCTTAGACGCAGCAGATCACCTTTTTCAATGATGCGGTGCGCCAACGCCGGGCCGACACTGCCCGGGGCGAGGCTGATGATACCGTTCATATTGGTCAGCGCCTGAGTGATGGCTTCGCTGGCAATCACAATTCCGCAGCGCACGCCTGGCAGGCCCAATTTGGACAGACTCATGCACAAAATGGTGTTGTCGTTCCAGAACGGTTCCACATCTTCAAAAATGATGTTGGGAAACGGCACGCCGTAAGCGTTGTCGATGATGAGCGGAATGTTGTTGTCGCGCGCCAGTTTGTCCAGTTTATGTACTTCTTCTTCCGTCAGTACGTTGCCGGTCGGGTTGGTCGGGCGGGATGCACAGATGGCGGCTACGGACTCATCGACTTTGAGCTGCTCAAAATCAACGTGATATTTGAACAGGCCATTGTCGAGCAGTTCGATTTCCGGATGGTAGGAGACAAAGATATCCTCGTCGATGCCCGCATCTCCATAGCCGATGTATTCCGGTGCCAGTGGCAGCAGAATTTTCTTAAAGCTGCCGTCAGGCTGACGGCCGGCCAGTAAATTGAACAGATAGAAGAAACCGCTCTGGCTGCCATTGGTCAGGCTGATATTTTTTTCGCTGATGTCCCAGCCGTAGGTGTCGCGCAGCAGTTTGGCCAATGCTTTCACCAGCACATCTTTGCCCTGTGGGCCGTCGTAGTTGGTCATGGCGGCAATCAGAGAGCCGTCGGCGAGCATCTCTTCACTGGTGAGTTTGAAGTAATCGAGCATTTCCGGAATGGCGGCCGGGTTACCACCTCCGAGCATGATGGCACCCGGTGTGCGCAAACCATCATTCAAATCGTCCATTAACTGGGTAATACCGGAATACCGATTAAATTTCTCGCCAAAAGTTGAAAACTGCATTGTTCGACTGCCTAAAAGAGTTGTGTTTGTATATTGTCGTTTAGCGGGAGGAATCTCCGCCATTTAGAGTAGTTCTTGAACATACCGCAATGCTTTTGCGAGGCAAAGTACTATTTTGTCTTAGATCAAAAAACAAAGCCCAACTCCGAGGAGTTGGGCTTGAATGATTTACTGCTTAATGAGCACTTATTTCTGCAGCAGCGAGATATCCGCGATTTGCAGGAACAGGTTACGCAGGTTATTCAGCAGCGTCAGACGGTTTTTCTTCAACGCTTCATCATCAGCCATGACCATCACGTTGTCGAAGAATGCGTCAACAGGTTCACGCAGACCCGCCAGCTGGCTCAGTGCCTGCTGGTAGTTACCAGTGGCAAATGCAGGTTCCAGCGCTTCAGTCATCACTTCTACTGCTTCAGCCAGCGCTTTTTCTGCGTCTTCTTGCAGCAGCGCCAAGTCAATCTCTTGCGCCAGCTCGCCGTCGAATTTCGCCAGGATGTTACCCACACGTTTATTCGCCGCTGCCAACGCTTCGGCCGCATCGAGGTCACGGAAGTGCGACACCGCTTTCACACGGCGGTCAAAGTCAGCTGGTTTGGTTGGGTGACGTGCCAACACCGCTTGAATGATGTCCACGCTGAAGCCTTCGTCCTGATACCAGGCACGGAAACGGCCCAGCATGAATTCGATCACTTCCTGCTCAACATTGTCGTTGCTCAGGCGAGCGCCAAACAAGGATTTCGCTTTTGCGACCAAATCCACCAGATCCAGGTTGTAGCCGTATTCTACGATGATACGCAGTACGCCCAGAGACGCGCGGCGCAGAGCAAACGGGTCGCTGCCTTTAGGCGCCTGACCGATACCGAAGATACCCACGATGGTATCCAGTTTGTCGGCCATAGCCAGTGCAGATGAGACGCCGTTGCTTGGCAGTTCATCGCCAGCAAAACGTGGCATGTACTGCTCGTTCAGTGCCACAGCCACTTCTTCCGCTTCACCATCGTGGCGAGCATAGTGCATACCCATCACGCCTTGGGTGTCGGTAAATTCAAACACCATCGAGGTCATCAGGTCACATTTGGCCAGCAGACCTGCACGTTTGGATTTCTCCACATCCGCGCCGATTTGCTCGGCAATGTAGCCAGCCAGTTCGGTGATGCGATCGGTTTTGTCTTTGATGGTGCCCAGTTCTTTCTGGAAAATCGCATTTTCCAGCTGTGGCAGACGGTCAACCAGCGGCTTCTTACGGTCGGTATTGAAGAAGAACTCCGCATCCGCCAGACGGGGACGAACCACCTTCTCGTTACCTTCGATAACATGGCGAGGCTCTTTGGACTCGATGTTTGACACGAAGATAAAGTTTGGCAGCAGGTGCTTGTTGGCGTCGTAAACCGGGAAGTATTTCTGGTCACCTTTCATGGTGTATACCAGCGCTTCTGCCGGAACTTTGAGGAATTTCTCTTCAAATTTCGCCGTCAGGACAACCGGGAATTCCACCAGCGAGGTCACTTCTTCAACCAGATCGTCTTCCAGATCGGCGATACCGCCCAGTTCTGCCGCGGCTTTTTGTGCGCCGTCGATGATCATCGCTTTACGGGTTTCGTAATCAGCAATCACTTTACCGCGCTCCAGCAGAATCGCTGGATACTGCTCAGCCGAATCGATGGTGAATTCAGGTTCACCCATGAAACGGTGACCACGGACGATGCGGTCTGATTTCACGCCCAGAATTTCGCCTTCGATCAGTTCGTTGCCGAACAGAATAGTCAGGGTTTTTACCGGACGGATGAATTGAGTTTCTTTATCGCCCCAACGCATTGGCTTGGCGATTGGCAGGTTTGCCAGTGCTTTGGCGGCCATATCAACGACCACAGCAGACGTGTCCTGACCTTTTACCTGCTCTTTGAACAGTAGCCATTCACCTTTGTCGGTGACGAGGCGTTCTGCTTGCTCAACGGTAATACCGTTGCCGCGTGCCCAGCCTTGCGCGGCTTTGGTTGGGTTGCCGTCAGCATCGAATGCCACGTTAACCGCAGGACCACGTTTTTCGACCACTTTGTCTGGCTGACCTTCGGCCAGATTGGCTACTTTCAGTGCCAGACGACGTGGGGTGGCGTACCAGGTGATGCCATCGTGTGCGATGTCTGCGCTTTGCAGTTCTGCTGCAAAGTTTGTTGCAAACGCTTCAGCCAGAGTACGCAGTTGTTTTGGAGGCAGTTCTTCCGTACCCAGCTCAATCAAAAATTCTTTTGCCATGTGACGTCTTTCCCTTACTTCTCTTCGGACTTTTTACACATTGGGAAGCCCAGAGCTTCACGAGATGCGTAGTAAGCTTCAGCAACTGACTTGGTCAGGTTGCGAATACGCAGAATGTAGCGCTGACGTTCGGTTACGGAAATCGCTTTGCGCGCATCCAGTAGGTTGAACGCGTGCGCCGCTTTCAGAATGCGCTCGTACGCTGGCAATGGTAGCGGTTTTTCCAGTTCCAACAGGTGGACACACTCTTTTTCGCACTGATCGAAGAAGGTGAACAGGAAATCAACATCCGCATGTTCGAAGTTGTAAGTAGACTGTTCCACCTCGTTTTGGTGGAAGATGTCACCGTAGGTGACTTTACCCAGAGGGCCATCGGTCCATACCAAGTCATACACAGAATCCACGCCCTGAATGTACATGGCCAGACGCTCAATACCGTAAGTGATTTCACCCGTTACCGGTTTACACTCCAGGCCGCCTACTTGCTGGAAGTACGTAAACTGCGTCACTTCCATGCCGTTCAGCCACACTTCCCAGCCCAGACCCCAAGCGCCCAGCGTTGGGTTTTCCCAGTTGTCTTCCACGAAGCGAATGTCGTGTACGCGCGGGTCAACGCCCAGCACTTCCAGAGAACCCAGGTACAGTTCCTGAATGTTGTCTGGTGACGGTTTAATGATGACCTGGAATTGGTAGTAGTGTTGCAGACGGTTTGGGTTTTCACCGTAGCGGCCGTCAGTCGGACGACGTGATGGCTGAACATACGCCGTGGCAATTGGCTCAGGACCAAGAGCACGCAAGCATGTCATTGGGTGAGACGTACCTGCGCCCACTTCCATATCTAATGGTTGAACAATGGTACAGCCTTGTTGGGCCCAATAATCCTGCAGCGCGAGGATCATACCCTGAAAGGTTTTGATATCGTATTTTTGCATAGTCAGGTTCGCGCGATTCTTCTGTCTGAATTGATAAAAAATAACGATCAAGTATACCGAGTTATTCCCCGACAAAGTAGAGGAAATCTTGCTTAATTAATCGGCGAAAATCTCTTTTAATGGAGTTTTTGTCGTTTAAGCGGCGCAAATTTCTCAATGTTGCGGCTTTTCGCCATCTTGGGGTTGAGATTCGTGGCGAGGCTGGATAGAATTCATCCCGTCTTTGGGGAGTAGCTTATCGATCAAATCACTTCATTTGATCGGTTCGTTCGTCAACACAATTGGTGCACAATCACCATGGCGTTCGAGACTCGGTGCCTACCGGGTTTAGCAAGACCTTAGACAAACATCACGAACCGGGGTGGGGCGTGTCTGTTTGTCTATGGTTATATAATTATCCCTGCCCCAATGAGCAAGTCGTGAGCGTTTTAGCTATCTCTATTACTACTGTTGCACTGGCCGAAATCGGGGATAAAACCCAGCTTTTGTCGTTATTACTCGCCAGTCGATACCGTAAACCGATCCCTATTATTGCTGCTATTTTTCTGGCTACTATCGCCAACCATGCCTTGGCGGCGTGGCTCGGGGTTGTCGTGGCCGATTATCTGTCGCCTGACGTGTTGAAATGGGTGTTGGTGGTGAGCTTTTTGGCGATGGCCGCCTGGGTACTGATCCCGGATAAACTCGATGATGACGAAGAAATTTCCAACCGTGGCCCGTTTGTCGCCAGCTTCATTGCGTTCTTTGTGGCGGAAATTGGCGACAAAACCCAGATCGCGACTTCGATTCTGGGGGCGCAGTACGCGGATGCTCTGTCGTGGGTCGTGCTCGGCACCACTATCGGTATGTTGCTGGCGAACGTGCCAGTGGTGCTGATCGGTAAATTGTCGGCCGATAAAATGCCGCTGGGGCTGATCCGTAAAGTGACCGCAGCGCTGTTTGCGGCGTTAGCGGTTGGCGCGGCGTTTTTCTGAAAAATAAACGTTCGTTGAAACAAACCATTAGCACAGATCACGCTCTGATGATTTCCGGTGCAGAGCGTGATATTCGCCATATTCGTGTCATACTTGTCATGCTAGTGTAAAGGTCAACCATCATCGCGAGAGGGTAGGTTTATGCTGACACGTTATATGGGAATGAGCGCTAAAAGTCAGAGTTACTTGTTTACTTTTGGTTTGGCGTTAACTTTGCTTGGCATGTCGTTAACGGATATGTGGTTACCGATGGTGGCGGGTGCCATCATTATGGCCGGACTTACGGTTGAGTCCTGGATTCGAGTGGCTCACATCATTCCGATGCATGAAGAAATGCGCGCGATGCAAAAGCAGATTCATCGTTTGCAGGCGGAAATCCGCTCAATCGAACAGCAAGAATAAACAAAAGGCTGCCATTGGCAGCCTTTTTTATCTCTCTACTCCAGCCCTTTTTTTATCAGATACTGGTAGGGTAGCTCGTCGGTCTTTGCCGCGAGCAGCTGATGATCCATAAAGCGGCAGAAGCTCGGAATGTCGCGTGTCGTCGATGGGTCATCGGCTTTGATCAGCAACACTTCACCGTCTTTCATCGTACGAATCGTCTTCCTGACCATCATCACTGGCTCTGGGCAGCGTAATCCTTCCGCTTCTAAAACTAACGTGGCTAATTCAGGATTAAAAGTCATGGTCAAACCTAATGGATGTCACAAATTAGGCTTAGATAATACTGGCGAGGAAAAAATATTCAATAAGCGCTTGGCAAAGTGATCTTTTTGTTTTAATTTGGTTAACAAGTTGGTAACAAATCGCTAAGGAGTGCAATATGTTGACAGCACTGGACAGACTGACCATCTACTCGGTTCTGTGTTTTATTTCCTTTTGCGCCCTTGTCATGCGATCACCAGCCGAAACATCATTAATGCCGCTACTCGGCGTGAGTGCTTCGATATTTGGGATTTGGCTCGAGATGCATCGCTGGCAAGGTGCATCTGGTGAGCAAGAACATTAACACACACTTGTCAAACTACGCTCAATTACATTCCGACACTATCCCCATTTTTCTTGGGCTTCCCCGCCGAAAGGCGGGATTTTTTTTGCCTATTGGTTACACTCTCCCTATTCGTCATAAACCCCGGACTTCAGTGTGGAATTGGAAGATATTTATCGCCGCGATCTCAATCTGTTGATTGCATTGCGGGTTTTGGTGGAAGAGTGCAGCGTCAGTAAAGCTGCGGAGCGGCTTAATCTCAGCCAGTCAGCCATGAGTCGTGTGCTTGGCCGTCTGCGTGAGCTGCTGGGCGATCCGCTGTTTACTCGTCAAGGACAGCACCTGATCCCGACGGAAAAGGCGTTGGCGTTTAACCGCGAACTTGGTGAGCCGCTGGAAAGCCTGCGTCAATTGTTGTCACCAGCCGAGTTTGATCCCAAGTCCTGTGCTCAGACGTTTACCATTGCGACCACTGATTACGCGATGCAGACCATTTTGCCGTTTGCGTTGCCGCGTATTTATCAGGAAGCGCCCAATGTGGCGTTTGAGTTTCTGCCGCTGCAACACGAACGTTTGGTGGATCAGCTCACTTACGATGGCGCCGATCTGGCGATTTGTCGTCTGATTCGTTCGGTCGAACCGCTGCAAAGTGAAGTGTTGGGACGTGTCGGGGTGCTGTGCTTACTCTCGCGTCACCATCCGTTGGCGCAGCAGTCGATGACCTTGCAGGATTATCTCGATTTCCCTCATGCAATGATTGCCATTAGTGATGGGGTCAAGGCGTTGCTCGATCAGGCGTTGGAAGGATTACCTTCCAGACGAATGGTGCTCAGGGCGTATCATCTTGAGGCGGCGCTGGCGATAATCGATACCATGCCGCTGATTATCACGGTGCCGGCGGACTTGGCGTATCTGGTAGCGGAACGTTATGACCTAGTGGTGAAGCCACTGCCGTTTTCCTTTACGCCGTTCGATTATTCGATGATTTGGCATCCGCGCTGCGAACATTCCCCGGCGCAGGAGTGGCTGCGTAGCATGGTGAAGGAAGAGTGCAGCAAATTGATTGCCAAGCGGGTTGAAGATATGGGCTTAGACGAATCAAGGCCCGATTAGGGCCTTGAGATAGAGAACGTCGTGAGCGCGAAAATTACAGCTTGATCACCACGCGGCCGGTGACCTGACCATTAGTGATGTCTTGCGCGTATTGCGGCGCTTGCTCCAGACCAATTTCGGTACACGCTTGCTCGAAGTAACTCGCAGGCAGCAGTTCAACCAGTTTTTCCCATGCGGCAATGCGTTTTTCGCGCGGGCAGTTGACCGAATCGACACCTTGCAGGCGCACGTTGCGCAGAATAAATGGCATGACGGTGGTGGGCAGATCAAAACCACCTGCCAGACCACACGCGGCAACGGCGCTGTTGTAGTCCATCTGTGCCAGGACTTTCGCCAGCACTTTGCTGCCAACAGTATCAATCGCACCGGCCCACACTTGTTTTTCCAGCGGGCGTGCTGGCTCTTCAAACTCGCTGCGGTCGATGATGCGGCTCGCGCCCAGTTTTTCTAACAGCGGACCGTTTTGTTCCGCGCGACCGGTCACCGCGGCCACTCGATAACCCAGTGTGGCCAGCAGAGTCACTGCGACAGAACCCACACCACCACTGGCGCCAGTCACCACAATTTCGCCGTCCTGCGGTTGGATACCGGCATCAAGCAGTGCTTGGACACACAACATCGCGGTAAAACCGGCGGTGCCGATCATCATCGCTTGTTTGCCATCAAAGCCTTGTGGCAGCGGAACCAGCCAGTCACCTTTGAGGCGTGCTTTTTGCGCCATACCGCCCCAGTGGTTTTCACCCACGCCCCAGCCAGTGAGGACCACATCGTCACCTGCCTGATAGCGTGCATCCTGTGAGCTGATCACTTTGCCTGCCAGATCGATGCCCGGCACCATTGGAAACTGACGAATAATTTTGCCTTTGCCCGTGATGGCCAGGCCATCTTTGTAGTTCAGTGATGAATAATCGACGGCGATCAGCACGTCACCTTCCGGCAACTGCGCTTCATCAATCTGCTCAATACTGGCCAGAGTACGTTTATCTTCTTGATTCAAAATCAAAGCTTGAAACATGGGGTTCTCCACACATGGCTAAACATTAACTCTAGTCTAGATCTGATAGGTCTATGAATTAAATGAAACTTTAGCATTATATCTATGCGCAAAAAGCATAGTCATAGTAAGGGTATTGCGAAGAGAGAAAAAACAAGCCACCGCAATGGGTGGCTTGAGTCTTATTTGGCGAGGAAGAAGCGATAGGCCGGGTTGTCGGTTTCATCTTTATAGTGATAACCGAGTTCGACCAAATGCGCTGAGAAGCGCGACAGATCGTCATCACTGAGTTCAAAGCCACACAGCACACGGCCGTAATCTGCACCGTGGTTGCGGTAGTTGAACAGGCTGATATTCCAGTGGGTACCCAGCGTGCTGAGGAATTTGAGCAGCGCGCCCGGATATTCCGGAAACTCAAAGCTGTACAAACGTTCTCTGAGTGGCTTGGACGGACGCCCGCCAATCATGTAACGAATGTGCAGTTTGGCCATTTCATCATCGGACAGGTCCTGAACCGGATAACCGGACTGACGCAGTTCGTGAATGATGGTTTTCAGCTCTTCCTGACCGCCCATCAGACGCACACCGACAAAAATGTTAGCCAGTTGGTCGTCACTGTAGCGGTAGTTGAACTCGGTGACCGCCCGGCCGCCGATGATTTGGCAAAATTCAAAGAACGCGCCTTTGCGCTCTGGAATGGTGACCGCCAGCAGACCTTCACGTTTCTCACCCAGTTCGCAACGTTCGGACACGTAGCGCAAACCGTGAAAGTTGGTGTTGGCGCCGGACAGCACAGTCGCCAGTTGCTTATCTTTCAGCCCATTCTGTTCTGCAAATTTCTTCAGCCCTGCCAGAGCCAGTGCCCCGGAAGGTTCAGCAATGGCGCGGGTGTCTTCGAAAATATCTTTTACCGCCGCACAGATTTCATCGCTGGACACGGTAATGTGGCCATCGAGATACTGCTGACACAGACGAAACGTTTCATCGCCGATGCGTTTTACGGCTACGCCGTCGGCAAACATGCTGACTTGATCGAGCACCACTGGTTCACCAGCATCCAGCGCTGCTTTGAGGCAGGCTGAATCTTCCGGTTCAACCGCAATCACTTTGATTTCCGGCATCAGCTGTTTGACCAGCACCGCAACACCTGCCGCAAGGCCGCCACCGCCGACGGGCACAAAGATATAATCGAGATGGCCGTTTTGCTGCAGCATTTCCATGCCGATGGTGCCCTGACCGGCAATCACCAGTGGGTGATCGAACGGCGGCACAAAGGTGTAGCCACATTCCTGCGACAAGCGCTCAGCTTCGGCTTTGGCTTCGTCGAAGTTGCTGCCGTGCAGTACAACATTGCCGCCAAAACCGCGCACCGCTTCGACTTTGATGTCCGGCGTGGTGCGAGGCATGACGATAGTGGTACGAATGCCCAGTTTGGTGCCAGAGAGCGCCATACCCTGAGCGTGGTTGCCTGCGGATGCGGCGATCACACCGGCATTTTTCTGTTCTTCCGTCAGACTGGCCACCATGTTGTACGCGCCGCGCAGTTTGAACGAATGCACCGGCTGGCGGTCTTCACGTTTGATTTGCACCTGATTGCCAATGCGCGCTGACAGACGCGGCATGGCTTGCAGGGGAGTCACGTTCGCCACTTCATACACCGGCGCACGCAATATCTGGCGCAGGTAATCTGCGCCAGTTTGTTGAGTGAGCGTCATAAGCTAGCCCTCTAGCTTGGATTTGTCTCGCACCGCTCCTTTGTCAGCACTGGTTGCCATGCTGGCGTAAGCTTTAAGTGCAAAAGAGACTTCACGTTGACGATCGACCGGTTTCCAGCCGAGCTTATCTTGCGCTTCGCGACGCGCCGCCATCTCTGCATCAGAGATTTGCAGCACAATCGAACGATTCGGAATGTCGATCGCGATGGTATCGCCATTTTTCACCAAACCGATCGCACCGCCGTTCGCCGCTTCCGGAGAGGCGTGACCAATCGACAGACCCGACGTCCCGCCGGAGAAGCGGCCGTCGGTCAGCAGCGCACACGCTTTGCCAAGGCCCATGGATTTGAGGTAGGTGGTCGGGTAGAGCATTTCCTGCATGCCCGGACCGCCTTTAGGGCCTTCGTAACGAATCACGACCACATCGCCCGCTTTGACTTCGCCGCCCAGAATGCCTTCAACCGCATCTTCCTGGCTTTCAAACACCACGGCCGGGCCTTCAAATTTAAGAATGCTGGCGTCCACGCCGGCGGTTTTGACGATACAGCCATCGAGCGCGATGTTGCCTTTCAGCACGGCCAGACCACCATCCTGACTGAATGCGTGCTCTTTGGCACGAATACAGCCTTCCTGACGGTCGTCATCCAGCGTATCCCAACGGCAATCTTGCGAAAATGCCTGGGTGGTACGAATGCCCGCCGGTCCGGCGCGGAAGAAGGTTTTCACAGCTTCAGAGTCGGTTTGTTTGACGTCGTATTGCGCCAACTGCTCGGCAAGCGAAATGCCCAGCACGGTACGCGTGTCATCATGCAGCAGGCCTGCGCGTTGCAGTTCACCCAGAATGCCCATCACACCACCAGCGCGGTGCACATCTTCCATGTGATACTTCTGCGTCGACGGCGCCACTTTACACAGGTGCGGAACCTGACGTGACATGCGATCGATGTCGGTCATATCGAAATCCACTTCACCTTCTTGCGCCGCGGCCAGCAGGTGCAGTACGGTGTTGGTCGAGCCGCCCATCGCGATATCCAGCGCCATCGCGTTTTCGAACGCATCTTTGGTGGCGATATTGCGTGGCAGCGCGGTGGCATCCTCTTGCTGGTAGTAACGCTTGGTCAGATCGACGATGCGACGACCTGCACTCAAAAACAGCTCTTTACGGTCCGCGTGCGTGGCCAGCAGTGAGCCGTTGCCCGGCTGAGAAAGGCCCAGCGCTTCGGTCAGACAGTTCATTGAGTTGGCGGTAAACATGCCAGAGCACGAACCACACGTCGGACACGCGGAACGTTCCACTTGCTGGCTCTGCTCGTCCGAAACGTTTGGATCGGCACCCTGAATCATGGCATCCACCAGATCGAGCTTGATGATTTGATCGGAAAGCTTGGTTTTACCCGCTTCCATCGGACCGCCAGAGACAAAAATGGTCGGAATATTGAGGCGCATGGACGCCATCAGCATTCCCGGGGTGATTTTGTCACAGTTGGAGATACACACCATGGCGTCGGCGCAGTGGGCGTTCACCATGTATTCTACCGAGTCGGCGATCAGTTCTCGTGATGGCAGCGAGTAAAGCATGCCGCCGTGGCCCATTGCGATACCGTCATCGACTGCAATGGTATTGAATTCTTTGGCGATGCCGCCCGCGGCTTCGATTTCACGCGCCACCATCTGACCGAGGTCTTTGAGATGGACGTGACCCGGCACGAACTGGGTGAATGAGTTCACCACGGCAATAATCGGTTTACCGAAATCTTCTTCTTTCACACCGGTTGCGCGCCACAGTGCGCGTGCACCAGCCATGTTGCGTCCATGAGTGGTGGTGGCCGAACGATACTTAGGCATAATCTTGTCTCCTTACTTCGCTTGCTCTGGGTATACGTAATCCAACCAGCCCCACTTATCTTCAGTGGTGCCGTTGAACAGGCCGAAGTAGGCCTTCTGCATCGCTTCGGTCACAGGACCGCGTTTGCCGATACCAACGGTGATTTGGTCAATGCTGCGTACCGGTACGATTTCCGCCGCCGTGCCAGTCATGAACACTTCGTCGGCCAGATACAGGGCTTCACGGGAAATATTGGCTTCACGCACTTCATAGCCCATGTCTTTGGCCAGCGTCATGATCGAGTCACGTGTGATGCCCGGCAGGATTGAGCTGGTGGTCGGTGGCGTCAGGATCTCGCCGTTCTTGACCACAAAAATGTTCTCGCCCGCGCCTTCAGACAGGTAACCATCCACGCTCAGTGCAATCCCTTCTGCGTAGCCGTGACGACGTGCTTCGCCGCCTACCAGCAGAGAAGACAGGTAGTTACCGCCCGCTTTGGCAGCGGTTGGAATGGTGTTAGGTGCGGCGCGGTGCCAGCTGGAGATCATCGCATCCACGCCATTTTCCAGCGCTTCTTCACCCAGATAGGCGCCCCAAGGGAATGCGGCGATGATGACTTCCATTTCGGTGCCAGCCGGCGGACATACGCCAAGGCCCACGTTGCCGACAAAAGCCAGCGGACGAATGTAGGCGCTGTCGAGTTTGTTGGCGCGCAGTGTTTCGCGGGTTGCTTCCATGATCTCTTCCTGAGAATACGGAATCGGGAAGCGGTAGATCTTGGCAGAATCAATCAGGCGCTGAGCATGCTCACGGTGACGGAAAATGATCGGACCTTTTGGCGTGTTGTAGCAGCGCACGCCTTCAAATACGGAGGTGCCGTAGTGCATGGCATGGGTCAACACGTGAACGGTCGCGTTTGCCCATGGCATCAGTTCACCATTGAACCAAATATAATCTGCAGTTTTAGTTGCCATGATTGCCTTCCTTAAGCACAAATCTTTTGTTGTAAGTTGTTATTTGGGAGCTCGTTGCTCTTGATGGGGGTCACATCAACGCTGCGGATATCCCATAATTTCTCAATCTGGTTAATCAGTGTGTTTATCGGACGATCGCTGTCGACGATGATTTCCACACTGGCAATTTTGCTTTCGTGGTTTTGCGTTGCCGCTACCTGTTTAATGATAAAGCCACGGTGGCGAACCACACGGAGAACACGCTCCAGCAGCACCGGTTTATCGTCTGCTTTGATGTCGAGTAAGTATCTTTGCATGATGGCGTCTCCTAGGTGTTCTCTAACATATCATTGTTGGACGCGCCTGGCGGTACCAACGGCCACACGTTCTCTTCTTCGTCGATCGCAACGTGCAGCAGGTAAGCGGTTTTACTCTCCAGCATCTCTTTCAGAGCGGGTTCCACTTCTTCTTTTCTGGTGATGGTTTTGCCCGGAATATCGAAGGCTTTCGCCAGCATGATGAAATCCGGGTTGTCATCGAGAATGGTTTCACTGTGGCGGCCGTCAAAGAACAGCGATTGCCACTGGCGCACCATGCCCAAACGCTGGTTATTCAGCAGCACCATCTTGACCGGGATCTGGCGACGTTTAAGCGTGCCCAGTTCCTGAATGTTCATCATAAACGAGCCGTCACCGGTGATGAGAATCGATTGGTCATTCGGGCGAGCCACCGCAGCACCCATTGCAGCTGGCAGGCCAAAGCCCATGGTGCCAAGGCCCGCGGATGAGATGAAGTTTTGCGGATCGCGCGGTTGAATGTGCTGCGCTGCCCACATCTGGTGCTGGCCGACATCGGTCGACACCATGGCGCTGTCCGGCATCATGTCAGACAGTTGTTTGAGCAGCAGCGGGGCAAAAATCGCTTCACCCGGGTGGTCGTAACGCCATTTGAATCCGCTGCGCAGGCTTTCACTGTGGTGAACCCAAGGCGAGATATCGTGGCTCAGTTCAAGCTGAGGCAAAATGGTATTGATGTCGCCGCGCAGTGCCGCATTGGCCTGACGCAGTTTGTTAAATTCCGCCGCATCGATATCGATGTGAATGACTTTGGCGTGGGGTGCAAAGGTATCCAGCTTACCGGTCACACGGTCATCAAAACGTGCGCCGACAACGATCAGCAAATCGCTTTCCTGTACCACTAAGTTACCGGCTTTGGTGCCGTGCATACCCAGCATGCCAAGATAATGCGGATCGTGACGCTCAATAGTACCCAGGCCTTTTAATGTGCTGACCGATGGCATCGGATTGAGACGCAAAAATTCGCGTACTGTGTCGGTGGCTTTGGCCAGTTGCACACCGCCGCCGACATACAATACCGGACGTTTGCTTTGAGCCAGCAGCGCTTGCGCTTGCGCCAGTTGCTGGGGATCGACCTGAGGTATCGCAGGAGGTGTAAAAGCGGGCAAAACGGAAACCGGTGCCTGACCCAGTTGCACATCTTTAGCGATATCAACGATCACAGGGCCTGGACGGCCGGTTTTGGCGACTTCAAATGCTTCCGCCAGGGTTGGCGCAAGTTCATTAATATCGGTAACGAGGTAACTGTGTTTGGTACACGAGAGTGACATACCAATCACATCCATTTCCTGGAAGGCGTCAGTGCCGATGTGAGAACTGGCAACCTGACCGGTAATTGCAACGAGAGGGACTGAATCGAGGAAGGCATCGGCAAGGCCGGTGACTAAGTTGGTAGCGCCTGGGCCGGAAGTGGCCATACATACAGCCACGTCCTGTGTGGCTCTTGCCATGCCGATAGCGGCCATGGCGGCTCCCTGTTCGTGTCGACACAAAATGTGTTCAACACCACCATCATACAAAGCATCATAGATTGGCATGATGGCGCCGCCGGGGTAACCAAAAACGGTTTTGATTCCCTGCTGTTTTAATGCCGCTACGACTAATTGAGCTCCGGTCATCGTAAGCCTCCCGAACAGCGATCCGACTCGCTGTTTTCTGTTGTGTTGTGCTTGCACCTCATGTGCTGCTCCCCATTCTTCCTGCCATGTCTGATGAGAGATTCATCAGCATGTGCTTTTTTTTAAGTCTAACAGTTGTAAAAAAACCCCCGGACTTTTCAGTGCGGGGGTTTTTCGAATCTGGTGTTTATTTTGCGCCCACAAGCCCCCGCGCGGTCATAATCAGGACCACGATAATAAGGCTAATCAGAGAGTTGAAACGGGCGTATAAGTTCATCGTAATAATTCTAAATGTTGTCGTAATATCATACGAAATTGTTTGCGTCTCTAGTGGTAACACACATCTCCGTTACATGACAAGCAAAAACTCATTCTTTTTTCACATTCCCGTTTTAACCCTCCGCGTTATATAACAACTTTCGCAGCCCGCAGTCGAACTCAATCTGTGTGGTGAATGGTTTTTAATCAATAACTAAGGAAAGTCATGGGGCTTGCTATCATTCATAGCCGTGCCAGCATCGGTGTTCAGGCACCAGCGGTGACGGTGGAAGTACACATCAGTAACGGTATGCCGGGGTTTACGCTGGTTGGTTTGCCGGAGACAACCGTCAAAGAATCCCGCGATCGCGTGCGCAGCGCCATCATCAATTCCAAGTTTGAATTTCCCGCCAAACGCATTACCGTCAATTTAGCGCCCGCTGATCTGCCCAAAGAGGGCGGCCGTTTTGATTTGCCGATCGCGCTCGGCATTCTGGCTGCCTCGGATCAGATTGCCCGCACCCAATTGAGCGACCACGAATTCATCGGTGAGTTGGCGCTGTCGGGGGAAATTCGCAGCGTGAAAGGCGTGCTGCCCGCAGCCTTGGCGGCCAATCAGGCGCGGCGCAGTTTGGTGGTGCCCCATTTCAATGGCGATCAGGCGGCGCTGGTGGGGAAAGAGCAACATAAATCGGCGCGCACTCTGCTTGAAGTGTGTGCCGATCTGTGTGGTCAACAGACGTTATCGCTGTTTCAAAGTGACGGGCACGACGCCGCCGTGCCGCGCGAACGCGATTTGCAGGACATCATTGGTCAGCAGCAAGGCAAGCGGGCGTTGGAGATAGCGGCGGCGGGCAACCACAACCTGTTGTTTCTTGGCCCGCCGGGCACGGGTAAAACTATGTTGGCCTCGCGCCTGTGCGATCTGCTGCCGGAGATGACTGAGGCCGAGGCGATGGAGACTGCATCAGTGGCCTCGCTGACGCAGCAGGAAATCAACCAGCACAACTGGAAACAGCGTCCGTTTCGCGCGCCGCATCATTCCAGCTCCATGGCAGCGCTGGTGGGCGGCGGCACCATTCCTCGTCCCGGAGAAATCTCACTTGCTCACAATGGCCTGTTGTTTCTGGATGAAATGCCGGAATTTGAACGCAAAGTGCTCGATTCACTGCGCGAGCCGCTGGAGTCGGGCGAGATTATTATTTCCCGCGCGCAGGGCAAAACCCGTTTCCCAGCGCGTTTTCAGTTGGTTGGCGCGCTCAATCCCAGTCCGACCGGGTATTACGAAGGCAATCAGGCGCGGGTGAATCCGCAGGGGATTTTACGCTATTTGAGCCGTTTGTCGGGGCCGCTGCTGGATCGCTTTGATATGTCGATCGAAATTCCGGCGTTGCCCAAAGGCACTTTGTCGCACGGCGGCGACCGCGGCGAGCCGACGGCGGTGGTGCAGGCGCGGGTCTTTCGCGCACGTGAAACCATGCTGGCACGCAGTGGCAAAGTGAATGCGCTGTTGCAAAGCCGTGAAATCGAAACTTATTGCCCGCTCTGTCAGCCGGATGCGGAATTTCTGGAAAATGCGCTGCACCGCCTGGGGTTGTCAATCCGGGCCTATCACCGCATCATCAAAGTCGCGCGCACCATTGCCGATTTGAGCGGTGAGGCACACATTCAACGGGCGCACCTGGCCGAAGCGCTCGGGTATCGCGCTATGGACCGGTTACTCAAACAGCTCACCGCCCAATCGGTCTAGGGCGGCAGTACTCTGACCATTGGCAGACGTATTTCTTTCAGCGGGCAAGCGAGTATAATTGCTCGCTGTTTTTTTATTCAATTTTTTGAAAACTATAAATTCTATGCTCGCTTACGTTCTGCTTGTCCTCAATATTGTGCTGGTGATCCTCAATACCATGTTCAGTTCGTTATTGATCTGCGCGATTGCGCTGGTCAAACTGCTGCTGCCGACGCCGAGATTGAAAGCGATGGCGACCAGCATGGCGGACAAAGCGATGTGGCTGTGGGCGACACTTAATGCGCGTATTCTGGCGATGTCAAACCGCGTCGAGTGGGACATTCAGGGCGGGGAAGGACTGAGTAAGCAGGGCTGGTATCTGATGATCAGCAACCACCTCAGCTGGACGGACATTGTCGTGCTGTGTTGTGTGTTCAAAGATCGCATTCCGATGCCGAAGTTTTTCCTCAAACAGCAACTGTTGTATGTGCCGTTTGTCGGCATGGGGTGTTGGGCGCTGGATATGCCGTTCATGCGTCGCTATTCGCGGGAATACTTGATTCGCCATCCACACAAGCGCGGCCAGGATCTGGCGACCACGCGTCGCTCGTGCGAAAAATTTA
Organism: Vibrio sp. bablab_jr001; assembly: GCF_016464285.1. Classification (NCBI taxonomy): domain Bacteria; kingdom Pseudomonadati; phylum Pseudomonadota; class Gammaproteobacteria; order Vibrionales; family Vibrionaceae; genus Vibrio; species Vibrio sp. bablab_jr001. The sequence continues at coordinate 55,798 of NZ_JACDWZ010000108.1, forward strand.
AGTTTCATCCGACGACGGTGGTGAACTACGTCGAAGGTACGCGTTTCACTGAGCACAAACAGCGTGCGACCCGTTCGCCTTACCAGCATCTGCTGGCGCCGAAAAGCGGCGGGATTGCGTATACGTTGGCAGCGATGGGTGAACAATTCTCCAATATTATCGATGTTACGCTGGCCTATCCGGATAACACCGATAAGCCGTTTCGCGATATGTTAATGGGCCGGATGCACCGCATTGTGGTGCGTATTCGCGTGTTGCCGGTCGATGAGCAGGTACGCGGTGACTATTTTCATGACAAACCGTATAAACGCCAGTTCCAGCAGTGGCTGACTGCGCTGTGGCAACGCAAAGATCAGCAGTTGGCAACGCTGTATCAGTCAAAATCGGACGTATAAAAAAAAGGAGCCTCAGGCTCCTTTTTTCTTGGCGGGCAAACTTACTTGCTCAGCAGGTAGTTCACCAGATCAAAGTATTCGTCCATCGTTTTGATGCCTTGCGCCTGAACCAGATAGTGGTTGTTCACCACGACAGAAGGAACGCCGGTCAGGCCGCTTTCCTGGAACTGCTTGTCAAAGCGGCGCACCATTGAGTCCACCGCGAAGCCGTTAAACGCAGCGTCGAATTTCGCACCGTCGACGCCTTCATCAACGAAGATCTGACGCAGCTCGGCATCATTTTTTGGTGGCTTGCGCAGGTTGTGAATGCGGTCAAACATCACTGGGATCATTTTGTCTTCAACGTTCAGTGCAATCATGGTCGCGTAGGCTTTGCTCATCGATTTGCCCATGTCACCACCCATGAATGAAACGTGGTTTTTTTGCAGCTTCACGCCTTCTGGCAGCTTGGTTTTTAGCTGAGAGATGATCGGTTCGAACGCGTTACAATGCGGACAGTAGAACGAAAAGTACTCAGTGACGCTCGGTTTTGAGGAAGGCTCTAAGTTGAGCACTTTGTATTGTTCCCCTTCTTTGAACTGCGCGGCATGGGCCGACAGGCTTAACATCAGGGTTGCAACCAGTGCAAACAGCTTTTTCATTGTGGACTCCATTATTCCTTTGAAGGCTTGTTACCATTGTGGCATCAGCGAGAGCGGAGGCTCTTCTAATGCTGCGATTTGTTCTTTGAATGCCAGTACCTGACTCTCCCAGTATTTTGGATCATTAAACCAGGGAAAGGCGAGCGGAAAGGCCGGATCTTGCCAACGTTTTGCCAGCCATGCCATGTAGTGCACCATTCGTAGACCGCGAAGTGGCTCGATAAGTTTCAATTGATTAAAGTTAAAATCGCAGAACTCTTGATAGCCTTCAAGCACAATATCGAGTTGGATCAGCTTGTCGTTGCGATCGCCACTGAGCAACATCCACAAATCCTGTACCGCCGGGCCATTACGAGCATCGTCAAGATCGACAAACATCGGGCCATCCCGCCACAAAATATTGCCCGGGTGGCAGTCGCCATGCAGGCGAATCAAGGCTTGATCCGGTTGCCAGTGCTGCTCAATTCTGCTGATCAACATATCCAGATCGTTGAAAAAACTGTTTTCTAAATGCATCGGAATACATTGTGCGTTGTGCAGCAGCGCGCGCGGCTGATAGAGATACTCATCCAGGCTGATCGTCGGGCGATGAATGAACGTTTTGCTCGCGCCCACTTTATGAATGCGGCCTAGAAAGCGTCCGACCCATTCCAGCTGTTCTTCATTGTCGACTTCAAACTGGCGCCCGCCAACGCTGTTAAACAGCGCAAAATGGTAACCCTGATAGTGGTGCAGTGAAGCGCCGTTGATCACCAGTGGTGCGGCGAGCGGGATCTCGGCGTCGGCCAGCTCCAGTGCAAAGTCGTGCTCTTCCTGAATCTGTTCGATGCTCCAGCGCTGCGGGCGGTAAAACTTGACCACAAAACGGCGGCGGTCTTCATCGCTGAACTGATACACGCGGTTTTCGTAACTGTTGAGCGCCAGAAAACCCGATTCAGCGCGAATACCGATGCTCTCTAGCGCGTACCACATAAAGTCGGGCGTCAGGGCATCAAAATGAAAGGTTGCTTGTGTCATTGATTAAAAAGGGCTCATTGCTGAGCCCTTTTCCATGTCGAGTGTTAAAGCTTTTTAATAAACCGGCTTTCCACTTGCATTGTGAATTGGTTGCTGTCATCGGTGAGTATAAACTGAATTGTCGCAACCGGAGAGCTGAGATTGTCAGGTTTGACCCCCAGACTCATCGGCAGGTTGAGCACTTCGCCCGGTTCCACCTGCACGGTTTGTTTGCCATACCACGATACATCCGTCAGACCACTGACATCGAGTTTGTAGGTTTGGATGTGCTGAGTTTTGTTGATCACCTTGAGGGTGTAAGTATTTTCAATCTCGCCGGAGCTGTTAGTTCGGAACAGCTGATTACGGTCACGAATAACGCTGAGGCCGGCTGGATCAACCGCCGCCACCTGCGCAAAGAACAGCCCGATCATCACCAGTAACACCGCACCGTAACCCAGCAGTTTCGGCCGCATCACTTTGGTATGCTTGCCTGACAAACGGTGCTCAGTGGTGTAGCTGATCAGCCCTTTGTCGTAGCCCATGCGCTCCATTGTGGTGTCACATGCGTCAATGCAGGCACCACAGTTGATGCACTCATATTGCAGGCCATCACGAATATCGATACCGGTCGGGCACACCTGAACACACAAATCACAATCGATACAGTCGCCCAGACCGAGCGCTTTTTTGTCGGCTTTGCGTGAGCGAGGGCCGCGCTGTTCGCCGCGCTCGGTGTTGTAGCCGACGATGAAAGTATCTTTGTCGAACATCGCCGATTGGAAACGTGCGTACGGGCACATGTGAATACACATGATAGAACGCATCCAGCCTGCGTTACCGTAGGTACAGACGGCAAAGAACATCACCCAGAACACCGGCCAGAAGGTCGAGTTGAAGGTAAAGAAGTCGATAACCAGATCGCGCACTGGCACAAAGTAGCCCACGAACGTGAAACCCGTCGCCAGAGCGATCGCAAACCAGGCGATGTGTTTGGCGGTTTTGCGCATCGCCAGATTGGCGGTCATTTTACTGCCGTCTTGCTTACGGCGCTTGTTGGCACTGCCTTCCAGTTTTTCTTCAAACCAGATATACATGAACGTCCATACGGTTTGCGGACACAGGTAACCACACCACACCCGGCCTAAAAAGGTAGTGATAAAGAACAGGCCGAACGCCGCGATCATAAACAGCAGTGCCAGCAGGGTCAGATCCTGCGGGTAGAGCGTTGTGCCGAAGAAATTGAACTGCTGGTGGCCGATATCGAGCAGAATGGCCTGACGATCGCCGTAGGAAATCCACGGTACCAATCCAAATAACAGCAGCAGAAACCAGCCTCCGTAACGGCGCAGCTTCTGGTAGGTCCCTTTGCTTTCGCGCACGTAAATGCGGTTGCTCGGGTTGAACCGGTCTCCTTCCTGACCTTTATGGGTCTTCGGGTTAAAGACTTTCGGAGTCACATCTTTGATGTCGATCTTGTCCTGACTCATCAAACTATCCTTTTGGGCATCATGGTGCGATTTCTGGTGCTCACACTCTTTTTGACATTGCTTAACCCTTTTTACGCAAATGGCGTAGAAGGGGGGAATAAGGTTGCTTCATAAAGTGGTGATTATAGCGGCAATAACGTTTTTATTTCTTTAACGCAATCAACCTTTAACAACAAATATCCTTACATTTTTGCCAGTTATCCTTCACACGGCGGATAAAAAAAGAGCGGCCGTTGGCCGCTCTGTGCATTATGAGAGGGTTTATTCAATGATGCCGCGTGCGCGCAGGATCGCGGTTTTGAAATCTTCTTCGTAGTCTTTTTTCAGGCCGGGAATCACTTCGTCTTTGGCACTGTTGCGCATTTTGAGATGGTAGATCAGCACATCGTCAGTCAGCTCTTCCAATCGCCCTTGGTAACCCGCTTCGCCAGCCAGTTTGACGATAAACTGAATCAGGTTCAGTTCAGAATCTTTATGCCATTCCGGCTCCAGCAGTTGCAGTAATTCTTCGACGCGATGACACTTCATGGCTTTCTCCACAAACTTTGTAATGATTTGCAGTAAAGGTATCAAATTGCGCGGGGAATACAATGTGTAGCGTGGACGTTAGCTGAAATGAACGAAAAGAAAAAAGCGCAGGATAAACTGCGCTTTTCTATTAAGCGGCCTGGACCACTTTTGTTGTTGGCGATGCAGAGACTGCATTTTTCTCGACAAGAGTAGGCGCGGGCGCGATTTTTTTCGCAACCGGTGCAGTAGCAAAACCACTGCGACGGCGCATTGCACTACGGTTGGTGTGCGAAAACCTGACAGCTGTTGGGCGCATTCATTAACCTAACGGTCAGGCATATCCATTGCCGATGTAATGGCCTGAACAACTATGAGTTGATCTTCTGCATCTGAATAAAAATGAAGAAGGGTGGCTCTTTCTGGCGAGCGCCAATCCAAATAATTGTTCAGGAATAACGATATGCTTGCATATCGAAGTTAGAGTAGCACCAAGTTTGCAAATGATCGATAGTTAACCAATGTTTATGCTAAAGAAAAATGGATGCGTAGTGTGAGGCTCGCCATTGTGTTCGGAATCTTTTCCGCTTTACACTGGCTGCTCATCAACAGGAGGTGTGTATGTCATTTCTGAAGAAAACCCTCGCCAGTTTCGGGATCGGATCGGCGAAAGTTGACTCTGTCTTGCAGCAGGAAACGCTGATTCCGGGCCAGAAAGTGAAAGTGACGATTCACGTGTATGGTGGTGCGACGGAACAAGCGATCGACAATATCGAACTCAAACTCTGCTGTCGCTATATCGAAGAAGCGCCGATTGAACGGGGTCAGCAGGAAGGGCATCGCACTCGCCGCGTGGCGCAAACCTACACACTCGCCGATTGGTCGTTGCCTTATGCGTTTACCATCATGGCCGGAGAAACCCGCGATTTTGAAGTGGAACTGGATGTGCCGTGGAATACGCCCGTGACGATCGGGGATGCCAAAGTGTGGCTCGAAACCGGATTGGATATTGCCATGGCTCTCGACCCGGGCGACAAGGACATTCTGACTGTGCGTCCGGATCCGTTGATGGATGGCATTTTCACTGCCTTGGAAGAGCAGGGCCTGCGCCTGCGCCAGGTTGAATGCGAAGCCGCCAAAGGCTTTGCTCTGCCGTTTGTGCAAGAGTTTGAATTTGTGCCGACCGATGGCCCGTTCCATGGCCGTTGGCGTGAATTGGAAATCGTTGCTTACCGCGACAAAGACCAGTTGCAGATGTGGTTTGAAATCGATCGCTTCCAACGGGGGGCGAGCGGCATGCTGGCAAGCTTGCTGGGCAAAGGTGAGCTCAAACGCCAACTGACGATCGCCAGTTCTCAGTCGCCAGCACAGGCGGGCGAGCAAGTATTGCAGTTTCTTGATACGACATCGTAAGCATAAAATCGAGCTTACATGCGTACGCTGAGTGTGCCATACTAGAGCGAAGTTATCGCTCTGGTTATGGGAATCATATGTCGAATACTGCTTACAGCGTCAAAGAAGAAGTCGCCAATGCGATCAGTCATGGCGTCGGGTTAATCCTCGGCATTGTCGGTCTGGTGCTGCTGCTGGTCAAAGCGGTCGATCACCGGGCTGATGCACTGACGATTGTCAGTATGAGCATCTATGGCGGCAGCATGATTGCGCTGTTTCTCGCCTCGACGCTCTATCATGCAATCCCACATCAGAACGCCAAACGCTGGCTGAAAACTTTTGACCACTGCGCCATCTACTTACTGATTGCCGGCAGCTATACACCATTCCTGCTGGTCAGTCTGCGCACACCATTGGCGTTTGGTCTGATGATTGTCATCTGGTCGATTGCGCTGATCGGCATCATCATGAAAATCGCTTTTGTCTATCGCTTCAAACGCTTGTCATTGGTGACGTACCTGACGATGGGGTGGTTGTCGCTGATTGTGATTTATCAGTTGGCACTGAATCTGGATGTGGGTGGGTTGACGTTGCTTGCCGCGGGCGGGGTGGTGTATTCGCTGGGCGTTATTTTCTATGTGGCGAAGCGCATTCCGTACAATCATGCCATCTGGCATGCGTTTGTGCTGGCCGGATGCGCCTGCCACTTTCTTGCGATTTATCTCTATATCGACCCGGTTTAACGCGACTCAACCTGAGTAACGCTGGCGCGGATCTGATAGCGCGGCGCCTCGTCGACTTTCACTTCAATCGCCTTGCCTGCCACAGAAGCTTGCGGACGTAAGTAGGTGTCGGCCATACGTTTGATCGATTGCCAGATGGTGGTGGTTTGCGTGGTCAGCAGGTTGCCCTGTTCATCCAGAATCTCGACCTGAAGCACAATGTTGATCACCGATTGCGTGCTCTGGTTGGTGATGGCGGTCGGTAAAATCAACTGGCCATCGCGGTAACGGGCGCTACCCAGCACGATATCCACCCCAGAATTGCTCAGTTGCAACGTCGGTTTGGTGCTGCCAAGTTCAATCATGCTGCCGCGTTGCGCTTTGACCAGTGGAGCGGCCAGGACGGGAGCCGCCGCAACAACCTCAGGTTTCGCTGGCGCGACGGACATTGAGTTTGACGTCTCAACTGGCTGCACATATTGCCAGGTAAAGTCATCATTAAGCTGCACGTCGCGGCCATCTTGCAGAGTGACGATTTCGCCCGCCAGCGCCACAGGCGCCCAGCTTGCCATCATCAGAGTGATCAGGTTTTTCATGTGTATCCTTAACGTCGCCAGAACGCTGGGAAGAACAGCACCAGAATGGTGAGGATTTCCAAGCGTCCCATCAACATACCAAAACTTAAAATCCACTTCGCGCTATCAGGCAGCGAAGCAAAGTTACCCGTTGGACCAATCACGCTCCCCATTCCCGGGCCGACGTTGGCGACCGCAGTAATCGCGCCGGAGATACTGGTGATTGGGTCGAGCCCCATAGCCGACAACGAGCCGGCGATGGCGATAATCGTAATAATAAACGTCAGACCAAACGCCACCACCGAACGGACGATGTCTTCGTTCACCGGGCGCTGATTGTAACGCTGAACGAACACACCGGACGGGTGGATCAGTTTCATCATCTGCTTATTGAGCAGCGCAAAACAGATTTGAAAACGGAAAATCTTGATCCCGCCGGAGGTGGAACCGGAACAGGCTCCCACCATCATCAGAAACGCAAAAATGGTACTTGGCAGCGCGCCCCAGGCGGTGAAGTCATCGAGACCATAACCTGTGGTCGTCACCACTGACACAATGTTGAACATCGAGACGCGCAGCGCATCCAGCATTGCATAGCCATTATTGAAGTGCAGCCAGGCAGCAACAATCAGGCTGCTGATGATAAACAGCAGGAAGAAGCCCTGCACCTGAGCATCTTTAAACAGCTCTTGCGGGCGGCGTTTACGCATGGCGGTGACAAACAGCAGAAATGGCAGACCACCAAGGAACATAAACAAAGTTGCGACCCAGTGTGAACCGTTGGAGAAATGGTTCATTGAACCGTCGGAGGTCGAATAACCGCCGGTAGAAAGAGTGGTGAACGCGTGGTTGATGGCATCAAACAGACGCATGCCGGTAACCATATAGCCGATGATGCACAGACCAGTCAGCACCAGATACACCACCACGATGTTCTTCGCCACGGTTTTGGCGCGCGGACTGCTTTTATCTGACCAGTCGGACGATTCGGTCTGGAACAGGCGCATACCTCCGACGTTGAGCATCGGCAGCACCGCTACCGCCATCACGATAAAGCCGACTCCGCCAAGCCACTGCAAAATAGAACGCCACAGCAGAATGCTGGGAGCCATGTCATCGAGGCCACTGAGCACCGTTGAGCCGGTAGTGGTGATACCGGACATGGTCTCAAAGTAGGCATCGGTGAAGCTGATGTGGTTGATGAATACGAACGGCAACGCGGCGAACGCGCTGGCGATGGTCCACACCAGACTGGTGATGAGGAACATGTCGCGCACGCTGAGGCGGAAATTCGCTGTCCGGCCAATCGACAGACAGATAAATGCCGCGATGTGCGTGATGATCACCGCCTGAGCAAAGTCGAGAAAGCCGCCCGTCCCGGTGAAAAATGCCACCAGAGTCGGGACGTACATAAACAGAGCCAGTTTCGATAAAACCAGCCCGATGACAAACATGATGGGGCGTAAATTGAGCATAACGCCGGGAACCTATAGGAAGAACGGACTCGGTTGGAACAGGGCTTCCACGTCGGGCACGTATTTCTTGTCGACGAGGAACATCACGACGTGATCATCCTGTTCAATAACAGTGCGATCGTGGGCGATCAGCACTTCTTCACCACGCACGATGGCACCAATCGTCGTGCCCGGCGGCAGTTTGATGTCGCCCACAGCGCGGCCAACCACTTTGGAGGTGGTTTCATCACCATGCGCGACAGCTTCAATCGCCTCTGCTGCGCCACGGCGCAGTGAAGAAACGTTGACGATGTCGGCGCGGCGAACGTGAGTCAGCAGGGCTGAGATGGTCGCTTGCTGTGGTGAAATCGCCACGTCAATCACGCCGCCCTGAACCAAATCGACGTATGCCCCGCGCTGAATCAGTACCATCACCTTTTTCGCGCCCATGCGCTTCGCCAGCATGGCGGACATGATGTTGGTTTCATCTTCGTTGGTCAGCGCGATAAACACATCCACCTGATCGATGTTCTCTTCGGTCAGCAGCTCCTGATCGGCGGCATCACCACAGAAGACGATGGTGTTTTCCAGCTCTTCTGACAGCTGTTCCGCGCGCTGGTAGTTGCGCTCAATCAGTTTCACGCTGTAGCTGTGTTCCAGACGCTTGGCGAGGCTGGCACCGATGTTACCCCCACCGACAATCATGATGCGGCGATACGGTTTTTCCAGGCGTTGCAGCTCACTCATCACTGAACGGATGTGGTTGCTGGCCGCGACGAAGAACACTTCATCGTCGGCTTCAATAATGGTGGTGCCTTGCGGACGAATCGGGCGTCCTTGGCGGAAAATTGCCGCCACACGGGTATCGATGTGCGGCATGTGTTCGCGCAGCGCAGACAGCGCATTGCCCACCAGCGGGCCGCCATAATAGGCTTTGACCGCAACCAGGCTGACTTTCTCTTCCGCAAAGCTGACGACTTGCAGCGCGCCCGGGTATTGCACCAAGCGCTCGATATAACTGGTCACCAGCTCTTCCGGGGCGATCAGGTGATCGACCGGGACCGCGCCGGACTGGAATAAGGCTTCTTTCTCCGCCAGATACTCCGGCGAACGGATGCGGGCGATACGGTTTGGCGTGTTAAACAGAGTGAACGCGACCTGACAGGCCACCATGTTGGTTTCATCGGTGTTGGTCACCGCAACAAGCATGTCGGCGTCCTGAGCGCCGGCTTCGCGTAGCACGTCCGGGTGGCTGGCATGGCCGTTCACCACGCGTAAATCATATTTATCTTGTAGTTCGCGCAGACGGTCGCTGTTTTTATCCACGACAGTGATGTCGTTGTTTTCCCCGACCAGGTTTTCCGCCAGCGTACCGCCGACCTGACCTGCACCAAGAATGATGATTTTCATACCTTATTCTCTTGTTATTGCACGCCAAAGGCAGCCCGAGAGCTGCCTTTGCATCGTTTTTACGCTTGTTTAGTCAGAACGGCATAGTAGAAGCCGTCCATATCCTCTTCACCAGGCAGAATCTGGCGGCCCGGATTATCCAGCTCCGAACCCACAAGCTGCGCGTCAGATGTGCGCGCTAAGAAATCTTTCACCTGCAGCACGTTTTCCTGCGGTGTAATTGAACACGTTGCGTACACCAAAGTACCACCCGGTTTCAACTGTTGCCACATTGCGTCGAGAATTTCGCGTTGTAGCTCCGCTAATGCCGCAATATCTTCCGCGCGGCGCAGCCATTTGATGTCCGGATGACGGCGAATTACGCCCGTTGCCGAACACGGTGCATCGAGCAGAATGCGGTCAAACTGGCTGCCCTGCCACCATTCTTGAGGGTAACGGGCATCGCCGCACACCACTTTGGCGCTCAGGTTCAGGCGTTTGAGGTTGTCATGCACGCGTTTGAGGCGGGTATCGTCACAGTCGATGGCAACCACTTCGCTCCCTTGCGTCCGTTCCAGAATATGGGCGGTTTTGCCGCCCGGTGCGGCGCAGCAATCAAGAATCAGCTCGCCATCCTGAGGCTGCAGGTAGTGCAGAGACAACTGCGCAGCTGCGTCCTGAACGGACACCCAGCCTTTTTCAAACCCCGGCAGTTTGGTGACATCACACGGCGCGGCTAATTTTAGTGCGTCTTCAGCCTGTGAATGTACGCTGCTATCAATGTTTTCATTATTGAGCAGCGCCTGATACGCATCGCGGTCGTGGTGCTGATGGTTCACTCGCAGCCACATCGGCGCTTTGCTGTTGTTGGCTTCAACGATCGCCTCCCACTGCTGTGGATAGGCATTTTGCAGCAATTTCAGCAGCCAGCTTGGATGACCGTATTTACCCGCATTATGGCTGACAGCCTGAGCATCCAGTTGTTCCTGATTGCGCTGATAGTTACGCAACACGGCGTTAATCAGGCCACGCAGGCGCGGACCTTTGAGATCTTGGGCGCCTTCAACCGTTTCACCCACGGCCGCATGTGCAGGAATACGCATAAAGCTCAGTTGGTAAATGCCCACCAGAATCAGGTGGTGGAACACGCGTTGTTTGCCTTTGAGCGGGTTATCCATCAGTGTGTTGGCGATGGATTCCAGTCTTGGCAGGTAGCGCAGCGCACCGTAGCAGATTTCCTGCAACAGAGCGTGATCGCGAGGACGGATGTTTTGTTGAGCCGCCGGAAGTGCCATCGACAAAGACTGACCTTTATCGACAACTTGGAACAGAACCTGAGCGGCAGCAGCGCGAACATTCATAGTTAAACCTAATACAAAAAGTAACGACCCTACTCAGTAGGGCCGTGAGATTAATTCAGTTGGGAGCCAACTTCAAACCAGCTTGCTCTGGCGTTGAGGATGTCCTGCACTGGCAGGGCTTTTTTGCCCGGAATCTGCAGGCTTTCCAGTACCAGAATCTCTGCACCAGTGGCGACATAAATGCCGGTTTTGTCTGCTTTGAGAATGGTCCCCGCCGCTTGGTTGGAACTGCCCGCTTCGACGCGCGCCTGCCAGACTTTGATCTGGTTGTCAGCGACCGCGAAGTGGCTCATTGGCCACGGGTTGAATGCACGTACGCAGCGCTCAATCGCCTGAGCACTCAGAGTCCAGTCAATTTTGGCTTCTTCTTTACTCAATTTTTGTGCGTAGTTCGCTAGGGCGTCGTCCTGTTTGACCGCGACTGCCGTACCTTGTGCGATATCGCTCAGGCATTCAACCAGAGCTTGCGGGCCGAGTTCTGCCAGCTTGTCGTACATGGAGCCGCTGGTGTCGCTGGCTTCAATCGGCAGCGTGGCAATCTTGAGCATGTCGCCGGTATCAAGACCGACATCCATCTGCATGATGGTCACGCCCGTTTCCGCATCACCCGCCCAAATCGAGCGTTGAATCGGTGCGGCGCCGCGCCAGCGTGGCAGAATCGAACCGTGCACGTTGATGCAACCCAGTTTAGGTGTATCAAGTACTGCTTTTGGCAACAGCAAGCCATAAGCCACGACGACCATGATGTCGGCATTCAGTGCAGCCAGCTCTTGCTTGGCTTCATCAGATTTGAAATTTTCTGGTTGATATACCGGAATGTTGTGCTCGAGCGCCAGGTTTTTGACCGGGCTGGCGGTGAGTTTTTTACCGCGGCCGGCTGGGCGATCCGGTTGAGTGTAAACCGCGATCACCTCGTGCTCCGAAGACAATAACGCCGCCAAGTGACGGGCGGCGAAATCCGGAGTACCTGCAAAGACAATACGTAATGATTGGCTCAAGGTCACCTCTCTGTATGTTTATTGATTCTTTTCGTTGAAGCGTTTGATTTTTTCCAGCTTCTCTTTGATGCGGTTGCGTTTGAGTGGCGACAGGTAGTCGACAAACAGTTTGCCTTCCAGGTGGTCCAGCTCGTGCTGTACACAGATCGCCAGCAGGTCATCGGCTTCAAAGCTGTATTCGTCACCGTTGCGGTCTAACGCTTTGACGGTCACTTCTGCGGCGCGAGGGACCAGAGCGCGAGCGCCAGGGACAGATAGGCAGCCTTCTTCAATGCCGTCTTCACCGCGTTTTTCTAGGATGACCGGGTTGATTAGAACCATTGGCTCATCACGAGTTTCTGAAATATCGATCACCACGATACGCTGGTGAACGTCAACCTGAGTTGCAGCAAGGCCAATGCCTTCTTCGTCGTACATGGTTTCAATCATGTCGTCGACGATCTTCTGAATCTCTGGGGTGACTTTCTCAACCGGCTTAGCAACGGTGCGAAGACGATCATCCGGGAATGTTAATACTTGTAATACAGACATATACACTCGAAAAATTGAACTGTGCCGAAACAGCTTAACGCTTGTTGGCTCAATTCTAGACATTTTATGACCTAAATGACAGCATCCTGCGAGATTTCTCCGAATCCTTCTTAATTCTTTCGATCAGGGAAGCAAGGTCATGACCAGACTGACACGTCGTTTCGCCTCAGTATTACAACCTCGTTTATTGCCGCTATTTCTGGCTGCATTCGGTGCCTGCGCGCAGTCGGCTCCGCCGTTGGTGCTGAAAGATAATGCGCCGACGACGTATACAGTGGTGAAAGGGGACACCTTGTGGGATATCTCTGCGTTGTATCTCGACAGCCCTTGGCTGTGGCCACGGTTATGGCAAATCAACCCTGATATCAATAACCCTGATCTTATCTATCCCGGCGATAAACTGACGTTGGTTTGGCGTGATGGCCAGCCCACACTGAGCCTGAAGCCGATGGTGAAACTCAGCCCGAAAGTTCGCGTTGTGGAGAAGCATTCGCTACCGACGGTCGACGAAGAGTTGTTGTTGCCCTATCTGCACACGGATCGCCTGGTTGATGCGATGGAGATGAAAGAGAGTCTTCGTGTTATGGGCGCGGGGGATGGGCTGCAATACCTGACGGCTGGCGAGCCTGTTTATATTGCCGGACCTCAAACTCATGCGCAGTGGGGAATTTATCGCCCGATGACGGAGTTTGAACGCGACGGCCAGGTGATGACTGCTCTGCGACTGATTGCGACTGCTCAGCTTGGCAGCAACCGTCAGCAAACCAGTGAGCTGCTGGTGCGTCAGCAACGGCATGAGATTCGCGTAAACGACATTGCATTGCCGGAAACCGGGTTGGAAGGGTTAAACGTAACGACGTCCTTTTTCCCTAGGCCTGCACCGCAATCGCTCACAGCCCAGATTTTGGGTTCGTTGGAAGGCAGCCAGTATGCGGGCCAAAACCAGGTCGTGGTCATCGACAAAGGAACAGATGACGCGCTGGTTCAGGGCAGTATGTTTGAACTGTTCCGCTCAGGAGTGGCGGTGTATGCCGATGATGGACACTACAGCTATGAGTCTCAACACGGTGACGATGCATTGGTATTGCCTGCGCACAAAATTGGTAGCCTGATGGTGATTCGTCCTTATGCGGCGTTTAGTCTTGCGCTTATCACCGAAAGTTTGGAGCCGATTGATACCGCGGTGCAGGCACAATCTCCGCAGACGCCAGAGCTCGAAGCCACCGCAAGTGTGGTTCAGGCAGAGCCTGCCAGTTGATGCTCGAACGCGATCTGGCTGCTTGGCTGGCTTTCAGTTTTACTCCTCAACTCGGTATCCGAACATTGCAGCGTTTAGCCAGTCGTTACGCGCTGTCTGACCTCAAACAACACCTGAATCGTGACGGCTTGGCCGTAGGGCTGAAAGACAACCAGATTCAGTATTTGCAGCGGCAGGCCGATCAAGACGTCGATGCCTGCCTGCGTTGGAGTGAGCAGGCTGATAATCGCCATATTCTGACGCCGTTTCATGCGTACTATCCCTCGTTATTGACCGAAATCGCCGCCGCTCCGCCAGTGCTGTTTGTGGAGGGGCGGCTTGAAGCGCTGCGTGCGCCGCAAATTGCTATTGTCGGCAGTCGCAACGCCAGTATCGACAGTCAGCAAATTGCTCATCAATTTGCCACGCAATTAGTCGAACATGGTTTGGTGGTCACCAGTGGTCTGGCGCTTGGTATTGATGGCTACGCGCATGATGGCGCACTCAAAGCCGGTGGGGAAACTATTGCGGTGCTGGGCTCGGGGCTGGAATGTATTTATCCGGCTCGCCATCGCGCGTTGGCGGGGCGTATTGTTGACAGAGGCGCCTTGGTGTCGGAATTTCGCCCTGATGCCAAGCCTCGACCTGATCATTTTCCGCGTCGTAATCGTATTATCAGTGGGTTGTCATTGGGCGTTCTGGTGGTGGAAGCGGCGGAAAAAAGTGGCTCGCTCATCACCGCGCGTTATGCTGCCGAACAGAGCCGAGAGGTGTTTGTCGTGCCGGGCTCAATTCGCAACCCGAATAGCCTCGGCAGTAACCAGTTGATTCGACAAGGGGCGTGTTTGGTACAACATGTCGATCATATTCTCGAAGAAGTCAGCAGTTTGATGGACTGGAGCCGAAATCAGCCACAACCTGAGCAGACAGAACTTTTTTCTGGCACATATAACGAAGAAGAATTGCCATTTCCCGAGCTGTTAGCTAACGTAGGGGGAGAGGCTACACCAGTTGATATTCTTGCAAACAGGACCAATATACCTGTCCAGGATGTCATGATGCAGCTCCTGGAGCTTGAGCTTTCAGGGCATGTTGTTGCAGTTTCCGGTGGCTATATTCGTAAGGGGAGGGGCTAGCTATGATGATGGATATTCTGATGTATCTATTTGAAACTTATATCCATAGCGATGCAGAGTTGCAAGTGGACCAAGACGAACTCGAAGATGAACTGCTTCGGGCCGGATTTCACCAAAAAGACATCTACAAAGCCCTTCACTGGTTAGAAGAGCTGGCTGCGCTGCAGCAGACCGATGCACATTCCGCGATTGCAACCAGCGCGGCCACATCAGTGCGTATCTTTACCGCGCAGGAAATGGAGCGTTTGGATACGGAATCGCGCGGTTTTTTGATGTTCCTTGAGCAAATCAAAGTGCTGACACCTGAAACGCGTGAGATGGTGATTGATCGCGTCATGGGCTTGGAAACCAATGAGTTTGAACTCGATGACCTCAAGTGGATCATTCTGATGGTGCTATTTAATGTGCCAGGGAATGAAAATGCTTACACGCTAATGGAAGAGCTGTTGTACAGCAAAGAGCAAGGTATTGTTCATTAAGTAAGATTAGTG
The DNA here is from genome assembly GCF_016464285.1 of Vibrio sp. bablab_jr001. Lineage (NCBI taxonomy): Bacteria > Pseudomonadati > Pseudomonadota > Gammaproteobacteria > Vibrionales > Vibrionaceae > Vibrio > Vibrio sp. bablab_jr001. The sequence continues at coordinate 71,113 of NZ_JACDWZ010000108.1, forward strand.
GCAACGTAAGTAGTACACATGAGCGGTAAAAAAATCGATCACCAGTTGTTTTCAGCCCATGAGCAGGCGCTGAATCACGAACCGTGTCCCAAATGCGGCGCTGCGTTGCAGCTTCGACACGGCAAACACGGTCCTTTCTTGGGTTGCAGTCAGTATCCTGGCTGCGACTTCATTAAACCCCTGTATCAGAATGACGGCCATATCATCAAAGAGCTTGGCGTGCCGTGCCCGGAGTGTGGACATGAACTGGTGTTGCGGCAGGGACGCTACGGTATGTTTATCGGCTGTAGCCATTATCCTGAATGTCATCATATTGAGTCGCCGGACACGGCACCACAAGAATTGGTGGTAGAAACCCAGATTACTTGCCCTGAATGTGGCAAAGGCCATTTGGTTGAACGTAAGAATCGCTTTGGCAAGGCATTTTTTGCTTGTGACGCGTTTCCAAAATGCAAATTTGCACTCAATCAACCACCCGTGGTGGGGCAGTGCCAAGCGTGCGGTTATCCGTTGCTGATTGAAAAGAAACTCGCCAGTGGTACCAAGTATCAGTGTGCCGACAAAAAATGTGGTCACACTCAAACCGAAATGAAAAACGGCGCTTAATCGCGCCGTTTTTGTTGGTATTGAATTCAGGGTCTAGTGCTTAATCTGCTGCGCCACTTCCTGTACCGCCGGAAAGGCTGTTGGATCGAGAACTGCTGCCAGTTGACATAGCTTACGTTGTAATTCGCCACTGTAATCGGCGGTGACGTTGATGTGACCCATTTTGCGTCCGGGACGTTTGTCTTTGCCATACCAGTGAATATGGCAGCCTTCCATCGCCAGCAGAGCATCAGGCAAGGTGTCTTCACCCAGAATGTTGATCATCGCAGTTTCGCGAATCAGCTTGGTGCTGCCCAGTGGCAGTCCGCACACCGCGCGCAGATGATTTTCAAACTGACAGGTTTCTGCGCCCTGCTGAGTCCAGTGGCCAGAGTTGTGCACGCGCGGCGCAATTTCATTGACCAGCAACGTCCCCTGGACGTCGAAAAACTCCAGCGCCAGCACGCCGACGTAATTCAGGCTTTCAGCCACGGCGGTAAACATCTGCTTCGCTTGCTCTTGTAATTCTGGCGCATCAATAGCGGTCGACAGGCTGAGGACGCCGTTCACGTGCACGTTCTCGGCCAGTGGATACACCGCGATCTCGCCATCTTTGCCACGCGCGCCAACCAGCGACACTTCGCGATCAAAGGGCACGAACTCTTCCGCCACAATCGCCTGTTGCTCAGATGCCGCCAGTGCTTGTGCCATGTCGGCCCAAATCGTGTCGCTATCTTGTGGGGTTTTGAGACGCCATTGGCCTTTGCCATCATAGCCACCCAAGGCGGTTTTCAGCACCATGGGAATGCCGACGTAATCAATCGCAGCATCAAATTCAGCGCGGTTGGTGATCACTGCGTATTTGGCGTTGCGTACGCCCGCGTTGTCCAGCAGTGCTTTTTCTAGACGGCGATCGCCACCGGCTTTAATCGCGTCGGTACTTGGCAGAAATTTTCCGCTGCGTTCACACACGGCCAGCACATCGTGAGGAATGTGTTCAAATTCGGCGGTAATCACATCCGCACCGGCAATTGCCTGTTCCAAACCATGGCCAATTACAGCCTGCGTCAGCGGATGCACCACGTTCTGGGTATTGACGTCAAAGGCTGAAATTTCAATGTTGAGCGGCGCCCCGGCCAGAGACATCATGCGCGCGAGTTGACCGGAACCTAATACCAATACGTGCATGATTTATTCCTCGGCTGGGTTTGGGTTAGCCAGCACGGCTTCGGTTTGTGCGGCGCGGAATGCTTCCACTTTCGCCATCACGCTTTCATCGAATGCACCAATGATTTGTGCAGCCAGCAGCCCTGCATTCGCGGCGCCAGCTTCACCAATCGCCAGAGTGCCGACCGCGATGCCTTTAGGCATCTGAACGATAGAATAAAGAGAGTCGATGCCCGACAACGCACGCGACTGTACCGGAACGCCCAGTACGGGTAGGCTGGTGAATGCCGCGGTCATGCCGGGAAGGTGTGCCGCGCCGCCAGCGCCAGCGATGATCACTTTTAGTCCACGCTCTTTGGCACTGGTGGCGTAACCGGCCAGAAGTTGAGGGGTACGGTGCGCGGAAACCACTTTGGTTTCGTAAGCAACACCAAATTGATCCAGCATCTCTGCTGCAAGCTTCATGGTTGGCCAATCCGATTTTGAACCCATGATAATGCCGACTTTCATCTCAAACTCCTTCAAGCGTTATAAATTAGGTGAGCGTTTGTGCGCGCATTATACGGGGATTTTACTTTCAAGCAAACGTTTGCGCAGTGATTGAAAGTGTAGCGGTATAATTTATCCCGAATTAGATTTAGCCGTTGCGCCGGATAATTTGTACACTAGGCCGCAAATAAAAAGTCAGCTCAACTTAGGAAACTCTGGTGAATAATTTTGAACATACACTGCAAGCGTTGCAGTCCGGTGAAGTGATCGCTTATCCCACTGAAGGTGTGTTTGGTGTCGGGTGTGATCCGGACAATCCGCAGGCGATTGAAAAGTTGCTGCAACTCAAGCAGCGTCCGGTCGAGAAGGGCCTGATTCTGATCGCTGCGTCGTACCAACAACTGCTGCCTTATATTGATGAAAGCCAACTGACTCAAGAGCAGTTGGAGCGAGTGCAGTCGACCTGGCCGGGGCCGGTGACCTGGATCATGCCAGCCAGCGAGCGTGTCTCGCATTGGGTGAGCGGCCAGTTTGATACCATCGCCGTGCGCGTGACCGATCATCCGTTGGTGCAGAAGCTGTGTTTGGCGTATGGCAAGCCGCTGACCTCAACCAGTGCGAATCTGTCGGGTTTGCCACCATGCATGACCACACAGGAAGTCGAACAGCAGCTCGGTGATAAGCTGGTGGCGATTCTGCAAGGCGAAACCGGTGGACGCAATAAGCCCAGTGAAATTCGCGATGCCAAAACGCTCCAGGTACTGAGACAAGGCTAAGTCAGCAAAGGAAGTAACGATGCCAACCATCAATAAAGAAGCCGTCAAACAATTTCTGTTGTCGCTACAAGACAGCATTTGCCAGCAGTTGGAAGCCGTCGATGGCGGTGCCACATTTGAAGAAGATGCCTGGCATCGTGAGCCGGGCGAAAAGCTCGGCGGCGGTGGTCGCACGCGCGTGATGCGTCATGGTCATGTGTTTGAACAGGGCGGGGTGAATTTCTCCCATGTGGAAGGTCAGCAGATGCCCGCATCGGCAACCGCACACCGCCCGGAACTGGCCGGACGCCGTTTTGAAGCCATGGGCGTGTCATTAGTGATGCACCCCAAGAACCCATACGTACCGACTTCGCATGCGAACGTGCGTTTTTTCATTGCTGAAAAAGAGGGTGAGGCGCCGATTTGGTGGTTTGGCGGCGGATTTGATCTCACGCCCTTCTATCCGTTTGAGCAGGATTGTCATGAGTGGCACCGTGTGGCAAAAGCACTGTGCGCGCCGTTTGGTGATGACGTTTACGCCGAGCATAAAGCATGGTGCGATCGTTACTTCTATCTGCCGCATCGCGAGGAAACCCGCGGTATCGGCGGGTTGTTCTTTGACGATCTCAATCAGTGGAGCTTTGAGCAGTGCTTTGACTATATTAAGGCGGTCGGCGAAGGGTACACGCAGGCGTATCTGCCGATTGTCGAGCGCCGCAAAGCGACTCCGTATGGCGAACGCGAACGCGAGTTCCAGCTCTACCGTCGTGGCCGTTATGTCGAATTTAACTTGGTCTTTGACCGCGGCACTTTGTTTGGCCTGCAATCGGGTGGACGCACCGAGTCGATTCTGATGTCAATGCCGCCGTTGGCGCGCTGGGAATATCGTTATCAGCCACAGGCGGGGAGCGCCGAAGCGGAATTACAGCAATTTTTAGTACCGCGCGAGTGGTGACAGAGCCAGTGGTGAGTGATAGGGTCGCATACAGCGACCCTCTTTCTTTCAGGCAGGAACATGGATTTTCAACACGATCAGTATGCGGTGTTCGGCAACCCGATCGGCCACAGTAAATCACCTTTCATTCATACCTTATTTGCCCGTCAAACCAATCAGGCCATGACCTACACCGCGCAACTCGCGCCCGTGGATGGTTTTGTGCAAGCCGCGACAGATTTCTTTGCCCACGGCGGTAAAGGGTGCAACATCACCGTTCCGTTTAAAGAAGCGGCGTTCACGTTTGCCACCCGCTTGACGGAACGGGCGCAACTGGCTGGCGCGGTTAACACGCTTAAAAAACTCGATGATGGCGGTATTCTGGGGGACAACACGGATGGTGAAGGTCTGGTGCAGGATCTGATGTTGCATCAGGTGCCGTTGCAAGACGCGCGAATTTTGTTGATTGGTTCCGGCGGCGCGGCGCGTGGTGTGCTCAAGCCTTTATTAGATAAACAGCCAGCCAGCATCACCATTACGAACCGCACCTTTGCCAAAGCGCAGCAGTTAGCGGAGAGCTTTGCTCCGTACGGTAAGGTGAACGCTGTGGAAATGGCGCAGCTGAATTCCGGTTTTGATGTCATCATCAACTCGACGTCGGCCAGTCTGGATGGTGCCTTACCGGATATCTCCGCCGCGATTTTCCAGCCGACCAGTGTGGCGTACGACATGATGTATGGTAAAGGTCACACCATTTTCAACCAATGGGCATTAGACAGTGGGTGTGCTCAGGCGTATGACGGTTTGGGGATGCTGGTGGGGCAGGCGGCAGAAAGTTTTATGTTATGGCGTGGTTTACGTCCGGGGACGAAACAGATTCTGCGTGAACTGCGCAAAAACTTAGAAGGTTAATCATGAACCAATCGATCTTATTTCCGGATATGCAAACTTGGAATGATGAGCTGCAAGCCGTGGTGTTTCCTGCACAGCAGGCCGGAGCGCTCATTGAATGTGTCGTGACGCTTGCCGAACTCAGCCGTCTGTCGGCACAGACGATTGATGGTGAGCAACAGGCTCTGGCTATTTTTCAGACACTGCGTTTTGATTTGGAAGAAATAGCGGAAGCGCTGATTGAAGAAGAAGACTACAATCAGCGCGGACAAATCGAAGTGGTTAGCTAACGGCTTCAACCGACGTCAGGTAGTCATTTTTATTCTGAACGTAGTTTTGTGCGGACTTTACTAAAAAGGCCCTTTCTTTTTCATTTAGAGGACGAGCCTGTTTCACCGGGCTGCCTATATATAGATAGCCGCTTTCTAAGCGTTTTCCAGGTGGGACTAAACTGCCCGCACCGATCATCACATCACTTTCTACTACTACGCCATCCAATACGATAGCGCCCATGCCGACTAACACGCGATCTTGGATGGTGCAGCCATGCAACATCACTTTATGCCCTACGGTCACGTCTTCACCGATAATCAGCGGATAGCCGTCTGGATTTTCGTTATTCTTGTGCGTCACATGCAACACACTTCCATCCTGAATATTGGAGCGCGCGCCGATCACAATGTGGTTCACATCACCGCGAGCCGCCACCAGAGGCCAAATACTGGCGTCATTACCAATCTTGATGTCGCCAACGAGAACGGAACTCTCATCTATATAGACACGTTCACCGATCTGTGGAGTGATTCCTTTATAACTACGAATAGCGCTCATTACGCCTCCTTATCTGGGCTGTTTAGGGCAGTTTAGAAGTGAAAGAGTAGTAGAAATAGCCCTTGGTGAATAAAAAACAGTCAAACAGTTAAAAAATCAAAAAAAACGTGAAAAAGCGCTTGCCAATGTGAGCTCGATCTCTATAATGCCCCCTCGCTGACACGGCAAAGCTTCGAAAGAAACAAAAGCAGTTCAGCAAGGTCGTTTTCAGAGCTGAAAAGCTCGCGAAAATAAACTGAAAAAAGTGTTTGACACGACAGTTTATCTCGCTAAAATGGCCGCCTCTTCCACGGTGATTCGGTCACTGAAGCAGGAAGAAAGCTCTTTAACAACTTAAACCTATCAATCTGTGTGGGCACTCGTTGATGATAATCGCAAAAGATTTATCAATGAACTGAGTGACCAATTTGATACTTCGGTATCGAGCACAGTCAATTCAACATTACGTAGTAATGTTATCA
>NZ_JACDWZ010000109.1:0-283 GCF_016464285.1 Vibrio sp. bablab_jr001
CGACTTCACCCCAGTCATGAACCACAAAGTGGCAAGCGTCCTCCCGAAGGTTAAACTACCTGCTTCTTTTGCAGCCCACTCCCATGGTGTGACGGGCGGTGTGTACAAGGCCCGGGAACGTATTCACCGTGACATTCTGATTCACGATTACTAGCGATTCCGACTTCATGGAGTCGAGTTGCAGACTCCAATCCGGACTACGACGCACTTTTTGGGATTCGCTCACTTTCGCAAGTTGGCCGCCCTCTGTATGCGCCATTGTAGCACGTGTGTAGCCCTACTC
>NZ_JACDWZ010000110.1:0-205 GCF_016464285.1 Vibrio sp. bablab_jr001
CACCACAATATCGTGTACATTGGGGGCGGTTTCGTAATCGTTTGAGAACGCGGTGACGCCCGTTGCCGTCAGACTGATCGCACCGCTGACTGCGTCGATCTCAAACAAGGCTTCATTGGCATCGTTGTACACGTTGGTGGTAATGGAATACGTCACCGCCTCGCCGTCACCATCGGTGGCCGACACCGTACCAATCACATACTCA
>NZ_JACDWZ010000111.1:0-331 GCF_016464285.1 Vibrio sp. bablab_jr001
AGACAGTACGTATACTTCTGATTCGAACTTAGTGTGTGGAGTGATTGAACCTGGTTTAGCCAGTACTTGACCACGTTCTACTTCATCACGCTTAGTACCACGTAGTAGTGCACCAACGTTCTCACCTGCACGACCTTCGTCTAGCAGTTTACGGAACATTTCTACACCAGTACATGTAGTGGTTGTAGTGTCGTGGATACCAACGATTGCTACTTCATCACCTACACGTAGGATACCGCGCTCGATACGGCCAGTTACTACTGTACCACGACCTTGGATTGAGAATACGTCTTCGATTGGCATCAGGAACGGCATGTCTACTGCACGCTCT
>NZ_JACDWZ010000112.1:0-276 GCF_016464285.1 Vibrio sp. bablab_jr001
GAAATCTCAGACTCAAGTGGCTGTTACTGCCTAATCTGAGCTTATCGCAAGTTACTACGTCCTTCATCGCCTCTGACTGCCAAGGCATCCACCGTGTACGCTTAGTCACTTAACCATACAACCCGAAGGAGTTTCGGGTTGTTGTTAAACAACCTAGGTGTCACACATTTATTTTTCATGAGTGTGTGACTGATTTTGCCGGACTCAATTTGAAGACTTACTGAATCAGTAAGCTTCGATACCAAGCACACTTGAATGTGTTTGTTGGTGTATTCC
>NZ_JACDWZ010000113.1:0-245061 GCF_016464285.1 Vibrio sp. bablab_jr001
AAAAACAGCTTTCCGAATTTTAAGAATTTGCTTGGCGACCATAGCGTTTTGGACCCACCTGATTCCATTCCGAACTCAGAAGTGAAACGAAACAGCGTCGATGGTAGTGTGGGGTTTCCCCATGTGAGAGTAGAACATCGCCAGGCTTTAAATTTTAAGAGCCCGTTGTCAGACGGGCTTTTTTAGTCCACGGACAAAAGATTTCGTGTGCTGATATGGCTCAGTCGGTAGAGCGCATCCTTGGTAAGGATGAGGTCCCCAGTTCGATTCTGGGTATCAGCACCATTTATTCGATACGCGACACGCGGTCAAAAAATTTGTTTGGCGACCATAGCACTTTGGACCCACCTGATTCCATTCCGAACTCAGAAGTGAAACGAAGTAGCGCCGATGGTAGTGTGGGGTTTCCCCATGTGAGAGTAGGACATCGCCAGGCTCTATTCTAAAGTCCTGACTGAAAAGTCAGGGCTTTCTCGTTTTCAGCTAATAACGTTATCACACACTATTCTATCCAAGTAAAAAGCCTCGATTGTATCGAGGCTTTTTACTATTTGTTCTTCTGGTCATTGAGTTGCCAGTTATACTCGTATTTCAACTTGCCTTGATAATCTGCAAGTTCGGGGCGGTAGGTGGCTAAATGCTGTATCAGTGCTTGTTGGGAGCCAAAGTCTTCGCTAAACCAGTCGTAAATGGAAGAAATGACCCACTGATTTCCCTCTTTGTGTGCGCCTTTCGTGCTATTGATAAACGTGCGTGCCGCTCGCTCCAATAATCGTTCACGGTTCTCTGCTGTAAAAGCCTCTCCTTGCAAGTTGGGACAACCTAAGCTGGCACAGTTCACCGCATAATGGGTCCGAGGGTCACGCCAAATCGGGCGTAAAATGCGATGCTCGATATCATTTAATGTTACCGCCTGACCTTGAATCGTAAGCAGCTCTTCATCCCAAGGGCCAAAGCTTAACCAGCTACCTAATTTGGTGATGGAAGATACCGGGTAATTCGCCATGATCAACTGCACCGTTGTTGCATTATACAGATTGACCCAATAGGCATACTGCTGAGGCTTCGTTAACGTGCGAGGGTCAATATTGCTAAGATATTCGATGTAGTGATTGAGAGACTGCTGATCCTCATTGCTCACGGCAGAATAACGGAACAAGCTGTATTCACCTTGTGTGACTAAGTAGCGGTCAAGTATTTGCTGCCAGGCTTGATGTGAAATGGATACCGATTGAGTTACTGAGCTGCTGTTCCAAAGAGGCCAAAGTTCAGCTTTAGGTGCAGCCCAACTTGTGGCAGATAAGGTTGATAACAGAATGGCGATAAGAGGTTTCATAACATTGGACCGGTTTAGTATCGTGCTGATAAGACCCGATGATGTTGGACTTTCTTTCAGGGATAAAAAAGGGCTGCGAAGCAGCCCGTATGGTTATTTCAGAAAGCTTGGGATTTTCGCTTCATATTCGGCAATTTTGCTCTCATGTTGCAGAGTTAGACCGATGTTGTCCAAGCCATTCAGTAAGCAGTGACGACGAAACTCGTCAATCTCAAATGAATAACTTTTTCCATTTGCGGATACTGTCATTGACTCTAAGTCGACAGTAATTTCTGCACCTTCGTTGGCCTCAACATAAGTAAACAGTTCATCTACCTCTTGTTCGGTCAGACGAACAGGCACCATTTGGTTGTTAATGGAGTTACCATAGAAGATGTCCGCAAAGCTTGGCGCGATCATGACACGAATGCCGTAATCAGCCAGCGCCCAAGGAGCATGTTCACGCGACGAACCACAACCGAAGTTTTCACGCGCCAGCAGAATGCTAGCCCCTTGATAACGCGGTTTATTCATCACGAAATCCGGATTTGGCTGTTGACCCGCATCATCAAGGAAGCGCCAGTCGTGGAATAGGTGCTTACCAAAACCGATACGGTTTACTTTCTGCAGAAATTGCTTTGGAATGATAGCATCCGTATCGACGTTTGCCGCATCCAGAGGAACCACTAAGCCTGTATGTTGTTGAAAACCTGCCATTGAATATTTCCTCTGTCCTTAGTTAATTTCACGAATATCGACGAAGTGGCCTGCAATTGCGGCGGCCGCGGCCATCGCCGGGCTGACGAGGTGAGTACGACCATCGCGACCCTGACGACCTTCGAAGTTACGGTTTGACGTTGATGCGCAGCGTTCTCCTGGACCTAAGCGGTCATTGTTCATCGCCAGACACATCGAACAACCCGGCAGACGCCATTCAAAACCTGCTTCGATAAAGATCTTATCCAGGCCTTCAGCTTCCGCCTGAGCTTTAACTTGCTCTGAACCTGGGACGATCAGAGCCTGAACGTGACCTGCTACTTTCTTGCCTTTCGCTACGGCAGCTGCGGCACGCATGTCTTCAATGCGCGAGTTGGTACAAGAACCGACAAACACCTTGTCTACCTTGTAGTCAGCCAGCATTTTACCCGCTTCTAAGCCCATGTAGGCCAGCGCTTTTTCAGCCGAAGCGCGCTCAACCGGATCACTGAATGAGGCTGGAGATGGAATCGGTTGATCGACCGCGATAACCTGACCTGGGTTCGTGCCCCAAGTGATTTGTGGTTTGATGTCGGCAGCGTTGAGCGTCACCACAGCATCAAACTGTGCATCTTCATCAGTCTTAAAGGTTTGCCAGTATTCCACTGCCGCATCCCAATCTGCGCCAGTCGGCGCGAACTTGCGACCTTTGATGTAGTTGAAGGTGGTGTCATCCGGCGCAATTAAGCCCGCTTTGGCGCCGAGTTCGATCGCCATGTTACACACGGTCATGCGGCCTTCCATGGACAGGTCGCGAATCGCTTCGCCGCAGAATTCAACGACGTAACCTGTACCGCCTGCTGCAGTGGTCTTGCCAATGATCGCAAGCACGATGTCTTTCGCGGTAATGCCCGGTGCCACTTTACCCTGAACGTCGATTTTCATGGTTTTGGCGCGGGCTTGCTTCAATGTTTGTGTCGCCAGTACGTGTTCTACTTCTGATGTACCGATACCAAACGCTAGTGAGCCAAACGCGCCGTGTGTTGCGGTGTGTGAGTCACCACATACGATGGTCATTGCTGGCAGAGTAATGCCCAACTCTGGTCCCATGACATGGACGATACCCTGATATTTGTGGTTGATGTCATACAGAGTCACACCGAACTCTTCACAGTTTTTTGACAGCGTTTCCATCTGGATGCGAGCCATTTCACCAGAGGCATTGATGTCTTTAGTGGTGGTTGACACGTTATGGTCCATGGTGGCGAATGTTTTACCGACCTGGCGCACTTGGCGCCCTTTTTCACGCAGGCCATCAAAGGCTTGCGGAGAAGTCACTTCGTGCACTAAGTGACGATCGATGTACAAAATTGGGTTCTCGCCCTGCGCCGCAACGACAACGTGCGCATCATAGATTTTTTCGTATAAGGTTTTTGCTTGTGACATTGCTTCTTCCTTGAGCTCAAAGAGCTAAATGGAGCCGGAGCGTCGCCGGCTCTGCGAATTATGCGTTCTGAATGTAGGCGGCGATGATATCGCCCATTTCACTGGTCGACAGTGCAGGTTTGTTGCCCGCCAGGTCCGCCGTTAGCTGACCGGCTGACAGCGCTTTGCCTACTGCGGTTTCAATCGCTTGAGCCGCTTCTTCTTCACCCAGACTGTAACGTAGCATCAGAGCGGCTGACAGGATCTGCGCAACCGGGTTAGCGATGTTCTTACCCGCGATATCCGGTGCGCTGCCGCCTGCTGGTTCATACAGGCCGAATTTGCTTTCGTTCATACTTGCCGAAGGCAGCATGCCCATCGAGCCTGTGATCATGGCGCATTCATCAGAGATGATGTCACCAAAGATGTTGGAGCACAGCATCACATCAAACTGCGCAGGATCTTTAATCAGCTGCATGGTCGCGTTGTCGATGTACATGTGTGATAGCTCGACATCCGGGTAATCTTTGGCAATCTCGCTGACCACTTCACGCCACAGAATAGAGCTTTGCAGCACGTTGGCTTTATCGATAGAACAGACTTTTTTACGACGCGGACGTGCAGACTCAAACGCAATCTTGGCAATACGCTCAATCTCAAAGCGGTGGTACACCTCGGTGTCGAACGCTTTCTCATTGGCGCCTTCGCCTTCACGGCCTTTGGGCTGACCGAAGTAGATGCCACCGGTTAACTCGCGAACCACAACAATGTCAAAGCCGCGGTCAGAGATGTCAGCGCGCAATGGTGAAAATGCTTCCAAACCCTTGTGGATTTGCGCCGGGCGCAAGTTGCAGAATAGTTGGAAATGCTTACGCAGAGGCAACAGTGCACCACGCTCAGGCTGATCATTGGGTGGCAGATGTTCCCATTTCGGACCGCCAACTGAACCGAACAGAACCGCGTCAGAATCTTCACAAGCTTGCAGCGTGCTTTCTGGGAGTGGGCAACCGTGATTGTCAATCGCGATACCGCCGACATCATGTTCTTCACGCACGAAAGCTAACTGAAATTTCTGTTCGATAGCGTCCAGCACTTTGTGTGCCTGCTGCATTACTTCTGGGCCGATGCCATCACCCGGAAGTACGGCAATCTTGTAAGTTTTGTCTGTCATGCGAATCCTTTACTTATTTAATCGTTATTCGTTCAAAGTTGTGTTTGTGATAGCGGCGGCATTACACCGACGCTACTTTCTTTTTCTGTTTGATTTCGGCGATTTGGTCTGCGCGATGAATGCTGTTGATGACATGCAGCAGCGCCTGACCTGAGGCTTCAACGATATCGGTAGATACACCGGTACCGTGATATTTACGGCCTTTGTAGTTAGCAATAATGTCAGCCTGGCCCAATCCATCTTCGCCTTCCCCTTTCGCAGTCAGGTCGAATTTATCCAGTACGATATCGTAACCAGTGATGCGGTAAATACACTGATATAGAGCATCGACCGGGCCATTACCGACGGCCGCTTCACACTTCTCATCATCGCCACATTGCAGCTTAATTGAGGTGGTCGCCATTACACTACCAGATTGCACGCTCAAGTAGTTCAATTTATAGAAATCATCTTCTTCACGCAGATTAGAGAAATGCATCAACGCTTCCAAATCGTAGTCAAATACCTGGCCTTTACGGTCGGCTAATTTCAAGAAGTCTTCGTACAGGGCGTCTAGGTTATATTCGTTTTCGTTGTAACCCATGGATTCCATGTGGCTCTTCACCGCTGCGCGGCCGCTGCGGCTGGTTAGGTTCAACGCTTGGTTTTTCAGACCAATGGACTCTGGAGTCATGATTTCGTAGGTGTTTTTGTTCTTCAGCATGCCGTCCTGGTGGATACCTGAAGAGTGGCTGAAGGCGTTGGCACCGACGATAGCTTTGTTGCTTTGAATCGGCATATTGCACAATTGGCTAACCAGTTTGCTGGTGCGGCTGATTTCATCGTGTTTGAAGTTGGTGGTCACGCCAAGTAAATCCTGACGCGTTTTGATGATCATCGCGATTTCTTCCAGCGCACAGTTACCCGCACGCTCACCAATACCGTTAATGGTACCTTCAATCTGACGGGCACCGGCTTGCACAGCGGCAATGGAGTTGGCAACGGACAAGCCTAAGTCATCGTGGCAGTGTACGGAAATCACGGCTTTATCGATGTTAGGTACTCGATTGAACAGTTGCTCAATGATGCCACCAAATTCGCTTGGCAGGGTGTAACCCACGGTATCTGGAATGTTGATGGTGCTTGCTCCCGCATTAATGGCAGCTTCAACCATACGACATAGGTTGTCGATGGGAGTACGGCCCGCATCTTCACAGGAGAATTCCACATCGTCAGTGTACTGACGTGCATGTTTCACGGCTTTGACGGCCATCTCGACCACATCGTCGTAAGTGCGGCGTAATTTGTCTTGAACGTGAATGGTGGAAGTAGCAAGGAAGGTGTGAATACGGAAGGCTTCAGCGACTTTTAACGCTTCGGCAGCGGCGTCAATGTCTTTCGCAACGGCTCGCGAAAGTGCACAGATGCGACTGTTCTTAATATGTTTGGCGATGGTTTGTACGGATTCGAAATCGCCAGGTGATGATACAGGGAAGCCTGCCTCGATCACGTCGACACCCAGACGCTCGAGTGCGAAAGCAATTTGCAGCTTCTCCTTAACGGTTAAGCTGGCTGATAATGCTTGTTCACCATCGCGTAAGGTGGTGTCGAATATAATGACCTGATCGTTCATGTTTGCTTCCTCATTCCGAGAGTTAATCGTTTACTTCCTGGATTTAGTTATAAAAAAACCCGCATCATGTGCGGGTTTTTGTGTTTCTGTTGTGGTGTCTTTCTTCCACAGCCTACCCGCGCGATTGGTTCACGATAAGGAGCAGGCTCAGGAGTAGAGAAAAACGAGTTGTCATTAGTAACAATCCACAATTTAAGTTAACAAATTAGTACCGCACTCGCTGAGTGACGTCAACCCTAAAGTTGATTTTTTATTCATGCTCAAGAGCTTTTGGTTTCAAGGCTCTGAAAATTAGCATTTTCTGCTGAGTCGGCGGTTTTTTATCCTGATGCTATTCAGTCACAAAAGATACTTCTATAATTCATCGATTGATGAATAGGCGGAATCAAAAATGAGTACAAGGAAAGCGGGGCGTCCTCAACAACCCACGGATGTGCGTGAATTGCTGTTGCAGCACGCCAAAGAACTGTTCACCGTGATGGATTACGACAAAGTGTCGACCCGGTTGATTGCCCAAAAAGCGCAAGTCGATATTGGCATGATTCGCTACTACTTTGGCAGCAAAGGAGGGCTGTTTGAAACCATGTTGCGTGAAACGCTGGCTCCTATGAAAGAGCAGATCGATCATCTGCTGGCAGACAGCAATCACCAGAACCTGACTGAAGTGATGCGGACCTACTATCGCGAGATGATTAAGGTGCCACATTTCCCGCGCTTGATCATGCAGGTGATGCAGATGCCGCCATCGGAACTGCAGCGCCAGTTGATCGAAAAAGTGATTCTGGATGTGACTAAACCTGTTCAGGATATGATGTTCCAGAAATTGATTCAGCGTGGCGTGGTTCGTCCCGATGTAGATCCTCAGCTTTGCAGGGTCTCTTATATCAGCTTGATGGTGTTTCCGTTTATCGCCCCGCGGGCTTTGCTGGCCGTGCATGGTATTGAACTCAATGAGGAGTTTCTGGATCGTTTGATTGAACACAACATTCGCTTAATGGAGCAGGGCTTTCTAATCGTGGATTAGCATCCGCATTGATTGTCATCCATTTACAAACAAAGCATCACGGATTTGTCATCTCCTCCTCTTATCTTGTGCCTAGATAGGAGACTCAACAAGGAGAGGAGGTGCTTATGCGTGCCATCGAGCCTATCGCTAAGCTGGACTTAGCCTTTTCAATTTTCTGCTTACAGCACAAATTCAATCAACCTATTGCCCGCGTAAGCAAAGCAGTCTCGCATACCGGCGATGGTCATCTTTATGCTTTGTTTGGCGCTCTGGCATGGTGGCTGGATGGTCAACACGGCCAGTATTTTCTGTTGGCTGGCTTGCTCGCCTTTGCGATCGAACTGCCAATCTATTGGGGGCTGAAAAACAGTTTTCAGCGCCGCCGCCCACAAGAGCTCTCACCACTGCTGACGGCTTTTATCACACCATCTGATCGCTACAGTTTACCTTCAGGGCACACCGCTGCGGCTTTTGTAATGGCAACGCTCATCGGGCAGTTTTACCCGGAAATCTACGGCCTTGCACTGATGTGGGCGGTGTTAATTGGCAGTGCGCGTATTCTGCTTGGGGTTCATTTTCTTACTGATGTGATTATTGGTGCCATGCTGGGAACGGGATGTGCCACGCTCTCATTCACACTGCTGGAGTATATGGCTTGAAAATATTGTATGGCGTACAAGGTACAGGCAATGGCCACATCACGCGCGCGCGCGCGATGTGTGAAGCATTTTCACAGCGCGATGCAAACGTTGATTTTCTTTTTTCAGGTCGTGAGCAGAACAAGTATTTTTCGATGGAATGTTTTGGCCGTTACCAAACTCGCCGCGGATTGACGTTCTCGACTCATCAGGGGCAAGTTAATTACGTCAAAACGGCTTTTAACAACAGCCCGATGCAGTTAATGCGAGAAATTAAGCAGCTTGATTTGTCTGCTTACGATTTGATTATTAACGACTTTGAACCTGTCTCAGCCTGGGCTGCCAAGCGTCAGGGCATTC
The DNA here is from genome assembly GCF_016464285.1 of Vibrio sp. bablab_jr001. Classification (NCBI taxonomy): domain Bacteria; kingdom Pseudomonadati; phylum Pseudomonadota; class Gammaproteobacteria; order Vibrionales; family Vibrionaceae; genus Vibrio; species Vibrio sp. bablab_jr001. The sequence goes on from NZ_JACDWZ010000113.1 coordinate 8,224, forward strand.
CTTGTATTGGCATCAGTCACCAGAACGCATTCCGCTATCCGGTACCGCTCAAAGGAGCGAATTGGCTGGACAAGCTGATCATGCAACGCTTTGCGCCTGCCGATTATCATCTGGGGTTGCATTGGTATCACTTTGACCAGCCAATCCTGCCACCGATTGTGCATACGGCCGGGCTTTCCTCCATCAGTCAGGATTACATTCTGGTCTATTTGCCGTTTGAGCAGATTGACCATGTGTGTGAGTTACTGTTTCGTTTTGTGAATCAACATTTTGTTTTCTATCACCCGAATGTGATGGAAGAAGAGGTGATTGAGAATGTTGAATTACGCCCACTATGTCACAGCAAATTTCACCAGCATCTGCAGCACTGTGCTGGTGTGATTGCCAATGGCGGATTTGAATTGCCTTCTGAGGCGCTCTCGTTGGGCAAAAAGCTGCTACTGAAACCGCTGAATGGCCAGTTTGAACAACAAAGTAATGTCGCGACCTTAGATATTTTGGGGCTCGCTTCGGTGATGGATTTTCTTGACGCTTCTGCGGTGAGTAAGTGGTTGGATGAAAAGCAGGCTGAACGCGTGGTCTATCCGAATGTCGCCAATGCGATCGCCGACTGGGTATTGCAGGGACGCTGGCATGATCATTCTGAACTTTGTCATTCACTGTGGCAGCAAGTCGACTTCCCGAGTTACGTTTCCATTAATTAATGACGCTGTAGATTGCAAAAATGCTAACTTATAGCGAGCGTGAATATTAGTTGTTGCGCATAAGTTCAATCATTAATCTCGTCAATGTTTTATAAAAAAGCCATTGATATCGATTTTTATGTTTTTTTATAAAAAGCTAATATTTTGAAAAATATTGGCTTTTTTTCTAATTGGGTAAAATAAACTGAGATTTTATCAATCTTATTGCTATTCGATAAATTAATGGTTGATAGTAACGGCCAGCCCGGAAACATCTGGGGAATAAATACTACAAATAGCGGTTATCTATTCGCCAACCCAAATTCATTGTGTCACTGATCATCCAGCGACATAGATCAGAATAACAATAAGAGGCGTGCCTAATGTTAGACAAAAAAGATCCGATGAGCGCGATTGCGAGCTATCGAATGGAAAGCACTCTACGTGGTGTGGACCTCAACCTGTTGACGGTTTTCGATGCCGTAATGCAAGAGCAGAATATTACTCGTGCCGCGCACAATCTCGGAATGTCACAACCTGCAGTCAGTAACGCGGTTGCTCGTCTGAAAGTGATGTTCAATGATGAACTCTTTATGCGCCAGGGACGTGGTATTCAGCCAACCCAACGAGCTCGTCAGCTTTTCGGTCCTATTCGTCAGGCACTGCAACTGATCCGTAATGAACTGCCAAGTTCCGTGTTCTCTCCGGAGACATCGACCCGCCTGTTTAAACTGGCAATTTGCAGCCCATGTGATATCCGTTTTGCACCTAAAATTATATCCAGCATCTATGAGCAGGCGCCAAGTGTGCAGCTGCATCTGGATGCGGAATTCGATCGCAAACTGGCTGAGCGCATGCGCTACCAGGAAATTGACTTTGTGATTGATTATGCTCGCTTTGACGAGCAGGGTTTTTCCAGCACCGAAATCTTCCAGGATGAGCTGGTGGTAGTGGCTGCAAAATCTCACCCTCGCATGCAGGGTGCAGTCACTCGTGAAGCGCTGGCCAACGAGCAACACGCTAAACTGTCAAAAATTCATGGTCAACGCAGCTTCTCTGAACAGGCGTATCGTGATTTGGATTGCCAGCCAAGCTATGAAGGCACCAGCCTGAGCAACGTACTCTACGTGGTCGGTCAGTCTGAACTGGTGACGATTGCGCCGCGTTGGATGGTAGAAAATGCCGCCAATAAAGATCAGCTCCAAGTTCTGGAATTCCCGTTTGATAATGGCAGCATCAGTGGTTATCTGAGCTGGCACGAATCAAGCGAAAAAGACAAAGGACACATTTGGTTACGAGATCAATTGATGATGATTTGCGGAGAAGTGGTTGCGTTGAAATAACGCCAAACGCCTCTTTATTTAGCCTTAGGTTAGGAAGCCCTGATCTAAGGCTTTTTTATTGGCTGTAAGCCAAGGTTTAGTTGATAACTTTGACATCCGTCAGTTGCCTTTTTTAAGGCTGAATGTACACTTGTGCGCTCAAAAGAGCTTACAGGTGTAAGCTATAGGTAAATAAGATGGCCAATTTAGATTTTCATATCGTAAAACGCATTCGGGAGCAGGTTGCTTCTGGCGGTAGTCGTATCGCGTTGAAACATAAAATGGACAACGAATGGCAGGGCATCAGCTGGACTCAGTTTGGCGATGAGATGGATGCAATGTCGATGGCGTTACTGACATTCGGAATGGATGTTCAGGACAAGATCGGGATTTTTTCCAACAATATGCCTCAATGGACGATCGCCGATTTTGCAGCGTTGCAGATCCGGGCAGTAACCGTGCCGATTTACCCGACCAATACTGCCGAACAGGCTGCTTACATTCTGCAGGATGCGGATGTCAAAGTGTTGTTTGTTGGCGAACAGCCGCAGTTTGATGCTGCCGTCGCCATGTTTGAACAATGTGGTCAACTCCAGCTGATCGTGGCGATGAGTGATGCGATTGAGCTTGGCGACTTTGAATTTGCCATGAGCTGGAAAGCGTTTGTTGCTTTGGGCGAGAATACATCGCGCGCGTTGCTTGATGAACGTCTGGATCAGGCCAGCGATGATGATCTGTTTACACTGATTTATACCTCGGGGACTACAGGTAAACCTAAAGGCGTGATGCTCGATTACCGCAATGTCGGCGCGCAGCTTGAAGGTCATGATCTGCGCCTGAACCTGAGCCGTGATGACGTGTCGCTGTGTTTCCTGCCGCTGTCACATGTGTTTGAGCGCGCTTGGACCTGCTACGTGCTGTATAAAGGTGCAACCAACTGCTATTTGCAGGACGTGGGGCAGGTGCGTGATGCTCTGAGTCAGGTCCGTCCGACTGTGATGTGTGCAGTTCCGCGATTCTATGAAAAAATCTTCTCGGCGATTCATGAAAAAGTCGCCCGCGCGCCGCTGCATCGTAAAGTCATGTTCACCTGGTCGGTCAACATGGGCGCGAAGATGGCGTTGTGTCATCAGGAAAAACGCTCGCCATCCTGGCTACTGAAAAAGAGCCATCAGTTGGCAGACAAACTGGTGCTGAGTAAACTGCGTGCGTTATTAGGTGGACGTATTAACTTTATGCCTTGTGGCGGTGCGAAGCTGGACGAAACCATTGGCCGCTTTTTCCACGCCATCGGTATTAATGTCAAACTGGGCTACGGCATGACCGAAACCACCGCGACTGTCTCCTGTTGGGATGACCAATGTTTTGACCCGGACTCAATCGGCATGGCTATGCCGGGTGCTCAGGTGAAAATTGGTGAGAACAATGAAATTTTGGTTCGTGGCCCGATGGTGATGCGTGGCTACTACAAGATGCCGGAAGAAACGGCACAGTCGTTTGATGAACATGGCTTCCTGAAAACGGGCGACGCCGGACATATTGACGAGCAGGGTAACCTTTTTATTACTGACCGTATCAAAGAGCTGATGAAAACGTCAGGTGGTAAATACATTGCACCGCAAGTGATCGAAGGCGCGATTGGCAAGGATCATTTTATCGAGCAGATCGCTGTCATTGCTGACACGCGCAAGTTTGTGTCCGCGTTGATCGTGCCATGTTTTGATACTTTGGAAGAGTACGCCAAAGAGCTGAACATCAAATATCATGATCGTCTGGAGCTGATCAAACACAGCCAAATCATTGAGATGTTTGAAAAGCGGGTGAACGAGTTACAACATGGCTTAGCTAAGTTTGAGCAAGTCAAACGCTTCAAGTTGCTACCAAAAGCCTTTTCGATGGATGATGGTGAACTGACACCAACGCAAAAACTGCGTAGAAAAGTCATTAATGACCGTTATCAGGATGAAATCGAAGAAATGTACCAAGATAAGCCAAAAGACAAACGTTCTTAGGTTTGTTTCCGCTTTATACCGAGCCTTTATATCCCCGCCAGGTTTTCCTTACGGGGATGTTTATTTTTACGCAGTGACAAAATCCATCGCTCTTACCTATTTTCTGTGGTTTTTATTTGGCTCTAACAAAATATTCCACTTTTTTTAATCCACTAAATTGCTCTCTGGTCTGAATCTCGCGTCAGATTTGGAATTGAATACTTAATATCCGTTTTTTTGCCATATCTTGTTAAAAATGCGCCATTTTCACCGTTAGACCTGATGAAAAGAAAGCGTTACAGTTGTTGCGTTACCTTAGTGCTTGTTATGACAAGTACGGGACATAGCCGAAAGCGGAGAGTTTTCGAATTAGGCTACGAATAAGCCCTAACTATGTATAACCAGATCCTTTTACTGACCTTGTGATTGGCACTGGTAAGGAGAAAATATGGCAATGTTATCCGGCGCAGAGATGGTGGTTCAGTCTCTGATCGAAGAAGGCGTAGAACAAATTTTTGGATACCCTGGCGGTTCCGTTCTTGATATCTACGACGCCCTCCACGAAAAAACCGACAAAATCAAACACGTTCTCGTTCGTCATGAACAAGCCGCAACTCATATGGCCGATGGCTACGCACGTGCAACTGGTAAGCCGGGTGTGGTGTTAGTCTGTTCAGGCCCGGGTGCGACCAATACCGTTACTGGTATTGCCACTGCTTATATGGATTCCATTCCGATGATCGTTATCTCTGGTAACGTTGCGACCAATCTGATTGGTAACGATGCATTCCAGGAGTGTGACATTGTCGGCGTATCGCGTCCGATCGTAAAACACAGCTTTTTGGTGAAGAAAGCGGAAGATATTCCTGATACGATCAAAAAAGCCTTTTATATCGCCTCAACTGGCCGTCCCGGCCCGGTGGTGATCGATCTTCCTAAGGACGTGATGAACCCGCAGATCAAACTGCCGTACCAATACCCTGAATCGATTAAGATGCGTTCTTACAACCCGACCACATCGGGTCATAAAGGACAGATCAAAAAAGCACTGAAAGCGTTGCTGGAAGCGAAGAAGCCAGTGCTGTACATCGGTGGTGGGGCAATCATCTCTGAAGCGCACCAACAAGTGTTCAAGTTGGCAGAATCGTTAAACTTGCCAGTCGTCAGTACTCTGATGGGATTGGGCGCGTTTCCTGGTACGCATAAAAACTTCCTCGGTATGTTGGGTATGCATGGGATGTATGAAGCCAACATGGCGATGCATAACTCGGATCTGATTTTTGGTGTGGGCGTCCGTTTTGACGACCGTACCACCAATAACCTCGAAAAATACTGTCCGAATGCCAAAGTGATGCACATCGATATCGATCCGTCTTCGATCTCGAAAAACGTCAAAGTTGATCTGCCGATTGTCGGTTCGGCAGATCAGGTGCTGGAAACCATGCTCAAGCTGCTGGCCGAACAGGAAGGCAGTAATGACGAGCAGGCGATGGACAGCTGGTGGAGTGAGATTCAGAGCTGGCGCGAGCGTCAGTGTCTGGCTTACGAAACCTCTGCTGAGCGTATTAAACCGCAGCAAGTTATTGAAACCTTACATAAGCTCACCAATGGTGATGCGTATGTGGCGTCAGATGTGGGCCAGCACCAAATGTTTGCCGCGCTGTACTACCCATTTAACAAGCCGCGTCGCTGGATCAACTCGGGTGGCCTTGGCACGATGGGCTTTGGCCTGCCAGCTGGTATGGGCGTGAAGTTTGCGATGCCGGATGAAGAAGTGGTGGTGGTAACAGGGGATGGCAGTATCCAGATGAACATTCAGGAGCTGTCGACTGCACTGCAGTACGATATTCCAGTCAAAATCATCAACCTGAACAACCGCTTTCTGGGGATGGTGAAACAGTGGCAGGATATTATTTATCAGGGCCGTCACTCTAACTCGTACATGAGTTCTGTGCCGGATTTTGCAGCTATCGCAGAAGCTTACGGTCACGTGGGTATTCGAATTTCAACACCGGATGAATTGGAATCTGGCTTGAAGAAAGCGCTGGAGATGAAAGATCGACTGGTGTTTGTGGATATTAACGTTGATGAAACGGAGCACGTCTACCCAATGCAGATAAAAGGCGAGGGGATGGACAAAATGTGGTTGAGCAAAACGGAGAGAACTTAAGATGAGACACATTATTTCGCTATTACTAGAAAACCAGCCAGGTGCTCTGTCTCGTGTTGTCGGTTTGTTCTCGCAGCGTGGTTACAACATCGAGAGTCTGAACGTATCGCCAACTGATGATGAGACGTTATCACGCCTGAACATCACAACTACCTCGGATGAAATGCAGCTGGAGCAAATCCAGAAGCAGCTGCATAAGCTGATCGACGTCCTGAAAGTTCAGGAAGTGTCTGAGTTTGAGCACATTGAGCGTGAGTTGATGTTGGTGAAAGTCAAAGCCAGTGGTTTTGCCCGTGCTGAAGTAAAACGTACCGCTGATATTTTCCGTGGTCAGATTGTGGATGTGACAGCCTCGCAATACACCGTGCAGCTTGCAGGTGCCAGTGAAAAACTCGATGCTTTTATTGATGCGATTGCTGAAGTCACCGAAGTGATTGAAGTGGCCCGCAGTGGTGTTGTTGGGATTGCGCGTGGAGAACGAGCGCTACGTGGTTAATCAGTATTCAATGAAATAAAAAACCAGCCGTTTGGCTGGTTTTTTATTTCTCAATCAAACGGAGCTGAGACTCCATTTTGCTGCATTAGTGCAGAATACGCGCACGAATCGTGCCGTCGATCTCTTTCAGTTTCGCCAATGCTTCTTCTGAACGTTCCGCTTCAACATCGACAACCACGTAGCCAATATCAGCAGACGTTTGCAGGTACTGCGCCGCAATGTTGATACCGTCTTGAGCAAAGATGGTGTTGATTTGAGTCAGAATACCTGGACGGTTCTCGTGAATATGCAATAGACGAGAAGTGTTGCGGTGTTCTGGCAGAGAAACTTCCGGGAAGTTGACGCTCGACAGCGTTGAACCGTTGTCTGAGTATTTCGCCAGTTTGCCCGCGACTTCAATACCGATGTTCTCTTGCGCTTCCTGAGTTGAGCCGCCCACGTGCGGAGTCAGAATCACGTTGTCGAACTTCATCAGTGGTGATTCAAACGCTTCTTTGTTTGACGCTGGCTCAGTCGGGAATACGTCGATGGCTGCACCAGACAGATGACCCGATTCCATTGCATCGCAAAGCGCTGGGATATCGACCACGGTGCCGCGCGCTGCGTTGATGAAGATTGAGCCTGGTTTCATGCGTGCAAATTCTTCTTTGCCCATCATGTTTTTAGTTTCTGGAGTTTCAGGCACGTGCAGAGAAATCACGTCACATTTATTCAGCAGTTCGCTCATGGTGTGAACTTGAGTGGCGTTGCCCAGCGACAGTTTGTTTTCAATGTCGTAGTAGTAAACGTGCATACCCAGGTTTTCAGCAATGATACCTAACTGAGTACCAATGTGACCGTAACCGATGATGCCCAGGCGTTTTCCACGTGCTTCGTAAGAGTTGTCGGCACTCTTTTTCCAGATACCGCGGTGAGCCAGAGCGTTTTTCTCCGGAATGCCGCGCAGCAGAAGCAGGATTTCGCCCAGAACCAGCTCGGCCACACTGCGAGTGTTTGAGAACGGTGCGTTAAACACCGGAATACCACGTTTAGCTGCAGCGCTCAGGTTAACTTGGTTCGTACCGATACAGAAACAGCCGATCGCAACCAGTTTATCTGCAGCGTTGATGACGTTTTCGGTCAGATTAGTGCGCGAGCGGATACCAATGAAGTGAACATCTTTAATGGCTTCGATCAGTTCTGATTCTTCCAGGGAGCCCTTGTGGTATTCAATGTTGCTATAGCCGGCAGCTTGCAGAACTTCTACTGAAGATGGATGAAGTCCTTCAAGGAGTAGGATTTTAATTTTGTCTTTTTCCAGTGAAACTTTGGCCATTATTCTCGTCCTTAAATATGGGAAGGTGGGCTAATGAAGCGAACATAAAGCGAAACGTGCAATAACTGAGCCTTTTATAAGAAAGCAAACGTTTGCATTGTGTATCTTCTACGCAATAAATTAACAAACTTTTTTTGTTTTGGGTAAGAAAATTACGGAATAAGGCATAATTTTCTTAGAGAAAAGAAACAAAAAACGGCACCCTGAGTGCCGTTTGTAATCTAATGACGGAAAAAAGACGCTTTTTCCAATCTTATTCTTCGATTTTCGCCCCTTCAGGGGTGCCGGTGATAACAACGTCAGCACCACGGTGGGCGAACAGACCGTTCGTTACCACACCTGCAATCGCGTTGATTTTGCTTTCCAGATCTTTCGCATCTGTAATGCGCATGTTGTACACATCCAGGATGATGTTGCCATTGTCTGTGACTACGCCTTCACGGTAAACCGGATCGCCGCCCAGTTTGACCAGTTCGCGCGCGACATAAGAGCGCGCCATCGGAATCACTTCCACTGGCAGTGGGAAAGCCCCCAATACGTCAACTGCTTTGGTGCCATCAACGATACAAATGAATTTGTCCGCAATCGCTGCCACGATTTTTTCGCGGGTCAGCGCCGCACCACCACCTTTGATCATTTCACGGTGTGCGTTAATTTCGTCTGCTCCATCCACATACACATCCAGACCAGCGACGTCGTTGCAGTCGAACACTTCAATACCTAAACCTTTCAGTTTTTCCGTGGAAGCAATCGAGCTTGATACAGCCCCTTTGATGTCATCTTTGATCGAACCCAGAGCGTCGATGAAGTGATTCACCGTTGAACCGGTGCCAACACCGACAATGCTGCCTTTCTCTACATATTTCAGTGCAGCCCAACCGGCGGCTTTTTTCATTTCATCTTGAGTCATGCCTATCTCCTGATTTCGATTCTGTGGGGGAACGCGTTTGCGCGGCGCGATTATACCCTCAAACCAACGGGAGATGTACTCTGATAGCGGCATAATCACCTCACTTAATTATGCAGAGATCACGCTTTCCACTGCCAAATTTGGCTGGGGGTGATGATCTTCGGTAGCGGTATATCCCAGGCTTCGGTAGGCAGCTGTTCAACATGCTGACAATCATGTGCCAGTCCCATAGGCTGGGCACCTTCCCCGGTTTTAAACCAATGCGCCAACGTACGATCGTAATAGCCGCCACCCATGCCAAGGCGATGGCCGTGAGAGTCGAATGCAACTAAAGGTGTGCAGATAAGATCGAGCTCTTTAACCGGTTTCACCAGTGTTTGGTCGAGTTTTGGCTCCAGAATACCGAATTTGTTATACGTCATCGGCGTGGAGCTTTGATAGTGAAGAAATAGCAGGTGACCCGCAGAAAAGGGATGTAATACGGGCAGGTAGACGGCTTTGCCTTGCGACCATAACCATTCGATCAGCGGTTGAGTGTCGAGCTCGCCGTCGGTCGACAGGTAAAGAGCAATATGATGACAGGTTTGCATTTCAGGCAGAGCGGCAAAACGGCGGATCAAATCCTGGCTCGCTTGATATTGAATGTCGCTGGACAGCTGATTGCGTTGTTGGCGAACGAGCTTACGCAGCTCATGACGAGAGTATTGCATAGAGGGACCCCAGAGTGCCGTTGAGGATTGTAGCCCTTGAACCAGCTGGTTCAAGGCGGATCAGCAATGATAACCGTAGGCTTCTCGGTACAAGCCGAGCATGCTCAATAGCTACCAAGTACTAACCCTTACGTGTTGCTTATCGGCTCAGGGACATAAATCCGCTGACGAACACTCCAGGGAAAATCTTTGGATGGTAAAGGCTACAGCTCTCCTGGCTTGACTTTACTGAGTGCTTCTTCAAGCGAAGCCGTGAGCTTTTCCATTCGCTCGCTCATTTCCGACTGCTGGCCATCTTTTTCTTGCTGCTTGGTTTGCAGCTCATAACAGATGTTCAGTGCGGCGATTGTCAGTAACTTTACCTCATTCGATACCTTAGTACGATCAGCCATTTCTTTCAATCGTCGGTCGAGGTCCTGTGCGGCACGCAACAATGGTTCTTCTTGCCCTGGCGGACAATTGACCCGTGTTACTTTGCCTAAAATTTCAACGTCAACCGCTTGATTACTCATGATAAATGAACTCTATTGGCGTAACTAAAGATGATATCGCTTACGTGACCATCGAGGGTCAAACTATAGGTAAAGCGTTCCTAAGATTCAAGCTTTTCACACACGGAAGCTAGATTTGGTTGGGCAAAAACACAGTTCTTGGGCAATTTGCATAAAAGCTGGTCACAATTGGCGACGCGAGCGTTTTCGCCGGATCGTTGAAGTGGTACGATTGGACATATTTTTTTAATGACGAGCCCATTATGAGCGACAACACTTTTCCAAATTATGCAAACTTAGCCTCCGAACTGCAATCGGCATCACTGGGTGTCACGCCGGCAGAGTTGCACGGTTTGCTCACCGGTATGCTGGCTGGCGGGTTGAGTTTGAGCGATAAAAGTTGGCAGCCGCTGATTTTTGATTACACCAATGATGGTATGGGCTGGCCGATGCAGGTGCTGGCACTGGCTGAGCAGACGCTCAAAGCGACTAACGCAGAACTGACCAGTACCGATTTAGAATTGACTCTGATGTTGCCAGTCACAGAAGGTGAAGAAGCACTGTTCCAATTTGCTGATAGCGTGGCGGAATGGGTTAATCATTTCATTTCCGGCCTGGGGTTGGTCGGCGCGAAATTACAGAGTGCGTCAGACGTCGCGAAAGAAGCGCTGGAAGATCTGGAAGAGATCGCCAAGCTGGGTATCGATGAAGAAGATGATTTTGAAGAGCAGGCTCAGTTACTGGAGCAAGTCATTGAGCACGTGAAGGCCTGCGTTCTGACGCTACACGCAGAATTCGGCGTCAAACCACAACAAGATTCTGAACCAACCATTCATTAAGTGAGGCGGCAGTGAGCGAGGCAAAGTCTTTTGATGTGATTATTGCTGGTGGCGCGATGGCTGGTGCCACTTTGGCACTGGCGTTGGACTCCCTCAGTCAGGGAGGTCTGAACATCGCGGTGATCGAAGCGTATCAGACGAATCACCACGCCCACCCGGGATTTGATGCCCGCTCGATTGCTCTCTCATATGGCACGGTTGGGGTTCTGCAACAACTGAAACTGTGGCCTGCGATTCAACCCGTGGCTACACCGATCACTCACATTCATGTATCTGACCGCTTTCATGCGGGGATGACGGATATTACTCGCGAATCTGCTGGCGTTGATGCGCTGGGTTACGTCGTTGAACTGGCTGATGTCGGCCGTATTTACGCGGAAAAAATGGCGCAGTGCGCTGCGATTCATCAATTTTGTCCAGCCAGTGTATCGACGGTAGAACGCAGTGATGCATCGGTCACAGTGACACTGAGTAACGGTGAATGCCTCAACGGTAAATTGTTGGTGGCGGCTGATGGCGCGGTATCTACCTGTTGCCAGCAGATCGGTTTAGAGCTTAAAGAACACGATTTCGAGCAAGTGGCCATCATTGCCAATGTTGTTGCCAGCCAACCACACAAGGGCCGCGCCTTTGAACGTTTTACGTCGACGGGGCCGGTGGCGCTGCTGCCGATGAGCGACAACCGTTTGTCGCTGGTGTGGTGTTTGCCTCCCGAAGAGGCGGCAAACGTGATGCAATACAGTGAGAGCGAGTTTCTGGCTGAATTGCAGCAGGCATTTGGCTGGCGTTTAGGTCGTTTGACGAAAGCGGGTGAGCGCAGCGCGTATCCGTTGCTGCTGCGTTATCGCGAGCAGAATGTTTCTCACCGCTTTGCGATTGTCGGTAATGCCGCGCAAACCCTGCATCCTATCGCCGGTCAGGGATTCAACCTTGGTATTCGCGATGTCGCGACGTTGGCAGAAGAACTGACCCATGGCGATGAAATTGGCGGCTACGCGCAGCTGAACCGTTTCAGAAAGCGCCGAGAAGCCGATCGAGAGGCGACCATTGCTCTCACTTCAACCCTAGTGCACTTGTTCTCGAATGACTGGCTGACATTAAGAATCGGACGAAATCTGGGCCTGGCTGCGATAGATAATCTGCCAGTGCTGAAAACTCCGTTGCTGCGCCGCACGCTGGGTGTGGTAAATCGATAAAAGGTACAAAATTATGATGCAAAGCGTGGATATTGCGATTGTCGGCGGCGGAATGGTCGGACTGGCTTTAGCGGCTGCATTCAAAAACACCGATTTGCGAATTGCCGTGATAGAAGGCAAATTGCCGCAAGAAGGGTTGAGCGAGCTGCCAGATGTGCGTGTTTCGGCGCTTAGCCGTTCCAGTGAAATTATTTTGCAGAACCTGAACGCCTGGCAGGGAATCAAGGCCCGCCGAGCGGCACCTTACACTGCGATGGAAGTGTGGGAACAAGACAGTTTTGCCCGCATTGAATTCAGCGCAAATAGTCTCACTCAGCCTAATCTGGGGCACATTGTCGAAAATCGCGTGATTCAACTGGCGCTGCTGGAGCAGGTTAAACAGCAATCCAACGTCTCTTTGTACATGCCGGCAAGTTGTCAGAGCCTGGCGATTGGTGAAAGCGAAGCGTGGCTGACACTGAGTAACGGTCAGTCGCTGACAGCGAAACTGGTTGTGGGCGCAGATGGGGCGAACTCCTGGGTACGCAAACAACAAGACATTCCGCTGACGCACTGGGATTATGGTCACAGCGCGGTGGTGGCAAACGTGCGAACGACTGAACCGCATGAATCGGTGGCGCGTCAGATCTTTACGCCGCAAGGTCCGCTGGCATTTCTGCCTATGGGCAATTCGCACATGAGTTCCATTGTCTGGTCGACAGACCCGAACCGCGCTGAACGCTTGGTCGCTATGGATGCGAGTGAGTTCAATAAAGCCCTGACGGCTGAATTTGACGTCAAACTGGGTGTGTGTGAAGTCGTTGGTGAACGCCATGCGTTTCCGCTCAAAATGCGTTACGCCCGAGACTTTGTCGTCGAGCGCGTCGCCCTCGTTGGTGATGCGGCGCATACCATTCATCCGCTGGCTGGACAGGGGGTCAACCTTGGTCTGCTGGACGCCGCGAGTCTGGCGCAGGAAGTGATGGCGTTATGGCATCAGGGGCAGGACATCGGCAGCAAACGTAACCTGCGCGGATATGAGCGCTGGCGTAAAGCGGAAGCGGCGAAAATGATTGCCGCAATGCAAGGCTTTAAAGATCTGTTTGCTGGCAATAACCCAGCCAAGAAATTGATTCGTGGTATCGGTATGCGTTTGGCGGGGCAACTGCCTGGGGCGAAAGATGAAATCATGAAACACGCGCTGGGCTTAAAAGGCAACTTGCCTGAACTGGCGAAAATAAATCGTGCTTCTCATATCGCGTAACATGATGTGTGACAAAATGGCAAAAGGGTTGGCAATCGCCAACCCTTTTTAATTCGTTTCGAGAGCGTTACGCGTAAGCACAGCGTAATCTTCTTATCTCCAGATTCACTTCTTTGACGGTCTGGAAGTGCCGCTGTTCTGCGCGGTCTGGCAACATCAGTTTGCCGTTGTCGAATTCAAATTTACCTACGCCGTAGATATATATTCTTCCCTTAAAAAGGCGACTTACGTGTTTAGCAATCATACCTGGTGTATAGCGCTTAAACAGTCTCATACTTCGATCCTTTGTTTGTTTTCGCACTGCAAAGTATATGGAAACCCCTGAGAAAATAGTGTGATTGAGCTAGGGATACATGCAGTATTAGCTGACCAATTTAGATATTTGTGCTGCTGTAAGCAAATTCATGGATAAATATCCACAATTGTGTGACTTTTACCTCAAATAGATAGGGTTGACGAAACTTCCTCTCTAACCAAGACGGCGCTCATTAAGCCAGAGGAATATGACAGTTTTAAGAATAGTTGGCTTTAAGAAAAACGGGTAAAAAAGATGTCATATTTCTGCATAAAAAAAGCCCGCAATCAGATGCGGGCGAAATAGTCACAGATGCATTACACAAAAAGTGGATGTCCTGAAACAATCAGTGGATTCACTTTTTTGTTGGAGAAGGATATCAACAGAGTCGTACCTCTGTGTGAACTTTAACCAACGAAACAGAGAGTAAACTAAAAAAAATGGCGTGACTATTTATGTTTTTAAATTGGATAAAAATTCATAACAAAATAATCTTAAATTAGAAGTTGATCACGATCACATGTAATGGATTGCATGGTTTGCATCACTTATTCACGTTGAATGTGTGCAAACTGAGGCTGACAAAGTTGTACGAGATCGTTTACGTCGAGCGCGATACCTGCCAACGTCGAACCGCTGCTGATAGTGACCAGTGGTTGTTGCAAAATAGCGTGATCAAAAATGATCGGCATGGGGGTTTTGAGTAACAGTGGTGTGACTGTGCCGAGCGCATAGCCCGTGATCGTTTCCACTTGCGAGAGATCCACGCACGTCATTCGTCGCCAATTAAGTAAGGCGCGCACTTTTTTGGGATCCACATTGCGATCGCCCGGAGCGCAAGCCAGAGCGAGATGATCCCCCATATCACGCAATAAAATACATTTGACCATTTGGTTGGGCTTAATGCCGCGTTGGCGCGCAGCATCTTCGATCGTGGTCGCGGGTGTAAGGTGCGGCAGCAGGCGATAGGGTACCTGCTGCGCATCCAGATATTGGGTGATTGGTGTGCTGATGGTGCTATTCATCATCCAGTGAATACGGCAGTGGCTGAATTGTCCAACGGGTTCCCGGTTGAGCCGTCAGACGCAGTTCCGTGCCTTCTTCCAGATTGTTAGGTAACACAATCAAACCAATAGCTGTGTTATCGGCAAAGGTGTAGTGCGCTATTAAGCGGCCTGCGCTGCGCCAGTTTTCACCGACAGAACGTTCCATTTCCTGTGCATCACTGTTGGTCAGTGCCTGAGTGACATCGCCCGCTACGATGTACATCGCGCGTTTATTGATGCCGCGGTATTTTGCGCGCGCGACGGTTTCCTGACCAGTGTAACAGCCTTTGGTAAAGCTGATGCCGCCGACCGCCTGAACGTTGACTGCTTGAGGAATGTGTTCGTTTTGGTCAGCGCGCTCGATCACTGGAATTGCTTCTTCAATGTCAAAGCGTGTCCAGAGTGTGGCGTCGACTTTAGTGGCATCGGTGCTGGTCGCCAATTGTTCTGCGGTCTCTGGGGTGACGAACAGTAACCAGCGTAGGTCGCTGATACGAACCGCTGTTCCGCCTTGGATTGCACGCACGTCGCCTTGTGAGTCGCTGAGACGATCAATATAAGCCTGTGCTTGCACGCCCATCACGCCGAGCGCGATATCCTGGCTTTCAGCGATCTCGACTTTGGAGAAAATGGCGTACTTTTTCAGTTCACGCAGCTCTGCTTCAATCGCGGATTGCGGCTGAAACATGGCGTAGCCATCGTGATGATGAAACAGTCGAAATACCGACCATACTTTGCCTTTGGCATCGCAGTGGGCACCGAATGTGGATTGATCGCTGGCCAGAGTCACAACGTTACAGGTGACCTGACCTTGCAGATAGCTTTTCTTGTCTGCGCCGACCATAGTGATTGCGCCCCAAGAATCAAGATAAGTGAGCATCAGCTCAGGCAGAGCATCGCTTGCGTTGACGCTGAGCGGAGAGAATGTGTTTTTCCAGTCCATGTCCTTCACCTAAGTGAAATAATTTCCACTATGTTAATCTGGATCAACTTTTTTGTCAGCTTGAACAGGGACTGTGACTGAGCTACTAGTTGAGCAAGCCCGGTGTTTGATAAACTTGGCCGCAAATAATCATAAGGTGAGGATAACCGATGTACACCGCGGAAGAAAAAGCGCGTATTAAATGGGCCTGTCGTCGTGGAATGTTAGAGCTTGATGTTGTCATCATGCCATTTTTCGAAGAGTGTTTTGATACGCTGACTGAATCAGAACAACAAGACTTTGTTTCTTTGCTTGAGTGTGATGATCCGGATTTGTTTACCTGGGTCATGGGTCATGGTCGTTCAGAGAATCTTGGTCATGCCGCTATGGTAGACAAGATTGTCGCTCATAACCTCAGCAAAGTGCGTTAAGCTCCACCTAACTCCTTCTTATAACGCCCGCGTTGTCGCCGCCATGGTCTTTGGTTGTGTGCTGTGGGCGTTACTTCTCGCTCCAATTCCCCTTGTTGTTACATTACTCATTATCGGTATGGGCATGACTCTGCCTATGCAGCAATGGTTGACTCCTGCGCTCTGCGGCGATGTTGAAATCGATTTTTCCGGTAGCGTTCAGATCGGTGACGAGCGGTATGCAATTTCTCGCATGCAGTACCTGTTTGCTTTTGCGTTTATCGTAATGGAGGGGCAAGGGCGGCGCTGGCTGTTGTGGCGCGACAGCTGCTCCGAACGGGAATACCGTCAATTATTGGTGAGACTAAAACGGGAGCTGTAGCGCTCCCGTTTTTAGGATTTATTCCTGCTCCGGCGTCAGAATCGTCGGACCGCTATCTTCCTGAAGTTCCGGGTAATCGAGCGTGTAGTGCAGGCCTCGGCTCTCTTTGCGCTGCATCGCACAACGTACCATCAGCTCTGCGACTTGCAGCAGGTTACGCAGTTCCAGCAGGTTGTTCGATACACGGAAGTTGCTGTAGTACTCATGAGTTTCCTGTTGCAACAGTTGGATGCGGCGTAATGCGCGTTCCAAGCGTTTGTCGGTGCGCACGATACCCATGTAGTCCCACATAAACAGGCGCAGCTCGTGCCAGTTGTGCTGAATGACCACTTCTTCGTCTGAGCAGGTCACCTGACTTTCATCCCAGCCTGGCAGGCTAGGCGGCAGTTGAGCGTCTTTCAGTTTACTCAGGATATCTTTCGCTGCTGACCAAGCGTAAACCACACACTCCAACAAGGAGTTCGATGCCATGCGGTTGGCACCGTGCAGGCCGGTGTAGCTCACTTCGCCAATTGCATAAAGCTGATCAAGGTCGGTCTGACCATTCTGATTGACCATCACGCCGCCACAGGTGTAGTGCGCGGCCGGAACAATCGGGATAGGCTCTTGGGTCATATCGATACCGAGATCCATCAATCGGCTGTAGATCATCGGGAAATGCTTTTCGATGAAATCGGCGGGTTTGTGGCTGATGTCGAGATACATGCAGTCTGCGCCAAGGCGCTTCATTTCAAAGTCTATCGCGCGGGCGACCACGTCACGTGGCGCAAGCTCGGCGCGTTCATCAAAGTCCGGCATAAAACGCGAACCATCCGGACGGCGCAGATAGGCGCCTTCGCCGCGCAGCGCTTCGGTGAGCAGGAAGTTACGGGCATCCGGGTGATATAAACAAGTCGGATGGAACTGGTTAAATTCCAGGTTGGCCACTCGGCAACCGGCACGCCACGCAATCGCGATTCCGTCACCGGAAGAGACATCCGGGTTTGAGGTGTACTGATACACTTTTGATGCGCCGCCAGTGGCGAGAACCACAAACTTGGCGCGAATGACTTCGACGTGTTCTTCGTTACGGTTCCAGACATAGGCACCGACGACTTTGTCGGCGCGGCCGCCAACTTTATCTTCAGTGATTAAGTCCAGCGCGTTGTAGCGCTCAAGCAACGTAATGTTCGGGTGATTATGAACGTTGTCCTGCAGAGACGTTTGCACGGCCATGCCAGTGGCATCGGCGGCATGCAGAATGCGGCGATGACTGTGGCCGCCTTCACGAGTCAGGTGATAACGCGGCTCGTCTTCGTCACTGTCTTCTTCTTTATCAAACGGCACTCCGCCATCGATCAGCCACTGCACACACTCTTTGGCGTGTTCGGCAATAAAGCGAACCGTGCCTTCTTCGCAAATCCCTGCGCCGGCAATGAGAGTATCCTGAACGTGAGAATCAATGCTGTCCGATTCATCAAACACGGCGGCAATTCCGCCCTGAGCATAATAGGTCGACCCTTCGCTGCGAGGGCCCTTACTCAGAACGATGACTTTGCTATGCTTGGCCACACGCAGGGCTAACGACAAGCCTGCGGCACCACTTCCCACGACTAATACATCACACTGATGTTCTCGGTTGGCGTTCATAAAATGTTTATATTCCCGAACTAAAGTTAGAGTGGTCCTACTCTAAGTTTAAAATACAGCACGCTGTGTTCCCGTTGCCCGCTAGCGAGATTGAGCAACCGTGTCATCTGAATGGCCTAATTGTCAGGGAACAATACAACGTGAGTCCGTTTTGCTTCAAAGTGTCGGGTGGTCATAGGCATGACCCGAAATTCTTTGAGGGCTTTATCTTCGCGCTAAAAGCAATACTTTGTAAATGCTATTGTCTTTTCCGATTCCTGTCCCCAATATTCAGGGAGTTTTCCAGGAACCTAGATTACATCACAATGCGATTGGTGAATGGTAAAAAAATTCACACAGAATTGAACTTTCCCTGCGCGGCTGAGTCACAATAGTGCTCATGTAGGCAGTGGTGTCAAGATAACATTCTGCATAATTAGAGCCCATATCTGAGAAGGTACGGGATATAACAATAGGAGTAACCGCTCGAATGAACGAGCAGCTGACCGATCAAGTGTTGATTGAGCGAGTTCAGAACGGAGATAAGCAAGCGTTTAATCTTTTGGTACTGAGATATCAAAACAAGGTCTGCAATCTTATCTCCAGGTATGTGAGCAATTCAGGAGATGTGGCGGATGTTGCCCAGGAAGCTTTTATTAAGGCTTATCGTGCTATTCCGACCTTTCGCGGCGAAAGTGCGTTTTACACTTGGCTTTACCGTATTGCTGTTAATACCGCAAAAAATCACATCGTGGCGCAAAGCCGTCGTCCGCCGGCAAATGATGTTGATGCTGAAGAAGCTGAATTTTACGAAAGCGGCAACGCGTTAAAAGAAATATCGAACCCAGAAAACATTACGCTGTCCAAAGAGTTAAAGCAGGCGGTGTTTAGTGCGATAGAAGCGTTGCCTGAAGATTTAAAAACCGCGATGACGTTGCGCGAGCTTGATGGCTTGAGTTACGAAGATATCGCAGAAGTCATGGATTGCCCCGTAGGTACGGTGCGTTCTCGTATCTTCCGTGCTCGTGAAGCGGTGGAAAAGAGAATCAAACCTCTTTTATAGCGCAAACCGGCAAAAACAATGGTGAAAATAATGGCTGACAAAGAGAAACTTTCAGCTCTCATGGATGGAGAACTGGTCGACAAGCTGCTGATTCAAGAATTGGCCAGCGACAGTGACAGTCTCGACACGTGGAAAAATTACCATCTGATTGGTGATGTGATGCGTGGCGATGCGCCTGTACGACCAGAATGGAATATCGCTGAAAGTGTGGCATTAGCGTTGGAAAATGAACCTGCGCATACCTCGTTTAGCACTGCCAGCACAAATGTTACCGATCTCAACCAAGCCCGCGTCGAAGCTCAGCCGAAACCCGAGCAGGCTCGTCGTCAGTTACCGGCTTGGTTATCCCAGTTTGGACAAGTTGCCGTTGCAGCTTGCGTATCTTTAGCGGTAATCATTGGTGTGCAGCAATACGGCGGTGGCGACGGCACAACGCCACAGCAGGAGCAGTTACCTGTGCTGCAAACGGTTCCGTTTTCAGGCAGTGCAGAACCTGTTAGCCTGACTCGTGAATCTGTCGAAAGACACAGTAATGAAGCGAATGTTCAAGAGCAGCGTCGTCGTGTAAACGCCTTGCTGCAAGACTATGAACTGCAATTAAGATTGAACAGTGAGAACCTGGGTTCTCAGTCCGATCCAGTCGAACCGGTAGTTGAATGAAGAAACTTCTGATCAGTGTGCTGACACTGTTCAGTTTGGGCACCAGTACCGCCTTTGCAGAGGAAGAGTCTGCAGAGGCGTTGTTGCATCAAATGAACGAAGCCAGTCAGCATCTCAATTATGAACTGTCTTATATCCTGATTAAGAAAAACAGCATTGAACCTTTGTTGTATCGTCATGCGCGTGAAGCCAACGATCAACAGCTGGCTCATCTGGTGTACCTCAGTGGACCTGTGCGCGAAGTGATTCGTCGTGGCAACGAAGTCAGCTACGTAGAGCCGGGTGTTGAACCTTTCACGATCGAATCGGGCAACATGGTGGCACCGACCATTCCGATGCTCAACAGCGATGTTGATGAACTCAGCCAGTACTACGACTTTGTCAAAGTAGGGCGCGCTCGTGAAGCTGGCGCCGCTTGTCAGGTGCTGCGTATTGTCCCGAAAGATGGTCTGCGTTATTCGTATGTGTTGTGGGTTGATGAACACAGCAATCTGCCGTTGCGCGCCGATCTGGTTGACCGCGATGGTGAAGTGTTGGAGCAATACCGCACCATTTCATACTCAGTCAGCGACAAACTGGCTGAACTGATGGCCGGGCTGAATAAAGTACAGCTGCCGGAAGTGCTGTCACTGCCTAAAGGCAATATCACTGACACATTCTGGTCGGTGGGTTGGACACCGGAAGGCTTTAAACCATTGGAGCTGAACCGTTACCGCATGGCGATTACGGAACGTCTGGTGGAGAGTCAGATGTTCTCTGATGGGCTGTTCAGCTTCTCAGTCTATGTGTCTGCCAGTGACAACTTCTCCCTTAAAGGTCAATTGGTTCGTCAGGGCCGTCGCACGTTGCACAGCTTTGTGAAAGGCGACAGTGAAATTTCTGTGGTGGGTGATATTCCGCCGGATACCGCCAAACGCATCGCACAATCGGTGGTGTTCCATACCGACGGAGCACCGAAACCATGATGACCGCATTAGCCACAGTGACTGCCGTAGCAAGCCAAAAACACGGCTATCATGTTGAACTCAGTTGTGAGCAGCAGACCAGTTGCAACAGCTGTGCGTCTTCAAAAAGCTGTGGCACAGGGATTGTCTCGAAAGCGATCGGCAATAAATCACTGTTCTGGCAACTGGATACCGACAAAAAAGTCGAGCAGGGCCAGGTGGTTGAAATCGGTTTTCCTGAAAAAAGCCTGCTGCAGTCAGCGGCGCTGGTTTATCTGGTTCCGCTACTGATGATGATTCTCGGCGCCTGGCTGGCGGATGCCTGGCTGGCACCGCTGCTCGGCATGGGCGAAGGCGTGATTATCCTCACGTCTCTGCTGTTTATCGGATTAGGCATCGCGATGGCGAAACGCTGGTCGACGCGACTGGAGAAGCGCTCTGCACAAGAGGTGGTTCTGCTGCGTGTCCTTGGGCAACCCATCGCCTAAATTATGGTGCGAACCCCAACGAAATTGGGTAGAATCGGCCAACTTGAATGAAATGCCGCCAGCTGCGGCCTTTCTTATGTCCTAATTAGTAAAGAGTTTAGTCATCCCAAACCTATGAAGCACATTCGTAACTTTTCGATTATCGCCCACATTGACCATGGTAAATCGACCCTGTCTGACCGCTTAATCCAAGTCTGTGGAGGCTTAAGCGACCGTGAAATGGCCGAGCAAGTTCTTGATTCCATGGACCTTGAACGTGAGCGTGGTATCACCATCAAAGCGCAGAGTGTGACTCTCGATTACCATGCAAAAGATGGCGAAACCTACCAACTTAACTTCATCGATACTCCGGGACACGTGGACTTCTCGTATGAAGTGTCTCGTTCTCTGGCTGCGTGTGAAGGTGCACTGCTGGTGGTGGACGCGGGTCAAGGCGTAGAAGCGCAAACATTGGCCAACTGTTACACCGCGATCGAAATGGATCTGGAAGTGGTGCCAATCCTGAACAAGATCGACCTGCCAGCGGCAGAGCCGGAGCGTGTGGCTGAAGAGATTGAAGACATCGTCGGTATCGATGCGATTGACGCTGTACGTTGTTCAGCGAAAACCGGCGTTGGTGTTGATGATGTACTGGAAAAAATCGTGTCTGCGATTCCAGCACCAGAAGGCGATCCTGATGCACCTCTGCAAGCGCTGATCATCGACTCTTGGTTCGATAACTACCTGGGCGTAGTGTCTCTGGTTCGAATCAAAAACGGTAAGCTGAAGAAAAACGATAAGATCAAAGTGATGAGCACTGGTCAGGTTTGGGGTGTGGATCGCTTAGGTATTTTCACACCAAAACAAGTCGACACTAACGATCTCGAAACGGGTGAAGTGGGCTGGGTTGTGTGTGGTATTAAAGACATTCTTGGCGCGCCAGTAGGTGATACCCTGACGCTGGCGAAGAACGGCTGTGACAAACCACTGCCAGGCTTTAAGAAAGTCAAACCTCAGGTTTATGCGGGTCTGTTCCCGGTGTCGTCTGACGACTACGAAGCTTTCCGTGATGCGCTGGGTAAACTGAGCCTGAACGATGCGTCGCTGTTCTACGAACCAGAAACGTCTGCGGCTCTGGGCTTTGGTTTCCGTTGTGGTTTCCTTGGCATGCTGCACATGGAAATCATTCAGGAACGTCTGGAGCGTGAATACGATCTGGACCTGATCACCACGGCACCAACCGTAGTGTACGAAGTTCTGAAGACTGACAAAGAAATCATGCATGTTGATAGCCCGGCCAAACTGCCTGCTATTAACGATGTAGAAGAAATTCGCGAGCCGATTGCGCGCTGTAACATTCTGGTTCCAGCGGATTACCTGGGTAACGTGATTACACTGTGTATTGAAAAACGCGGTATTCAGGTTGACATGGTTTACCACGGTAATCAGGTTGCGCTGACGTACGATATTCCTATGGCCGAAGTGGTTCTGGATTTCTTCGACCGTCTGAAATCGACCTCTCGTGGCTATGCTTCTCTGGATTACGGCTTCCAGCGTTTTGAAGCGTCGAACATGGTACGTGTAGACGTGCTGCTGAACGGCGACAAAGTGGATGCTCTGGCAATCATCACGCACAAAGATCAGTCTCAGACTCGCGGTCGTCAGCTGGTTGAGAAGATGAAAGAGTTCATTCCTCGTCAGATGTTTGATATCGCGATTCAGGCGGCGATCGGTAACCACATCATCGCGCGTTCAACCGTGAAACAGCTACGTAAAAACGTACTGGCGAAATGTTACGGTGGTGACGTGAGCCGTAAGAAGAAACTGTTGAAGAAACAGAAAGAAGGTAAGAAACGCATGAAGCAAATCGGTAACGTTGAGCTTCCACAAGAAGCGTTCTTAGCCATTCTTCACGTAGGTAAAGACTAAACCCCGTTGTCTACGTTAGGTTGCTTGCATTAACTCTCAAGTGAAAGGGTCTCGGCTCTTTCACTTTCGTATTTTTAGATAAGGGAAGTCAATGGCTAATACATTTTCACTCATTCTGGTCATCATCACACTCGTGACTGGTGTCATTTGGGCACTGGAAAAATGGGTGTGGGCGAAGAAGCGTCAGGCAAAAATGGCGCAACTACAAAGTGAAAACCACGGTATTGATGCCTCTTTGACGGCGAAAATCCATCCACAACCGTGGTGGGTGGAAAATTCGGTGTCGATTTTCCCTGTGATTGCGTTTGTTCTGGTGCTGCGTTCGTTTGTGTTTGAACCGTTCCAGATCCCGTCCGGTTCGATGATGCCAACTCTGCTGGTGGGTGATTTTATTCTGGTCGAAAAATACGCATACGGTCTGAAAGATCCGGTGTGGCGGACACAATTGGTCGAAACGGGCAAACCACAACGCGGCGATATCGTGGTATTCAAATACCCGAAAAACCTTAATGTGGATTACATCAAACGTGTGGTCGGCATGCCGGGCGACACGGTACGCTACAGCAGTACCAAAGAAGTGTGTATTCAGCCAAAAGGCGAATCGCAATGCAAACAAGTGAAGCTTTCCAACGTGGTGGAGAGTCCGTTCATTCAGAATAATATCCCGCTGATTCAACTTGATGAGCAGCTGGGACAAGTGAAACACAACATTCTTATTAACCCGCTGCGCATTGACGATGTCTCTGAATATCAGCCGCGCCGTGGTGTGAACGAATGGGTGGTTCCGCAAGGGCACTATTTTGTGATGGGTGATAACCGTGACAACAGTGCTGACAGCCGTTTTTGGGGCTTTGTTCCAGAAGCTAACTTAGTCGGTAAAGCCGTGGCGATTTGGATCAGCTTTGAGTTTGATCGTACGCCAGACAGCGTGCTGCCGGCTTGGATTCCAACTGGTGTGCGTTTCAACCGCATCGGTGGCATTAACTAGGTCAGCGGCAGCTGATCGCAACACATCGAGAGAGTATGAATTCTCCAATTAGTAGACTAGAAACTAAGCTCGGCTATCAATTCAATAATGCTGAGCTTATCTCTTTGGCGCTGACACACCGCAGCGCCAATGGTAAACACAATGAACGTCTTGAGTTTCTGGGCGATTCAATTTTAAGTTTTGTCATTGCAGATGATCTTTATCGTCGTTTCCCGAAGGTAAACGAAGGCGACATGAGTCGCATGCGTGCAACTTTGGTGCGTGGTAATACGCTTGCAGAACTGGGCCGTGAATTCGACCTAGGAGATTACTTAAAATTAGGTCCAGGCGAGTTGAAGAGTGGCGGTTTCCGTCGTGATTCAATTCTGGCCGATGCAGTAGAAGCGATTATCGGTGCCATCTATCTCGATAGCGATATCGAAATGGTGCGCACTATTGTGCTGAGCTGGTATCAGTCTCGTCTGGAAGCGATTAAGCCGGGCGTTTCGCAAAAAGACCCGAAAACTCGTCTGCAGGAATTCCTTCAGGGCAGAAGAAAGCCGCTGCCTGTCTACACTGTGACTAATATTAAAGGTGAGGCACACAATCAGGAATTCACTGTAGCGTGTGAAATTGCAGGCATCGGAGAGCCTGTAATTGGTAAAGGTACGAGCCGCCGCAAGGCAGAACAAGCGGCTGCAGAAACGGCACTAGAGCAATTGACAAATGTCTGATCAAGAATTCGATATCGATGCATATTTTGCATCCAGTGGTGAAAGTTCATCTTCACCAGACAATCAACACTGTGGTTTCGTGGCGATCGTCGGTCGTCCGAACGTAGGTAAATCGACGCTGCTGAATAACATTCTCGGCCAGAAGATTTCGATCACGTCGCGCAAACCACAAACCACGCGTCACCGCATCATGGGCGTGGACACCGATGGTGATTATCAGGCGATTTACGTCGATACACCGGGACTGCACATTGAAGAAAAACGCGCCATCAACCGCCTGATGAACCGTGCGGCGAGCAGCTCGCTCAGCGACGTGAATCTGGTGTTTTTTGTGGTGGAAGGCACGCACTGGACCGCCGATGATGAGATGGTGCTGAACAAGCTGAAGAATGCCAACTTCCCGGTGGTGCTGTGTGTCAATAAAGTCGACAACGTGAAAGACCGCAACGACGTCATGCTGCACATGATGGAGCTGTCGAACAAGATGGGCTTTGTCGATGTGGTGCCAATTTCCGCCAAACTCGGCAAGAACGTTGACGTGCTGCGCAAGCATGTGCGTGATCATCTGCCAAAAGCGGTGCACCATTTTCCGGAAGAGTACGTCACTGACCGCTCTCAACGCTTTATGGCATCAGAAATCATTCGTGAAAAGCTGATGCGCTTCACCGGTGAAGAACTGCCATACTCGGTGACCGTTGAGATTGAACGCTTTGACTACAACCCGGAAACCGACGGTTTCCATATCAACGCCCTGATTCTGGTTGAGCGTATCGGTCAGAAGAAAATGGTGATTGGTAACAAAGGTGAGAAGATCAAAACCATCGGTACCCAAGCACGTCTCGATATGGAAGAGCTGTTTGGCCGCAAGGTGTATCTGGAAACCTGGGTGAAAGTGAAATCGGGCTGGGCGGACGACGAACGTGCGCTGCGCTCACTGGGTTATATCGACGACCTGTAATTTATCCTGCACTGGCTCCGTTACGGGGCCAGTGTTTTATTGACGCCTTGCCCACTGCGAGAACGGATTTCCTCAATATGTCAGACGGCCTACAACGCTGCTTTGTGCTCCATCGGCGTCCGTACAGCGAAACCAGCCTGATTCTGGATGTGTTCAGCGAAGAGTACGGACGACTGACGCTGCTTGCCAAAGGTGCGCGCAGTAAGCGCTCCAATCTCAAAGGTGCATTGCAGCCGTTCACGCCTCTGTTGCTCAAATGGTCGGGTAACAGTTCGATGAAAACGCTGCGTCAGGCAGAAGCGATCAGTCTCGGGCTGCCGCTGTCGGGTATCCATCTCTATTCGGCGATGTACGTCAACGAACTGGTTGGACGCGTGCTTGCACCGGAAGTACCATCGCCGGGGCTGTTTCATGACTATCTGTTTGCGCTGACCGAACTGGCTCAGTGCGATAATCCGGAGCCGCCGCTGCGCCGTTTTGAACTGGCTCTGCTCTCTTCAATGGGGTACGGCGTTGATTTTCTTCACTGCGCGGGAACGGGGGAGCCGATCGATCCGGACATGACTTACCGTTATCGCGAACAAAAAGGCTTTATTGCGTCGGTGCGGCGCGATAACCTGACATTTATTGGCAATGAACTGATCGCTATCAGTGAACGCCGCTTCACCACCAAAGAGCAGCTGCAGGCGGCAAAACGCTTTACACGTATTGCCTTAAAGCCGTATCTTGGCGGTAAACCTTTAAAAAGCCGGGAATTGTTCCGGCAAGCAACGCAACCCAGAGCACGGAGTATAGGAAAATGAGCTCAATTCTTTTAGGTGTGAATATCGATCATGTCGCCACTTTGCGTAATGCACGCGGCACCAAATATCCGGATCCAGTGCATGCGGCGGAAATCGCAGAGCGTGCGGGTGCGGATGGTATCACCATTCACCTGCGAGAAGACCGTCGCCATATCCTGGACCGTGACGTACGCATTCTGCGTGAAACGATTCAGACCCGTATGAACCTGGAAATGGCGGTGACGGATGAAATGGTGGAGATCGCGCTGCAAACGCAACCGGAATTTGTGTGCCTGGTGCCGGAAAAACGTGAAGAGCTGACCACTGAAGGTGGCCTGGACGTAATTGGCCAGCTGGAAAAAGTCAAAGCGGCAACGCAAAAACTGACTGCTGCGGGCATCAAAGTGTCACTGTTCATCGATGCAGACCGTGAACAGATTGACGCGGCAAAAGCGTGTGGCGCACCGTTCATCGAGCTGCACACTGGTCACTACGCCGATGCTGAGTGCGAAGTGGAACAGCAGAACGAACTGAAGAAAATCGCCGCAGCAGCAAGCTACGCGGCCGATCAAGGCATCACTGTCAACGCAGGTCACGGCCTGACGTACCACAACGTCGCGGCGATTGCAGCGATTCCAGAAATCTACGAACTGAATATCGGCCACTCGATTATTGGTCGCGCGGTATTTGATGGTCTGTCAAAAGCAGTCGCGGACATGAAAGCCGTGATGGAAGACGCGCGTCGTTAATCAGCATGATTGTCGGACTCGGTACAGACATCGCGGAAATTGAGCGCATTGAAAAAGCCCTGGCCCGCAGTGGCCGTGCTTTTGCCGAGCGCATTCTGACGCCGCAAGAACTCACGCAGTTTGATGGCCTGAAACAACAAGGTCGTTATCTGGCTAAGCGTTTTGCTGCCAAAGAAGCGGCGTCCAAGGCGCTGGGTACAGGCATTGCGCATGGCGTGAGTTTTCAGGACTTTGCCATCAGCAACGATGACAATGGTAAACCTTTGCTGAACCTGAGTGGCAAAGCGGCGGAATTGGCGCAGCGCAGCCAAGTGGCGTCGGTGCATCTGACCATTTCCGATGAGCGCCACTATGCGGTGGCGACAGTGATACTCGAAGCGTGAAGCAGAACGATATCTCAATAAAAAAGAGGTGCTGAGCACCTCTTTTTTTGTTTGCGGTAGCAGCCCTCTACTCGTGCTGCTCGGTTAAGTACGGTTGGGCGGTGGCGATGACTTTTTCCATCTCATCCTGCAGTTCAAACAGTTCTGGCTCGACATCGCTGATGCTGGCGCCCGAACGCAGCGTTTGCTCCAGCGTGGCACACACTTTCTTCAAGCGTGGTACGCCGCTGTAGGAGCAACTGCCGTGCAGTTTGTGCACGTGATGGAGCAGATCGGCAATCAAGTATTCATCATCTTCCAGTGCCATTTCGACTACCTGATTCACTTCCGGAATCGACTCGACCAGCATCCTGAGCATTTCACGCGCCAAGTCTTCCTTATTGGCCGCTTGTTTGAGCGCTGCCTGCCAGTCGACGATGATGTTGCTGTGTTCTGGCTCATCGCTGCTGATGGCGTTGGCATCGAACTCAATCGGCTCGGGCAACTCTATCTTGTTTACATCATGCTGCAGTGATTCCGGACTCCAGTGCACCAGTACCTGTTGCAGAATATGCTCTTCAATCGGTTTGGTCAGGTAGTCGTCCATGCCTGCCTTAAGCAGGCGATCGCGTTCGCCGGACATCGCATGCGCGGTGACGGCAATCACGGGCGTATTCTGATTGAGTTCCAGTTGCTTAATCTCTTTACACGCCGTCACGCCGTCCATGTGTGGCATCTGAATGTCCATCAGAACGATGTCGAAGTGACGCTGGCGAGCTTGCTCAATCGCATCCTGACCGTTGGTGCAGGAGACTACGGCATCCACGCGTTCTTGCAGTAGTGCAGTGATCAGTTTCAGGTTAGCCGGGTTGTCATCGACCGCCATTACGGTGAGTGGCATCTTGTCTTGCTTGACGGGCAGTTCCTGCGGCGGCGCTTCCACCACCGCAGGTTGATGCGCGATCAGCGTCTGCAGCAGTTTCTTACGCGACAGCGGCTTGGTAATACACTGCACCGGATACTGCTTCATCAGCAGGTCGGCCAGTGCCAGTTCAGTACTCGGGGTACCGACAATCACATTCGAGGTGATACCAATCGCACGCTGCACCCACTGCTCAACCAGTTCAACATCGGTTTCTTTGCTCGGCGCCAGATTCAGCAACACATAATCGAAATGATCCGATTCTTCTGGCATCGCTGAACGATACGTCACGGTCAGGCCCGCTTGCACCAGCAGTTGCTGCACTATCGACGCCGCCTGCATGTTCGGCTCAACCAGCAGCAATTGTTTGTTGCTCAGCACTTGCGGATCCAGCCAGTCGCTCATTGGCATTTCGGTAATGTGCAGACGCAGAGTGAACCAGAAGGTGGAACCCTGGTGCAGGCGGCTGGTGAGGCTGATTTCGCCGCCCATCTGGCTGACCAGTTTCTGGGTAATAACCAAGCCCAAACCGGTGCCGCCGTAGCGACGTGAAATGCTGGCGTCGGCCTGACTGAAGGCCTGGAACAACTGCGCTTGCTGACGCTCGGAAATACCAATCCCGGTATCACGCACCATAAATTGCAGCTCCACCACATCATCGCGCTGCGAGCGCATTTCGACACTGATGTCGATGTTGCCACGCTCGGTAAACTTGATGGAGTTACCGACCAGGTTGGTCAGTACCTGTTGAATACGCAGCGGGTCGCCGACCAGACCGGCCGGGATCTTCGGATCCACTTTGAGTGTAATTTCCAGTCCTTTCTCATGTGCACTGGTGGCTTGCAGGTTGACCACTTCTTCCAGCGTTTCCTGGAACTCAAACGGAATGTTTTCCAGCGCCAGTTTGCCTGCTTCCAGTTTCGAGAAATCGAGAATGTCGTTGATGATGGTTAGCAGGTTGTTGGCCGACTTTTCAATCGTTTGCAGGTAATCGGCCTGACTGTTAGTCAGCTGGGTTTTCAGCATCTGACGGGTAAAGCCAATCACACCATTCAGCGGAGTGCGCAGCTCGTGCGACATGTTGGCCAGGAATTCCGATTTGACCCGCGCTGCTTCCTGCGCCCGTTTTTTCGCGATATCCAGCTCGACGTTCTGGATCTCCAACTGTTCCAGCGTTTCGCGCAAATCCGAAGTCGCCTGATCGATGCTGTGCTGCATCTCTACATGGTATTCCGACAGCGAGACCGCCATTGCGTTGATGCCTTTTTTCAGCGAATCGAGCTCGCCGTGCATTTTGCCTTCGATACGCACATCAAGATGGCCGCGGCGAATGCGGTCGACCATATTTTTCATGTGCGTAATCGGGCGGGTCACGTCGTGCATCAGACGGAAGGCAAATACGCCGGACAGCAGCAGTCCCATGATCAGCACCAGACAGGCGGAGAAAATTTCCTGATATTGCTGCAGGCGCAGTGACGAGAGATCCAGTTCAATGGCGATGTAACCCAGCACTGGGGTGGATTGCGCATTAAGGTTATCTTCGACCAAACGGCTTTCAGCCAGGATTGGTGTGCGCAGGATCAGGGTGTTGTCATCCAGTTGTGAGCTGCTGAGGACCGGGATTGGTTTGTCCTTCGGATACATCAGCGCTTCGAAATTGGGATGGAAGTTGGAGGTGACGAACAGCTCATGGCGCGCGTCAAATACCGCGATACTGCGGACAAATTTAGAATTCTTGCGGTGTGCGTAACTGATGATGCGGCGCACCGATTCGCGGCTCTGATTTTTCAACGCATCTTCACTGGCAATCGCCAGTGGTTCAATGATACTGGCGCCGGCATTGAGGACTTGCGTCTCCAGATCATGATAGCGGTTGAAAGAAAACAGGGCGCTGAGCAACAGCCCGATAATCAGGGTCGGAGCCAGAGTCAGAGTAATTACGCGCGCACGTAAGCCATATCGGGTCATTATTGTCTAAACATCGTGGTGTGGATATGGGAAAATAACCGACAAAATGATTCGCCGGAGTATCGAATAAGCGGTTAGCTTAATTCAAGTACAGTTACTTCGACAATCTTCCCCGGACAGAATAGTGATTCGGGGGCGAAAACCATCATATAAATCACATTTAGGCACAGAGCATGGCACGTTTTTTCCAACCGAAAAAGAAAACCACCATCAATCAGAAACATCAGTCCGTCACGGTGACGAAACTCGACCATCAGGGCGCGGGTATCGCCTACCACGAAGGTAAGCCGGTGTTCATTGACGGTGCCTTACCCGGCGAAGATGTACTGATGCAACTGACCGAAAGCAAAAGTAAGTTTGCCCGTGCCAAGCTGATTAAAGTACTGAAACCGAGCGCGCAACGTGTGACGCCTTTTTGCCCGTATTATGCTGAGTGTGGTGGCTGCGACTTACAGCACCTAGAGCACGCGGCACAAATCGAACACAAGCAGCAGGCGCTCAGCCAATTGATGACGAAATTCGCCGGTCAGCAACTGGCGCTGTCTGAGCCGGTTATCGCGAGCGATAAAGGTTATCGCCGCCGCGCACGTCTGAGCCTGATGTGGGATAGAAAAACGCAGCAACTGCAGTTCGGTTTTCGCCGTAAGCAAAGCAAAAGCATTGTCACTGTCACCGACTGTGCGGTTCTGGAACCTAAGTTAAATGAATTGTTGCTGGAGCTGAACACGCTGCTGGGCGGCTTTGCTCACCCGGAGCAGTTGGGGCATGTCGAGCTGGTCAAAGCCGACAACACGCGCGTACTGGTGCTGCGTCATCTGACGCCGCTGGCCGCCAAAGACCAAAGCGCATTGGAGGCATTTGTCGCTCTGCATGACCTCACTCTGTATCTGATGCCAAGCAGCGATAAGCTGGAGCTAATACGCGGTGAAGGCGCCGTCTATGGTGAAGCGGGCGTGACGATTCCGTTTCTGCCGAGCAACTTTATTCAGGTGAATCAGCAGGTCAATCAGGCGATGGTCGCCCAGGCTCTGGAGTGGTTGGAGGTTTCACCTGACGAGCGTGTGTTAGATTTGTTCTGTGGTTTGGGTAACTTCAGTCTGCCGCTGGCGAAAATCGCGAAACAAGTCGTCGGCGTGGAAGGCATTGACGACATGGTTGAGCGCGCCAAAGCGAACGCCGCACTAAATAATCTCAATAACGTCTCGTTTTATCAGGCTAATTTGGAACAAGATATGACAGGTGAGGCGTGGGCAGCCGAAAAATTTGATAAAGTATTGCTCGACCCGGCCAGAGCCGGAGCGGCAGGTATCGTTGACCAATTGGCCGAATTGGGTGCCAAACGCGTGGTTTACGTCTCGTGTAATCCTGCTACGCTTGCTCGTGACAGTCAAAGCTTGCTGAGTCAGGGATACCAGTTGGTGAAATTGGGAATGCTTGATATGTTCCCTCATACCAGCCATCTGGAATCAATGGCTTTGTTTGTAAAATATCGGTAAGCGCCGAACTTCCGGGAGCGGAAGGGAGTCGAATACCACAAAATATAAGAATTAGGATAATCCCATGGTTGCGGTACGTAGCGCACACTTAAATCCAGACGAACAGTTTGAGCTAGAAAAATGGATTTCTAGTTTGCAACAGGAGCAGAAAACCTCAGCGAGGCTGACCGAGGTGTATCGCCAGTGCGAACATCTGCTGGAAGGTAATGCTCAGGGGCCACTACTATTGTGGCGCGGTCGTGAAATGATCGAAATCCTGATCACGCTGTCGATGGACCGCCCGACGCTGGTGGCGGCGTTGCTGTTCCCGATCGCGACCAGCGGCTTAGTGGATCGCGAAGAGCTGGAAGAAGATTACGGCAAAGAAATCATCAAGCTGATCCATGGCGTCGAAGAGATGGCGGCGATTGGTCAGCTCAACGTGACCGTGCAGGGCAGCGAAGCCTCGGCGCAGGTCGATAACGTGCGCCGCATGTTGCTCGCGATGGTCGATGATTTCCGCTGCGTGGTCATCAAGCTGGCAGAACGTATCTGTAATCTGCGTGAAGTGAAAGATCAGCCGGATGACGTCCGTCGCTCGGCTGCGAAAGAGTGTGCCAATATCTACGCGCCGCTGGCCAACCGTCTTGGTATTGGTCAGCTCAAGTGGGAAATCGAAGATTACGCCTTCCGCTATCAGCAGCCAGACACTTACAAGCAGATCGCCAAGCAGCTGTCTGAGCGCCGTATCGTGCGCGAGCAATACATTCGCGACTTCGTCAATGATCTGCGTAACGAGATGAAAATCTGCAGTATCAACGCCGAAGTGAGCGGTCGTCCGAAACACATCTACAGCATCTGGCGCAAGATGCAGAAGAAAAACCTCGCGTTTGACGAGCTGTTCGACGTGCGCGCGGTACGTATCATTGCCGACAAACTGCAAGATTGTTATGCCGCGCTGGGCGTGGTGCACACCAAATACAAACATCTGCCCAGCGAGTTTGATGATTACGTCGCCAACCCGAAACCGAACGGCTACCAGTCGATTCATACGGTGATCCTGGGTCCGGAAGGCAAAACGATCGAAATCCAGATTCGTACCAAGCAGATGCATGAAGAATCGGAACTTGGCGTAGCGGCGCACTGGAAGTACAAAGAAGGCGCCAGCAGCGGCCGCAGTGGTTACGATGAAAAGATCACTTGGCTGCGTAAACTGCTCGATTGGCAGGAAGAGATGTCCGATTCTGGCGAAATGCTGGATGAACTGCGCAGTCAGGTGTTTGATGATCGCGTATACGCATTTACGCCGCGCGGTGATGTGGTCGATCTGCCGATGGGTGCGACACCACTGGATTTTGCTTACCACATTCACTCTGAAGTCGGCCATCGCTGTATCGGTGCGAAAGTGGCGGGACGTATCGTGCCGTTTACGCACAAACTGCACATGGGCGATCAGGTGGAAATCATCACCGCCAAAGAGCCCAACCCATCGCGTGACTGGCTGAACCCGTCGCTTGGCTTTGTGCACTCGGGGCGTGCGCGTGCCAAGATCAACGCTTGGTTCCGCAAGCAGAGCCGCGAGAAGAACCTCGAAGCAGGGCGTGAGATCCTTGAAGCCGAACTGGTGAAAATTGGTGCCACGCTGAAAGATGCCGAAGCGTATGCGCTGAAGCGGTTTAACGTCAATACCGCAGATGAGCTGTATGTCGGTGTCGGCAGTGGTGACCTGCGTATCAACCAAATTGTTAACCATATCAATGCATTGGTGAACAAGCCGACCGCCGAAGAAGAAGACAAGCTGGTGCTTGAAAAACTTCAGGTCGGAGAGAACAAATCCGCAAGCGCGCACCATCGTCCGCATAAAGATGCGGTGGTGGTGGAAGGTGTCGATAACCTGATGACTCATCTGGCACGCTGCTGTCAGCCGATACCGGGCGATGAAATCAAAGGTTACATCACGCAGGGGCGTGGGATTTCTGTCCATCGCAGCGACTGTGAACAGCTTGAAGAGCTGAGCCATCACGCGCCAGAGCGTATCATTGATACCGTGTGGGGCAGTGGTTTTGTCGGCAGTTATCATCTGACCCTGCGCGTTGAAGCGATGGAACGTGTTGGTCTGCTGAAAGACATCACGACGCTGCTGAGTAACGAGAAAGTAAAAGTTAGCACCATGAAGAGTCGCAGCGACTACAAGCGCCAGATCATCATCATGGACTTCGAGCTGGAAGTGAACAGCGTTGAAGTGTTGGAGCGCGTATCTAAACGTATCGAACAGATCAAAGATGTCATGCTGGTGAAACGTCTCGGCTAACCTCTGCGAGGTTCAGCGCCAAATAATCTAAGGCGAGTGGTGATGCTGCTCGCCTTTTTGTTTTAAGGAAGTAAGTCATATGAGTCATCCAATCGAACAGCTTGAAAACATCATGGCCAGCCTGCGAGATCCGCAAACGGGCTGCCCTTGGGATAAACTGCAAACCTTCGACACCATTGTGCCGCACACAATTGAAGAAACTTATGAAGTGGTGGATGCGATTCACAATCAAGACTGGCCGAATCTGCAGGAAGAGTTGGGCGATTTGCTGTTTCAGGTGATTTTCTACAGCCAGCTGGCGAAAGAGCAGGGGCTGTTTGAGTTTCGTGATGTGGTGGAGTCGGTGAATGAGAAGCTGACCCGCCGTCATCCGCATGTGTTTGGCGAGGCCAGTTTCGAGGACGAAGCGGCGTTGAATGCCAACTGGGAAGCGGAGAAAGCCAAAGAAAAAGCCGAGGCAGGCAAAAGCGAACAAAGTATCCTAGACTCTATACCACAATCGCTTCCGGCATTATCTCGCGCCAACAAGATTCAGAAGAAGTGCGCTAAATATGGCTTCGACTGGAAAACGCTCGGGCCGGTGGTCGATAAAGTGCACGAAGAAATCGATGAAGTGATGGCGGAAGTGCTGCACGTCGACGTCGATCAACAGAAAGTGGAAGAAGAACTGGGTGATCTGCTGTTTGCTACCGTGAATTTGGTTCGCCATCTTGGCAAGGACCCGGAAGTGGCGCTGATGAAAGCCAATCAGAAGTTTACCCGCCGTTTTCACGGGGTCGAAGCTCAAGTGCGAAATCAGGGTAAGTCCTTAAATTCCTTCACACTTGAAGAGCTGGATGCGATGTGGGACAAGGTCAAACAGCAAGAAAAAGCATGACCACCATGTGACAAATTATGTTGAGTCAAAATTGACTCAGATAATAACGACGGATCTTTTTCACGTTAATGCTCTTTGATTTGAAGCAAAAAATAAAAAACTGAGTGTGATAGATTTCACGTTGTGGCGATAAATGGGTTCTGGTATAGTTTCGTCCCGTCCAGAAGAAATCCATTTCCCTCATTCAACCAATTTCAGGTTAAACATGACGACAAATTATATTTTTGTTACTGGCGGGGTTGTATCCTCTCTAGGTAAAGGTATTGCAGCGGCATCCCTTGCAGCGATTCTAGAAGCTCGTGGTCTTAAAGTGACTATGATGAAGCTTGACCCTTACATCAACGTTGACCCAGGCACAATGAGCCCAACTCAACACGGTGAAGTGTTCGTTACGGAAGATGGCGCGGAAACTGACCTAGACCTTGGTCACTACGAGCGTTTCATTCGTACCAAAATGACCAAGCGCAACAACTTTACCGCAGGTCGTGTTTACGCTGACGTTCTACGTAAAGAACGCCGTGGCGACTACCTGGGTGCAACCATTCAGGTTATTCCTCATATTACTAATGCGATCAAAGATCGTGTGATTGCTGGCTCTGAAGGCCATGATATCGCTATCGTAGAAGTGGGCGGTACTGTGGGTGACATCGAGTCACTACCATTCATGGAAGCGATCCGTCAGCTGGCGATCGAAGTTGGCCGCGAAAACGCGATGTTCATGCACCTGACGCTGGTTCCTTACCTGGCAGCGGCAGGCGAAGTGAAAACTAAGCCAACTCAGCACTCGGTTAAAGAACTGCTGTCTATCGGTATTCAGCCTGACATCCTGGTTTGTCGTAGCGATCGTATGATCCCGGCGAACGAGCGTAAGAAGATTGCGCTGTTCTGTAACGTGCCTGAAAAAGCCGTTATCTCAATGAAAGACGTAGACTCTATCTACAAGATTCCACAACTGATCCGTTCTCAGGGTCTGGATGATCTTGTCTGTGCACGTTTTGGCATCAATGCGCCTGAAGCTGATCTGTCTGAATGGGAACAGGTTATCTATGAAGAAGCGAACCCAACCGGTGAAGTGACTATCGGTATGGTTGGTAAGTACATTGAACTGCCAGATGCTTACAAATCAGTGAACGAAGCGCTGAAACACGCGGGTCTGAAAAATCGTCTGAGCGTGACTATCAAGTACGTTGATTCACAAGATGTTGAGACTAAAGGTGTTGAAATCCTTGAAGGTCTTGACGCTATTCTGGTACCCGGTGGCTTCGGCGATCGTGGTATCGAAGGTAAGATTCGTGCGGCGCAATACGCACGTGAAAACAACATTCCTTACCTGGGTATCTGTCTGGGTATGCAGGTCGCACTGATCGAATACGCGCGCAATGTGGCGGGTATGGAAGGTGCGCATTCAACAGAATTTAACAAAGACACCAAATACCCTGTGGTAGGCTTAATCACAGAATGGGTAGACAGCGAAGGTAACGTTGAAGAACGTACTGAAACGTCAGACCTGGGTGGTACGATGCGTCTGGGTTCACAACTGTGCCACCTGGCGAAAGGTTCTAAAGCTTACGATATGTACGGTAGCGCAACGATTCATGAGCGTCACCGTCACCGTTACGAAGTGAACAACAACCTGCGTCCGCAAATTGAAAAAGCGGGTCTGAAAGTGTCTGGTTTGTCTGCTGATAAGAAACTGGTAGAAGTGATTGAGAACCCTGCTCACCCATGGTTTGTAGCAGCTCAGTTCCACCCAGAATTCACATCAACGCCTCGCGATGGTCACCCATTGTTTGAAGGCTTTGTGAAAGCTGCGGGTCAGTTCCAGCGCGGCGAATTGAAGTAAAAGGATATGGGTAGCGGCTTGTGTTGTGCGGCTACCCTTTTAGTTTTGACATTTAAATTCAATGAGAGGAAACATTAATGTCTAAGATCGTTAAAGTTCTAGGTCGTGAAATCATCGACTCACGTGGTAACCCAACTGTTGAAGCTGAAGTTCACCTAGAAGGCGGTTTCGTAGGTATGGCTGCTGCACCATCGGGTGCATCAACGGGTTCTCGTGAAGCTCTTGAGCTGCGTGATGGCGACAAATCTCGTTTCCTAGGTAAAGGCGTTCTGAAAGCTATCGCAGCTGTTAACGGTCCAATCGCTGACGCTCTAGCTGGCAAAGACGCGAAAGATCAAGCAACTGTTGACCAGATCATGATCGACCTAGATGGCACTGAAAACAAATCTAACTTCGGTGCGAACGCAATCCTAGCGGTTTCTCTAGCGAACGCTAAAGCAGCAGCAGCTTCTAAAGGCATGCCTCTGTACGAGCACATCGCTGAACTGAACGGCACTGCTGGTCAATTCTCTATGCCTCTGCCTATGATGAACATCATCAACGGTGGTGAGCACGCAGACAACAACGTTGATATCCAAGAATTCATGATTCAACCAGTTGGCGCGAAAACTCTGAAAGAAGCGGTACGTATCGGTTCTGAAGTGTTCCACAACCTGGCTAAAGTTCTGAAAGCGAAAGGTTACAACACTGCAGTTGGTGACGAAGGTGGTTTCGCTCCTAACCTGAAATCTAACGCAGAAGCACTAGAAGTAATCGCAGAAGCGGTAGCTGCTGCTGGTTACGTTCTGGGTAAAGACGTAACTCTTGCTATGGACTGTGCTGCATCTGAGTTCTTCGACAAAGACGCTGGCATCTACAACATGAAAGGCGAAGGTAAAACTTTCACTTCTGAAGAGTTCAACCACTACCTGGCAGAGCTAGTTGAGAAATTCCCAATCGTTTCTATCGAAGACGGTCTGGACGAATCTGACTGGACTGGTTTCGCACACCAAACTCAACTTCTTGGCAACAAGATCCAACTTGTTGGTGACGATCTGTTCGTAACTAACACTAAGATCCTTGCTGAAGGTATCGAGAAAGGCATCGCTAACTCTATCCTGATCAAGTTCAACCAAATCGGTTCTCTGACTGAGACTCTAGCTGCAATCAAGATGGCTAAAGATGCAGGTTACACTGCAGTAATCTCTCACCGTTCAGGCGAAACTGAAGACGCAACTATCGCTGACCTAGCGGTAGGTACTGCAGCAGGCCAAATCAAAACGGGTTCTATGAGCCGTTCTGACCGCGTTGCTAAGTACAACCAACTGATCCGTATCGAAGAAGCACTGGGCGAACGTGCACCTTTCAACGGTCTGAAAGAAGTGAAAGGCCAAGCTTAATTTAAAGCTTAGCGTTGACGCTTAAAAAGAAGCCCTGCATTGCAGGGCTTTTTGTTTTCAAACGTTTATCAATATTGATTATTCATCCAGCGCAAATGCTTCATCCCGCATTCTGAATGGCATGGACCCGGCGTTTATCCAGTTCGTCGCGAATCTGTTTGCCACTAAAACCTGCGGCGATCACCTGCTGAACATCCACTTTGACCGCAGCACTGTAGGCGCGCAGAAAACTATCCCGTTGTGGATAGGGGTTCTGTTCTAAGCCTAAACGTCCACGATGGTCCGCTTCGCAGCACAGCAGTACTTCATCGAGTCGCTGCGGTTTACGCCATACATCCAGTAGATTTAGCACTTTCAGCTTGGTTGCCGGTTTGAGCTCGGCGGCGCGATGAACATTGGAATGTTGCGCGCAAACCGCCAAGGCTAAGTCGCGAAACTCATTCGGTACTTTGACGCGTGCGCACAGCGCCTCAATGAGCTTCAATCCGGTATGACAATGCAGCTTGTGGCTCGGCCACTCTGATTCAGGCGTTACGCCCTTGCCGAGATCGTGCACCTGCGCGGCAAAGCGTACAGTGAGTGATTCCGACAGCAGCGCTGCTTGTTCGGCCACCATCAGCGTGTGTACGCCCGTATCGATTTCCGGATGCCATTTCTCAGGCTGAGGTACGCCAAACAAGCGGTCGAGTTCCGGCAGTACGATCTTCAATGCACCGCAGTCACGCAGGACTTGCAGAAAAATATGCGGGCTTCGCGTCGACAGCGATTTTTGCCACTCCTGCCAGACGCGCTCCGGCGTCAGATGTTGCAGTTCACCCGATGCGCTGATGTGTTGCATCAGCGCCAGCGTCTCTTCGGCGACAGAAAAGCCGAGATGCGTGAGTTTGGCGGCAAAGCGCGCGACGCGCAGTACGCGCAGAGGGTCTTCGACAAACGCTTCCGAGACATGACGCAGCACGCGATCTTGCAAATCGCGCTGACCTCCGTAGGGGTCGATCAGCGTTCCGTCTTTGGTTTGTGCCATGGCGTTGATGGTGAGATCGCGGCGCAGCAGATCCTCTTCCAGCGTGACATCTGGCGCGAAGTGGCAGGCAAAGCCAGTATAGCCGGAACCTGTTTTACGCTCGGTACGAGCTAAAGCGTGCTCTTCACGGGTCTTAGGATGCAGAAACACCGGAAAGTCTTTGCCCACGGCCTGAAAGCCAGCGTTGAGCATCTCTTCCGGACTGCTGCCAACGACCACCCAATCTTTGTCATATACTGGAAGCTGAAGCAATTGATCGCGAACTGCGCCGCCAACGAGATAAATTTGCACCACCGAACCTCAATATTTACGTTTATGGCGTTGGATAATCATAGTCACAATGATACTTTGCGCCTAACAACATTCAAAGAGACGAGAGCATGTATCCAGAATTTTTCGGCCTGATAGAACATCCGTTCTCGATTGTGCCCAATTCTCGGTATTTATATTTAAGTCAACGACATAAAGAAGCGATGGCTCATCTTCAGGCCGGACTGGGCGATGGCGGTGGTTTTGCGATGCTGACTGGCGAAGTGGGCACCGGAAAAACCACGGTCGCCAAGGCGATTCTGTCCGGACTTCCGCCACATACCCGTGCGGGTTTCATTCTCAACCCGACCTTTTCAGAGCGTGAGCTGCTGGAAGCTATCTGTGATGAGTTCGCCATCAAATACCCGCAGCAGGCGACGCTCAAGCAGCTGAGTCAGGTTTTGTACCAGTTTCTGCTCAATGAGTACGCCAACGGAATTCAGGTGTTGCTGGTGATTGATGAAGCCCAGCATCTGGCGCCGGATGTGCTGGAGCAACTGCGTTTATTAACCAATCTGGAAACAGAAAGCCGCAAGCTGCTTAAAGTGCTCTTGATTGGCCAACCCGAGCTGCAGTACAAACTGCAATTGCCGCAATTGCGACAGCTGGCACAGCGAATCACCGGACGCTACCACTTGCTACCGCTCGATGTCAGCGAAACCGCGCACTACATTCGTTTTCGTCTGCAACAGGCCGGGGGCGACGGTAATCTGTTTTCGGCTCGCAGTGCCAAATGGATTGCGCAGCAGACGCATGGAATTCCACGTTTGATCAATCTGGCGTGTGATGCCGCGCTGAAAGGGGCGTATCAGGCCGGAGAACGTGCCATCAGCCTTGAACGAGTGAAGCAGGCATGCACACAAATCATGAGTTTTCAGTCCACGGTGTATCAGCCTCAGGTGCAGGAAAGGTCTCGACGTTTTCCGCTTGTCGGAGTGATGTCTGCGCTCATCGGGATTGGTTCGGCAGCGGCCATCGCATATTGGTTGCCACCTTATCTCAATCAACAAATTCAGCAACAGTGGCCATTGCCTGCGCCTGTGGAAGCCGCGGAGCAGACGGTGTTCCCGACGACAGTGGAAGACCAGCTCAAAGGTGCGACCGACCGTGAGCAGGCGATGAAGGCGCTGTATGCGGTGTGGGGTTATGATGCCTCGGTGATTGAAAGCTTCTGTCAGCGCTCTGCGTCATCACAATTGGAGTGCGAGCAAAATATGGGGAGCTGGCAGGATCTGAAAAAGCTGAACCTGCCGGTGACGTTAACCCTCAACCTGCGAGGGTTGAGAACCTATGCGGTGCTCTATCATCTGCAAGGTGATGAGGTAGAACTGCTGATCAACGATAAACGGGTACGTATCGGCCGCGAGTGGATTGAACCTCTGTGGCAGGGGGAGTATCGGGTAGTATGGCAACCATCGTTCTATCAGACCCTGCGTGCCGGCATGCGCGGTGAAGATATCACGCTGCTGGATAACAAACTGTCTCGCTTGTTGGGCGAACCTGAACGCCATGTCACGGTGTATGACAAAGAGGTTAAACGTAAGGTGGAAGTATTCCAACGTTGGCAGAATATGCAGGTGGACGGCATTGCCGGACGCCAGACACTGCGCCAGTTAGATTTGCTGACTCAGCAGAGCGGACCACGCCTGACGGAGGTGCAGTGATGTCGCAGGTGATGAAAGCGTTGCAACGTTCTGAACTCAGTCATCAGCAATACACCGGGCATGTGATGCCTACCCCACACAGCGCGCAGGCTAGTGCTCAGTCAGCAGGTTTTCGCTGGTATCACGCGTTATGGCTCACGCTGCCGGGCTTGGCCACGGCGGCAGTCATCGGTTATCAGGGATTCCAGCGTCAGCAGCTCGCGATTGCTGAGCAGGCCACTGCGTCGCCTGCGATCAATCAGGTGGCGGCACCGTTTGAACAATTGGATTACCCCAACTTCGGCCCGCTGATCCGCACGGATGTGGATGTCCCCGTGTTCAATGAGTTCGCCGAGGTGTCGGTTGCAGAGCCGGAAGAGGAGCCTGTTGCAGCATCGGCTCAACCTGTGAGGTCTGCTGCTAATGTCGTGACGGCAACGTCTCCATCGAAACCGCAAACTCAGGTGGATAAACAGAGCCAGATGGCACTGAGCGAGCTGGATCTCAGTCAGTTGTCTCCAGAAATGGCCGCCAGAGTCGAATCGATTCTCAAAGCGGATGATAGCGAACAACGCAATCAGACAGATTCGCAGGCATCTCAGGCCGTGCCGCTGTTACAACACAGTGATGAGTTTAGTGGCGCGCTGCCGGCGATGAACTTTCAGACGCATGTCTACGCCAGTAATGCGGTCAAGCGCTGGATTAAAGTCAACGGCGTGGAATATCACGAAGGCGACAACATTTTTGATAATGTGCAGCTGGTGGCGATTAAGCCACAAAGTACGATTGTGCGTTTTCGCAATAAGCAGATAGAAATACCGGCACTGTATGATTGGCGGGGATAAAAAAAACGGTCACTATTGAGTGACCGTTTTTCTTCAATCAGGATTATGCCCAGCCAGCAGGGTTGCGTTTACGGCGAGGGATAATGTGCGGCAGTACTAAGCCTAACAGCAGGCCACCACCGGCAACACCGCCGC
Source organism: Vibrio sp. bablab_jr001 (assembly GCF_016464285.1). NCBI lineage: Bacteria > Pseudomonadati > Pseudomonadota > Gammaproteobacteria > Vibrionales > Vibrionaceae > Vibrio > Vibrio sp. bablab_jr001. Next base: position 50,599 of record NZ_JACDWZ010000113.1, read on the forward strand.
CGTACATGAAGTACTTCAGCAGCAGATCTTCTTTTTGTGTGTCCAGCTTGGCACGCAGTTCACGTACTTCGCTTTGTGAAGCAGTCAGCTGCTTGCTGATGTCGCTGTAATTCTTTTCCAGTTCGGCAATCTGTTTGTTGCGTACTTCCAGAGAGTCCACTAAGCCTGCTTTTTCGCTGTCCGCGCTTTGACGTGCATTGGCCAGCTTGCTTTTCACATCCGCCAGCTCTTTTTCCAGTTGAGGCAGGCGCACGGCCATGCTCACATCGCGAGTCACAAATCGACTTTCTACCCAGCCGGTACGGCCACGTTCGTCGACGATTTGGGTGTAGTCCGTGTCTTTATTCGTGTTGATAAGTTTCACTTTCTCACCCGCATCAATACTGCCGATAATGCGATATTGATTGCTTGGACCTGAGTGCATGTAAGTAAACAATTTGTCCGCGATATAGCGGTCTTGTGCAAACGTTGGTGCAGCCAACATGGAGAAAAGCACCATGCAGATCAGTTTTTTCACGGTTAATCCCTTGTTATGACGAGTTTGGCATGAAAAGCCATAGTGTTTGATTGCCAAATAGTAAGAACTTTCCACATGCGGTGCAACAAAGAAGGGAGGCAAAGCCTCCCTTTCTGTGCGTTTGAGTCAATAATGACAAAGCGCTTACACAGTACTGACGTGGCTACTTAGGCGAAAATGCCTTGAATTGCATAATAGAACACCACGGCCAGCAGCGCACCTGCAGGCAGGGTAACAATCCATGAAGCCACGATGTTACGAACTACGCCAAGGTTCAGTGCTGCAATACCACGAGCAAAACCTACGCCCAGTACCGCACCGACCAGAGTCTGAGTGGTCGAGATTGGCAGACCAGTACCTGATGCCAGTACTACCGTCGATGCTGTTGCCAGCTGCGCGGCAAAACCACGGCTCGGAGTCAGTTCGGTGATACCGGTACCGACCGTTGCCATAACTTTGTGGCCCATCGTTGCCAGACCCACGACGATACCGAAACCACCCAGTGGCAGAATCCACCAAGCGATAGAGCTCTTCGCTGCGATTTCACCCAGGTTTTCAACGGTTGATACCACGGCAGACAGAGGGCCGATCGCGTTTGCGACGTCGTTTGAGCCGTGAGCAAATGCCATTGCACACGCTGTGATAACCATCAGAATGCTGAAGATGCTTTCCACACCAGCAAAGCTGTGGTCTTCATCGCGGTTCGCGAATTTCTTCTGAATATAGATGTAACCACCTACCATCACGATTGCAGAAACAATTGCTGCACAGATCCAAGCTTCTGAGCTGGTCAGGTGCAGGCCTACGTGTTTCAGACCTTTTTTGATGGTTACCAGAGCGATCACCATGGTGGTGATGAACATGTACACCGGAACAAATCGCTTGGCGTTAATAAGAGGATCTTCGGTATCAAAAATCAGACGCTGCGCGCTGACGAAGATGATGTAGGCGAAGACGCCGGAAATCACTGGAGTGACGATCCAACTGCCTACGATGCCCTGAACTGAGCTCCAGTCCACCGCTTCTGTACCCACGGAAACACAGGCAAAACCGATGATAGCACCAATAATAGAGTGGGTTGTTGAGACAGGCCAGCCCATGTAGGAGGCCAGCAGAAGCCAGGTGCCGGCTGCCAGCAGTGCTGACATCATGCCGTAAACCAGAACATCTGGTTGATTGGCAAAAAGAGATGTTTCGATAACACCGTTACGGATTGTTTCGGTTACTTCACCGCCCGCCAGATAGGCGCCCGCAAATTCAAAAATCATCGCGATGATGATCGCTTGTTTCACGGTTAGTGCTTTTGACCCTACGGAGGTGCCCATTGCATTGGCCACGTCGTTCGCGCCAATACCAATTGCCATGAGAAAGCCGAAGAGCGCAGCAACAATAATCAGGATAGTGCCGTAGTTCGCAAGGATATCCATCGTAATACCTAGTTGTTTATAACAAGCGGAGCGCATTCGAATCGTGGTTTTTTGACACGAGTAAAGACCATCAGCGAGGTAACATATTCAACGCCTAAACTGTGGTCTTTCGAAATTGTGCTCTTAGTTATTTGGTTAACTTTATGATTTATGAACGAGACAACATGACTTCCAGACGAGCGCCAACGCGCTGAGCCTGGTCGGCAATGCCACCAATCCACTCAAAAATTTTGTACAAGAACATCACATCGATAGGGTTCATGGTAGATTCAATCGCCATCAGTTGTTGGCGCAGGCGAATCTGCATGGCATCGGTGTCATCTTCAATCACATCCAGTTGATGGATCATTTCAGCCACAAGCGTTACTTCACGGCCTTTAAATCCAGTTTCCAATAACTCATCGAGCTCATTGATGACTTTCTGCGCTTGGTTGGCTGCATCTAGGCAACGCTTTACGTAGGCAAGGAAGTTTTCTTGAAGAGGCTCAGGAATAACGAGTTGACGACCGTAAACACGGCCTGCGATGTCTTTCGCAAGGTTGGCAAGTTTATCTTGTTGAGTGAGAAGCTCCAGCATGTCGGTACGATCAACTGGCAAAAACAGACCGCGAGGAAGTTTAAGACGAATTTCACGCTTTAATACATCCGCTTCTTTCTCAAGATGAGAGATCTGCGCGCGAATTTCTGCTGCTTTTTCCCAATCACCTTTGGCACACACTTCAAAGAAGTTAACCAGGTGGGAACAACATTCATTCACACACACAACGTGTCGTTGCAAAGGCTTAATAGGGGACTTTGCAAATAACCCCATGATTGTATTTACTGGCATGGTCATTCAACCTAATAGCTATAACCTAAAAAGAACATACACCATTGTATGGTGAAATGTTGAGCGTTGGCTATAAAGGCGCGCATGTTAACCCATTCACTGGCGCATTTAAACTGTTTTAGATCATCAATCGGGCGATATTTCTTTCTTGCCCCGGTGCCTATTAGGCAATATCCTGTCGCTATCTGCTTCGAAAGGTATAACTATGGAAACCGAGATAGAACTGAAGTTTTTTGTTTCTCCTGAATTTTCAGAGGTTTTACTGAAAAAAATTTCTGAAACCAAAGTACTTCAGCATAGTTGTCGTGAGTTAGGGAACACATATTTTGACTCTCCCGATAACTGGTTACGACAACATGATATTGGACTTCGTATCCGCCGTTTTGATGACGTTTATGTACAGACTGTGAAAACAGCAGGCCGGGTAGTCGCAGGGCTACACCAAAGGCCAGAGTACAACGCAGAACACAATTGCAATGATCCGGATTTATCTCTCCATCCGGCAGACATCTGGCCTGCAGAGCGTGATATCGCGACGCTGCAATCTGAGCTGGTTGCTCTGTTCTCTACCAATTTTAACCGTGAGCAATGGCTGATTGGCATGCCAGATGGCAGCCAGGTTGAAGTGGCGTTCGACCAGGGACTTGTCATCGCGGGCGACCGTGAAGACCCGATCTGTGAAGTGGAACTGGAACTGAAATCCGGTCAGACCGATGCGCTGTTTACCCTTGCCCGTCAGCTGTGTGAGCAGGGCGGAATGCGACTGGGTAACCTGAGCAAAGCGGCGCGCGGTTATCGCCTTGCTGCGGACTATCTGGGCGATGAAGTGAAGCCTTTGGCGCTGGTTAACACCCAAAAACACGACAGCGTTGAATCCTGCTTTATTAACTCGCTGGAACATGCCTTGTCACATTGGCATTACCACGAGCAAATTTACACCGAACGCGATTCTATCCCTGCGCTGCATGAAATCAGTCATGCCATCAGTTTTATTCGTCAGGTGCTGGCAGTGTATGGCGGTGTGGTGCCACGTCGTGCCAGTGCGATTCTGCGCCAGGAGCTGAAATGGCTCGAAGGTGAACTGACCTGGCTCAAACAGTACGATTACTTAAGCGAGTTGCTGGAAGACAAAGGTTATGCACTGCGTAAGCTGGATGCGCGCAAGTTTCTGATCAGCGAGCTGAAACAGCTGCAGGATGATTTGCCACAACGTGATGAAATCCTGAAGCTACTCAACTCGGCTCGTTATACCGGCCTGTTGCTCGATTTAAGCCGCTGGATTCTGACCCGAGGCTGGCAGCCGTTCCTGGATGAAAAAGCGCGTGAGAAGATGGCGCTGAATATCCATCATTTCTCCGTTAAGCAACTTGAACGCACGTGGACGGAGCTATTGGAAGTGTTTCCACCGGAGCGTCAGCTCACCAGTCAGGAATACATTGACCAACAGTACCGCCTGATGCGCAGCCTTTATACTGGTATCAGCTTTGCGAGCCTGTACGATGCGGAAGAGCGTCAGGCATTCCGTATGCCGTGGGCCGATCTGTTGCATGGTATTGATGATTTGCTGACGCTAAAACCCGTTGAAGCCATGGTCGAGTGTTTGCAAGGCGAAGAGCAGGAGCAGTTAAAGCGCTGGTTGATTCGTCAGGAAAACTCAATTCTGCACGCGATGGAACAGACCCGTATCATCGGGATTGAAACGCCGCCTTACTGGCGAGAATAATCTGTCCAACATTAAGGGATGCTCAGGCATCCCTTTCTTTTTCGCGGCTTTCGCGCTCCAAATCAATGCGTGCTTCCAGCTCTTTGAGGCGCAGAATCAGTTCCTGCTGTTGAGTAACGACTTGTTTTATCAGTCGCTCTTGGTGCTCCGCTCTGGCAGTTTGACCATGATCGGGGGAGGACAGAAACGACGCGATCAGACCGGAAATCATACCGAACATCCCCACACCACAGACGATCATGATCGAGGCGACGATTTTACCTGCTGTGGTCACCGGATAATGATCGCCGTAACCGACGGTTGAGATCGTCACCAACGCCCACCACAGTGCATCACCACCATCAGTGATATTGGCGTTGGGATCTTGCACTTCAAAGAACAGCATCATGCTTGATCCGAGCGTCAGCAATACCACTAAGAGCAGCAGAATGGTCGCCAGCGTGGTTTCGCGGCGATTGGCGAGCAGCTGGCGCAAAATAGTGCGGCCAGAGCGGATCACTAAAATGACGCGCAGAATATGAAAGATTCGTGCAAAGCGCAGCGGTTCGATCATCGGAATGCTGGCGAGAATATCGATCCAGTGGCGTTTCAGAAATTGCACGCGATCTGCGGCTCGGATCAAATCTATGCAGAGTTGCAGAATAAAAATACTACAGATGACGAAATCGAGGCCGATAAGTACCTGTCGAGTTTCGTGTTCTACAGGAACAAACAACAAGCCTGAGATCACAAATAGCGCCATGAAAGACAGGATTAGCGACAATAAGCTCATTGGCTTGGTTTCATCTTTGATATCATCGTTTTTCATACGAAGCTCGAAATAAATAAGTTTGCGGCTTAGCCAGTAAGCGGCAAAAAATAATGAGTGTTTTCAATATAAAAGACTTAGTGGAGAACTGACAATGGCGAGGATGGCTTTTAAACCATGGGAGCGCGTGATTACGGATATCCGACTCGTGCCGAAAATGATCATGCTGATGGTATTCAGTACCGTCTTGATCATTGGTAAGCAACTGTGGGATGCCGGTACTTTTTACGATTCTCTGCTGGCTGCAACGCAAAATGCTGAAGTCGCACAAAAGCATTACGATGATTATCTGGTGCAGGTGGTGTGGCAAACAGGCCTGATGATCGTGGTATTTGTGGTTCTGCTGCTGTTTGCTGCGCGTATCATGCTTCGTCAGACTCAGTATCTCAGTGAAGCCATTAACCAGATGGCGCGACGTGATTTGTCTGAACCGATTTCCATGGACTGTAAAGATGAATACGGTGATGTAGCGCGCGAGCTGGAAAAGACCCGCCTGCAACTGCAAGAGCTGATTAAAACTCAGGTGAATGCGTCGCAGGAGCTGACCGCGTTGACCGAAGTCATGACCATGAGTATGTCTGAAACCAAAGAGTCGGCGCAGGAAGAGTTCAATGAGATCGACCAACTGGCCACGGCGATGAGCGAAATGTCTTCGACCGTTCAGACGGTTGCCGAACATGCACAGAACGCCTCTTCCCTGACAGAAAACGCCTCGCACCAGGCCGGTACCGGCCAGCAGTTTGTCAAACAGACGATCGGTAAAATGAGCGAGCTGTCGAAAGATATCGCGGCCTCGGCGGAAGCGGTCAATCAGGTTGAAGAGCGCGTCGTCGCTATCGGCAGTGTGGTGGGCACCATTCAAGGTATTTCTGAGCAGACCAACCTGCTGGCACTGAATGCGGCGATTGAAGCAGCGCGTGCTGGCGAAGCGGGTCGCGGCTTTGCCGTGGTGGCTGACGAAGTGCGTAACCTTGCGCAGCGCACCCAAAACGCAACGGTGGAAATTCAGGACATGATTTCACATTTGCAGGCGAGTGCGAATTCTGCCGTGAATCTGATGGAAAAAAGCGTGGTGGAAGCTGCGGATGGGGTTGAGCTGGTCACCAACGCCGGACGTGAACTGGATGGCATTGTCCAGCAAGTGCAGCAGATCAATGACATGAACTTCCAAATTGCGACGGCGGCGGGCCAGCAGAGCAGCGTCGCTGAAGAGATGAACCAGAATCTGACCAATGTGCGTGAGCTGGTGGAAGCATCGGTCACGGTGGTCAGCGAGCTGCTGGAAACCTCCGAAATCATGCAAAGCAACGCGGAAGAGCTGGATCGTAAAATTACCGTATTCAAAGTCTGATTCCCGGTTGAATCCACACTATGAAAGAGCGCCCACAATTGATTTGTGGGCGTTTTTTATTGGTCCAAGTCTGTTATAACTACTCTATTCGTAAAGACAAGGATGCATCATGTCATTGCCGCCAAAACTCGAGGCTCACGCCGATCATCAGTATCAACTTCTTCTTCAGCAACAGCCGGTGATCGCCGACTGGGATAGCGAACATCAACAGCAGCTCAAAAATGTGCTCGGTTTCAGTCAGTTTGTTGCGGACACTCTGCAACGTGATGGCATTCTGTGCCGCGATCTGCCAGCTATGCTGGCCACATCGCAGCGCAGTGAAAGCTATCGCCAGCACCTGAGTGCGCTGTTGAGTGAATGTCAGGATGAGACCAGTGGTCAGCGCGTGCTGCGCCAGTTCCGTAACCGTGAAATGGTGTACATTGCGTGGCGTGATTTTCTTGCCGACTGGAGTCTGGATGAGAGCCTGGAGCATCTCTCGCAACTCGCGGAAGCGCTGATTTTTGAAACCTATCAGTGGCAGTATCAGATTTGCTGTCAGGAGTGGGGCACTCCGTGCAACGCACAGGGCGAAGCGCAGCCGATGCTGATTATCGGTATGGGCAAACTTGGTGGCGGTGAACTCAACTTTTCATCCGATATCGATCTGATTTTTACCTATCCGGAAAACGGAGAGACACAAGGTGCTCGCCGCTCGATTGCTAACGCGCAGTTCTTTACCCGCTTAGGTCAGCGCATCATCAAGATGCTCGATCAGCAAACCTTTGACGGCTTCTGCTACCGGGTTGACATGCGCCTGCGTCCATTTGGTGAAAGCGGCCCGCTGGTAATGAGTTATGCCGCTCTGGAAGATTATTACCAAGAGCAGGGACGGGACTGGGAGCGTTACGCGATGATCAAAGCTCGCGTAATGGGGCGGGAGATGTATTCGCAGTACCAAGAGCTGCGCCAAATGCTGCGCCCATTTGTGTTCCGCCGCTATATCGATTTCAGCGCCATTCAGTCGCTGCGCCGCATGAAGTCGATGATCACCAGCGAAGTACGCCGCCGCGGTCTGAGCAACAACATTAAGCTGGGCGCCGGCGGCATCCGTGAAATTGAATTTATCGCGCAGGTGTTCCAGTTAATTCGTGGGGGGCGTGAGCCATCACTGCGCCATCGTGGGCTGCTGGAAACCTTACAGGCGATTGGTGAGCTGGATCTGCTTAGCGCGCAAGAAGTTGCGGAGTTGACCGAAGCGTACCGTTTCCTGCGCCGTCTGGAAAACTTACTACAGGCACTGGCCGACAAACAAACTCAGACTCTGCCGGATAAAGCGGATGATCAATTGCGTCTGGCTGTTGCGTTCAACTTCTCGTCCTGGCAGGCGTTGTTGGATGAAGTGCAGCTTCAGATGGGGCGCGTGCACGCCGTGTTTGCCAACCTGATTGGTGATGAAGAGGAAGATGAAGAGGACACCATTGCCGCTCATTTCCATGAGCTGTGGGATATGGCCCATAAACGCGATGTGATTGAGCATATTGTCCAGCACGATCTTTCTCAACAGCAGACGGAAGCGATGGCGAATACGATTATCCGCTTTAAGGACGATCTGGCAAAACGCACCATCGGTCCGCGTGGGCGTGAGGTGCTCAATCGCCTGATGCCGAAAGTGTATCAGGCCATTTTCTCGCATCCTGACGCTGAGTTTGGTTTGTCGCGTGTGTTATCGCTGCTGCACAGCATTGCCACTCGTACCACTTACATGGAGCTGCTTGATGAACATCCGGCGGCGCTGACACAACTGGTGCGATTGTGTACCGCCAGCCCGATGATTTCTGAGCAACTGGCCCGCTACCCAATTCTGCTTGATGAACTGATTGATCCGCAGCATCTCTACAACCCGATTGCGCTTGATGCATATAAAACCGAACTGCGCGATTTTCTTGCCCGCATTCCGGAAGATGACATGGAGCAGCAGATGGAAGGGCTGCGTCAGTTCAAACAGATTTGTATTCTGAAAATTGCCGCAGCCGACATTGCGGGCGTGCTGCCAGTGATGAAAGTGAGTGACCACTTAACCTATCTCGCTGAAGCGATTGTTGAAGCAGTGGTGCATCAGGCCTGGCTGCAAGTCAGCGCGAAATATGGCGAACCAACGCACCTCAAAGATCGTGACGGTAAAGGTTTTGCCGTCGTGGGTTACGGTAAAGTCGGTGGCTGGGAGCTGGGCTATAACTCAGATCTCGATATCGTGTTTATTCACGACTGCCCGTTGGACGCCTATACCGATGGGGCAAAAGAAATTGATGGCCGCCAGTTCTATCTGCGTCTCGCACAGCGCGTAATCCATATTTTCTCTACCCGCACCGCGTCCGGCATTTTGTATGAAGTGGACACTCGCTTGCGTCCGTCCGGCGCGTCCGGTTTGTTGGTCAGCCCGATTGATGCGTTTGAAGAGTATCAGCGTCAGGATGCCTGGACGTGGGAACATCAGGCATTGGTGCGCGCTCGCGTTATCTATGGCGATGAGCCGTTGCAACAGGCATTTCTTGCCACGCGCCACGCGATTTTGTCTCTACCGCGTGAAGAGGAAAAACTCAAAAAAGAGGTGGTCGATATGCGCTTGAAAATGCGTGAGCACCTCGGAGGCAAAAAAGCCGGACGTTTTATGCTCAAGCAGGATGTCGGCGGGATTACCGACATTGAATTTTTGGCTCAGTACCTGGTGCTGCGCTACAGTCATGATAAACCTAAGCTGACTCGTTGGTCAGATAACGTGAGAATTTTTGAATCTTTGCTCACCCAAGGTGTCATGGAAGAAGAGCAGGCGATGGCATTGACTCATGCTTACACTGGCATGCGTGATCAAATCCATCATCGTAATCTGCTCAATCAAGAGGCCGATGTCAGCGAGAGTAAATTTGTCGCTGAACGTGAACAGGTAAAACGAGTTTGGCAACAGTGGCTGGGTTGATATCTTTAGCCGCTAAAAGGGCTGTGATACACTCCGCCCAGTCATAAATATTGGAGATCCATAATGAAACCAATCCTACCTGACTACAGCAATGCTGGGGTTTTGATTATTGGCGATGTGATGCTTGATCGTTATTGGTACGGTCCAACGGGTCGCATCTCGCCAGAAGCTCCGGTGCCTGTGGTAAAAGTAGAGCATAACGAAGAGCGTCCGGGCGGTGCAGCGAACGTTGCGATGAACATTGCTTCACTCGGCGGTCAGGCGCATATCATTGGTTTAACAGGGATGGATGAACCCGCTCAGGTACTGGCGGACAAACTGACGTCGCTGAGCGTGAAGTGTGATTTTGTGGCGCTGCCGGATTATCCGACCATTACTAAGCTGCGCGTCCTAAGCCGTGGTCAGCAGCTGATTCGTCTGGATTTTGAAGATAAATTTGAAAACACCGATCCAGCGCAGATCCTGTCTCGCATGGAAAAAGCGTTGCCAGCGGTGAAAGCAGTGATCTTGTCGGATTACGCGAAAGGTGCGCTAGAGCATGTGCAGCAGTTTATTCAGGCTGCGCGCAAGGCTGGCGTTCCGGTATTCATCGACCCTAAAGGTTCCGATTTTGAACGCTATCGTGGCGCAACGCTGCTGACACCAAACATGTCTGAGTTCGAGCAGGTGGTTGGTAAAGTCAAATCGAATGAAGATTTGGTGGAAAAAGGCTTTGGTCTGATTGAACAGTTCGATCTGGACGCCCTGTTGGTGACCCGCAGTGAACACGGTATGACGCTGCTGCGTCGCGGTATGGACCCATTCCATCTGCCAACGCAGGCGAAAGAAGTGTACGACGTAACGGGCGCAGGCGATACCGTGATTTCAGTCTTGGCTGCGTCAGTGTCCGCGGGTAAGCCGTTGGATGAAGCGTGTGCTCTGGCTAACGCGGCAGCCGGTGTTGTGGTCGGTAAACTGGGCACCTCGACCGTGTCGACCATCGAACTGGCGGAAGCGATTCATGGTAGCAGAGACACCGACTTTGGTGTGATTGATGAAGTATCGCTGATTGCAGCGGTGAAAAAAGCGCAGGCTCGCGGCGAGAAAGTGGTGATGACCAACGGTTGTTTCGACATTCTGCATGCTGGCCACGTCTCTTACCTCAATCACGCGGCTGAGCTCGGCGATCGCTTAATCGTCGCGGTGAACACCGATGAGTCCGTTAAACGTCTCAAAGGTCCGGGTCGTCCGGTGAATCCAACCGATCGCCGTATGGCGGTACTGGCGGGATTGGGCGCCGTTGACTGGGTAGTACCATTTGCAGAAGACACGCCTCAGCGACTGATCTCAGAAGTCCTGCCTGACCTGCTGGTCAAAGGTGGAGATTACAAACCGGAAGAGATTGCGGGTGGTAAAGAGGTGATTGCGGCGGGTGGCGAAGTTAAAGTCCTCAACTTTGAAGACGGCTGCTCAACCACTGAAATCATCGAAGCCATTAAAGGCGGCCGCGGCTAATCTCGCTGGCTGATAACAAGCTTCCCGATAGAAAAAGGGCTCACAGTGTGAGCCCTTTTTGTCAGAACTGACCGCCACAGCAACGGTGACGAACAGGCACTTTATTACTTGATCGCTTTGAGACCCGCATTGACATCAATGATGTCCTGCTCGCTCAGTGTACCTACTGCCTGACGCAGTTGCAGTACGTTGATGATGTAGCTGTAACGCGCATCAGACAGGTTTTTCTTCACGCTGTACAGAGTACGGGTCGCATCCAGTACGTCAACGATAGTACGAGTACCCACATCAAAGCCAGCTTCCGTTGCATCCAACGCTGATTGCGCGGAAATCACAGATTGTTCATAAGCACGCACCGAACCGATCGACGCATTGATGTTGTTGTTGTACGCACGCACGTTTTTCACCACGCTGCGGTACGAAGCTTCCAGATCCTGGCTGGCCGCAACGTATGCGTATTCCGCTTGTTTGGTTTGGGAAGACACGTTACCACCACTGTATAGCGGAACAGTCAGGTTCAGACCAATGTTGAAGTCGTTGTTTTCGTGGTAAGTGTCATAACTGCTGTAGTTATCGTTGTACTCACGACCGTAGTTGTAACCACCGTCCAGAGTCAACGAAGGCAGGTGACCAGAGCTTGCCAGCGAAATGTTGTCTTTCGCCACGTCTTGAGAGATACGAGCCGACAACAGTGACAGGTTCTTTTCTTGCGCTTGTTCAATCAGTGCTTCCATCGATTCGGTGGTGCGGCTGGTTGAGAAACGGTTGGTATCCAGAATGCTCAGGTTAGTGTGTTCCTGACCTGTGATTTCACGTAGCGACTCATAGCTGTTGATCAGCGAGTTTTCTGCCAGAACTTCGTCTGCCAGAACAGTATCGTATTGCGCTTGTGCGTCATGGACGTCAGTAATCGCCGACAGGCCCACTTCAAAACGTTGTTTGGTTTGTTCCAACTGACGGCCAACCGCGGCTTTTTCAGCACGAACAAATTCCAGATTGTCCTGCGCGCTCAGTACATCAAAGTACGCTTGTGCTACGCGTAGCATCAGGCTTTGCTGAGAGTTTGCGTATTGGGCATCAGCCTGACGAGCTTGCTTCTCAGCGGTATCCAGAGAAACCCAGCTTGAGCGGTCGTACAGTTCTTGCGAGAAGTTGATGCCTGCGCTCAGTTTGTCACTGTCGCGTAGATCGACGTCACTGCGGTTAATGTTGTAACCCGCAGTCAAATTGATTTGAGGCAAAAGAGAGCTGCGGCTTGAGTTGATCGCTTCAAACGCTGCGTCACGTTGTGCCGCTGCACTCAGCAGTTGAGGATCGTTCTGTTTTGCTTGGTCGTAAATTTGTGCAAGGTCATCCGCGGAAGCTGTTGTGCTAAGGCCGCCCAGAGTTGCACTAATCAATAAAGGAAGCAGTTTTTTCATTAGTCCTATTCCTGCCTGAATATGAAAGGAGTTACGCTCACGAGAGTGTAACGCAAATTGATGGCATTTCACTCGAAACTTTGCACTTTTTTACACTTAGCTATCCAATTGTGCAATAAAAATTGTGTGACGACTTAAATATAAGTACAACTTTTGTATAAAAAGTTGAGCAATGTCCTTGGAAGTCACAAAAATTCATGAGTAAACTATAAGATTCACTGAGAGAGGTTTCTAATGCAACAGTCTGATCAGCCGCCAGGAGTGTTTACTCCAGAAGATGTAGAAATTGTCTCAACCGAGACACTGTTTCAAGGATTTTTCCGAATGGTGAAGTATCGGTTCAAGCATCGATTATTTCAAGGCGGGTGGAGTCAGACTATTGAACGGGAAATGTTTGAGCGCGGTCATGCCGCAGCGTTGCTGCCTTATGATCCGCAACGTGATCAGGTCGTAATGATAGAACAGATACGCGTTGGCGCGCTGGAACATGCCAATCCCTGGCAGTTAGAAATTGTCGCGGGCATCATTGATCGCGCGGAGAGCGCAGAAGAAGTGGTGCGCCGTGAAGCGGAAGAGGAAGCTGGGATCTCCGTCAACAGAACGGAGAAAATTACCTCTTATTATCCCTCTGCTGGGGGATGTTCTGAAAAACTTGATGTCTATGTGGGAGAAGTGGATGCATCCCTGGCTCACGGCGTTCATGGTTTAGACTATGAAGGTGAAGATATCAAAGTTCACGTAATGAGCCGCCGCGACGCGTATCAGTTAGTGAAAGAGGGGCGAATTGAGAATGGAGCCTCAATAATCGCACTACAATGGTTGGAGTTAAACTACGGGCAATTACAATCGCAATGGCAGAAATGACAGCACTAAAAAAGCCGTATCATGTTGATTTACCAGAACTGATGCGGACTTATGAAACGAACTACGCCAAGTTGAACGCTTTGTTGCCTGCGCAACCGAGCGTCGGTGACGTGCGCTGTTATCAAGCGGCACATCTGGCTTATCAGCTGCAAGTGCTGGAAGTCACAAAGTACACAACTTTGGTGGAGATTTGTCAAAGTGACGACATTTCGATATTTCCATTACCAACCATGTCTGTCAGGCTGTACCACGACGCTCGTGTAGCAGAAGTACTGACCACCGATCAGCTTAACCGGGTAAAAGCTCGCTACGACTATCCGAATGAGAAGATGGTGCAAAAGGACGAAAAGGCACAGATCAATCGTTTCTTAGGGGACTGGCTGACATTTTGCCTGAAAAGAGGCATTAGCCGAGCGCCCATTAACATCAATCAATAGCATTAGGTTTATAGATTTTGAACGTGTCGTCCAGTATAGACAATTCCGACAGCATCAAGCTGGTTCAGATTACGGATACGCACCTCTTTGCGCCCGATGACGGTAGCCTGTTGAGTGTTAATACCGCAGACAGCTTTCTCGCGGTGGTGGAGGCTATTCGTGCCCAGCAGTTGGAATTCGATGCCATTTTGGCGACCGGCGATATTTCTCAGGATCATACGGCTGAGTCTTATCACCGTTTTACTCAAGGTATTTTACCGCTCGAGAAAATTTGTTTCTGGCTACCGGGCAATCACGATTACAAACCCAATATGAGCAGTGTGCTGCCATCAAAACAGATTCATGCACCTGAGCATGTACTGCTTGGTGAGCACTGGCAAATGATCCTGCTGGATTCGCAAGTTGTGGGCGTGCCTCACGGCCGTTTGAGCGATCAGCAATTGACGCTGCTTGAGGAGAAACTGTCCGCGCACCCGGAGCGGTTTACCTTGGTGCTGCTGCACCATCATCCGCTGCTGGTCGGCAGTGCCTGGCTTGATCAACACACGCTGAAAGACAGCGAGGCATTCTGGACCATCGTTGAGCGCCATCAGAACGTGAAAGCGGTGTTGTGCGGGCATGTCCATCAGGACATGGACCGTTTACACCATGGTGTGCGTGTCATGGCAACACCATCCACGTGTGTCCAGTTCAAACCCAATTCCGATGACTTCGCGCTGGATAAATGTTCTCCGGGCTGGCGTGAGCTTGAGTTGCATGCTGATGGGCGTGTGACGACGGCGGTCAAGCGCTTGGCGAAGGGGCTGTTTCAACCGGACTTTAACTCCAACGGATACTGAATATGTCGGACAAACCATCGTTACTTTTGTACATTCACGGCTTCAACAGCTCCCCTTTGTCGCATAAAGCACAGGTGATGCAGCAGTATTGCGCGCAGCATCGCCCGGACATCGAGGTTGTCGTGCCAAAGCTGCCTTCATTTCCTCAGCAGGCGGCAGAACATCTGCTGAATGTCGTCAATCAATACAAAAACGATTATCAGATAGGTCTGGTCGGCAGCTCATTGGGTGGCTATTTGTCTACTTGGCTCAATCACCAGTTCGGCTTTCGCGCTGTGCTGATTAATCCTGCCGTGAAACCCTACGAGTTGTTGGCTGATTTTTTGGGTGAGCAGCAAAATCCTTATACCCAAGAACGTTACGTATTAACCGCCGAACACATTGATGAACTGAAGGCGTTGGATACGGAGACGCTGCGTGCGCCGCAGGACTTCTGGCTTCTGCAACAAACCGAAGATGAAGTGCTGGATTACCGTCAGGCGGTGGACAAATACCAACACGCCCGTCAAACCGTTGAAGAGGGCGGTGACCACAGTTTTGTCGATTTTGAACGTTATCCGGCGCAAATCATTCAATTCTTAAATCTCTGATCTTTTCATTGAGGGAAGAGTCATAATTTTACTTGTTACTTACTGATGTCGCTTGACATCAGCGAGCCTCTTCCAGACTATGTTTCTCTTGGACTTTCCTCGTTTAGTTGGCCGATAAAGCGGCAAAGCGCCTGTCATTTCATCAAAAATCAAGCGTTCATAAACGAGTCGTAAAGTTACGAATCATTTATCGATAAAAGCATTCCGTATTATGACTGAACAATATAATGCTGGAGCCATTGAAGTTCTTAATGGCTTAGAACCAGTGCGTCGCAGACCTGGGATGTATACGGATACCACGCGCCCTAACCACCTTGGGCAGGAAGTCATCGACAACAGTGTCGATGAAGCGCTGGCCGGATACGCCACTAAGGTTCAAGTGATCCTACATGCCGATCAATCGCTGGAAGTGATTGATGACGGTCGTGGTATGCCTGTAGACATTCACCCGGAAGAGAAAGTCTCCGGGGTTGAATTGATCTTATGTAAGCTTCACGCGGGCGGTAAGTTCTCCAATAAGAACTACCAGTTCTCCGGTGGTTTGCACGGGGTAGGGATCTCAGTCGTGAACGCGCTCTCCAAGCGCGTCGAAGTTACAGTGCGTCGTGATGGTCAGGTGTACGACATCGCGTTTGAACACGGCGAAAAAGTCTCAGATTTAACCGTTACCGGCACCTGTGGTCGTCGCAACCGCGGCACCAGCGTCCATTTCTGGCCAGACACCAAGTATTTTGATTCGCCGAATTTCTCCGTTACCCGTTTGGTCAACAACCTGCGCGCGAAAGCCGTACTGTGCCCGGGACTGGAAATTACCTTCACCGATAAGGTGAACAATAACGAATACCGTTGGTTCTACGAAGATGGCCTGAAAGACTATCTGGCTGAAGGCGTCAAAGGGTACACCTTATTGCCGGAAGAACCGTTTACCGGCGAATTTTCTGCCGAAACGGAAGCCGCTACCTGGGCCGTGATCTGGCTGCCGGAAGGCGGTGAACTGATCACCGAAAGCTACGTCAACCTGATCCCGACCGCGCAGGGCGGCACGCATGTCAATGGCTTGCGTCAGGGCCTGTTGGATGCGATGCGTGAGTTCTGTGAATTTCGTAATTTGCTGCCGCGCGGCGTCAAACTGACGGGCGAAGATGTGTTTGACCGTTGTGCTTACGTGCTGTCGGTAAAAATGCAGGATCCGCAATTTGCGGGTCAGACCAAAGAACGTCTCTCCTCGCGTCAGACCGCGGCGTTTGTTTCCGGTGTCGTGAAAGATGCGTTCAGTCTGTGGCTGAACGAAAAGCCGCAACTGGCCGAGCAACTGGCGGAAGTGTGTATTGCTAACGCCCACCGCCGTATGCGTGCGGCGAAGAAAGTTGTGCGTAAGAAAGTGGCTTCAGGCCCGGCGCTGCCGGGTAAATTGACCGACTGTTCTCAGCAGGATCTCAGCCGCACCGAGCTGTTTTTGGTGGAAGGTGACTCGGCGGGCGGCAGTGCCAAACAGGCACGCGATCGTGAGTTTCAGGCCATCATGCCGCTGCGCGGTAAGATTCTGAACACGTGGGAAGTTTCGGCAGATCAGGTACTGGCTTCGCAGGAAGTGCACGATATTTCAGTTGCGCTGGGCATTGACCCGGACAACGACAACCTTGAAGCGCTGCGTTACGGCAAAGTCTGTATCCTTGCCGATGCGGACTCGGACGGTCTGCACATTGCGACACTGTTGTGCGCCTTATTTACCCGTCATTTTCCGGCGCTGGTGCGCGCGGGACACGTGTATGTGGCGATGCCGCCGCTCTATCGTATCGACTGCGGTAAAGAAGTGTTCTACGCGCTAGATGACAGCGAGAAAGACGCGATTCTTGAACGCCTGAGTAAGAAGAAAGCCAAAGTGAACGTGCAGCGATTTAAAGGTCTGGGTGAAATGAACCCGCTTCAGCTGCGCGAAACCACCATGGATCCGAATACTCGTCGTCTGGTTCAACTGACCATTGACGATGATAAAGCGACCGAAGAGATGATGGATATGCTGCTGGGGAAAAAGCGTGCGGATGACCGCCGCAACTGGCTGCAAAGCAACGGCGATCTGGCTGAGGTGTAATGAATGTCGACTGAAATCACCTACGATGGCGTTGAACAGCTGCCACTGCGCAAGTTTACTGAAGACGCTTATCTGAATTATTCCATGTACGTCATCATGGACCGCGCGTTGCCATACATTGGCGACGGTCTGAAGCCGGTTCAGCGACGTATCATCTATGCAATGTCTGAGCTGGGTCTTTCTGCCTCAGCTAAATACAAAAAATCGGCGCGTACCGTTGGTGACGTGCTGGGTAAATATCACCCGCACGGCGATTCAGCATGTTACGAAGCGATGGTGCTGATGGCGCAGCCGTTCTCTTACCGTTATCCGCTGGTTGACGGTCAGGGCAACTGGGGTGCGCCGGACGATCCGAAATCGTTCGCTGCGATGCGTTATACCGAAGCAAAACTGTCTAAGTTCGCGGAAGTACTGCTGAGCGAACTCGGCCAGGGCACAGTAGACTGGCAACCGAACTTCGACGGCACAATGAAAGAGCCGAAGATGCTGCCAGCACGTCTGCCGCACATTCTGCTCAACGGCGTGACGGGTATCGCGGTCGGTATGGCGACCGACATTCCACCGCACAACGTGCGTGAAGTGGCGGCCGCAACGATTCACCTGATTGACAATCCCCAGGCCAGCTTGCCGGATCTGATGCAATACGTGAAAGGTCCGGATTATCCGACCGAAGCAGAGATCATCTCGCCGCAGATTGAGCTGGAGAAAGTCTACCGTACCGGCCGTGGCAGCGTGAGAATGCGCGCAGTGTGGCACAAAGAAGGTTCGGACATCGTGATCTCGGCGCTGCCGCATCAGGTATCGGGCGCCAAACTGCTGGAGCAGATTGCCAACCAGATGCGCGCGAAGAAACTGCCGATGGTGGAAGATTTGCGTGATGAATCGGATCACGAAAACCCGACTCGTATTGTGATTGTGCCGCGCTCTAACCGTGTCGATTGCGATCTGCTGATGAATCACTTGTTTGCCTCGACCGATCTGGAACGCAGCTACCGCGTCAACCTCAACATGATTGGCCTCGACAACCGCCCGCAGGTGAAAGGTCTGGTCAGCATTCTGAGCGAGTGGATTCAGTTCCGCCGTGAGACGGTGCGTTCTCGTCTGCAACACCGTCTGGATAAAGTGCTGGCTCGTCTGCACATTTTGGAAGGTTTGTTGATCGCGTATCTGAACATCGATGAAGTGATCGAAATCATTCGTACCGAAGACGATCCTAAAGCGGTGCTGATGGCACGCTTCGGGATTACTGATATTCAGGCGGATGCGATTCTGGATACCAAACTTCGTCACTTAGCCAAACTGGAAGAGATGAAGATCCGCGGTGAACAGAGCGAGCTGGAAAAAGAGCGTCAGAAGCTGGAAGAGCTGCTGGGTTCTGAGCGTCGCCTGAATACATTGCTGAAAAAAGAGATCAAAGCGGACGCCGAGACCTACGGTGATGATCGTCGTTCGCCGCTGGTTGAACGTGAAGAAGCCAAAGCGCTGACGGAACGTGATCTGATGCCAAGTGAAATGATCACGGTCGTGTTGTCTGAGAAAGGCTGGATTCGCCATGCGAAAGGTCATGAGGTTGATTGTGAAGGGTTGAACTACAAAGCGGGCGATAACTATCTGGCGCACGCGTGTGGTAAGAGCAATCAGCAAGCCGTCTTCCTCGGTAGTGATGGCCGCAGTTACTCGTTGGAGTCACACACTCTGCCGTCTGCACGGGGACAGGGTGAACCGATTACCGGTCGTCTCAACGTGGCGGAAGGCACATCGATTCGTCAGGTCGTCATGGGCGAAGAAGATCAGCTGTGGCTGGTGGGATCTGATGCTGGTTATGGCTTCGTGTGTAAAGGCACCGATCTGTTGTCGAAAAACCGCAGCGGTAAGGCGCTGGTCAATCTGCCGGACAATGCGGAAGTGATGACGCCACAGGCGGTGAACGATCTGCAAAGCGATGAGATCCTGGCGATTACCAATCAGGGCCGCATGTTGCTGTTCCCGATCAAAGATCTGCCGCAGTTAGGCAAAGGCAAAGGCAACAAGATCATCAATATCCCGGCGGCGAAAGCCAAGTCCCGGGAAGAAGTGGTGTCCCATCTGTTGGCACTACCAAAAGATGTGTCTGTAACGCTGTATGCCGGCAAACGTAAGCTGGGGCTGAAACCATCGGATCTGGATAATTTCCGTGGTGAGCGTGGTCGTCGTGGTGCTCTGTTGCCACGTGGTTTGCAACGTGTGACCCGCATCGAGCTGGAATCGGATGCGCAAGAAAGTTCTGAAGAAGAATAATGTAGTCTGAACAAGCAAAAGCCCCGCAATGCGGGGCTTTTTTATGCCAGTCAGTAATTATCTTCCGACCAACCGTCACTGTCGGACATGTCTGGTGCACCGGGAATGGATTTCTCTTCATCGGCCCATTCACCGAAGTCGATCATCTGACATTTTTTACTGCAGAACGGGCGATGAGGGCTTTGCTCTCCCCATTCCACATCCTGGCCACATTGTGGGCATTTCACCACAGTTGGTTTTTTTGACATGGTCATATCCTGTGCGTCGAGAAAGCACATTGCTTTATGGTTAATTAAAGTTGGTTAACTGCAAACGGCGAGATCAAATTCAATATCCTGCGTGCTCGCCTGACCAGAACTGAATTCGATAAATTTGATGGCGAAACGGTTCTTGTGCCCCGAAATCATCGGGTAGACGCCGTAATCCAACGGAATGGACAGGCGCAGAATGTTCGCCTCTTCCGCATCGCTCTGATAAAAACCTGACTTGGCTTCACGGGCGCGAAAGTTGCCGGTTTCCCGTGTCAGTTTCAGCCACAGTTTCAGCGCGTCGGCTAATGGTTGCAAGGTATCCATCCACTGGCGGGCATCTTGGATTTTTTGTTCCAAGGCCAGATGCAACCAATAGTGCAGTGCCGGCAAATCAAAACAGCAAGAGCCACCGGGCAGATTGAAGCGCTGGCGAATCGCACTGAGGAAACGGTCTTCTTTGAGAGACTGGCCAAATCGCTCGCCACCCATCAGGTTGCGGTGAATGTCGTCAATTTCTCTTAGCAGGCCCAACAACATCTCTTGATCCACCCCTTCGACGTTGAGCCAGTTGCGGTAAGCCAGACGTTGTTTTTCGATATCTTTGGCGAGTTCGCTTTTGAGTTGGATCTGCTCAAAAATTTCCAGCAGATCGAACAGAGAACGGAAGAATAGCTGATGCTGAATATCGTCACGAAACTGCGACGCTTGCTCCATCTGATTGAGCAGCGCTTCGACACGAAGGTAAATACGCGTTTTTTCGTTGAGCGGATGTTCAAACTTATGTGTGGTCATCAAACTAGCCTTGGGTTATTTGGGACTTATTCTCACAGATTTGTACGGCTCATGGCTAGATACTTTTGGTGCAATTCTGTGATTTGAGGCAAAAGTTTCTGGTTTTCTGCATCATTTTTAATCACATCGTCGGCGATGGCTAATCGTTGTTCACGGCTGGCCTGCGACGCGAGAATCGCCTTCACTTGCTGCTCGGAGACATTGTCGCGCGCCAGAGTGCGTTGGATCTGCGTGGTTTCATCAACATCGACTACCAAAATGCGGTCCGCCATAGACTGTAACTGGTTTTCCACTAACAGTGGCACCACTAGTAACGCATAAGGAGAGCGTACTTGTTGTAAATCTTGTGTCATTTTTTGGCGAATCAATGGATGTAACAAATGATTGAGCCAGGATTTTTCTTCGATATTGGCAAAAATACGCTCGCGCAGCGCTGCACGGTCGAGGCGACCATCGGCCTGTAAGATGTCATTGCCAAAATGCTCGGCAATCGCGTTCAGTCCCGGAGTGCCGACGTCCACCACTTCACGAGCCACTACATCGGCATCGACGATATCAATGGCGAAATGTTGCTGAAACAGATTCGCGACGGTGGTTTTTCCGCTGGCGATGCCACCTGTTAAGCCAATGATGAGTGCCATAATCAGAATCCTAATACCGAATGAAAATACCAACCCGCAATGTCATGACCAAACAGCAGGGACAGCCAGCCTGCAATCGCCAGATAAGGCCCGAAGGGAAATGCTTTATCAATGCCGCGCTTTTGCAGACGCAGTTGAATGAGGCCGAACACCAGTCCAACCAGAGATGACATCAGAATGATGATCGGTAGTTGCTGCCATCCCAGCCAGGCACCGAGAGCCGCTAATAGCTTAAAGTCGCCATAGCCCATGCCTTCTTTGCCTGTCAGTAGCTTAAACAGCCAGTACACCGACCATAACGACAGATAACCCGCTATCGCACCAATCACCGCATCTTGTAGCGAAATCGGGCTGATGCCCGCCAACGCCAGCGCAATACCAGCCCAGAGTAGGGGCAGAGTAAGCTGATCCGGCAGCAGCATCGTATCGAAATCAATGAAGGTTGCCGCAATCAGCGTATAGGTAAAGAACAGCATGGCAACGGCAAACCAGCTAAAACCAAATTGCAGCGCAATCAAGAGGCTGCATGAAGCCGTCAGCAGTTCAATCAGTGGATAACGCGCGCTGATAGGGCCCTGACAATTCGAGCATTTACCACGCAGCAACAGCCAGCTCAGTACCGGAATGTTGTCGATAACCCGGATCGGCGTATCGCAATGCGGGCAGGTGGAACGTGGCGTGCTCAGCGTTAAAATGCCCTGAGGCGGCTCAATATGATACTCGGGAAAGGATTCCGCACACTCCTGACGCCACTCGCGCTCCATGATTTTCGGCAGGCGATAAATCACCACATTGAGGAAACTGCCGATAATTAACCCCAGCACTGTCGCCAGCGTAGGAAACAGCCAGGGGTAAAAATTAAAAATGTCCATTTTATGTGCTCGCGGCGCGTCGCCATCATGTTGGTCTTAATGAGGGTCATACTAACCTAATACACTCATTAAGTTAAAGATTGGCAGGTACATCGCCACCACCAATCCACCGACTACAATGCCCAAAAATACGATAATCAGCGGTTCAAGAATTTTGCCCAGATTGTCGACGGTGTTGTCGACTTCAAACTCATAGATGGTGGCGACTTTATTGAGCATGTCGTCGAGCTTGCCTGACTCCTCGCCGATCATCACCATTTGCAACACCATTTCCGGAAAGGCTTGTGTGTTGCGCATTGCAATATACATCGGCATCCCTGCTGCCGTATGGCGGTGAACATCCTGAATGGCGGTTTCAAAATGCACGTTACCTGCAGTTTTAGCGGTGGTTTTGAGGCTGGCGAGTATCGGAATTCCCGCACTGAAGCTGGTCGCCAGAGTGCGGCTGAATTTGGCAATTGCGGCTTTGGCAAGCACACCGCCAATGATGGGAAAAAGCAGGCTGAGCTGGCTGGTTTTAAGACGGACGACGAAGGATTTTTTCCGCGCCGCTTTGATGCCAAACACCAAGCTCAATGACGCGATGAACGCCCCCGCACTGTAGGCTTGTACCCCATGCGATAACTTGAGGATCTGTTGAGTAAACCAAGGCAGTTCAGCTCCAAAACCCTTGAACATACTTTCGAACTCTGGAATGACCATCGTCAGCATCAAATAGGAGACGCCGAGTGCCACCAGAATGACCATGCTGGGATAGATCAGCGCTTTGATTACTTTCGCGCGCAGTTGCTCACTTTTTTCCCGATAGGTGGCAAGGCGTTCAAAGACTTCGGCAAGATTGCCGGACTGCTCGCCAGTCTGAATTAAGTCGACGTACAACGCGTCAAAGTGAGTGCTGGCAGTACGCATCGCTTTGGAAATCGGCGTACCGGCTTCGACGCCTTTGGTAATTTGCGCCAGAATCGATTTCATCTCGGCTTTACGATGATTATCGCCGACCAATTTAAGTGCCTGCACAATCGGCACTCCGGTGGTCAGCATGGTGGCAAGCTGGCGGGTTAGGATGGTGATGTCTTTAGTTTTGACCCGATTGGTGAGACGAGTCAGAACTGACACGCTGCCTTTTTTGATCTTCTTAACCTGAATGTGCTGTTCTTTCAGTTTGTCGCGGACTTCTATTTCACTGATAGCCAGTGTCTGTCCCGCGACTTTCTTGCCAGTGCTGTTGACGCCTTTCCAGCGATAGTTTTTTAACTCAGGGCCTTTGGTCGGTTTCATGATGGTAGAGTCTCAGAATAAGGTCTTAACCAGAATTAGAAATAGAGAACACGCTGCAACTCACTGAAACTGGTGATCCCGGCGCGAAGTTTTTCGATCCCCGATTGCAACAGCGTTTGCATGCCATGTTGCTGGGCAATGGATTCGATTTGATGGATGCTGGCTCGTTGCATAATCGCTTCAGCCAGCGCGGAGTTAAATGCCATCACTTCATAAATCCCCACCCGCCCGCTGTAACCGTTGGTGCACTCGTTGCAGCCTGATGGGTTGGCGGCATAGATAGGCTGCTGAGAACTAAAGTGAAATTGTTGCTGCAGTGTCGGAGAGGGTGATGTGGCGACTTTGCAGTGAGGGCAAAGGCGTCGGGCAAGTCGTTGAGCGATGATGAGGCTCAGCGATGAAGCGAGGTTAAACGGTTCAATGCCCATGTTCGCCAGCCGAATCACGCTTTCGGCGGCGGAGTTGGTGTGCAGTGTGGATAGCACCAAGTGGCCGGTTTGGGCGGCTTTGACGGCAATCTCTGCCGTTTCCAAATCGCGGATTTCGCCCACCATCACCACATCGGGATCCTGACGCAGAAAGGAGCGCAGAGCCTGCGCAAAGCCAAAACCAATTTTGGGCTGCACCTGAACTTGGTTAATGCCGGGCAGGTTAATTTCCACCGGGTCTTCGGCGGTAGAAATATTCACTTCGTCGGTGTTGAGAATGCGAAGGCCGGTATAGAGTGAGACTGTCTTACCGCTGCCCGTCGGGCCAGTCATCAGAATCATGCCTTGCGGCTTGGTGAGGGCCGCCAGATAAAGCTGCTTTTGCGCATCGTTATAACCCAACTTGTCGATATCGAGGCTGGACGCACTGCTGTCGAGCAGACGCAGGACGATTTTCTCCCCCCACAAGGTTGGCAAAGTGGAGACCCGCATATCAATGGCCGTGTCCGCATTGAGGCGTAATTTGATGCGGCCGTCTTGCGGTAAACGTCGCTCAGCGATATCGAGTTTCGATAAGATCTTAATTCGCGCAGCCAGTCGGCGGCTTAAATGGCTGGCTGGTTGCTGGGTTTCCACCAAAATGCCGTCGCAGCGCAGGCGAATGCGATAAAAGGATTCATAGGGCTCAAAATGGATATCAGAAGCGCCTTTACGCACCGCGTCAAGCAGGATCTGGTTGATGAAACGACTGACCGGGGAGTCATCCTGACTCAGATCTTCGATTGATGTTTTTTCTTCATCGGAAACCTGCACCAGACTGGCCAGTTCGTCCTGGCTGATCTCCTTGCCCTGTGTGCCATGTGACGCGATGGTTCGGCCATACAAGCGGCGAATAGCGGCCTGCAGTGCCTTATGATCAGCCAATACCAGTTCTATTTGTAACCCGGTCGCAAAACGAAACTCGTCTTCAACTTGTAGGTGAGTAGGATCGGATACCGCAAGAGTCAGTACCTGACCGCTGCTGTTGAGGGGCAGAGCCTGATAACGGGTGATGAGCTCGCGCAGCCCCAACTGCTGGCACAGCGGCGCGAAGTCAAAACGGGTCAGATCCGTATTCGGTAAACCAAAGATCTGGCTTAGATGCTCGGTCAGTTCATGGTGATGGAAGATCGCCAAATCGATCAACGCCTCCGGCACATTGGTTCCGGAAGCGTGAATATGATCCATCACGGCCTGTTCCTGCGTAGGGCTAAGCAAATCGGCCTGACGCAGGATGGCGAGTAGGTTGGTGTTCATCAAAACTTATGAACAGCCTTTAGGCTTCAAGTCTGTCGCTACAGTTGTACTACAGCTCCATGCACCAGCACTTGTTCTCTTTAGTTCCACTTTTTTACTGACAACATCTGGGCTTACACCTGAAGATTTGAATGTAAATATGATATCCCCAGCAGCAGATGCTGCATTAGCATAGGTTATTGTTCCCAATGCAGAGGAAGGTACGGGTACCTGGGTTGTTGTAGGAAATACGCCTTCTGTTATTACATAAGACTCAACATTAACTCGCTGTCCTGTTATAGATGCTAGTGCTGCTGAAGCCTCACTTTTTGCAACATACTTTTGATACTGAGGAACAGCGATTGCTGCCAACACCCCAATAATTGCTACCACGATCATCAGTTCGATCAGGGTAAAGCCCTGCTGTTGTTTGCGTTGATTCGCGTTCATGACACTCTCCGTTATGCGTGTGTTTGTATGATTAGCAGAGCATAAGAAGTTGTTGATATTAGGAGAATTGGGGGAATGAGAGGGCGCGAGGCATTCGGGATTTTTATGCTTGGATTTACATCCATCGGGCAAAATATTTCGACTCAGTTAAAAGCGTTGCGGTGATATGAGGTACGGCAGGCATAAAAAAGGAGGCGAGGCCTCCTTTTAATACATTGAAAATTCTATTTTTATTTGAAGCGCATCGATAAATCCATGGCGCGCACATGTTTGGTCAGTGCGCCGACAGAGATGTAATCAACACCCGTTTCGGCGTATTCACGCAGTGTTTCCATCGTGACGTTGCCAGAATTTTCCAGCGCTGCACGACCTGCGTTTATCGCTACCGCTTCGCGCATCATGTCCAGCGTAAAATTGTCGAGCATAATGATGTCGGCACCGGCTTCAATCGCCAGACGCAGTTCGTCCAGATTCTCGGTTTCGACTTCAACGGGTTTGCCCGGGTTGAGTTTCTTCGCGGTGCTGATCGCTTGTGTAATGCCGCCACAAGCGATGATGTGATTCTCTTTGATCAGGTAAGCGTCAAACACACCAATACGATGGTTAAAACCACCGCCGCAGGCAACGGCATATTTCAGCGCGCTGCGCAGACCCGGAATGGTTTTGCGAGTGTCGAGCAGACGACAACCAGTGCCTTCCAGCGCTTTTACGTATTGCGCTGTGGTCGTCGCGCAACCAGACAAGGTTTGAATAAAGTTCATCGCGTTGCGCTCGCCCGTGAGCAGAATGCGCGCCGGACCGTTCAGCGTACACAACGTTTGGTTTGGCTCAACGGTATCACCGTCTTTGACCAACCACTCAATGGTCACTTCGCCGCCCAGTTGCTTGAATACTTCGTCAGCCCAGGCTTGACCACAGAATACACCGTGTTCACGGGTAATGATGGTGGCGCGTCCTTGCACGTCGGCTGGGATCAGACTTGCGGTGATATCGGCTGCGGGATCGAGCGTGCCGCCTAAATCTTCTTTAAGCGTGTCGGTGACCGAGCGGGTGATTTCCAGTGGCAGTTGCTGTTTCAGATATTCGAGGCGTTCTTGACTGTTGTGGGACTCTTTCATCGCAAATCGTTAATATAAGTTGAACTGGGGGAGGGATAATACGCTGAGTGCGGTTGAAATTCAGCCCTTGATCTCGCATTTCATAGCAAGAAAGTTAAAATCAGCCATAGGCTAATGTCGGGGTTTACCCATCAATCAAATGGATAGTGTTTATGATCGATAATCAGGGCTGGTATCAATTTGCCCGTCGCGTACCATCGCCATTCTGCGATCAGCGCAGCGACGAACAGGATATCTCTTTGCTGGTGGTGCACAACATCAGTTTGCCGCCAGGGCAGTTTGGTGGGCCATATATCGAACAGTTTTTTACCGGCCAGCTTGATCCGAATCAGCATCCATTTTTCCGTGTGATACACACCATGGGTGTGTCGGCGCACTGTCTGATTCGCCGGGATGGGGAAGTGGTGCAGTTTGTGCCATTTTCGGCCAGAGCCTGGCATGCCGGGCAATCGTCGTTTGCCGGGCGCGAGCGCTGCAACGATTATTCGATTGGCATTGAGTTGGAAGGAACCGATTTTGTCGCCTATACCGAAGCGCAATATCAGGCATTGGCAACACTCAGCGACGCGTTGATGACGCACTATCTGGCGATTACGTTGCCGCGTATTACCGGGCATCAGTACATTGCCCCGATACGTAAAACTGACCCGGGGCTGGTGTTTGACTGGCAGAAATACCGCGCGTTATTAAAGCGGTCTGATTGATGTGTCAGATGGCGTCGTGGTACTCGACTAAAACTTGTTCAATCCAGGTGGCGATGCGCTCATCACTCAGTTCGTATTGCGAGTCTTCATCCAGAGCAAGGCCGACAAACTGGGTTCCATCTTCGGTCAGCGCTTTCGACGCTTCAAACTGGTAGCTGTCATCTTTTGGCCAGTAGCCGATCAGGTTCGCTCCCGTCTTCTTGATCTCGTCGTGGAGCATCCCCATCGCATCGAGGAACCATTCGCCATAGCCTTCTTGATCGCCTAAGCCGTATAACGCGACGTACTTGCCTTTTAGCGACACGCCACCGATGTGATCCCATATTGCGCTCCAGTCTTCTTGGATTTCGCCGAAATCCCATGTGGAGATTCCCAGTATTAACAGATCATAGTCGCTCATAAAACTGAGCGGCGTTTCTTTCACATTGTGAATGTCGAGCAGATCATCACCGAGGATGGCACGCATTTTTTCCGCCGCCATTTCGGTGTAACAGGTTGTTGAGCCGTAAAAAAGACCGATCTTCATAGTTTCATGTTCGTTTTTTATCTGGAATGGTGAATTCTAACCATAAAATAACCCAGAGTGCAGTGAATATCCTGCTGTCAGAATACTTTTATGGTATTAAGCTTAGGGAATCACGAACGATAAAGAGATGAGAAGTACAGGTGTCAGAGCATTTTTCTCCTGATCACGGGCTGGTGGAACAGTTCCTTGATGCGATGTGGATGGAACGCGGGTTGTCGGAAAACACCCTGATGTCATACCGCAATGATCTGATCAAGCTGCTCGACTGGATGCAGCACAACAATTATCGATTGGATTTCATCAGCCTGTCGGGCCTTCAGCAGTATCAAACCTGGCTGATGGATCAGGATTACAAACAGACGTCGCGGGCGAGAATGCTGTCGGCGATTCGTCGCCTGTTTCAATATCTGCACCGTGAAAAAATGCGTGCAGATGATCCGAGTGCACTGCTGGTAAGCCCCAAACTGCCTAAGCGTTTACCCAAAGATTTAAGCGAGCAGCAGGTGGATGCATTGCTCAGCGCGCCGAACCCGGACGACCCGATTGAGTTGCGCGACAAAGCGATGCTGGAACTCTTGTATGCCACTGGTTTGCGTGTCACCGAACTGGTATCGCTGACGATGGAAAACATCAGTCTGCGTCAGGGCGTGGTGCGCGTGATTGGTAAAGGCGGCAAAGAGCGTCTGGTACCAATGGGGGAGAATGCGATTGAGTGGATTGAAACTTTTCTTTCTCAGGGTCGGTCTCACCTGTTAGGTGAACAGACATCTGATGTGGTGTTTCCGAGTAAGCGTGCGCAGCAGATGACACGCCAAACTTTCTGGCACCGGATCAAACATTACGCGGTGATTGCCGGCATTGACGTCGATAAGCTATCACCACACGTTTTACGCCATGCGTTTGCGACCCACCTGTTGAACTACGGGGCGGATTTACGCGTGGTACAAATGCTGCTCGGTCATAGTGACTTATCGACAACGCAAATTTATACTCATGTCGCGACTGAGAGATTGAAACAATTACACAGCGAGCACCACCCAAGGGCTTGATGGAAAGGACTTTTTTATGAAGATTTTACGCCGATTATCACTTCTGCTGCTGCCGTTTGTTGCGGTGGCGTGTAACGCAGAGACTGTGTCAGCCGACAAACCAGCCGCACAGGTGCAGATCGACAAGAGCGTATTTGAACAACGCTTTGCCAAACTGGGCTTGGATGTCATGGACGTTGTGCCATCGGATATTGACGGGCTGGTCGAAGTGCAAACCGCGGGTGGCGTGCTGTTTGCGTCGCCGGATGGCAAGCATTTTATTGCCGGCACACTGTATGAGATGGACGCCAATGGCGGTTACACCGATGTATTGGCCAAGCGTCAGGCGCCAATCAACGCCAAGAAAATCGCGCAGTTCCAGAAAAGCATGATTGAGTACAAGGCGGACAACGAGAAATATGTGGTGACGGTGTTTACTGACATTACTTGCGGATACTGTGTGCGTCTGCACAGCCAGATGAAAGAGTACAACGACGCGGGTATCACTGTGCGTTATCTGGCGTACCCACGCCAAGGACCCACCGGTCAGGTGGCAGAACAGATGGCGGCTATCTGGTGTTCAGACGATCCAAAAACGGCGATTCACAACGCCAAGATGAATCGTCAGATGCTGGAAACGAAAGGCGACTTGGCGCAGTGCAAGCAAACCATCGCTCAGCATTATCAATTGGGCCGTGAGCTGGGTATCAGCGGTACACCAGCGATTTTCCTGCCAAACGGCGAAATGGTGGGTGGTTACCTGCCGGCAGCACAACTGTTGCAACGCCTACAACAAATGTAATCGAAGCTTAAAGGATACGGGCCTGAGCCAGTCTCAGGCCTGATAACACATGATTGAAATTCAACGACGACCTGAGCCGGATCTGGCTCAACTTCCCGAGACCATTCCTGCTCTGTTAAGACGCATCTACCTCAACCGTGGTGTTGAGAGCGTCGAACAACTGGAGAAGGCCGCGAAAGCGCTGCACTCTTATACCCAACTGCACGGCATCGATGCAGCTGTTGAACTCCTGTTTGAAGCGATTAAGCAGCAGAAGCGCATCATCGTTGTCGGCGATTTTGACGCCGACGGCGCAACCAGTTCGGCGTTGTCAGTTCTGGCACTGCGTATGCTCGGCAGCCACAACGTCGATTATCTGGTGCCCAACCGTTTTGAAGACGGTTATGGCCTGAGCCCGGAAGTTGTGGAACAGGCATTGGCGATGAATGCCGAAATGATCATGACGGTCGATAACGGCGTCTCCTCGATTGAAGGGGTACGCTTTGCCAAGCAACACGGGCTACAGGTGCTGGTGACCGATCACCACTTACCAGGCTCTCAGTTGCCGGATGTCGATGCCATGGTTAACCCCAATCTTCAGCAGTGTGCGTTTCCCTCAAAAGCTTTAGCCGGGGTGGGCGTGGCGTTCTACCTGATGATGGCGCTGTGCGTTCACATGCGCAAGTGCGGCTGGTTTGCTGAACAGGGCATGGCGGAACCCAAGCTGATGGAACTGATTGATTTGGTGGCCTTAGGCACGGTTGCCGATGTGGTGCCGCTGGATGAAAACAACCGCATTCTGGTGCACCAGGGCTTGCAGCGTATTCGCGCTGGTAAAGCTCGCCCGGGGATTCAGGCGCTGATTGAAGTGGCCAAACGCGATGCGCGTAAACTGGTCGCGTCAGATTTTGGCTTTGCGCTGGGGCCGCGGATTAACGCCGCAGGGCGTCTTGACGATATGTCGTTTGGCGTCGAGCTGCTGCTGTGTAACAACATTCACGCTGCGCGCCGTATGGCCAGTGAATTGGATGGTCTCAATCAGACGCGTAAAGAGATTGAAGAGGGCATGAAGCAGGAAGCGATGGCGTTTTGTGAACGTCTGCAGTTTGGTAAAGACACCGAACTGCCGCACGGCCTGGTGATGTTTCAGCGTGACTGGCATCAGGGCGTGATTGGCATTCTCGCTTCGCGTATTAAAGAGCAGTTCCATCGTCCGGTGATTGCGTTTGCTGATGGCGGCGATGGTCTGATTAAAGGTTCCTGCCGTTCGGTTGCTGGTCTGCACATGCGTGATGCGCTGGATAAAATTGATACGCAGAATCCGGGCATTATTCTTAAGTTTGGTGGCCACGCCATGGCGGCCGGATTGACGATTGAAGAGAAGAACTTTGAGCGTTTCAGCCGACTGTTTGATGAAGTGGTGCGTCAGGATCTCGATGAAGCGCTGCTTAAAGGTGTGATTCTGACCGACGGCGAACTGACGCCGGAGGAGTTCTCTATGCACGTGGCGGAAATGCTGCGCGCTGGTGGTCCATGGGGACAGGCGTTTCCTGAACCGGTATTTGATGGTGAGTTTAAAGTGCTGCATCAGAAACTGGTCGGGGAGAAGCATCTCAAATTGATGCTGGAGCCGCTGTATAAAGGCCACCCGACCAACATCATGATCGATGGCATCGCGTTCAACGTTGACCTGCGCCGTTGGCCGGACGCATCGGTGAAAATCGTACGCCTCGCTTATAAACTCGATATCAATGAGTTTCGTGGTAATCAATCCTTGCAGCTGATGGTTGATCACATCGAAGCCAAATAAATCAGACGCTGTGAACATAAAAAGAGCACCTTAGCGCGAGGTGCTCTTTTTTTATGCAAATTTTGTGATTTGGTTCTAAATTCTGCTTGTGATATCGACAATGTGAATAACTGTCATAGCCCGTTAATTCCCCGTCTGTATGATTTTTGTAATTGGTCTGACCAATAATATTGCCGTTTTAGTGCGCTATTGTTAGTAAAGTGTTTTGGTAAGGCCTGTTCTATGATTTGGGTCAATTTTTGACTGGACATTGGCGTTTTAATTATGTTAATTTCTGCACCAACTTGAAATTGGTATTACCAATTGCCTGCAAGAACATAAAGAGTAGAAGAATAATAAATTATGGCTTATCAAAGGATTCGTCAGCCGAAGCTATCCGATGTCATCGAGCAAGAGTTAGAACGGTTGATCGTGGAAGGAACATTAGCCCCAGGGCAACAACTGCCACCGGAGCGAGAGCTGGCCAAACAGTTCGATGTTTCCCGTCCGTCCGTCCGTGAAGCCATCCAGCGATTAGAAGCCAAACGCCTGCTGACTCGTCGTCAGGGCGGCGGCACCTTCGTAAGCGAGCACATGTGGAAGAGTTTCTCTGATCCTCTGCTAAATTTATTGTCTAGCCACTCGGAAACCCAGCTTGATCTATTGGAAGCGCGTCATGCGCTGGAAGGTATTTCGGCTTATTTTGCAGCACTGCGTGGTACCGAAGAAGATTTTGCCCGTATTCAAGCCTGCGTGGCGCGAATTGGTGAGCTTCAGGATGCGAAGGACGTAGAAACAGAATCCGCAACTGTCATGGAGTTTCTGATTGCTATTACGGAAGCTGCCCATAACGTGGTTCTGCTGCACATCGTTCGAAGTCTCGCTCCCCTGCTTGAGCAAAATATTCTGCAGAATTTTAAATTATTACGCCGCCGCCCTGAAGCGGTGGAGAAAGTAAGCAAGCACCGAGCTAATATCGTGGATGCGATCGTATCCGGTCAGCCTGAGAAGGCGCGCGAAATGTCTCATTCTCACTTAGCTTATATCGAAGAAACATTGTTGGATTTGACCCGGGAAGAGTCTCGTCGTGAGCGTTCTCTGCGTCGTATCCAACAGGGTAATGAGCCGCAATAAGCGGTCCATTGCGATTCTAAATAAATCCAACCAACAGAAGGATAGATCGCCATGTCTGACATGAAGCATGACGTAGATGCACTGGAAACTCAGGAGTGGTTAGCCGCGCTTGAGTCAGTTGTACGTGAAGAAGGCGTAGAGCGTGCCCAGTACCTGCTAGAAGAAGTACTGGAAAAAGCACGTCTAGACGGCGTTGATATGCCAACTGGTATTACAACGAACTACATCAACACGATTCCTGCGGCCCAAGAACCAGCATACCCAGGCGACACGACTATCGAACGTCGTATCCGCTCAATCATTCGCTGGAACGCGATCATGATCGTTCTTCGTGCATCGAAGAAAGATCTGGATCTAGGCGGCCACATGGCATCATTCCAGTCTTCAGCTGCGTTCTATGAAACATGTTTCAACCACTTCTTCCGTGCTCCAAACGAGAAGGACGGTGGTGACCTGGTTTACTACCAAGGTCATATTTCTCCAGGGATTTACGCGCGTGCTTTCGTTGAAGGCCGCCTGACAGAAGAACAACTGGACAACTTCCGTCAAGAAGTGGATGGCAAAGGCATTCCTTCGTACCCACACCCTAAACTGATGCCTGAATTCTGGCAATTCCCGACCGTATCTATGGGTCTGGGTCCAATCGCATCTATCTACCAAGCTCGCTTCCTGAAATACCTAGAAGGCCGTGGCATGAAAGATACGTCTGACCAGCGCGTATACGCGTTCCTGGGTGACGGTGAGATGGATGAGCCAGAATCACGTGGTGCTATTTCTTTCGCTGCGCGTGAGAAACTGGACAACCTGTGCTTCCTGATCAACTGTAACCTACAGCGTCTGGACGGCCCGGTAATGGGTAACGGCAAGATCATTCAAGAGCTGGAAGGCCTGTTCAAAGGCGCTGGCTGGAACGTGGTTAAAGTTATCTGGGGTAACAACTGGGATTCTCTGCTGGCGAAAGATACCTCTGGTAAACTTCTGCAACTGATGAACGAAACCATTGACGGCGACTACCAGACTTTCAAAGCGAAAGATGGCGCGTACGTTCGTGAGCATTTCTTCGGTAAATACCCAGAGACTGCAGCCCTGGTTGCTGACATGACTGATGACGAAGTGTTCGCACTGAAACGTGGTGGTCACGAGTCTTCTAAACTGTACGCAGCGTTCAAGAACGCACAAGAAACTAAAGGCCGTCCAACGGTAATCCTGGCTAAGACTGTTAAAGGTTACGGCATGGGTGACGCGGCTCAAGGTAAGAACATTGCGCACCAAGTTAAGAAGATGGACATGACGCACGTGATCGCGATGCGTAACCGTCTGGGTCTGCAAGACATCATTTCTGATGAAGAAGTGAACAACCTGCCTTACCTGAAGCTGGAAGAAGGTTCGAAAGAACACGAATACCTGCACGCTCGTCGTAAAGCGCTGCACGGTTACACGCCACAGCGTCTGCCTAACTTCACTCAGGAATTGGTTATTCCAGAACTGGAAGAGTTCAAACCGCTTCTGGAAGAACAGAAACGTGAAATCTCTTCAACGATGGCTTACGTGCGTGCACTGAACATTCTGTTGAAAGACAAAAACATTGGTAAGAACATCGTTCCTATCATTGCTGACGAAGCGCGTACTTTCGGTATGGAAGGTCTGTTCCGTCAAATCGGTATCTACAACCCACACGGCCAGACTTACACGCCTGAAGACCGTGGTGTTGTGTCTTACTACAAAGAAGACACAGCAGGTCAGGTACTGCAAGAAGGTATCAACGAACTGGGTGCAATGTCATCTTGGGTTGCGGCTGCGACATCTTACAGCACCAACAACCTGCCAATGATCCCGTTCTACATCTACTACTCTATGTTCGGTTTCCAACGTGTTGGCGACATGGCATGGATGGCAGGTGACCAACAAGCTCGTGGTTTCCTTCTGGGCGCAACGGCTGGCCGTACTACACTGAACGGTGAAGGTCTGCAGCACGAAGATGGTCACTCACACATTCAGGCCGGCACTATCCCGAACTGTATCTCTTACGATCCGACTTTCGCATACGAAGTAGCGGTGATCATGCAAGACGGTATCCGTCGCATGTACGGTGAGCAAGAGAACGTGTTCTACTACCTGACGCTGATGAACGAAAACTACGCGCATCCGGCAATGCCAGAAGGTTCTGAAGAAGGTATCCGTAAAGGTATCTACAAACTGGAAACTCTGTCTGGTTCTAAAGGTAAAGTTCAGCTGATGAGCTCTGGTACTATCATGAACGAAGTACGTAAAGCGGCAGTGATCCTGAGCGAAGAATACGGCATCGCCTCTGATGTTTACTCTGTAACCTCGTTCAACGAACTGGCTCGTGATGGCCAGGATGCAGAGCGTTACAACATGCTTCACCCAGAAGCAGAAGCGAAAGTACCTTACATCGCTTCAGTAATGGGTACTGAACCAGCAATCGCTGCAACCGACTACATGAAGAACTACGCTGACCAAGTTCGCGCGTTCATTCCTGCTGAGTCATACAAAGTACTGGGTACTGACGGTTTCGGTCGTTCAGACAGCCGTGAGAACCTACGTCGTCACTTCGAAGTGAACGCAGGCTACGTTGTTGTTGCAGCTCTAAACGAACTAGCGAAACGTGGTGAAGTTGAGAAATCTGTGGTGGCGGAAGCTATCAAGAAATTCAACATCGACACTGAAAAAACAAACCCGCTATACGCTTAATTGAAGGTAGGAAAAGCATGGCTATCGAAATTTACGTACCAGATATCGGTGCAGACGAGGTTGAAGTTACTGAGATTCTTGTAAGCGTAGGCGACAAGGTTGAAGAAGAACAATCTCTGATTACTGTTGAAGGCGACAAAGCTTCTATGGAAGTTCCAGCGTCTCAGGCAGGTATTGTTAAAGAAATCAAAGTAGTGGCTGGCGACAAAGTAACGACTGGCTCACTGATTATGGTTTTTGAAGCGGAAGGTGCAGCAGCGGCTGCACCAGCTCCTGCGGCCGAAGCAGCACCAGTTGCGGCAGCGCCAGCAGCAGCGACTGAACTGAAAGAAGTCAACGTACCGGACATCGGTGGCGACGAAGTTGAAGTGACTGAAATCATGGTTGCTGTGGGTGACACAGTGTCTGAAGAGCAGTCTCTGATCACTGTTGAAGGCGACAAAGCTTCAATGGAAGTTCCAGCGCCATTCGCGGGTACCGTGAAAGAGATCAAGATCGCGTCGGGTGACAAAGTGACCACTGGCTCACTGATCATGGTCTTCGAAGTGGCCGGTTCTGGCGCTCCAGCTCAGGCAGCTCCAGCTCAGGCAGCGGCTCCAGCAGCAGCGCCAGCGGTGG
Organism: Vibrio sp. bablab_jr001; assembly: GCF_016464285.1. Lineage (NCBI taxonomy): Bacteria > Pseudomonadati > Pseudomonadota > Gammaproteobacteria > Vibrionales > Vibrionaceae > Vibrio > Vibrio sp. bablab_jr001. The sequence continues at coordinate 86,621 of NZ_JACDWZ010000113.1, forward strand.
CAGCCGACAAAGAAGTCAACGTTCCAGATATCGGCGGCGACGAAGTTGAAGTGACTGAAATCATGGTCGCGGTTGGCGACATGGTGAGCGAAGAGCAATCTCTGATCACTGTGGAAGGCGACAAAGCGTCGATGGAAGTTCCTGCACCATTCGCGGGTAAAGTGAAAGCGATTAAAGTAGCGGCTGGCGACAAAGTGTCAACTGGCTCACTGATCATGGTGTTTGAAGTGGCTGGCGCAGCGCCGGCAGCAGTCTCAGCACCAGCTCAGGCAGCAGCTCCAGCAGCAGCGGCACCGAAAGTTGAAGCTCCAGCGGCGGCAGCGCCTGCAGCGGCAACGGGTGACTTCCAAGAAAACAACGAGTACGCACACGCGTCTCCAGTGGTTCGTCGCCTAGCGCGTGAATTCGGCGTTAACCTGTCTAAAGTGAAAGGTTCAGGCCGTAAGAGCCGCATTCTGAAAGAAGACGTTCAGAACTACGTGAAAGAAGCTCTGAAACGTCTGGAATCAGGTGCCGCATCAGCAGCATCTGGCAAAGGCGACGGCGCGGCACTGGGTCTGCTACCTTGGCCAAAAGTGGACTTCAGCAAGTTCGGTGAAACTGAAATTCAGCCACTGTCTCGCATTAAGAAGATCTCTGGCGCGAACCTGCACCGTAACTGGGTCATGATTCCACACGTTACACAGTGGGATAACGCAGACATCACTGAGCTGGAAAACTTCCGTAAAGAACAGAACGCGATTGAAGCGAAGAAAGATTCAGGCATGAAGATCACGCCACTGGTGTTCATCATGAAAGCTGCGGCGAAAGCTCTGGAAGCGTTCCCTGCGTTCAACTCTTCTCTGTCTGAAGACGGTGAGAGCCTGATCCTGAAGAAATACGTGAACATCGGTATCGCGGTAGATACACCAAACGGTCTGGTTGTTCCTGTATTCAAAGACGTGAACAAGAAAGGTATCTACGAGCTGTCTGAAGAGCTGGCTGTAGTATCGAAGAAAGCACGTGCAGGTAAGCTGACTGCGGCAGATATGCAAGGCGGCTGTTTCACCATCTCAAGTCTGGGTGGTATCGGCGGTACGGCATTCACGCCAATCGTGAACGCACCAGAAGTTGGTATTCTGGGTGTATCTAAGTCTGAGATTAAGCCAGTGTGGAACGGCAAAGAGTTTGCTCCACGTCTGCAACTTCCTCTGTCTCTGTCATACGACCACCGTGTGATCGATGGCGCAGAAGGTGCACGCTTTATCACTTACTTGAACGGTTGCCTGAGCGACATTCGTCGTCTGGTTCTGTAATCGGTTCAAACAAAATAAGGCGGCTATTTAGCCGCCTTGATTCAAGCATTGTCTTGCAATTTGATGATGAAAAAATTTTTCCGCATTGAATTGTTGTCTAGCTCACAGGCTACATGGATTTACTTTTCACACCATTAACATCTCTGTAAACTGTTGCGGTCTGAAAAATAATCGTTTTAAGTAATTCGTTTTAAACATAAAACAAATAGATAGAACACCCACTCAGCCTGTTAGGGATATTGACTACAAGAGGTCGAAATGAGCAAAGAAATTAAAGCCCAAGTTGTAGTGCTTGGTGCCGGTCCTGCTGGTTACTCCGCTGCATTCCGCTGTGCAGACTTAGGTCTGGAAACAGTACTTATCGAACGTTACAACACCCTAGGTGGCGTGTGTCTGAACGTGGGTTGTATCCCATCGAAAGCACTACTGCACGTAGCTAAAGTTATCGAAGAAGCAAAAGCGCTGGCTGAGCACGGTATCGTGTTTGGTGAGCCACAAACAGACATCGACAAGATCCGTCTGTGGAAAGAAAAAGTAATTAACCAACTGACTGGCGGTCTTGGCGGTATGGCTAAGATGCGTAAAGTGAACGTGGTTAACGGTTTTGGTAAGTTCACTGGCCCGAACACGATTGAAGTGGAAGGCGAAGACGGCAAAACTGTTGTGAACTTCGACAACGCGATCGTTGCTGCGGGTTCTCGTCCAATCAAACTGCCATTCATTCCTCATGAAGACCCACGTATTTGGGATTCAACAGACGCTCTGGAACTGAAAGAAGTTCCTGGAAAACTGCTGATCATGGGCGGTGGTATCATCGGTCTGGAAATGGGTACTGTGTACCACGCACTGGGTTCTCAAATCGACGTGGTTGAGATGTTCGACCAAGTTATCCCAGCTGCGGATAAAGACATCGTTAAAGTCTTCACCAAGCGTATTGCGAAGAAGTTCAACCTGATGCTGGAAACCAAAGTGACTGCGGTTGAAGCAAAAGAAGACGGCATCTACGTATCGATGGAAGGTAAGAAAGCGCCAGCGGAAGCTGAGCGTTACGATGCGGTACTTGTGGCAATCGGTCGTGTACCAAACGGTAAACTACTGGATGCAGAAAAAGCAGGTCTGGAAGTGGATGAGCGTGGCTTCATCAACGTCGACAAGCAACTGCGCACTAACGTACCTCACATCTTCGCTATCGGTGACATCGTTGGCCAACCAATGCTGGCTCACAAAGGTGTTCACGAAGGCCACGTGGCTGCAGAAGTTATCGCTGGTAAGAAACACTACTTCGATCCTAAAGTTATTCCTTCAATCGCTTACACTGAGCCAGAAGTGGCATGGGTTGGTAAGACTGAGAAAGAAGCGAAAGCAGAAGGCATCAACTACGAAGTGGCAACTTTCCCATGGGCAGCTTCAGGCCGTGCAATCGCGTCTGACTGTGCTGACGGTATGACTAAGCTGATTTTCGATAAAGAGACTCACCGCGTTATCGGTGGTGCTATCGTGGGTACAAACGGTGGCGAACTACTGGGCGAAATCGGTCTGGCGATCGAGATGGGTTGTGATGCAGAAGACATCGCTCTGACTATCCACGCTCACCCGACTCTACACGAGTCTGTGGGTCTGGCTGCAGAAGTGTTTGAAGGTACGATCACTGACCTGCCAAACGCAAAAGCGAAAAAGAAAAAATAATTTTCTGAGCGCCAAATGATAAAAACCGCTGATTGTTCAGCGGTTTTTTTATGTCTGTTACTCGGCCTCTGAGGCAAAAAAATAGCGCCTTGCGGCGCTATGATTCGTCAATCTTTGCTTATTAGTGATCGCGTTTATAGATGCACAGCATGTCCAGGTAGCTTTTCACCAGTTTACGCATGTAGCCTTCATCGCGAACGCGGTTGGCTTGCACAAACAGTGAGTAGCAGACACCGTGGAACAGCGTCGCCAAATCTTCAGGGTCGTGCTGTTCACACACTTCACCGCGCTCGATGGCTTTCGAGAACATGTTCTTCACCAGCAACTGGTTGGTACGGTTACTGGATACAAACAGTGGCCATACTTCGTCACGCGTCGAGGCGCTCCATTCAAACCACACTTTCAACCAGTGGCAATCTTCATTGGCCAGCTTAACCATTTCATCGGTGATGTTGGTGAGGTTCTCTTTCGCGTGAATATCGAGATCGATGTTGTCGGTGAGAAAGTTGGAAAACTGGCGAACCACGTAAGTCAGTACGTCGTCGACCAAATCTTCACGAGTAGGGAAGTAGTTGAACACGGTGGCGACAGAAACTTGAGCAATTTCTGCAATATCCGCATGACCACCACGGCCAATGCCTCGTTTTGCAAACACTTCCAGCGCGATTTCCATCAACTGGAGTTTACGTTTTTGAGGAGATAGCCGCGTTCTAGGGCGTTTCTCTATAGATGCGTCCATAGTATTAATCCTTGCCATTTGAGTTGTTATCTGCGTTTTTTAGTAAACGCTAATGATTATTTTATTAATTGCTTTGAAAGCCCTATGAGTGTAATGGTGCATATGATGAAGGTCAATGTTTTGTGCTTATAAAATGTTCACATTTCTGAAATGTTTTGAATTTCAAAGTGTTTTATTGAATCAATTTCTCACTAAAACGTAACATCAGTGAAAGGTTAACACCCACCCTCAGCAGTGGTACTATACGCGCCGAAAGATTTAGCGGCGCTGTCGGTGTGGTTTTGCAGTGCCAAGTGTCGCTCCAACAAAACGAGATTGGTATGAAACATACAGTTGAAGTAATGATTTCTGAGCAAGAAGTTCAGGAACGTGTCCGCGCACTCGGCCAGCAGATCACTGAGCACTACAATGGCAGTGAAGATTTGGTTCTGGTGGGTCTGCTCCGTGGCTCTTTTGTGTTTATGGCAGACTTGGCTCGTGCAATCAGCCTGACGCATCAGGTCGATTTCATGACGGCATCGAGCTACGGCAACACCATGGAAAGTTCGCGTGACGTGCGCATCCTGAAAGATCTGGATGACGACATCAAAGGCAAAGATGTGCTGTTGGTGGAAGACATCATCGACACGGGTAACACCCTGAGCAAAGTGAAAGAGATTCTGTCACTGCGTGAACCGAAATCGATTCAGATCTGTACCTTGCTGGACAAACCTTCTCGTCGTGAAGTGAACGTAGATGTGAAATGGATCGGTTTTGAGATTCCGGACGAATTCGTGGTGGGTGTGGGTATCGACTACGCACAGAAATACCGCCATCTGCCATTCATCGGTAAAGTGGTTCCACTTTAAACTGGATGACGCAGAGATAAAAAACGCCCACATGATGTGGGCGTTTTTGTTATCGACATAACAGGCTGTGCTGTGGATTCAGAATTTTTTCCATCGCTTTCTTGTAACTACCGTCGACCATTTCGCGAGAGTTACAACGCACGCCCAGATACTCCAGACGACCGTCACCGATACCGTAAACCACACCGTGAATCTCAACGTCCTGGCCACGCTCCCAAGCGTTTTGCAGGATAGTGGAGTTACCCAGATTGTACACTTGTTCTGCCACGTTGATTTCCGCAAGTTTGTCCGAGCGGTCCTCTTCTGGCATTTGCTCCAGATAGCCGCGGTGTTTGAAGTACAAATCACGGATGTGCAGAATCCAGTTATTGATCAGACCCAGTTGCGGGTTATCGATAGACGCCGTCACACCACCACAGCCGTAGTGGCCACACACGATAATGTGTTTCACTTTGAGAACGTCGACCGCGTACTGCACCACAGACAGGCAGTTCAGGTCTGTATGAATCACTTGGTTGGCAACGTTTCGGTGTACGAACAGTTCACCGGAATACAGGCCGGTTAGGCGCTCTGCAGGGACTCGGCTGTCAGAACAACCAATCCACAGAAAGTCAGGATTTTGTCCTTCGGCTAACTTGCTAAAGTACTCAGGTCGTTCTGCTTTAATAGACTCTGACCACTTCGAGTTGTTTTCGAATAGTTGTTTAATCTCTGGCATTTTACTTCCCTTAGTTTATAGCCAAGTACCCTCAAGGTGCCCGGTTCTGTCCGATGACAGAATACGGCGTCTTGAAACCACTTGGGTATGCTTGCCAACTATACACAATGTCATAAATTCATTCTCTGACAAATTGCTTAACAGACTACTCATCTGAGCAGTTAATGGAAGTAAAATTTTTGCAAGATTTTGTTTGTAAAAGTGATAACTGAAACATGGACTGGTTATCACCATGTTGAAAATGGGGGGATTTTTCTCCGATCTATTTGCGTTCAAGGGTTGAAAAGTGACCGCTTAAGCAGCACATCTAGTCTGTTCGAACAGAAAGAGTTTTCACACTGCTATGTATGCATTAGAAATTGATCAGCTGCGCAAAACCTACGCCGGTGGTTTTGAAGCACTGAAAGGCGTCAGCCTGACGGTCAATAAGGGCGACTTTTACGCTCTGCTTGGCCCCAACGGTGCCGGTAAATCGACCACGATTGGTATCATTTCCTCACTGGTCAATAAGACCTCCGGTACAGTCAAAGTGTTTGGTCACAACATTGACACTCACTTAGAGCAAGCGAAACAACATTTAGGCTTAGTGCCACAAGAGTTCAACTTTAACCCGTTTGAGACAGTCGAGCAGATCGTGATGCAGCAGGCGGGATATTACGGCGTTTCGCGCACGCTGGCCAAAGAGCGGGCCGAGAAGTATCTCACCCAACTGGATCTGTGGGAAAAACGCAAAGAGCGCGCGCGTAACCTCTCCGGTGGGATGAAACGCCGCCTGATGATTGCCCGCGCTTTGATGCACGAACCACAACTGCTGATCCTCGATGAGCCGACAGCCGGGGTGGATATCGAGCTGCGCCGCTCAATGTGGGAATTTCTCAAGCAGATCAATTCGCAAGGGATCACTATCATCCTTACCACGCATTATCTGGAAGAAGCGGAGATGCTGTGCCGTCACATCGGTATCATCAATCGCGGAGAGCTGATTGAAAACACCACGATGAAAGGTTTGCTCGGTAAGTTGCATGTCGAAACCTTTATTCTTGATATCGATAATGAAGAGAAGCTGCAGCCGCTCACCGATGTGGTCTCGCAACGTGTGGTCGACGGTTCGCTGGAAATTGAGCTGGAAAAAACGCAGGGCATGAACCACGTCTTTACCCAGCTTTCAGAGCAGGGCGTGAACGTGATGTCGATGCGCAACAAAGCCAACCGTTTGGAAGAGCTGTTTGTCAGAATTGTTCGCCAGCAGAGTCAGGGGTAAGAGCATGTATCATATTTATTGGACCGCTTTTCGCAGTCTGCTGCGCAAAGAGATCAAACGCTTCACGCGCATCTGGGTACAGACCTTAGTACCGCCAGCGATTACCATGAGCTTGTATTTCATCATCTTTGGTAATTTGATTGGTTCCCGTATCGGTCAGATGAACGGCTTCAGCTACATGGAGTACATCGTGCCGGGGCTTATCATGATGTCGGTCATCACCAACTCATACTCGAACGTGGCTTCATCGTTTTTCAGTGCCAAATTCCAGAAGAACATTGAAGAGCTGCTTGTGGCGCCAGTGCCGAACTACGTGATCATTGCCGGTTATGTGATGGGCGGTGTGACACGTGGCCTGTTGGTGGGCGCGATGGTGACGTTTGTGTCGCTGTTCTTTGTGGATCTGAGTGTTGATCACTGGGGCATCATCACGGCGACGGTGTTTCTGACCTCGGTTGTGTTCTCATTGGGTGGTTTGATCAACGCGGTGTACGCGCGTACGTTTGATGATATCTCGATTATTCCGACTTTCGTGTTAACGCCGCTGACTTATCTGGGCGGGGTATTTTATTCCATCAGTCTGCTGCCGGAGTTCTGGCAGGGCGTATCGAAAATCAACCCCATCGTCTACATGGTGAACGCGTTCCGTTACGGCTTCCTGGGTGTCTCGGATGTGGGTATCGTGACGTCATTCAGCGTGCTGGGTGTGTTTGTGGTGGTGCTGTACGCCGTGGCCCATTATCTGGTCAGTAAAGGCAAAGGCTTACGCAGCTGAGCGACAGGTAATAAAAAGGTCAACCGAGGTTGACCTTTTTTACATCCATCAGAAAACTTACTCTTCTTCAGAATCGTCTTTGCCGTCGCTGGAGAGATCCAACACCTGATTATCAATCAGGCGGACTTTTCCTAAGAAAGCAGACATCAGAATCACCGCTTGCTTGCTGTCGGTTGAAATAGGCAGCAGGGTACGCGCGTCGCGAATGAAGATCTCATCCGGTTCTAAATCGGCAGCACGCAACTGATCCACCGCATCTTCGATGATCGAGGTGTAGTCATCACGACCACCGCGAATCGCACTGTTGATCCAGCGCATGGTGCGAGCCAGAACTGGCGCACGTTGGCGCTCATCCAGCGTCAGCAGATTGTTGCGTGAGCTCATCGCCAGACCATCCATTTCACGTACAGTCGGTACGCCGATGATCTCGATGTCCATGCACAGATCTTCAACCATCTGACGAATCACCGCCAATTGCTGATAATCTTTTTCACCGAAGCAGGCAACGTTCGGCTGCACAATGTTGAACAGCTTGGTCACGATTGTGGCAACACCACGGAAGTGGCCCGGACGCGAGGCGCCTTCCAGCATGTGAGACAGGCCCGGAACTTCAACAAACGTCTGTTTGTCGAGACCATACGGGTACATGATTTCCGGTGTTGGTGTGAACACCAGATCCACGCCTTCACCGTTCAGTTTGCTCAGGTCTTCATCCAGTGTACGCGGATAGTTGTTGAGGTCATCGGCGCGGTCAAACTGCATCGGGTTCACGAAGATGCTCACCACGACCACATCGGCCTGTTCACGGGCTTTACGCACCAGTGTCAGGTGACCTTCGTGTAAATTGCCCATGGTCGGTACAAAAGCGACACGGCGGCCATCACGCTTGACCTGTTTGATCTGCTCGCGAAGAGCTGAAACGTCAGCAAAAGTCTGCATGAAATACTCCTTTAGGCAATAGTGTGCGCGTCATCAGGGAACGTACCGTTTGCCACATCTTCCATGTATTTAGCTACGGCTGTACGCATATCACCTGTTTCCGCAAGAAAGTTTTTCGAGAATTTTGGCATGTAGTTCGCCGAAATTCCAAACATGTCGTGCATGACCAGAATCTGGCCATCGGTGCCATTACCTGCGCCGATGCCGATAACCGGTACATCCAGCAACTGAGTAATCCGGTTGGCCAGTGATGCAGGTACGCATTCCAGCAGAACGATCTGAGCGCCTGCGTCTTGCAGTGCCAGCGCGTCTTTTACCATACGATCCGCTTTGTCCTGCTCGCGGCCCTGAACTTTGTAACCACCAAAAATATTAACGGACTGAGGCGTTAACCCCAGGTGTGCACACACAGGGATCGCACGTTCAGTCAGCATTTTTACGGTATCTACCAGCCAGTCACCGCCTTCAATCTTAACCATGTTCGCACCCGCGCGCATGATTTTAGCCGCGTTATCACACGCTTGTTCAGGCGTGGCGTAGCTCATGAACGGCATATCTGCCATCAGCAGCGAATTCGGGCTGCCTGCACGCACACAGCGAGTGTGATAAGCAATCTCGTCGACCGTCACTGGCAGTGTATCGGTCTGGCCTTGCAGAACCATACCCAGTGAGTCGCCCACTAACAGCACCGGCATCTCCTGACTTTCAAAAAGCTGGGCAAAGCTGGCATCGTAAGCGGTCACAGTCGGAAATTTACGACCTTCCTGTTTCCATTTCATCAGGTCGTTAATGGTGATTTTTTTCATTCGTTGTCCTTACTAGGAGTTGGCGTCTGCCAAATACTGAGCCCATTAAGCGGAACGCTTTTCAGCAGTGTCTGCAACTCAGTCCCATCAGGGAGTTGTAAATTTGGTGCGATTTCCGCAAGCGGGTAGAGTACGAATTCACGTACTTTCATTCCGTAGTGGGGAATGATCAGTCGCTCGGAATCCATCACCTCATTGCCGTACAGCACGATATCTAAGTCGAGAGTTCTTGGGCCCCAACGTTCGGCTTTACGGACACGCCCATGTTCCTGTTCAATCGCTTGTGTGCAATCGAGCAGTTCCAGTGGCGTTAAATCGGTTTCAATGGCCACGACCGCATTGATGTAATCCGGTTGATCCTGTGGCCCCATGGGTGTGCTGCTATACAGCGACGAAGCCGCGATAAAACGCGACTTCGGTACAGATTTCAGTGCTTCGATGGCGTGTTTCGCCTGAGTCACCGGGTCGCTGAGGTTACTGCCTACGGCGATAAATGCTGTGATCATGACGAGGTTTTGCTCTTTTTCTTACGCGACGATGGCTTGCGACGACGCGGCGTGGTGGTTTTGGCGCCACCATCTAGATCTAACACCATCGCTTGACGCATATTGCGTCCTGCATTCTGGAAAGTTTCCCACCAGTCTGCCAGCAGCTTGGTTTCACCGTCTTCCACTTCGCCACGCATCTCCAGAAAATCGAAGCCGGCGCGGAACTTGTTCAGCTCCATCAGGCGGAATGCTCGTTTTCCGGTGCGACGCGGCAGACGCAGTTGCAATTGCCAGATTTCGCGAATGGTCGCCGTATGACGGCGCGGAATAGCAATGCTTTTCACCACTTCGTCGAGAATGCGGTTGCTGGCTTCCATCACGGCATCGTATTCGTTGAAGTGCTGGTGTTGCGTCAGCTCATCGGCCAGTTCCATCATCGGATACCACAGCATCGCGGCGAACATAAATGCCGGATTGATGCGTTTTCCTTCTTCCATACGCTGATCGGTTGAGTCCAGCGCCAGATCCAGCATCTGCTCCGTTTTTGATGAATAATCGTCGGTGAAGTGACGGGCAATGGTCGGGAACAACTGTTGGAACAGGTTGTACTCACGCATCAGGTGGTACGTTTCCAGGCCGTAGCCGGATTGCAGCATTTTGAGCGATTCTTCGTACAGACGCGCAGCCGGAATGTCGCGTAGCAGCGGTGCTAAGTGTTCGATAGGCGCAGCGGTCTCTTCTTCGATGTCGAAGTCGAGTTTCACAGCAAAACGAATCGCACGCAGCATGCGCACCGGATCTTCGCGGTAGCGTGTCTCCGGATCGCCAATCAGACGGATCAGCTTATCATCCATGTCTTCCATGCCGCCGGCATAATCGTGAATGCTGTAGTCGGCGATGTTGTAGTACATGGCGTTGATGGTGAAATCACGACGTTCGGCATCTTCATCAATGGTGCCGTAGACGTTATCACGCAGTAGCATGCCGGCTTCAGATTGTGACGCAATCTGTTTGTTGTTTTCTTGGTGGTGACCACGGAAGGTCGCCACTTCAATAATATCGCGGCCGAACATGATGTGAGCCAGACGGAACCGGCGCCCGATCAGGCGGCAGTTACGAAACAGCTGGCGAATCTGCTCAGGTGTGGCATTGGTGGCCACATCGAAATCTTTGGGTTTTCCACCCAGCAGTAAATCACGTACACCGCCGCCGACCAGATACGCCTCGAAGCCCGCCCCATTAAGGCGGTACAACACTTTTAGCGCATTCTCGCTGATATGCTGACGAGACACGTTGTGCTCTTGGCGCGTGATGATATTCAAATCTAGATCTGTATATACGCGATGTTTGCTTGGTTCTAAATCGTTGTTATTCATGTGCATCTGACATTGATTGGTGTTGCCTATTCAAGCGTGTTTCTGCACGTATCGTGGCTTAAATGGGCCGAATTTGCGGCTAATAATAGCTTACACAACGCCATTTGAGAATCGTGGTGTGATCTCGGTCTCTACTGGCAGCTGTGCAATCTGCCAGTTCTGGCATCCCCACGCAATGATTTCCTCAATGCGCGCATCCATAAAATCTTCTGGAATATCAAAGCCTAAAAACGTCATGGCGTGAATTAACGTTGGCTTCGGATCGTCCGGATTAATGGCGGTGGCGTGATTCTGTTTTGAGAGTTTATTCCCGTTGCCATCCATCGCCAAAGGCAAATGTAAGTAGCTGACCGGGTTTTGTTTTAAAGTGTGATACAAACTGATTTGTCTTCCGGTTGGCTCAATTAAATCCGCACCTCGTACTACTTCGGTCACGCCTTGGTCGATGTCATCAAGTACCACCGCCAGATTGTAGGCAAACAGGCCATCGCGGCGTTTGATGATGAAGTCTTCTTCCGCCAGTGCTGAAGGTATAGTGATTTCCCCGTGTTTCAAATCAATGAAGGAATACACCGGGTTATCCATGCGCAGACGAATGGCGCAGTCTGGGCTGAAAGGCAACTGTTTATCACGGCATGTGCCGGGATAAAAACCGCCAGCGGCTTTGATTTGTTTACGGGTACATTGGCAATAGTAGGCTTGCCCCGAGCTCAACCAGGCGTTAATCTGCCGTTGATATAAGCCGTGACGCTGGCTTTGATAGACCACCTCACCGTCCCAGTGCAGGCCATAGGCATCGAGTGCCTGTAAAATCCAGTCAGCGGCGCCGGGCATTTCCCGTGGCGGGTCCAAATCTTCGACACGAACCAACCATTGCCCTTTTTGAGACTTAGCCTGAAAGTAGCTGCCGAGTGCGGCAATCAATGAACCGAAGTGAAGGGGACCGGAAGGGGATGGGGCGAAACGACCAATGTAACTCATAGTAATGCGATTTGTGACCAATGACTCTCAAGTGTAACTCGCAGACAAAACAAAAAGGGAGCTTTTTGCTCCCTTTTTCTCATCTGAAGGGTATTTAGCCCATCATCTGTTTTTCTTTGATTTCTGCAAGTGTTTTACAGTCGATACACAGGTCGGCTGTAGGACGAGCTTCCAGACGACGGATGCCGATTTCAACGCCACAAGATTCACAGAATCCAAAATCATCTTCCTTGATTTTGTCTAGTGTCTTTTCAATCTTCTTGATCAAACGGCGCTCGCGGTCGCGGTTACGCAGTTCCAGGCTGAACTCTTCTTCCTGAGAAGCGCGGTCAACAGGATCAGGGAAGTTGGCTGCTTCGTCCTGCATGTGGTGCACGGTACGGTCAACTTCTTCTCTGAGCTGGTTACGCCAGGCTTCTAAAATCTTTGTAAAATGAGCGATCTGATCAGGTGACATGTACTCTTCACCTGGTTTTTCCTGATACGGCTCAACACCTGCAATGGCTAGGATGCCTAGCGTTTTCTTTTTGGATTCTTCTGGCATACAGCATCTCCTACTAACACCTAGTCAACTGCGAGAGCAGTCAATTTAAGGCGGGTATCTATAGCAAAAAGAAGTTGGAGAGGCAAACACTCAATTATAAAGTTATCGTCAATGTGAAGGCTTCATCAATTTTTTGCAGGTTGATGAGCAAATTCTATTGAGGACACTAATCGAATGCTGCAGTCAGAAAGTTCTGCTTTGTAGCACAGTACTTCCACTCCGGCTTCTTGAGCCATCTTTAACAATTGTGAATAGTTCGCGTCTATATGGTGAGCAGGGGCGACTTTTTCAATCCCTGAATGCAAAACAGCAAATAAAAGTACTGCTCTGCTTCCATTTTTTGCCATTTCTGCCAGCTCACGTAAATGCTTCTGTCCCCGAGTTGTGACCGCATCGGGAAAGTAGCCCTGACCAACTATCTGATTTTCCTCGCCCGTGGCTAAGTTCCGTTCATCCAAAAGAGTGACGCTTTTCACTTCTATATAACAGTTTGGACCGGATTCTGAGTTGAGCAAGATATCAATGCGGCTATTTTCATTGCCGTATTTCACTTCAGTGCGCAGTTGGTCATAACCTTGCAACTCGACAATGGTGCCATCTTGGATGGCTTCGACGGCCAACTGGTTCGCCCGCGCGGTATTAATGCAGATACGATGGCCGCGCGCCGTCTCGGTCAGTTCCCAGCTGTGGGCGTATTTGCGCTTCGGGTTGTCTGAGGTGGAATACCACACGGTGCTGCCCGGTTCGGCGCAGCCCGTCATCGCGCCGGTGTTGGCACAGTGCATGGTGATGGTCTCGCCGCTTGGCAGAGTGACATCGGCCAAAAAACGTTTGTAGCGCTGAATCAGCGTCGCGGATTGAAGGGGAGGGGAAAACTGCATAAATGACTCGTTTCGCTTTGATTACTGTTTTTATGTACAATACCGGCGCCATTTAAACACAAGGATATTGTCTTGTCACAATTGCCCATCGAAGCTGTGATTCCCGAGCTGCTTGCCGGTGTTCAGCGTTTCCCTCAGGTGATCCTCAAAGCCGCTCCCGGTGCCGGTAAGTCGACTCACTTTCCGCTGGCTCTGCTCAACGCCAATCTGGTGACGGGTAAAATCGTCATGCTGGAACCGCGTCGTCTGGCGGCGCGTAATATTGCCCGATATCTGGCGCAGCAACTTGGTGAAAGCGTTGGTGAAACGGTCGGTTATCGCGTGCGCGGCGAAACGCGCGTCAGCGCGAGCACTCGGCTGGAGATTGTGACCGAAGGGATCATGACCCGCATGATTCAAAGCGATCCGGAGCTCGACGGTATCGATGTGCTGATTTTTGATGAATTCCATGAGCGCAGCATTCACGCTGATACCGCGCTGGCGTTCAGCCTGGAAGTGCAGTCGGCGCTGCGGGATGACCTCAAAATCATCGTCATGTCGGCGACCTTAGACCATGAGGCGTTGCAGGTTTTACTGCCGATGGCGACTTACGTGGAATCTCACGGCCGCAGCTATCCGGTGGCCACACGTTATCAGGCGCTGAAGCCGGGTGAGCCGCTGGTGGCGAGCATGGAAAAGCAGATTCGTCAGCTACTCGCACAGGAAAATGGTTCACTGCTGGCTTTTTTACCGGGCGCGGCCAGCATTACTCAGTTGACTCAGGCTTTAGGCGATGTAGCGGACGATATCGATGTGTGTCCTCTGTTTGGGCAACTGAGTTTTGCTGAGCAGCAGAAAGCCATTGCGCCAACGCCAAACGGGCGACGCAAAGTCGTGCTGGCGACCAACATTGCTGAAACTTCGTTAACCATTGAAGGCATTCGCATCGTGCTCGACAGTGGGTTAGAGCGCCGTGCGCGGTTTGATTTAAAAACCGGCATTACGCGCTTGGAACAGGTGCGGATTGCCCAATCATCGGCCGAGCAGCGCGCTGGCCGTGCCGGCCGTCTTGAGCCGGGCGTGTGTGTGCGTCTGTACAGCGAAGCGCAGCTCAAGCAGCAACCGATGGTACCGGTCGCTGAAATAATGCAGAGTGATTTGGCACCGCTGGCGCTGGAGCTGGCGCAGTGGGGCGCGCAAGAAGCAACGGATTTACCGTGGCTGGATTTGCCTCCCGCCGCCGCGATGGCTCAGGCACGTAGTTTGTTGTGTACGCTGGGGCTGATGGATGAGCGTCAGCAACTGACCGTGCAAGGTAAAGCGGCACACGAGCTGGGAGTGGAACCACGCATCGCAGCGATGCTGCTGGCAGCGCAGGCGCAAAGCCCTGCACACATGCAGAGTGCGCTGGCGCTGGCTGCTCTTCTGGAAGAGCCTGAACGTCAGGTGCTGGATGTGCAGCACAGTTTGCATCGCTGGCAGCAGGGCAAACACAATAAAGCGCGCACGATGAATCAACGTGCCACGGCGCTGGCACATAAACTGGATGACAGTTTCGACCTGCGCCGTGTCGACACGACTCTGCTTTCGGTCGTTGCGTGTCTGGCATTTCCCGATCGTATTGCTCAGCAACGCGGGCAGCATGGTCAGTTTTTACTGGCCAATGGCCATGGTGCGTTTGTTGCGGATGATCAGCCGCTGGCAGTCAGTGATTATCTGATTGCGCTCGACCTGATGCGGGGTCATCAGCAATCGAGCCAGGTTTTTTCCGCTCTTGAGCTGGATATCGGGCAGCTGGAACAGCAGTGTCCTCAGTTATTTAACGAGCTGGAACGCGTCGACTGGGATGACAAAGCGGGCCGTCTGGTGGCGGAAATGCAGCTTCGTTGCGGGCAACTGGTGATTCGGCGTCAAGCCCTGCCTGCGCCAAATAAACAAAAAATGACGCAAGCTTTGCTCAATTATGTCGAGCGTAAAGGGCTTTCGGTATTAAATTGGACCGAAGCCAGTCTGGACTGGCTGACGCGCGTGCGTTGTGCAGCCGAGTGGCTGCCGGAGGAAAACTGGCCTGACATGGATGACGACGCGCTGCGAAGCCATCTGTCTGAGTGGCTGGAGCCTTATTTAGCCGGCATCAGCTCCGTGAAAGAATTAAATAAAGTACCGTTGATGGACGCCCTTAATACGCGTTTAGGCTGGCCTTTGAGTCAGCAACTGGATGAGTGGCTGCCAACCCATCACGCGTTGCCAACCGGTACTTGCAAGAAAATCCGTTACCAGCTTGGCATGGAACCTGTGCTGTCGGTGCGGATGCAGGAAGTGTTCGGTGAAAAGAGCACACCGTTGATTGCTAAAGGCACCAAGGCAATAGTCATGGAGCTGCTTTCACCGGCCCAGCGTCCGCTGCAGGTCACCCGCGACTTGGCGGGCTTCTGGAGCGGTGCGTATAAAGAAGTACAGAAAGAGATGAAAGGACGTTACCCGAAACATGTGTGGCCGGATGATCCCGCCAATCACAGTGCGACGACCAAAACCAAGCGACAACTGAATTCATGACCAAGAAAAGCGAATCCTCAAAGAAAACCACGCCGGCAAAGAAATCGGTGCCGCGTAAATCTTCCTCCTCCAAACCGAACGGTTCCCGTTCGTGGCTGAAACGTCTGTGGAGTCTGGGCTGGAAAGTCGGTTTGGCGCTGGCTGCCGTGCTGATTTTTACCGGCATTTATCTCGACAGCATGATCAAGCAGCGTTTTGAAGGACAGCTGTTTGAACTGCCGACGGTGGTGTACGCGCGTATTCTGACACTGGAGCCCGGCAGCGACATCAGCATTAAACAGATGCGCAATGAGCTGGACGTGCTCAACTACCGTAAAGTGAGCCAGCCGCGCTATGCGGGTGAGTATTCGGCGTCGTCGACCCGCATTGAACTGATCCGTCGCCCGTTTGAATTTGCCGATGGTCCGGAGCCGGATCGCCATGTCATGCTGATTTTTGATGACAATGGACTGAATCGCATTCAGTCGCTGGAGAAACGTGGCGATCTCGGTTATCTGCGTATTGAGCCGAAAATGCTGGGTATGCTGGAGAAAGATACTCAGGAGCAGCGCCTGTTCCTGCGCCGCGAGCAGTTCCCGGAAGTGATGATTGATGCGCTGTTGACCACTGAAGATCGTAACTTCTACCAGCATGATGGCGTGTCGCCGATGGCGATTGCCCGTGCAATGGTCGCGAACCTCAAAGCAGGCCGTACCGTGCAGGGGGGCAGTACGCTGACTCAGCAGTTGGCGAAAAACATTTTCCTTTCCAGCGATCGGACCTTGTGGCGTAAATTACGTGAAGCCTACATGGCGCTGATCATTGATTACCGTTACAGCAAAGATCGCATTCTGGAAGCGTACCTGAACGAAGTGTATCTGGGCCAGAATGGCAAAGAAGCGGTGCACGGTTTTGGCCTAGCGTCGCGCCTCTATTTTGGTCAGCCGTTGCAGGAGCTGCGCATCGACCAGTTGGCGCTGCTGGTGGGCATGGTGAAAGGGCCGTCTTATTACAATCCGATGCGCTATCCGGAGCGTGCTAAAGAGCGTCGCGACTTAGTGCTCAAGCTGATGATGGATCAGGATATTCTGACAGCCAAGCAGTATGAGCAGGCGGTGACCCGTCCGCTGGATGTGCAGAAACAGGCCCGCATTGCCAGCCGTCAGCCAGCTTATTTCCAGCAGTTATCGATTGAACTGAAACAAAAACTCGGCGATGCGTTTAAGTCCGATACCGGGCTGCGAGTATTTACGTCACTCGATCCGGTGTCGCAGGCCAAGCTGGAAGAAGCGGTGGAAAATCAGGTGCCGATTCTGGCACGTACCGCGGGTAAAGATCTTGAAGCAGCGGCCATAGCCGTTGATCGCCACAGTGGTGAGATTCGCGCCATGGTGGGCGGTAAACGCACGGGCTATGACGGATTTAACCGCGCGCTTAATGCCAGCCGTCCGATTGGTTCACTGGTGAAACCCGCTGTGTATCTGACGGCGCTGGCGCAGCCGGAGAAATACAATCTGGCGACGACCTTGATGGACAAGCCAATCACACTGCAAGGCAGTGAAGGCAATGTGTGGACGCCGCGCAACTTTGACCGTCAGTTCCGCGGTGAAGTGCCGCTCTACCTGGCGCTGGCCAAATCGCTCAACGTACCGACGGTGCAACTGGGCATGCAGTTGGGGATTGAAAACGTCACCAAAACGCTGGAAAAACTGGGTGTGAGCCGCGACGAAATTCGTCCGGTGCCGTCGATGTTCCTTGGTTCGTTTTCGCTGACTCCGTATCAGGTCGCGCAGATGTTCCAGACGGTCACCAACTCGGGCAAAAAAGCGCCGCTTTCCGCGCTGCGTTCGGTACTCGATCTGGATGGTAATGTGCTGTACGAATCGATTCCTAAAGTATCCCAGGCGGTTGATCAGCAAGCGGCCTGGTTGACGACGTATGCGATGAAGCGTGGTGTGCTGGAAGGCACGGGACGTTACCTGAACAGCCAGTTTGGCTGGGCAGCGCTGGCGGGGAAAACCGGCACCAGCAGTGACAGTCGCGACAGCTGGTTTGTTGGTGTCGATGGGCGGGAAGTCACCACTATCTGGCTGGGACGAGATGACAATCAGCCAACTAAACTGACCGGCTCGAGTGGTGCGCTGCGCGTGTACGCCGATTACCTGCGTTATCGCATTCCTGAGAAACTGGTGTTACCGTGGCCGCAAGGGATCAGCACGGTCGGTTTTTCTCAGTCCCGCTCAGGCGGACTTGAACTAGACTGTAACAACGATTTCAAACTGCCCGTCTGGGATGCCTCCGGCAGTTGGAAAAAACAGTGTGAGAATCGTCCCACCGAGTGGTTGAAAAAACTCTTTCAGTGGTGATTAAGCCCGTTTATAGTGGCTTGATTTTCAACTAAATGGATAACAAGGAATTGAGGACGACCGTGACCCGTTGGCTGCTCAGTATAGTGTGTTTACCGGCTTTGATTTGGCCTGCGTTGAGTCTGGCGCAAGCGCCGTCACAAACGGCTGAACTCGGACATTCACGCCCGAAAATTGCGTTGGTACTGGCTGGCGGTGGTGCGAAAGGCGCCGCTCACATGGGCGTCCTTAAGGCCTTAGAAGACATGCATGTGCCGGTGGATATTGTCATCGGTACCAGCATGGGCGCGTACGTCGCAGGTCTCTATTCGACCGGGATGAGTGCGGAAGAGATCGAAAGTTTTATTTACAGCGTCGACTGGAATACCGGTTATCGTGACCGCGTGAACCGCAGCCAGCGCCGAGTGCGTGATAAAGAGTATGAAGACCGCTACCAACTGACCACCGATTTAGGCGTGCGTCTTGATGGGGTGCACGCGCCGCGTGGTGTGGTGCAGGGGCAGAACATGCTGCGCATTCTGCGCGAAACTTCCGGTAACCTGATGCCGTTCAGCTCCTTTGATGATCTGGTCGTGCCGTATCGCGCAGTCGCTACCGACATCATCAAACTGGAACCTGTAGTGATTGATAAAGGCTATCTGGTCGATGCCATGATGGCGAGTATGTCGGTGCCGGGTGCTTTACCTCCGTATGAAATTGATGGTCGCTGGCTGGTGGATGGCGGCGTGACCAACAATATGCCTGTTGACGTGGCTCGTCAGATGGGAGCCGATGTCGTCATCGCGGTTGATATCAGTACCGATTATAAAAGTCAGGAAGCCTTTACGAACTTTCTGACGGTCGCGGATCAACTGTCCAATTATCTGGTCCGTCGCAGTACCGAACTTCAGGCTGAAACGCTGACTGACGATGATGTACTGCTGCGTCCTCAGGTCGGCCTGATGGAAACCACCGAATTCGATAAGATGCCAGATGCCTTTGCCAAAGGGTACGAGGCAGCGATGGATAATCAAGTGAAGCTGGAAAAGCTAGCGGTAAGCAGCGCTGAGTATCAGCAGTATGTCGATCGCAAACAAGATCTGCGCCGCCAGCTCAAGCATGGCGATGACATCACCATCGACAACGTCATCATCCAGAATAACTCCCATTACAGCGATGTGCTGTTGCAAAACCGACTCAATCTCGATGCGGGCGAAAAACTGAGCACGGAAGAGATCGAATCGAGCATTCAGGATTTGTATGCCCTCGATCGTTTCAGACTCGTTCGTTATCAGTATGAAGAGAAAGAGGGTGAGAACAACTTAGTCGTTGATGTGGATGAGAAATCATGGGGACCGAATTATCTTAACTTCCGCTTCTTCCTTGAAGATGATTTTAATACCGATAGCCAGTACTCCATTGGCGCATCATTCAATTTTACCGACATCAACTCCCACGGTGCGGAGCTGGCAACCAACTTCAATATTGGTACCGATAAATTGGCCGAAGTGGAGCTCTATTCGCCGGTAATGTCGGGACAGAAAACCTTCTATACCGCTTCATTGCGTTTTACTGATGATAACCGCAACGTGCCAGTTACCGGATTTGATGACACCTCGCTGGCGGCCAGCCGCAATTACTTGCCGGTCACGTACAAAACCTGGCGGGCTGAGCTTGCGCTTGGTTATCAGGAAACGTTGTGGCGAGAGTTTAAAATTGGCGGGCGCTATTCGGATGGCTCTGCCAACTACTCCACGTTACCTGATTACGCGGACATGAACTTTACCCGTCAGGGCATCTTCTTCAACTATCGTATCGATTCGCTGGATGATTTCAGCATGCCAAGAGAGGGGGTGTACCTCGATCTCGAGTATCTGGTGTCGCATGATGATGTTGACCTGACCGAAAGCGGCGTGGCGGAAAATTCATCGGATACGGTGTATGAGTTGTCAGCGAAATTCATCGCCGCACACAGCTTCAATCGTCATACTTTAGTCGGCAATATTGATTACGGTGTGGTGAAGAGTAAAAATTCAATTCAACCTATCGATCCTAAAACGATTGGCGGATTTCTCAATCTGTCGGGGATTTCCCGCAACAGTCTGATTGGCCAAAACAAAGCGTATGCCAATATGATTTATCGCTATCGTTGGTTCGACAATGATTTCGGCCTGTTCACATCGCCCGTCTATCTTGGGGCATCCATCGAGTATGGTGGAGTATGGTCCGATCCAGACCTATCTATTGATACCGCACCACTGTATGCCGCGGGATCGATATTTGCCGGCGTGGACTCCCCAATTGGTCCCATAATGTTCGGTTACGGACGCACAGAGCAGAATTTTGATTCGATTTATCTGATCATCGGTACCACGTTCAACTAGCGCAAGATTCGAGATTTGAAAAGTTAATTCCTATAACTTTCGTCTTAAGTTGCTATGTTGGTCAAAATGATGAGATTTTAATTTATCGTTAATTTTGCTATCCTGACGCCCACAGTTTGGCCTCTAGGGCGCTGTTTCTCAGTCAAATTTGAATGAAAACATGGGCAACGGAGAGCCAAGTTTCCAAGGATGTTCACTCACATTTTTATAATAATTGGGTGAACCGCAATGAGAGGAAAAAGTCGTGCTTGAAGCCTACCGTAAACACGTCGAAGAGCGTGCTGCTGAAGGAGTTGTACCTAAACCCCTAGACGCTGAGCAAGTCGCTGGACTTGTTGAGCTACTCAAAAATCCCCCTCAAGGAGAAGAAGAATTCATTCTCGATCTGCTTGAGAACCGTATTCCTCCGGGCGTTGATGAAGCTGCCTACGTCAAAGCTGGTTTTCTGACTGCAATCACCAAAGGTGAAGTGACATCTCCACTGGTTAGCCGTGAAAAAGCGGCCACTCTGCTGGGTACCATGCAAGGTGGTTACAACATCGAACCACTAGTTTCTCTGCTGGATGACGCAGATTTGGCACCAATCGCTGCGACCGCTCTGTCTCACACACTGCTGATGTTCGATGCGTTCTACGATGTCGAAGAAAAAGCAAAAGCGGGTAACGCACTGGCGAAACAAGTTCTGGAATCTTGGGCTGAAGCCGAATGGTTCCTGTCAAAACCTGCTCTGGCTGAAAAAATCACTCTGACCGTATTCAAAGTAACTGGTGAAACCAACACGGACGATTTGTCACCAGCTCCGGATGCATGGTCGCGCCCTGATATTCCTGTGCATGCTCTGGCAATGCTGAAAAATGAACGTGATGGCATCGTGCCGGACGCACCAGGAAAAATTGGTCCAATCAACCAAATTGAAGCACTGAAAGAAAAAGGTCACCAACTGGTTTACGTCGGTGACGTTGTCGGTACGGGTTCTTCGCGTAAGTCGGCGACCAACTCAGTACTGTGGTTCATGGGCGATGACATTCCAAACGTACCGAACAAACGCGCTGGCGGTTATGTACTGGGCGGTAAGATTGCACCGATCTTCTTCAACACCATGGAAGATGCGGGCGCACTGCCAATCGAAGTGGACGTTTCAAAACTGAACATGGGGGATGTGATTGACGTTTACCCATACGAAGGCAAAGTGTGCAACCACGAAACGGGCGAAGTACTGGCGACATTCAAGTTGAAAACCGACGTGCTGATCGACGAAGTCCGCGCGGGTGGCCGTATTCCTCTGATCGTTGGCCGTGGTCTGACTGACAAAGCGCGTCAAGCGCTGGGTCTGGAAGCATCAACCGTGTTCCGTCGCCCTGTTCCTGTGGCAGACAGCGGCAAAGGCTTTACTCTGGCACAGAAAATGGTCGGTAAAGCGTGTGGCGTAGAAGGTATTCGCCCAGGGACTTACTGTGAGCCGAAGATGACCACGGTGGGTTCTCAGGACACTACCGGTCCAATGACTCGTGACGAACTGAAAGATTTGGCGTGTCTTGGCTTCTCTGCGGATCTGGTGATGCAGTCTTTCTGCCACACCTCTGCGTATCCAAAACCCGTTGACGTGCAAACGCACCACACGCTACCGGATTTCATCATGAACCGCGGCGGTGTGTCACTGCGCCCGGGCGACGGTGTTATTCACTCATGGTTAAACCGTATGCTGCTGCCGGATACTGTCGGTACCGGTGGTGACTCGCATACGCGTTTCCCTCTGGGGATTTCATTCCCGGCAGGTTCTGGTCTGGTAGCCTTCGCAGCAGCAACTGGCGTCATGCCTCTCGATATGCCTGAGTCAATTCTGGTGCGTTTCAAAGGTGAAATGCAGCCGGGTATCACGCTGCGTGACTTGGTTCATGCGATTCCTTACTACGGCATCAAACAAGGTCTGCTGACGGTTGAGAAAGCCGGTAAGATTAACGAATTCTCTGGCCGCGTGCTGGAAATCGAAGGTGTTGAACACCTGACGGTTGAACAGGCATTCGAACTGTCTGACGCCTCTGCTGAGCGTTCAGCAGCAGGTTGTACCGTCAAACTGTCGCAAGAGTCTATCGCGGAATACCTGAACTCGAACATCACCATGCTGAAGTGGATGATCGCAGAAGGTTACGGTGACCGTCGTACCATCGAACGTCGTATTAAAGCGATGGAAGAGTGGGTGGCTGCTCCAGAACTGATGGAAGCAGACAAAGACGCAGAATACGCGCACGTGATTGAAATCGATCTGGCGGACATCAAAGAACCGATTCTTTGTGCGCCAAACGATCCGGATGACGCGCGTCCGCTGTCTGAAGTACAAGGAACAGCGATTGATGAAGTGTTCATCGGTTCTTGTATGACTAACATCGGCCACTTCCGTGCGGCAGGTAAACTGCTGGATAAATTCAACGGTCAACTGGAAACGCGTCTGTGGGTGGCACCGCCAACCAAGATGGACCGCGATCAGCTGACTGAAGAAGGTTACTACGGCATCTTTGGCCGTGCTGGGGTTCGTATCGAAACTCCGGGATGTTCACTGTGTATGGGTAACCAGGCTCGCGTAGCGGACAAAGCAACCGTGATGTCAACTTCGACGCGTAACTTCCCGAACCGTCTGGGTACGGGGGCGAATGTATACCTGGCTTCAGCGGAGCTGTCGGCGGTAGGCGCTATTCTGGGTCGCATTCCAACTCTGCAAGAGTATCTGGAATACGCGAAACAGATCGACGCAACCGCAGCCGATACTTACCGTTACCTGAACTTCCACCGCATGAGTGACTACACCAAGAAAGCGGATACGGTGATTTTCCAGGAACCGGCATAATCGTTGATTAACCCAAAGATTCAAGGTCGCTGCTTGCAGCGGCCTTTCTTTTTGCGTCTTATTCAGGCTCGTCATTCGGTTTCGCTGGCGCTATACTCGCGCCAACTTAATCAACCGGTCATCGTCGATGGAATTTGAATTCACCAAAAATACCCTGCTGGGGGAGTATTACGTTACCTGCAGCATGGAGCATCAAATTGTGGCCCGCTGGTTACAGGAAGAGGTGGCGCAGGATCGCACAAAAATCGAGCAAGTGTTGGCGCTGCTGGAGAAAGCGCACCAGTTTCCTGCACAAGAGTGGCAATTCGCTGGTCGTGAAATCTCAGTGATGATTTGTGGTGACGAAGTGACGGTGCAAGACAATGCGCTGAACTATGGTCATGATGTTGAGTTTGAAAGTGAATTTGAACTTTATGAAAGCGAGAGTGTGGCGCAGTGTGGTTTGGAGGATTTCGAGTCGTTGTTGATCCAATGGCAGGATTTCCTCGCCGGATACTGAGTTTGTCTCATCAACAGGCTGCACTCATGTGGTGAAGAAAGCCAGAGTCGCATTATTTTTGGGAAAGGGTTGCACAAAAAATGTGCAACCCTTTTGTGTTTTTGAATTGAAATCTCACTATTTTATTGTTTATCAATGAGTTAAAAAGTTGGCACGTACCTTGGATTAATAGAACTGTAAATGGACTACAGCTTCAGAGAGGACGCGATGAAACTCATTAACGCAATCATCAAACCATTCAAACTTGACGATGTTCGTGAAGCTTTGGCCGATGTGGGCATCGAAGGGATGACCGTATCAGAAGTCAAAGGCTTTGGCCGTCAGAAAGGTCATACCGAACTTTACCGTGGCGCGGAATACCAGGTGGATTTTCTGCCGAAGGTAAAAATCGAAATTGCCACACAAGCGGATAACGTTGATCGCGTTCTGGAAGCGATCATCAAAGCCGCACATACCGGCAAAATCGGTGATGGCAAAATTTTTGTTTATGACTTGAGCCACGCTGTTCGAATTCGCACCGGCGAAATGGACGCGGAAGCACTTTAAGATTCAAAGGACTGGAGACGACTATTATGGAACTGTCAGCTACAGTAACGGAGTTACGTTACGCACTGGATACATTCTTCTTCTTAATTTCGGGCGCACTGGTTATGTGGATGGCGGCGGGTTTCGCTATGCTGGAAGCTGGTCTGGTTCGTTCTAAGAACACCACCGAAATTCTGACCAAAAACTTTGTGCTGTACGCGATTGCGTGCACCATGTACCTCATTGTGGGTTACAACATCATGTATGTTGATAACGCAGAAGCAGGCTGGCTACCATCGTTTGGTTCACTGATTGGCTCACAAGCTGACGGTGCTGACCACTCTCTGGAATCCGACTTCTTCTTCCAAGTGGTATTCGTAGCAACGTCAATGTCTGTGGTTTCAGGCGCAGTTGCTGAACGTATGAAACTTTGGGCATTCCTCATTTTCTCAGCCATTTTGACTGCCTTTATCTATCCTATGGAAGGTTACTGGACTTGGGGCGGTGGCTTCCTGTCAGCAGCGGGTTTCAGCGACTTCGCGGGTTCAGGTATCGTTCACATGGCGGGTGCAGCAGCAGCGCTGGCAGGTGTTTTACTGCTGGGTGCTCGTAAAGGCAAATACGGTAAAAACGGCGAAATCTTCCCGATTCCGGGTTCAAATATGCCGCTGGCAACACTGGGTACCTTTATCCTGTGGTTCGGTTGGTTCGGATTCAACGGTGGTTCACAACTGATGCTGTCTGATTTCGAAAACGCGACAGCGGTGGGGCAAATCTTCCTCAACACTAACGCAGCAGCGGCAGCGGGTTCTATTGCAGCGCTACTGGTTTGTAAAACGACCTGGGGTAAAGCTGACCTGACCATGATTCTGAACGGCGCGCTGGCTGGTCTGGTGGCTATCACCGCTGACCCGCTGTCACCATCACCGCTGTACTCGGTTGCAATCGGTGTCGTTGCAGGTGCGATTGTTGTCTTCAGCATCATTGCTCTGGATAAACTGAAAATTGATGATCCAGTGGGTGCAATCTCTGTACACGGTGTGTGTGGTTTCTTCGGCCTGATGGTTGTGCCACTAAGCAACAGCGATGCCACCTTCGGTGCACAGCTTCTGGGTGCAGCAGTCATCTTCGCTTGGGTATTCGGTGCTAGCCTGGTGGTTTGGGGCATTCTGAAAGCAACCATGGGTATCCGTGTTTCTGAAGAAGAAGAGATGGAAGGCATGGACATGCACGATTGTGGTGTCGGCGCTTACCCAGAGTTCGTGACAGTTAAGTAATAATTGGTTACAAAACCTTTGCCTAAAACCTGCCCTTCGGGGCAGGTTTTTCATTTTTACTGATTGTTTTATTAAGGGTGGCCAATATAATTAGCGCAATTGATAAGTGTTATCATTAGCAATAATAAAGGACTTGAACCATGAAAAAACTGCTGGCTCTATCGGCAATCGCATGTAGCGTATTGGCCCCTTCGGTTATGGCGGCTGAAGAAGTAAATGTTTACTCATACCGTCAACCTTTCCTGATTGAACCGATGTTTAAAGAGTTCACTCAAGAGACCGGAATCAAGGTCAACGTGAAGTTTGCCAAAGAGGGCATTGCAGAAAAATTGGCTCAAGAAGGCGAGTACAGCCCGGCCGACGTGATTCTGACTTCAGAGTTCAGCCGTCTGTTTGAACTGTCGGATAAAGGCTTAACGCAACCCGTAAACAGTCGTGTCATTGACGAGAACATTCCGGCGCAGTACCGCGACAGCAGCGAAGAGTGGTTTGCATTGACCGTGCGCACTCGTAGCGTCTACTCATCACGCGATCGCGTGGGCAAACTGGGCGATGATTTCGATTACCTCGATCTGGCCAAGCCAGAATACAAAGGTAAGATCTGTACACGCAGCGGTAAGCACCCGTACAACATTGCGCTGGTTGCCGCGATGATCGCGAACCACGGCGAAGCTCAAACCAAAACCTGGTTGGAAGGTCTGAAAGCTAACCTGGCGCGCAAACCGCAAGGCAACGATCGCGATCAGGTTCGTGCGATCAAAGAAGGTCTGTGCGATCTGTCTCTGGGCAACAGCTACTACCTAGGCAAAATGCTGGAAGACAAAGAGCAAAAGAGCTGGGCGGAATCGGTATATATCAACTTCCCGGGTCAGAATGTTCAGGGTACTCACGTCAACGTCAGTGGTATGGCAATGGCGAAATACGCACCAAACCGTGACAATGCCGTCAAGCTGATGGAGTTCCTGACTGGTGAAACCGCGCAGCACATGTACGCAGAAGTGAACTACGAATACCCGGTGAAACCAGGTGTTGAGCGTTCAAAACTGGTGGCTTCATGGGGTGAATTCAAATCTGATTCTCTACCACTGGAAAAAATTGCCGACAACCATGCGGCGGCCATCAAGCTACTTGATGAAGTCAAATTTGACCTTTAATTGAGTCTGGGGGTATAACTATACCCCTGATTTATTAAAGGGATATGAGATGTATTTGCAGATGCATTTATGCCTCAGTCAGCCTGACAGTTTCTAGGCAATGAAAGAAAAACACCTTATTTGGAAAACCAGTAGTGTGGCTTTGGCGACGCTGCTGGTTTTGCCGATCTTAGCGATCTTTTTTACCGCCATTGGTCAGACGGACGATGTGTTTGCGCATTTGATGTCGACCGTGATGCCCACCTATGCCTTCAATACCGTGGTTCTGACGCTCAGCGTAATGGCGCTGGCGCTGCTCTTTGGTATTCCGAGCGCCTGGTTAATGGCCATGTGCCGCCTGCCGGGGGAGAAAGTCCTGCAGTGGGCTTTGGTGCTGCCGCTGGCGATTCCCGGTTATATTGTCGGCTACATCTTTACGGGCTGGTTTGATTATGCCGGGCCGATTCAGGTTTGGCTGCGAGCACAGACTGGCTGGATGGCCGGGGAGTATTATTTCCCGGATATTCGCTCATTGGCCGGTGCCAGCATCGTGCTGGCCTTGGTGCTCTATCCCTATGTCTATCTGATGTGCCGCGCCGCGTTTATGGAGCAGAACGTTTCGCTGTTGCAGTCGGCCCGTTTGTTGAAATGCTCGCCGTGGGAAAGTTTTCGCCGTATCTCGCTGCCGTTGGTTCGTCCATCAATCGCGGTAGCCTTGTCGCTGGTCGCGATGGAAACCGTCGGTGATTTCGGCACCGTCAGCTACTTTGCGGTCAACACGCTGACCACCGCGGTGTATGACACCTGGATGAACTACTCTAATTTGACCGCCGCAGCCAAAATTTCAGCTGTGATGCTGGTCATCGTATTGCTGCTCCTGAGCGCCGAACGTTACAGTCGCCGTCGGCAAAAGTTATATCAGAGCCAGTTCAACAGCCATGAAGATTTTCGCTACGCTTTGCGTGGCTGGAAAAAATGGCTGGCACTGCTGTGGTGTTGGGGACTGGTGTGCGTGGCCTTTATCTTTCCGCTACTGCAACTGCTCAGCTACGCTTATACCTACTTTGAGCAGAGTTGGACGGCAGAGTTTCGTGAATACGCGTTGAACAGCCTGCAAGTTTCTCTGAGTGCTGCGGTGATTGGCGTGGCAGTCGCGTTGGTCGTGAACTTTTACAGCCGTCTCAAATCCAACCGCGTCAGTGTGGCGCTGATGCGGCTCTCTTCAATGGGGTATGCCGTGCCGGGTACGGTATTAGCGATTGGAGTGATGGTTCCCGTGCTGACGCTCGATCATGCGGTCAACGATGTGGCAAAAGTGATGCAATGGGGCAGGCCGGGGCTGATTTTCTCCGGCACCATGTTTGCGATTATTTTTGCGTTGATCGTGCGCTTTTCCGCAGTGGCAATCGGCAGTATCGAAAGCAGTCTGAATAAGATCTCGCCGTCACTGGATATGGCAGCGCGTACCATGGGGTGTCAGGCCAATGCGATGTTGTGGCGCGTTCATTTGCCACTGGTGCGTCGTGGCGCCCTGATTGCCGGTCTGCTGGTGTTCATTGAATCGATGAAAGAGTTGAATGCGGCATTGTTACTGCGCCCGTTCAATTTCGAGACCTTGGCGACCTACGTGTATAACTACGCCTCGGACGAACATTTGGAACTGGCAGCCTTGCCTGCGGTGCTGTTGGTGTTGGTTGGCTTGATCCCACTTGTTGTTGTAAACCGTTCTCTGGAGCAAAACCACTGATGAGCTGTGCATTATCGATTCAAAATCTGACTTGTCAGTACGACACTCAAACGGTCTTGGAATCGTTGTCGCTGAACGTAGAACACGGCGAAATCGTGTGTCTGCTTGGTGCCAGCGGTTGCGGTAAAACCACGTTACTCAAAGCGATTGCCGGCTTGCTACCGCTCTCCTCCGGCATCATGAGCCTTAACGGCATGACCATCGACGATGGCAAGCATTGGCTAGCGCCAGAGCAGCGTAATATCGGCATGATCTTTCAGGACTATGCGCTGTTTCCTCATCTGACGGTGGCGGAAAACATCGCCTTTGGCCTGCGTCAAATGGCGGCGGAGGAACGTCATCTGCAAGTGCAGCAAATGTTGGAACTGGTCCATTTGAGCGGTTTCGGTGACCGTTATCCGCACCAGTTGTCGGGTGGCCAGCAACAGCGTGTCGCTATCGCGCGTTCGCTGGCTTACAAACCGGATTTACTATTGCTGGATGAGCCATTTTCCAATATTGATACTCAGGTGCGTCATGACCTGATTGGCGAAATTCGTAAAATCTTCAAAAAGCAGGGGGTGACAGCGATTTTCGTCACCCACTCACGTGAAGAAGCGTTTGCCTTTGCCGACAAAATGGCGGTGATGAATCACGGGGTGATTGAGCAATACGGCACCGCCTCAGAGCTTTACTATCGTCCGTCGAGCAAATTTGTCGCTGACTTTCTGGGCGGTGGCAGTTACCTGCCTGCTACGCGTTTAGCAGAACATCAGTATCAAACGCCGCTTGGCGTTGTGGACGCGTATGCGCAGCAAAGTATTGCTCAGGGCAGTCAATGTGAGCTGTTGCTGCGTCCGCAGCAGATCAGTATTTATGCGGATGAAGAGAGCAGTGTCACGGTGCTGGAGCAGCAGTTTATGGGCGATCATTGCCGTTACGTGATCGATGCGCATGGCTCTAAGCTGCTGGCAACCTCTTCACAGGGCTTGTCGGTTGGTCAGACCGTGGCCGTCAGTATTGATACTCAAGGCGTTCTGGCCTTTGCCTAATAAGAAAAAGCCCGGTTTAACCGGGCTTTTTTATCGCACTTGCATTACAGAGACAGAAACTGTTTCATCTGGTGTAAAACGCGCTCTGCTGTCTCTTTGTCCTGCATTTCGGCAAAGATACGCAGCAAAGGCTCCGTGCCGGAGAAGCGGGCAATCACCCAGCCACCATTACGAAAATAGACTTTAGCGCCATCCTCATAGCTGACTTTTTCAACTTCAAACTCAAACTCTGGTAACTGTTTCTCTACGTAAATCTTTGCGTAGATCTCCGCTTTCTGGGTCGGCTTGAATTTGCAATCGCCCTCGGCGGTGTAGGCATAACCGTAGCGGCTGTATATTTCGCTCAGCAGCTCAGAAAGCTTTTTACCCGTCACGCTAATCATTTCCACCAGCAAGCTCGACGCGAATACGCCATCCTTGCCTTTGATGTGGCCGCGAATGGTCAGACCGCCCGAGCTTTCACCGCCAATCAGCGAATCGTCGGCTTCCATTTGGGAACTGATGTGCTTAAAGCCTACCGGAACCTCAAAGCTCTTCTCTCCATGAGCGGCGGCCACTTTGTCCAGCAGGTGGGTGGTGGCGATATTGCGCACGACAGAGCCTTTCCAGCCTTTGTATTCAAGCAGATAGTAATACAACAGCAGCAGAACTTCGTTGGGATGAATGAAGTTACCTTTCTCATCAATAATGCCCAGACGGTCAGCGTCCCCATCGGTACCAATGCCAATATCGTAGCCTTGATTTTTGACCAGATGTTGTAGGCGATAGAGCGTTGCTGCGCTGGGTGACGGCATCAAACCACCAAAATCAGGGTTCTTACCATCGTTGATCACGTCGACATCGCAGCGGCCATTGATCAACACGGTTTGCAGCGCGTTTTTTGCCACGCCAAACATCGGATCAATCAGCACGCGCAGATTGGCGCGTTTGATCGCTTCAATATCGATAAAGTCGATGATCGAATCGACGAATTCATTCATCGGGTTGATTACCTGAATTCGGCCTTGGGCGACCGCCAGATCAAAGTCCTCACTGCGCACGTCGGTGGCGCACAGTGTTGAAACTTGTTGCTCGATCTTTTGTGTGATCACTTCGTCGGCGTCGCGTCCGCCTTCAATAAACACTTTGATGCCGTTGTAGTCTGCCGGGTTATGCGATGCCGTGATGCATGCCGAGTAGGCGCAGTTCATCTCTTTGGCCTTAAACATCACCACAGGGGTGGGAACAAACTTATTGATGAAGCTGACGGTGATCTGGTTGCCCGCCAATACTTCGGCAAACCAGCGCCCCGCTTTGTCAGACAAAAAGCGGCGGTCATAGCCGATGACAAAACCGCGCTCAGCCACTTGTTCCTGATTGATAATGTTGGCTACCGCTTGAGCAACCAGGCGAACGTTGTCTTTGGTAAACTCTTCGCCGATAAAGGCGCGCCAACCACCGGTACCAAATTGAATCATGCTGTATCTCCTTATGTGGGCGCCGCCAGCGCGGCACCCTAAAGCGGATTAACCTAAAATCACGGTCACCTGATTTACGCTGCCCGCTGGTTGCGCGTGAACTGCATCCACGGGTTC
Organism: Vibrio sp. bablab_jr001; assembly: GCF_016464285.1. Lineage (NCBI taxonomy): Bacteria > Pseudomonadati > Pseudomonadota > Gammaproteobacteria > Vibrionales > Vibrionaceae > Vibrio > Vibrio sp. bablab_jr001. The sequence goes on from NZ_JACDWZ010000113.1 coordinate 117,829, forward strand.
GCCATTGACCAGAATGGACTGTACGCCTTTGCTCACACCATATGGATTTTGCACTTCAATATGATAAGTCGCACCGCGCCATTCGCGGGTGACGTCAAAGCCCGGCCACGAAGTTGGAATACACGGATCAATTGTTAGCGTGTCAAATCCGGTGCGTACCCCCAAAATGAAGTTGGTGGTTGCGTAGTAAGCCCAGCCGGAAGTCCCCGTCAACCAAGGATGGTTGGCACGGCCATGGTCTTTATGATCGCGGCCCATAATGAACTGCACGTAAGAGTACGGCTCGGCCACGCGGGTTTCGATGATGTCGTTCTGGTTATATGGGTTGAGCGCATCGTAGAATTCCATTGCGCGATCACCGCGGCCGAGTTTGGCTTCGGCGACCCATGCCCACGGGTTAGGATGCGAGAAAATCGCACCGTTCTCTTTTACGCCTTGGTATACGCGGGTGACAAAGCCAATGTCATCATTGGGCGTTGCAAACGACGGTGCGTTGAGGTGCAAACCGTATTTGGAGAACAGGTACTGATACACGGCATCCATCGCTTTTTCGCCGCGCTGTTGTGAGACTGCACCAGACAAAACGGCCAGCGTATTGGACTCAAGGTGAACTTTGCCTTCTTGCTGTTCAAATGTGCCGATTTTATCACCATCTTTGGTCAGGCCGCGAATGTACCAGCCGCCATTGTCATCCCACAAATGAGTTTCACATGCCTCGCGCACGCCGTTGGCCATCGCCTGATACTTGTCGATCGCCGCCGCGTCGTCGCGATGACGTGCCAGTTCCAAAAACGCTTCTAGTGCCCAGAAGTGCAGGAACGACACCATCGCAGACTCGCCGCCGCCAAGGTTGAGACAGTCGTTCCAGTCGGCGCGCAGTCCTTTACAAATGCCGGTTTGACCGACGTATTCCGCTGAGAAATCCAATGCTGCCATCATGTGTTGATACACGGTCGCATCGCCGCTGTCAGCGTAAGGGATCACTTCGTCAATAAAGCTCAGATCGCCCGTCTCTTTGACGAAGTTAAGAATCGTCGGCACGATCCACAGGTGATCATCAGAGCAGGTATCTTTGATGCCGTGGATCTTATCTTCATCCGATGGCGTCGGTACCACCGTTGGTGATTTTGACGGTTTGACATCGGCTTTTTCTGGATCGAACCAGTCAGGATCAAACAAGTGCAGACCATAACCTGCTTTAACTTGGCCGCGTAGCAGATCCACCAGACGTTTGCGGGTCATCGCCGGGTTAGTGTGCGGGACGGAGATCGCATCTTGTGCGGTATCGCGATAACCGAGGCCAGTACGGCCACCGACTTCAATGAACGAGGCAAAGCGTGACCACACCACACAGGTTTCCGCTTGGTATAGAGTCCAAGCGTTGATCATGGTGTTGAGGCCTTCATTCGGTGAACGGACCTGGAATTTCGCGCAGCGTTCGTCCCAGTGTTGTTTGATGCCCGCAAACGCCATATCGACTTGGCTGAGGTCTTGATACTTTGCACGCAGTTTTTCGCCGTTGCCTTTCCCGACACCCAGAATCACCGCAAAACGGACTTTTTCCCCTGGTTGCAGCACAAACTGTTTGTGCAGGGCGCCGCAGTGGTTGTAACAGGTTTGCGCGCTGTTCGAGCAGCGACCGTTGGCAACGGCAATCGGGTTGGCTTCGTCGCGGTACATACCGAGAAACGCATCACGCTGACCATCGTAGCTATCGGCATCAAACGTCGCGGTCAGGTAGTAGAAACCGAGGAAATCATCGGTGTTGTAGTACAGGTCGTATTCCAGCACACCATTGTTGTATTCGGTGCCCGCAGAGTAGAGCGACATCTGGTGGTTCTGGTTGTCTGAGGCGATGTGACTGAAGGAGAACTCAACATAGCTGAATGCACTGATGGTGCGTGGTTTATCCGAGGTGTTTTCAATTTCGACATCCCAAACCTGAGCATCTTCTCCTTTCGGCACGAACAATGTTTTAGTGGCCACAATACCGTTGTAATCACAACGGAATTTTGAGTATGACAAACCGTGGCGTACTTCGTACTTCGCGTCGTCGAGGTTTTTGGCAACGGGCTGCCAAGAGACTGACCAGAAATCACCAGTTTCATCATCGCGCAGATAGATGTAATGCCCTGGACGATCTTGCGTGAAGTTCGGGCGGAACTTGGTCACACGGTTGTACTCAGGAGAATGATAGAAAGAGTAACCACCCGCATTGTGCGAGATGACGGTGCAGAATTTTTCCGTACCCAGATAGTTCGTCCAAGGCGCAGGAACATCGGGACGAGTAATGACGTATTCGCGATTGTCGTTATCGAAATAGCCGTATTTCATGGTAATTTCCTTTTTAAACAGTGGCGCACTGGCGCCACTCAATGTCGATGCTAGAGAAAACGTGTTGGGTTATGCTTTCCATGGCGCCCGGTAACGGATGCCTTGTTGATCAAGCAAAGGTAGATGGCCTTTGAGACGCGCCAGATAATCGTGCCAGTCGCGTTGCGATTTCTGCGTCCAGGCGGCCTCCGCCAATGCGGTTAAGCGCGGATAAATCATGTAGTCCATGCGGTTTTGGTTGTTGACCAGTTCACACCACAGCGCGCACTGAATCCCCAAAATGCGTTTGCGCAGTGGGTCCTGTTCCGGCACTTCGGCGAGCGGCTCGTAGCAATAGGCACGTTCCAGCGGCGTCACGCCTGCCCAGTCCACGCCCGGTTCTTCCGGCGCGTAGTCCTGAGCTATATCGAGGTAAGTAAACTGGCCCGGTTGCAAAATGACATCAAAGCCCTGACGTGCGCAGTTCAGAGCAGCTTGCTCTGACAGCCAGGAATAAATCACGGTATCTTTGCTGACTTTATCGCCATGCTGGGCCTCTTCCCAACCCACCATGCGTTTGCCGAGCGATTTGAGTTTCTTCTCGGCGTAGCGCAGCAGGTGACCTTGCAACTCTTTGGCGTCGGTGTAGCCCTGTTCTGCCATCAATGCCTGACATTTCGGGCTGTTGACCCACACACCATCCGGCACTTCATCGGCGCCGATGTGAATGAAGTTACTCGGAAACAGGGCGGCGACTTCTTCCAGCACGAGATCAAGAAAGCGGTAGGTGCTGGAAAGGGCAGGCGATAACACGTTGTCGTTGTAGTACTGAATGCTGCGATATTGCGATTGGTCGCCTTCATCGAGCAACCATTCCGGTAACGCTTTGATTGCCGCACGGCTATGACCGGGGATATCAATTTCTGGAATGACGGTAATGCCGCGCTCTGCGGCGTAAGCGATCACCTCACGGATGTCATCTTGGGTGTAAAAGCCGCCGTGTTTTTCGGTCAGCAGGCTGTATTGTGGTTCCAGCACCTCATCGACGCCGCGCCAGGCACCAATGTCAGTCAATTGAGGCAGGGCTTTGATTTCAATACGCCAGCCTTCATCGTCGGTCAGATGCCAATGAAAGGTGTTGAACTTGTAATGCGCCAGTTGGTTGATGAGACGTTTAACGCGTTCCAGCGGATGAAAATGACGCGCGCAATCAAGCATCATGCCGCGATATTTAAAGCGCGGTGCGTCTTTGATTGCGATGTGTGGCACACGCAGACTGTCGCCATCCGGGCGAACCAATTGCAGTAACGTCGCACTGGCGTGAACAAAGCCCACGTGGCTGCTGGCTTCTAAACGAACGCCTTTGCGATCAACCGATACCTGATAGGCACCTTCATCCAGGGTTGGGTTGGTGCGTAGCACAATATCAGCACTGCCAATCGGGTGTGGCTGCCAATGGTAGAGACGTGTGAGTTCTTGTTTTAGCCAGGTTGCTGCAGTTTCAGCACAAGACGATTGCAATGAGATCTGGCTGGCGGCAGTGAGAATAAATTGACCATCCAGCAGTTCAGCATGATTGGGTTTGGGCAACAGACTCAGCGGGGCGGCGTTGACCTCAGGGATTTCGCTGCGTTCACGATACGGCGATGCCAGTGCGATTGGCGTGACGATGACATCGTGACGGATGACAGGTTCACGCTGGTTCAGTTGCACAAACGCAGCTTTGATGCCGTCAGTGTAGTAATGAAACGGCGCCGTTTTGATGCTGAATTCACAATAGAAATGGTCGTTAGCTTTAATCACACTTTGAGCGGGAACGAGCGAGCAGAAACTACCTACCTGATTGATCTCGCCATGGCTGATGCTGTCGGGCTGAATGTAGCGATCAATGGTAAAGTGCAGACTCCAGTCCTTTAAGTCCTGATCACTGAGGTTGTGCAGTGTCAGACCAAAACGGCAGAACTGTTTGTGTTCCGACAACACTGCGAAATCTATTCGATAGTTCATGAGCAACCCTTAATACAAATTATGCTCGGTTTTACCGGCAAACATTAATGCGCCCTCCATCGCATCCGCTTGCGGTGCGGCGATCCATTGCTGAACGGGAGGGGATAACCATGCGAGAATACGTTCTGCGATGCTGCCCATCAGGCAGATTCGCTGTGCCCCTTTGCGGTGCAGGGCGTGCAAAAACATTTCAACGTCTGCTGCTGTCTGTTTGAGCAGCGAAATCGCCAGTTCATCTCCTTGGTTCGCAAATGCGAAAATCTGCGGAGAAAACTGACCGTAGTCACGGGGTAAAGCTGATTTAGACCAAGCCACAATGGCATCAACATCGTGTTCAAAATGCTGCATGACAAACTGACTGAGTGGCGTCGCCGCATAGATCCCATCTTCAATCAGCAACACTTGTTGAATCAGGCGTAATCCCATCACTGCGCCGCTGCCCTGATCGGAGATCGGGAATTCACGTCCGCCTACCACATGCTGGTGGCCGTCTTGCAGTAAAATGCCGCATGAACCAGTGCCTGCGATCATGATCGCGCCATCGTTTCCGTTATGTGCGCCAAGACAAGCACCATAGGCATCGGTATTGAGCGTGAGAGAAGCAAACGGATGAGGCAGTTGCATAAATGCTTGCCAAGCGGATTTTTGTTCTGCGCCAGCCAGTGCCAGACCCACGTGCAGTTGGTCAAAGCAACCTTCATCCAGGCCGCCTTGTTGGGCAGCCAGCGTAATGGCACTGATGACGGATTGCAGCGCGCTTTCAATACCGAGCAGTATGTTGGCACTGCCGGTTTTAGCTTCACCAATCAGATGACCTTGTGCATCGCGAATGCGCGCGCGGCAGGAGGTACCACCGCCATCAATACCAGCGTAGTAGAGACTCATGCGCCACCTCGTGGGGTTGAGAAAAAATCAAATTGATGAACGATGGCCAGCAGATACCAGGCTCCGTGTGGAATCCATTGCTCACCCCAGCGCCAGTTTTGCAACATATCCTGATCGTGTGGTTGCGGGTTGAAGGCAATGTCCTGTTCATCCTCGAAACCTGCGGTGATGCCGTTGCACACGCCGCCTTTGGCATTGAAGAACCCTAAATGAGGCAGGTAGTCCGGATTGTTACGGCCATGGCCGTCGAGCATGCACATGTCATATGGGTTGAGGCCGATAATCCAACTGAGTGCATTGTGTGCCAGTGTCAGCATGCCGTGTTTTAGCTCGTCGTCGGTGAGGTAATCCTGAACGGCAAAGGCCATCGCGGCCAGTGAACCGAGGCGCGCATTTTCTCCTTGCCACCAGTAGCCGCTTTCGTTGTCATGAGTAATGAAAAATGCGCTACGTTTGCCGCCGTGAAGGTCTTTCACGTACTGACGTGGATAACCAAACGGATTGTGTACTTCACGCGTAATGCAGAGCTCAAACTCACAAGCCCGATGTAGAATCTCCAGCGCGTTGTGGCGTGCGCTGTGTTCGGTTTCAATCGTCAGATATTGGCACAGAGCGATCACGGGCAGGCCCGCTTCTGCGGCATGGTAATAGGGACGAGAACCGTCACGATTAGCCGACCAGAAATAGTGCTGTTGTTCATCACTGCGTTGACGCGCCAGCAGGCGAGTAGCCCACTCTCGGGCCTGATGCAGGTAGTCAGGCTGCTGAGTCGTAGTAAACAGTTCACAAGTCGCCATCAGCGCGCAGTACTCATCGATGATGTTCTCTTCACCATCATCTAGGTAGCGCTCATTGCACTCTTTCAAATGCCAGTAGCCATGCTCGGCTGCCGCCAGATAATGCTGCGGGGTAAAATCCCCTCCCACGCTTTGGCGAGCCGCTGCTGCCAATGCCGCGATCGCCATGCCTCCCCCCTGGCGAAAGCCAGCCTGGTAGGCATCGGACTTCACACCTTGCTGGGTGGCGTAGGCACAAATCTCCCGTTGCGCCGTATCTTTGCTCCATTGATCAAAGACAGTCATGTAAAAAAATCCCTCGGGATTTTGCATACGAAGCAGAAAATCAGCACCAAACAACGCTTCTTCCTTGAGGCGAGTGCGGGAAAACGGTGCAAAACCCGAGTGATTGTCTAAAAGCGCCAAGCTTTTGAACATGTTCCAGACCACCATAGGTGTTTGCTGTGGGTTCAAATAGTTGGCGTAAGAAAGGTGACTTAAATACTTACTGACGTCACCAGAAGCGTCGTACCAGCCTCCGTGCACATCGGCAGTGGTTGAGGTGCCCAGAAGCGGTACGTGCTTGTCTTGTTGATCGAAAATGCCGCCGCAGCGTTGCGACTTAAAGTAGTGCAGCACATCGGAAAATGTACGCTGCATCAGAACTCCGTTGCCAATCGTAAATGGTTGTGACTGCGCAGTTTCGACACACAGATAGAAGTCGCCTTCACGACGAATATGTGAAAAATCAATACGATGAAAATACCCCTGATGCCAGTTTGCAACCTGGCCACCACATGCAAATGCGATGCGCTCAACCGTCTGGTGAGTGCGGGCGCAGACCAATAAGGCTTCTTCCACTTGCAGATGAGCCACATGCGTTAACAAAACCGCGTGTTTAGGGCCGGAAGCTTCATAGCCGATGTGGTTGATGAGTAACTGCATTCAACGTCTCCGAGTGAATTGGCGCCCGCAGAGCGGGCGCTCAGGCTTAGTTTTCGTACAGGTAACAGCGAACAAAGTGGTTGTCAGACAACTGAGTGATGCCCGGAAGCTGCTCACGGCATTTGTCGGAAGCGTGCAAACAGCGACCGGCAAACGGACAACCGACGGAATCTGGTGTCCAGAGCGGGATTTCACCTTTATTGCCTTTCAGTTTTTCGTGAATCGACTTCTTCGGATCCGGCACCGCAGAAACCAGCAACTGAGTGTATGGATGCTGAGGATCGTGAATGATTGCTTCGGTATCGCCCCATTCAACCATGTGACCGACGTACATCACCGCCAGATCCTCCGCGATATAACGTGCAGTCGCGATGTCGTGCGTGATGTACAGCAACGACATCTGCTTCTCGAATTTCATCTCTTCCATCAGGTTAAGCACGCCGGCACGGATGGAAACATCCAGCATGGAGGTAGGCTCATCTGCCAGTACCACTTCTGCTCCGACGGCGATGTTGCGAGCCAGATTGACACGCTGACGCTGACCACCGGAAAGCTGATGCGGATACTTGGCTGCGGTCTCTTTGGGGGGGATCAGACCAACCTGTTCCAGCAGATCGTAGACGCGTTCTTGAAGCTCCTTTTTGTTGCCGGGCTTCACCTTTTTATGGATCAGTAACGGGCGAGCAATGTGGTGAAAAATGGTATGGGTCGGGTTGAGAGAACCGAACGGATCCTGCCATACCATCTGGACGCCTTCGCGGTAATGCATGAGATCGCTACGAGATTTGATCGTTTGAATATCGCGGCCTTTGTACTCGATCTCACCCGAAGTCGGCGCATACATTTTGGCGATCATTTTCGCGGTGGTGGATTTGCCCGAACCGGATTCTCCCACCACGGACAAACCGCGGCTTTTATACATCTTGAATGACACGTCGTTGATCGCACGCATCATCGGTTGTTTGAGTGCGTTACTGTTGATCGGAAAATCCTTAACCAGATTTTTGCCTTCTACCAGTAGTTCGCCGAATGGTTTACTCATATTAAACTCCAGAAATTCTGTCTCTACCGGACTTACAGTTTCACTTGGGCAATTGGCGCACCATACAGGTGGCAGTTGGATAAACGCCCCGGCTCAATCTGACGCAAGCTGGTCGGGATTTTGGTACACGCTTCGTGTACTCGATCGCATCGCGCCTGAAAGCGACAGCCCTGTGGAATTTCCAGCAAGTTGAGCGGGTTACCCGGAATCCCCGTCAGGCGAGTTTTCGGTCCGGTTAAAGGTGGAAACGAACTGCCAAGGCCTTTGGTATATGGGTGATACGGGCTTTGCAGAATTTCTTTGGACGGCGCTACTTCAATCAGTTCACCAGAGTACATGATGCCGATGCGATCTGAGAACTCGACCATCAGAGATAAGTCGTGTGTAATGAACAGAATTGAGAAACCGAACTCCTCTTTCAGGGCGTAGATCTTTTGCAGGATCTCGCGCTGTACCACCACATCCAACGCCGTGGTTGGCTCATCCATAATGATCATCTTCGGATTCAGTGCCAGTGCGATGGCGATCACCAGACGCTGGCGCATGCCGCCAGAAAACTGGTGCGGATAGTCGTTCAGGCGGCTAGGGTGAATATCCACGATTTCCAGTAAGCCTTCCGCGCGGCGTTTAGCCTGCTGACGATTCATGGTGGTGTGGCGCATGATCACGTCGCAAAATTGCTCTTCCATGGTCAGAACGGGGTTGAGTGCGTTCATTGCACTCTGGAACACCATTGACATCTGGCTCCAGCGGAATGACTGCATACGGTCATCGCTGTATTTAAGAATGTCTTCACCGTTGAAAATTACTTCCCCCCCGGTGATGAACGCGGGCGGCTTATGCAGGCGCATCAACGAAAAGGCGACGGTTGATTTACCACAACCAGATTCGCCTGCCAGGCCAAACACTTCACCTGGTGCGATATCAAAGCTGACGTTGTTGCAGGCGCGCACGTCGCCGGCGTCGGTAATGTAGTCCACACATAAGTTGCGGATCGAGATAAGTGGTGCTGTCATGATTATTTGTCTCCGCTCCAGATGGCTGTTTGTGGTGCAGGCTCTGGTTTACGCGCCTGCTTGTCCTGTGCCGCCAGTTTTTTCCAGCGCTTCATCCCTTTATGAGAGCGCAGTTGCGGGTTGGCAATTTCATCCACGGCAAAGTTCAGCAGTGCCAGACCTGTGACCAGTAATGTCAGAGAAATACATGGTGCCAACAGTTCCCACCAAGCGCCGATGAGCATGGACGATGAGGTCTGTACGTTGTAAAGCATGATGCCCCAGCTGATGGTGTTCGGGTCGCCGAGTCCCAGGAAGGAGATCGTTGCCTCCATCATGATGGCGTACATCACTGAGCCGATGAAACTTGCGCCGACAATCGAAATCAGGTTCGGCAGAATCTCAACGAAGATGATGCGCCAAGAGGATTCACCCAGCACTTCGGCAGCTTTGACAAACTCTTTCTCACGCAGAGCCAGAGTTTGGGCACGAACCACGCGCGCCCCCCAGGCCCAGGATGTGCAGCCGATGATCAGGGCGATGGTTAATGGGCCTGCTTCTCCGATGAAAGCCGCAACCACAAACAACAGAGGGTACTGAGGAATGACCAGCATGATGTTCATCGCTGCTGTTAGAAAGTCATCAACCCGCCCACCAAAGTAACCAGCGGATACCCCAAGTACGGTTGCCAGAAAACAGACCGTAATGCCGGCACCAAAACCAACTGCCAGCGAGACGCGCGCCCCGTAAGCAACTTGTGACCATACATCTCGGCCCATACGGGTGGTGCCTAGCGTGTGGTCGGCATTTTTCGACAACGCCATCGTGCGGCGATCGGTCGCGAGATTCTCTGCCACCCAACCATCAGGATTGGCTTTGGCTGCTTTCACGACAAAAGCTGGATATTCATGTGGGTTGCCCGTACGTTTATCTGGGGCATGTTTAGTAATCAGCGGGGCTGCCAGTGCAATGAACAAGAAGATGCTCAGAATAGTGACACCCACCATGGCAACACGGTTGCCGCGCAGTAGTTTCCAAAGAGCTTTCATGATTATTTACCTCCCTTGCGCAGGCGAGGGTCGAGCACGACGTACAACATGTCCGCCAGTAGGTTAAAGAACAGCATAAACAGCGTCATGATCAGAAGTTGCCCTTGCAGAACTTGGTAGTCACGAGCGGTGATTGCGTTGAATAGCACGGTGCCCAGCCCCGGGTAGTTAAAGATGATTTCAATAATGAGCTGGCCGCCGATAGCCATCCCCAGAGACATAGACAGTGCGGTGACACTTGGCAGCAGGGCATTGCGAGCAGCGTAGTTAAAGACCACACGGTTTTCGCTCAGTCCTTTGCCTTTCGCCATCGTGATGTAATCTTCTGCCAGCAGGTTGATCATGTTGTTTCGCATATTGACCAGAAAACCGCCGATTTGGACAATGGATGCACAGATCAAGGGCAGCACAGCGTGGTAGCCGACATCTTTGATAAATGCCCAACTGGTCCAGTCAGGGGTTGTCCCTGCAGTGTAGGCGTAGCCGGTTGGGAACCAACCAAGGCCTATCGCAAAGGTAAACATGGCCAGCATGGCAATGACCACTTGGGGCACCGCTTGGATGACCAGCATGCCTGGGGTGATGAAGGTGTCGTAGTTGCTCCCCCGTTTCCAGGCGGCGAAAATGCCCAGAATTGAGCCAATCGAAAACGAGATCACTACGGCCGTACCCGCTAAGAACAACGACCAACCAAACGCCCCGCCTAGCAGTTCATTCACACTCAGTGGATAAAATTTGATAGAAGTCCCCAGCTCCCAGCTGAAGATACTTTTCATATAAGTCGCGTATTGCACATACCAAGGACCATCAACGAAACCGAGCAGCTTTTGCATCGCTTCGATACGTTCTGGTGTTACTTGCGTTGTGGCGTTGGCAAACATCATGGTAACCGGGTCACCAGGCATTGCCCGCGGAATAACAAAGTTGAGCGTTGCGGCAACCAGCAACGCGGCAAAGTAGAACGACAAACGTCTTAAAAAATAACCCATAACTCACACACCTTACTCACCCAGTCTGTTCCTGAACTCCGGTTCAGGTCGCTCCTAGCGAAAATTGAGAGCGAGAAATCCCCTGACGACGAGCGCCATATTGACTACTAAGCAAGGGGATTTTAATCAGCGGCGCACAATGGGTGCGCCGCAAAGATAGAACGTTTACTTAACTGGTTTCAGATCCAGTACGTGTAGCAGACGCTCAGGGATACCAGCCCAAACACTTGGACGGCCTTTAGGATTTTCTTCGTTCCACCAACCAGTGAAGCGAGTCGTGTTGTACTGATACATCCAAGCGCCAGACATCACAGGAACCGTAACTTGGTTTTCAGCAATGATCTTCTGAATACCGTGTGCGATTTCCATCTGCTCGTTCTTGTCTGCTGTTTTGTAGAAGCTGTCCAGCAGGCCATCCAGTTTGTTGTTTTTGAAGAAGTGCATTGCGAAGCGAGGCATACCGTCGCCTTTCTGTAGTGCTGAGTTGTAAGCACTGTTCCAGTAAGTGTATGGGTCTGCACCGTGGAAGTAGTTGGTGTACGCTACGTCGTAGGTCCCTTCCAGCATCGCTTGGTTGTAGACTGCAAATTCTGGCGTACGCGCTTTCGCTTTGATGCCCACTTCTTGTAGCTGTTCTACTGCCAGTTGTACGGTGTTGTTGAAATCAGTCCAACCGTTTGGCGATTGAATCAGTAGTTCAAAAGACTTGCCTGATGGTGTTTCAACGAAACCGTCACCGTTAATGTCTTTGAAGCCTGCTTTAGCCAGCAGTGCTTTAGATCCATCGACGTCGTAGGTGTTGAAGCCTTTGTACTTGTTGTGAACCGTTTCATCAGACCAAGACTTGAACGCGTAACCCAAACCAGATGCAAAGTCGTTCACGGTACCGCCGCCATAGAAGGCGATATCGATGATAGTCTGGCGGTCAAGTGCCATTGAGAACGCACGGCGGAAATCTACGTTATCCAGTGCTTCTTTCTTCGCTGGATCTGGGTTTTTGAAGTTAACTACGAATGCCTGTGTGCCCGCCGCTGGGTACCAGTAGTGGTGATTCGGGTTCGCTGCTGCGTAAGTGCGGTCGATATCCGGAACGAATGATGATGTCCAGTCGAGCTCAGAGTTGACAATTTTACCCAGTAGTTGGTCGTTGTTGGCGATTTGAGGAACACGCAGACAGTCGACTTCCAGGTTTGCAGCATCCCAGTAATTCGGGTTGCGGCACTGAATGTAAAGTTGTGGAGTAAAGGTGTCGATTTCTGTAAATGGACCCGTACCTACTGGGTTTTCGTTAGTGAATGTGGTTGGATCTTTCACTTCTTTCCAAACATGTTCAGCAACGATTGGCACCTGAGAAATTTCATAAGGGACGTTAGAGTTGGCTTCTGTCAGGCGGAAACGAACTTTGTAGTCATCGATTTTCTCAACACTGGTTACCCATTTGTTGATACCACGTTGATCAAGCTCTGGTTTGTTCTTCAGGAGATTGAACGAGTAAAGCACATCGTTTGCAGTAAATGCCTGACCATCAGACCATTTCACGCCTTTACGAATGTCGAATGTCACACTCATCAGATCGTCAGACATTTTGTAGCTTTCTGCCAGACGCATTACCGGAGTGTTTCCATGCATTTCGTTAAAAACAACCAGCGGCTCGTAGATGAAGTCAGTGGTGGTACGTAGGTTTGTGGCTAAGTACGGGTTAAAGTTACGTACCATTGTAGGGTAGAAATCTGGCACGATGGTTAGCTCACTACGGGCAAATGCCGGAGCTGAAACGCTGGTTGCTGCAGCAATAACTGCGGCTGCAAGTGCGGTTTTCTTAATATTGGCAAGCATAGCTGTTCCTTACTATTTGCTTTTATTTCACAAATGGAGTCGAGTGCTATCGTTTGATCAACACTCACAAGGACCTACCTCATTGGGTGTTACCAGGTCGGAGGTACCCGATAACATGAGTGGCCTGTAGGCCTTTGACAGAGGTAAGGAAACACCTTGTGGAGGAATTTATCAATTTCATTTCCCGTTAAAAACGTCAAAACATCCAAGCCTGCCGTCACAAACGTCAAAATTGACTAAAAAACTTTCTGTGTGACTGAAAAGTAAGCAGTGGCGTCGGTCACATAAATTGTTCGATTACCTAATGTGTGTGAGTGTTTACTATCGTTATGCTTTTCTTTGTGTATGGATTTTTTGGGTTTATTTAGTTAGTGAGATCTTGCTCACTGTGAGGTTTTTGATGAAATTTTTCCTCAGAAATTAAATCTGGCGAATTGTTGTGATTCGTTTCGCAAAGTTGTGTTATCCGCTTCAGGAAAGGGAATAGAACGACCCATTTGGTGGCTTGATTGACGTGTTTTGTGTTCAGTTTACGTTATTGGATAAGGTTTATTTCGACGTAAAAATGAAGCGCGTCCACCGTTAGTATTGGAGAGGAAATATTTCAGTAGACCGCAACCGTCATGAGAGATCTGTCGTCAGATTTTAGGTAGTAAAAAGCCCACCAGAAGGCGGGCTTTTGCTGGATAGTCTCTTATTCAGAGGTGAGCAGCTTTTGCAGTTTGTCGCGTTGTACTTCAATGTAGGTACGTTCAGGCCCCTGCTCCTGGCAGTGGTCGAGAATGTAATCCAGCGAATTGAGTACCGTGCGCCACCGCGGTGTTTTAGGCAGTGTTTCGATACGCAGATACTTGTCGAGTGTGCGGGTCTGAAGCGTGCTTCGGTCCAGATAGACGCGCCATAACCCACTTTGTTCTGCGAACGTGAATTTGCTTTGCCCGGAGACTTTCTCCCAGTAGTTGAGGGCTGACGTCATCGCATCCACCAAGACGGCGCGCATCAAGTCCTGCTTAGATTGACTGTCTCCTGAGGCTTTGTCCGCTAGGCGGGTAAATTCTCCCCCCAGTTCTTTGAGTTGCTGCAGCTTATCCTTGTCGCCTTCAAAGGCATAGCTCGACAGGGCTTCAACGGCGGTTTCAAGGTTATGAATACGCGCAGCGTTAATGCTACCACCCACATTAAAGATATACATTGCCTGTAATCCGGCGCCTTCTGGCAGGCGGAGAACATCAGCATTGACGTGTTGCCGAATATCATCAACAAAAATATCGACGTTGCCGCAATAATGTTCCTGTTCGACCAGCAGATACTTCGGAGCGATCAACTCATCTGCGTTAGAACGCTTGATTTGCTCCTGACTGCGTTTAAACAGGCGCGAAGCGGCTTCATTGGCAAAGCGGATTTTGTGATCTTCACGAATACAAACAATGGCTTCCGGTGCCGATTCCAGCTGTTCCAACAAACGTCCTTGTGTTTCCAGCAAACTGGCCTCAACCATCGCGCGGTGCTTCAATTCTTTCTGCAACTCGGCGTTTTCAATCCGACGTTGTTCTGCTTTGCTCGCTGTCAGGTGCGCGATAATACGTGCAGCCAGTTCCTGTTTGTTGAAAGGTTTGGACAGGTAGTCGTTGGCACCCGCTTCAAAGCCTCGTACGCGATCGTCGGTTTGATTCAGAGCGGTCAGCATAATTACTGGTAATTGAGCGTGATCATACGTTTTACGCAGCTCTTCACAAACCTGATAACCGCTCATACCGGGCATCATGATGTCGAGTAATAGCAGCTCCGGTTTCTCTTCGGCCACAGCTTTCAACACTTCATTGCCATCCTGTGCGGTGCGTACACGATAGCCTTCTAAACGCAGGAAGCTGTCCAGAACACGTAAGTTAACTGGTTCATCATCCGCGACTAACAGCAGTGGGCCGTTCGGATTTTCCGGAATGCTATGATTCTCTGGCAGATCCAGTTCCGTAAATTCAGGAGCCTGGAAATGGGGTAGCTGCGTCAGTTGTGCGGCAGCAATCTCTTGTTCTGACGCGATTGGCAGGGTGAAACTAAAGGTAGTGCCAACCATAGGTTGGCTGCTGACATACAGCGAGCCATGCATCAACTCAATTAACTGACGGCTGATGGAGAGCCCCAGTCCTGCGCCCTGACGATAGCGGCTGGTGTCATGTCCGGCTTGAATCAGAGGTTCAAAAATGTGTTCCAGCTGTTCGGCCGGAATGCCTTGGCCGGTATCCACGACCTGAACGCGAATATGGTTATCGACTTGATTGGCTGAGATGACAATCTTACCTTCCGAGGTGTATTTGATGGCGTTGCCGATCAGGTTATACAACACCTGTTCCAAACGCTGGGCATCGGCAGATACCCACGCCGGATTTTCGGCGACTTGGTTAATAATGCGGATTGGCTTTTTGCCCAACAGATGATTAGACAGTTCCAGCACCAAACGCGTGGCATTGGACAGATTAACCGCAGTCCTGTTGATGTCGAGATTGCCGTAGCGCATTTTGTGGTAGTCGAGCAAGTCATCCACCAAGGTGGCCAGTCGTTGACCGCTACTGATGATAATGTCGAGCTGATACTTGTGTGCCGCATTAATAGGACCATTGGCGCCGGAAATCAGCGCCTCGGCAATACCGATCATGCCATGTAAAGGCGTTCTGAGTTCATGCGAAGTTGTGGCGAGAAACTCATCTTTCAGTTTGTTGGCCAACTGCAATTCATCGTTCTGTTTACGAATGACCTGAATATTGCTTTCCAACTCTTTATTCTGCGCTTTAATCAGTTGCATCTTCTCGCGAATAGAGCGTTGCATACGTTCAAAACTCACCGCCAACCGACCAATTTCATCACGCCGATCGGTGTTGATCATGGTTTCATCCAAGTCGCCAGCGGAGACACGCTCCGCTGCCCAGGTCAGTTTAAGGAGCGGAGATGTAATGAAGTTAGACAGATAATGTGAGGCGATCACCACCAAAATAATTGCGGTCAGCATGGCAAAGATGAACAGCTTCTCCAACTGACGGACGCGCGCAAAGGCCTCTTTTTCTGGTAGTTCAACCACCAGTGCCCAATGCAAATCTTTGAGGTTGATAGGGGCGTAGGCGGCGATGGTTTTTTCCCCAGCCTGATTAGTATAAGTGCCAACAGAACGACTGCCGTTCAGCGCCCAATCAATCACTTGAGTACTCTTATCGATCTCAGGTTGCTCGTAAGCGAGGGTACGCGAGCGATGATCCTGGCCGACCAACAGAGTGCGCATTGAAGAGGTGCTGTTGGTATCTGCAATCAGCTTGGTAATGCCATTATTGGGCAGGCGGAACATCGCATAACTGTGCAAGTAGCCTTGCTGAATGATTGGTGCACCCATCCACGCATATTGACGGCCATTTTCATCAACAAAATCAGACAGTACGACAGGGGTGTAATCTTCATTGGTTTTACGGTGTTCGCTGACCTGCTGTTCTAGTTGGCGGAAGGTTTGACCCAGATTACTGTCTTTAAATTTGCCCGTCAGCAGGTTGGTGCCGTAGTTGGCATTTTTAAAAATGGAATACACCACGTTTCCGTTGATATCGACCAACAGAATATCGTCAAAATCGGAACGCTTAAGCAGTTCCATATACGCCCAGTGGTAGCGTTTATGCAACAAGCGATAGCGTTCGCTGCCGACGTAACTGCTCGACTCTGGTAACACGGAGGTTTTGATTTGGTCGCCGGAACCCGGCACATAACGTTGCTGCGCATGCTCACGCGCCTGATCGATATCGACTCCCAAGCGCTGAAATGCGTTGACCAATCCATAGAAGCGACCGCCACTGGCATAAGCAAGTTCTGAGCGGACAAAGCCCATCACTTCAGACTCTTTAGCCGTGAGGTAGTCGATTACTTGCTGCTGTTTGGTATCCCGCACTGACAGAAGGTGCGATGTGCTTTGTTCCTGCAAGTCTTTACTGTGAGATTGAAGGAAAAAGATTGCCGTCACCGTCAGAGGGGTGATGCTGAGAACCAGGAACGCCAGCATAAGAGTATTCTGCAGGCGCTTAAACTTTTGCTTCCGATTGTACCTAAACATAGAAAAGGCGTTACTTTGGTGGCACTGACCCGTGCAGAAAGCACGAATGAGTTAAGTGAATGACAAGAAGTACCTGAAATAACGAAATTAACGAGTTTTTTTACTTTGACAAGTAAGTTGGGTTCAAAGCGTGGGCATGGACGCAATTTTCGGTCGGATAGTGGCGAAATTACCGCTAAAAACGGCAATTTCGCGTCGTGGTAATTATTTCTGTGCGTGATAAATCGTGAATTTATTGGTCTTATTTAACGTCTCGCAATTACCAAACGCTTGTTCGATGATCGGCGGATATTTGAGAAAACTGTTGGCGACAACCATCAGTTGTCCACGAGGTTTGAGATACGCCGGAGCTTTGGCCAGCAAGGTCTCTGTGGCGTTATAACTGGTGTCCAGACCTGCGTGGAATGGTGGGTTAGTGACGATAAACTGATAATCAGAGGCGGTATCTGAATAAACGTCTGACGCAAAGACGCGGCCGCTGAGGCCGTTGGCAGCGAGTGTTTCCTGGCTTGAACGAATAGCCAGCGCGCTGATGTCACACATCTCCAGCTCAATTTCCGGATTGAGAGTGGCCATGACGCACCCCAGTACTCCGGCGCCACAGCCGAAATCCAGCACTTTCCCGCGTAGGGCTGGCAGTGTGTCGAGTAGCAAACGACTGCCAATGTCAAACTCACCATGACTAAATACGCCGGGTAGGCTGCGAATAGTGAGGTTGTATTGCTGGTACTGAACTGGGTAGGACTTAAACCAATCGTTGAGGTTGAATGGTTTTACGCTTTGCGTGCATTGGCCCCAGTAAAATGAGCAACGACGTGCAGAGTCATACTTTTGAATCAATCCGTACGGTGCGAACATTTTCTCAATGCTTTTCACTCCGGAACGATTTTCACCGACCACGACGATCTCTGTATTTTCGCCCAGCTTTGCCATCAGCATCGCCAGCAAGTATTCTGCTTCCAACTTGGCTTTTGGCCAATACAGCAGCACCATGTCGGCGTCGATCTCGTCGACCAGTTCGGCTCCAAAGTAACAGTTTAGTGCCGACTTGCCTTGCAACTGGCGATAGTAACCATAGTTGGTGGTAAATACGGACACAGACGTGCAATGATTGGCCAGTTCTAATGGAAACAGGTCTTCGGCTTCTCCGGCAATCAGTACGTGTTTACCTTCAAAGTAGGCCAGCTGGCGCTGCGCGATCTGACTTGGAGCGATGTAATTGGACATAACAGACTCGACACAAAATAGGGGGGCTGATTTTCGCATAATCAGCCCGGTGCTTGAAGTGCTTTATCTGCTTTACGTTGAGGATCAGCTGTTGTCTTGGTTGTTCAAAAAGCCCTGAAACTCTTCTTCGTAAATGTTAAACAGCACGATGGTAATGGCAAAGATCAGTGGGCCATAAATCAAGCCAATCAAGCCAAACAACTGAATCCCTCCGAGCAAAGAGAAGAAAATCATCAGCGTATTCATACCGGCACTACCCTGCATCAGGAACGGACGCAGCAGGTTGTCGATGGATCCGACCACGGCAATACTCCACACGGCGAGGAAAATCGCCCAGGTGGTATCGCCGATAACAAACAGATAAATCGTAGCTGGAATCCAGATTAATGCCGTACCGACCACCGGAATGAAAGAGGCAAAGCCCATCATGGTGCCCCAAAACAGACCCGGAAACCCGGCCATCCACATCCCAAAACCACCCGCTGCACCCTGAGCGATGGCGGTTAAAAATGACCCCATCACTGCCGATTTCGACACTTGTTCGATCTCAGACAGCAGTTTGTCTTCCTGGCTGCGTGACAGCGGCAGAATATGGCGAATAGCAGAGATGATTTTGTCGTGATCGCGCAGCAGGAAGAACAGCACAAACAGCATCAACAGAAAATCCATCAGGAAGTTGGTGGCGTCACCGAGAATTTTTGCGCTGATACCAACCAGATTAGTGCCAAATGAAGTCGCAAATTGTCCGATTCTTTGTGCGATTTGTTGCGGCGTTATTTCATCAAACGGTAAGTAATGGTTGGCCAGCGACAACCCTTTGACCACCCAAGGATGGTTAAATACCGTTTGAATACCGCCGTGCGTTACCCATTGATAGACGTTTTGTGAAAATTTTGACCCTTGCTGAACAATCGCTCCGAAGACAAACAGTAGTGGAATGACGATAATGAAGGTCAGAATGATGCACGACAGCAGCGAAACCAAGTTTTTGTGTGAAGGCAGCTTGGATTCCAGTTTCTCATGGATAGGGAACATCAGAAGTGAGATGATGAACGCCATCACAATTGAGTTCACGTAAGGCTTGACCAGTAGGTAACAGGTGAACGCCGCTGCCAATAAAGCAACGATCAAAACCCAGTGACTGGAGGATATTTTCAGTTTTTCAGGCACGGTAGCGGTCCCATGTGATAATCAATTGGGTTTATAATGGCTGCATTTCAGGCAGTTAGCAATGAGGAGCAGGAAATGGGATGTTGCGATAACGATAAAGGTTGTGAAAGCAAGCTGGCGAAATGTCGCCGTCTGCCTTGGCTTGGTATTGTCATTGGCGTGCTGGTTGTGTTGGTTGTCATCAATTGGCAGTAAACGACCAGATACTACGTTTGAGATATAAAAAAGGCTGCGTGTGCAGCCTTTAGTCTTTTCGCGAGTGTTTACGCTTCCTGAGCGAGAATAGCGAAGCTGCGGTCCGCGGCTTCGAGTGTCGCATCAATTTCTTTAGAGCCGTGTGCCAGGGAAGTAAAGCTTGCTTCAAAAGCAGAAGGTGCCAGATAAACGCCGTGTTGCAGCATCAGGTGGAAGAACTTCTTGAAGCGTTCTACATCGCACTTAGCCACATCTTCGTAGCAGGTAACGCTGGCTTGATCGGTGAAGAAGAAGCCGAACATGCCACCGACTTGGTGAACCAGCAATGGAATTCCGTGTTTGTCCGCCAGCTCTTTGAAGCCGTCGGCCAGTTGTTTAGTTTTCGCTGCCAGGCGTTTTTCGTTGCCTTCTTCTTTTAGCAGAGACAGACACGCATAACCCGCTGCCATTGCAATTGGGTTACCAGATAAGGTACCCGCTTGATAAACCGGACCGGTTGGCGCAATGTATTGCATCACGTCTTTACGGCCACCGAATGCGCCGACTGGCATACCGCCGCCAATCACTTTGCCCAATGTGGTCAAATCTGGTTTGATGTTGTAATGCGCTTGAGCGCCGCCCAACGCAACGCGGAAACCTGTCATCACTTCATCAAAAATCAGCAGCGCGCCTTCTTGATCACAGATTTCACGCAGTCCTTCGTGGAAGCCTTCAACGGGTGGAATACAGTTCATGTTACCCGCAACAGGTTCGACGATGATACACGCGATTTCGCCTTTGTTGGCTGCAAATAGCGCACGAACTGAATCGAGATCGTTAAAGCGCGCCGTCAGCGTGTATTTAGCAAAGTCTGCTGGTACGCCCGGAGAACTTGGTTGGCCCAGAGTCAGAGCGCCTGAGCCAGCCTTTACTAACAGGCTATCGGCATGGCCATGGTAACAGCCTTCGAATTTGATGATTTTGTCACGGCCTGTGTAACCACGAGCCAGACGAATCGCACTCATGGTTGCTTCAGTACCTGAGTTCACCATACGCAATTGTTCCATTGATGGCACCAGTTCCGACACCAGTTCTGCCATCGCAATTTCCATTTCGGTCGGTGCACCAAAGCTCAGGCCACGATGGGCTGCGTTAATAACCGCTTCACGAATCACAGCGTGGTTGTGACCGAGAATCATCGGACCCCATGAACCCACATAATCAATGTAAGCTTTACCGTCAGCATCAAAAATCAGGGCGCCGTCTGCACGGTCAACAAACAGTGGAGAACCGCCTACGCCATTGAATGCGCGCACTGGAGAGTTTACGCCGCCTGGAATTCTGGTTTGTGCCTTTTGATAAAGATCTTCTGATTTGGTCATGGATAGTTCCTCTTGATGATTGCTCGGACCAATGTGGGCTGCATTGTACGCTTATGCGACGCGAGACGAAATATTTTCCCCAATTTTCTGCGCCCATTCACAGAGTCAATGAGCGAGTCTGGTATACAAAGGGCGTTAAATCATTCGCTTGGCTAATACTTTACACTCGGAGATGCTGAAATTCCGGCTAATACTTGAACGGATAAGTCAGGTATTGGATAATCGTGGCAACAGCATAATTAGACAGACCTGACGCTGAGCCTGAAATGACTTAAGCGCGGGCACATACACGAGTGAGAGAGGTCGTCGTGAGCGAAGTAAATGTACCATTATCCTTTTCGGATGCAGCGGCAACACGCGTAAGAGCACTGATCGCTGAAGAAGAAAATCCTGCACTGAAACTGCGCGTGTATATTACCGGCGGCGGTTGTAGTGGTTTCCAGTACGGCTTTACCTTTGACGAAAATGTCAATGACGGAGACACCACGATCGTAAACAGCGGCGTGACCCTAGTGGTTGACCCGATGAGTCTGCAATATCTGATCGGCGGTGTGGTTGATTACACTGAGGGCCTGGAAGGTTCACGCTTCTTTGTAAACAACCCGAACGCGACAACTACTTGTGGTTGCGGTGCATCATTCAGTGTCTGATATCAGACCACAGATGCCAGAGTCAGTCGTGCTTATCGGCTGACTCGCCTACGTATTGAGGCCGTTGCGTAGGGATATAATTATAAGGGATTATTTATGTCTCACCCTACGTCAGGGCGCCTGCCAATCGGCCGTTGGTTAACACAACGACCTTGGCTTTTTTCTGCATTTCTAATCATTATTCTTTCCGTTTGGCTTAGCCTCGGTGCCACCAATGCCGAAGAGCGTAGCGAGCCAAAAACGGAAGCTATCCCTCTCGCGCGAGTGCAGTATCAAACCTTTCACGCACAGCCTACTGAAAAGAAAATCGACCTCTATGGACGCACAGCGCCGAATCGCCAAGCTCGTTTGGCGGCGGAATTTAGCGGCCGAATTTTGGAACTGGCGGTCAACAAAGGTCAATCTGTTACACGTGATCAGGTGATTGCCCGGATTGAAAAAGGCGATCTGGCCGCTCAACTCGAGCAGGCCAAAGCGCAATTACGGGTTCGTGACCAAGAATATCAGGCTGCAAAGTCGCTCAAAAACCGAGGTCTACAAGGTGAAGTGGCTTACACCAATGCTGTTGCGGCGCTGGCGGAAGCGAAAGCCGCAGTCAGCCGGGTTGAGCTTGCACTGCGTCACACTCAGGTTCGTGCCCCCTTTAGCGGCGTGATTGAATTGTTGCCTATCGAGCAGGGGGATTATGTTGGCATCGGTGACCCCATTGCCACGTTAATTGAACTCAATCCTTTGGTGATCGAAGCCAACGTCAGTGAGCGCCACATTCAGAGCCTGTCGGTCGGACAAAAGGCCGTTGTACGTTTTATTGATGGCGCGCAGAGTGAAGGCACAATTCGCTATCTGGCGCGGGTTTCGGACCTTGCCACCAATACTTTTGCGATTGAAGTGGAAGTCCCCAATCCACGAGATGCCATGCCGGCAGGTGTGAGTGCTGAAGTGGAACTGAATCTGGCCGTTCAACCTGCGGTTAAAGTGACTCCTGCGATGCTGGCGCTGGATGCGGAAGGCAATCTCGGGGTTAAAACGCTGGTGGACAATATCGTGCATTTCGTGCCGATTCAATTGGTCAAAGCCGAGCAAGACGGCGTGTGGCTGACGGGCTTGGGTGACCGCGTTGATATCGTTACCCGTGGGCAAGGATTTGTGCGCGATGGTGATCGCGTAATTGCGGTTTCGCAACCTGTCAATCCATAGGAGAACGCCATGTTTACTTTGATTGACGCCGCGTTGTCCCGGGCGCGAACTATGCTGACGCTGCTGGTGTTTATTCTCGCGGCTGGCGTGTTGACTTACTTTACGATTCCCAAGGAATCGAGTCCGGATATCACTATTCCAATCATTTATGTCTCTGTCACCCATCAGGGCATCTCGCCGGATGATGCGGAACGTTTGATCGTGCGCCCTCTCGAGCAGGAATTACGCTCGATAGAAGGCATCAAGGAGATGACGGCCAATGCGGCGGAAGGTTATGCATCCATCGTGTTGGAGTTTAACGTTGGGGTAGACCTCAACAAAGCGATGGCTGACGTACGTGACGCGGTTGACCTCGCCAAACCCAAACTGCCCGCCGATAGTGACGAACCTGTGGTAAACGAAGTGACTCTGGCCTCTGAGCAACCCGTGTTGTCGGTCGTTCTGTATGGCACAGTACCAGAGCGGGGCATTGTACAAATTGCCCGAGCTTTGCGGGATAAACTCGAAAGCTATCGTCAGGTTTTGGAAGTCGATATTGCCGGCGATCGAGAGGATATCGTAGAGATCGTGGTCGATCCTCTGCTGATGGAAAGTTATGGTCTCGATCAGGGCGATATTTATAATCTGATCGCGCTCAACAACCGTGTTGTCGCCGCCGGATTTGTTGATACCGGTTACGGCCGTTTTTCGGTGAAAGTGCCTTCCGTCTTTGATTCCTTGAAAGATGTGTTGGAGTTGCCCGTCAAAGTTGAGGGCAAAAGAGTCATTACTTTTGGCGATATCGCGACGGTACGCCGCTCATTTCGCGACCCGGAAAGTTTCGCCCGTCTTGACGGGAAATCGGCGCTGGTGCTGGACGTGAAAAAACGCGCCGGAGAGAACATCATCGAAACGGTTGAACTGGTAAAAACGGTACTTCGCGAAGCGCAAAAGCGTGAAGACTGGCCGAGCAACCTGTTGGTGAAATATACCTGGGATGAGTCCAAAGACGTTCAGTTGATGCTTAATGATCTGCAGAACAACATTCTATCCGCCATCATTCTGGTGGTTATCGTCATTATCGCTATCCTGGGTGTCCGCACCGCATTTCTGGTTGGGGTTTCGATTCCCGGGTCTTTCCTGACAGGGCTTTTGGTGTTGTCGGTGTTTGGTTTGACCGTCAATATCATCGTGTTGTTTTCACTCATCATGGCCGTCGGCATGCTGGTGGATGGAGCCATCGTGGTGACGGAGTTTGCGGATCGGCGCATGCAGGAAGGCATGCCACGCAGCGAAGCATATCGTGATGCAGCCAAACGCATGGCTTGGCCCATCACTGCGTCTACGGCTACCACGCTGGCCGCGTTTGCCCCTTTGTTGTTCTGGCCGGACATTACCGGCGAGTTTATGAAATTTTTACCACTGACGTTAATTGCAACGTTGGCAGCATCGCTGGTGATGGCGATGTTGTTTGTTCCGGTATTGGGCAGCCTGATCGGTAAGCCGCAACATGTGTCTGCGCAAAATCAGGCACGCATGATCGCGCTACAAAACGGCGAGTTTGAACAGGCAACGGGGATTACCAAGCTCTACTACCTGACGCTTGCCGTAGCGATCCGTCATCCGGTTAAGATTCTGCTTGCCGCCATCCTGATGGCGGTAGGAGTGGGCGTCACCTACGCCAAAGCGGGCCTTGGCGCCGAATTTTTTCCTGAAGTGGATCCGCCGTTTTTTACCGTCAAAGTACGCTCTTACGGTGATTTATCGATTCAGGAAAAAGATACCATCATGCGTGAAATTGAGCAGGTGATGCTGGGCCATGACGAATTTGAAAGTGTTTACACCCGCACGGGGGTGGATGATGGTATCGGTCAGATTCAGATAACGCCAGTTGATTGGCAGTATCGGCGTAAAGTGAAGACCATCATTGAAGAACTCAAACAGGTCACGGATCAATTTGCTGGCGTGGAGATCGAGTACAAGTTTCCTGATGCTGGTCCGCCGAGTGAACACGACTTGGTTATTGAACTTTCAGCGCGCAGTCCTGATGAACTCAATGCCGCCGCTAAACAGGTCAGAGCTTGGGCAGATGCTAATCCGGCGTTCACCAACATCAGCGACAGCAGTAACAAGCCTGGTATTGACTGGCGAATCGATATTCGTCGTGACGATGCTTCACGTTTTGGGGCGGATGCCACGCTGGTGGGGAATACGGTTCAGTTTGTGACTAATGGCCTCAAAATTGGCGACTATCTGCCGGATGATGCCAATGAAGAGGTGGATATTCTGGTTCGTTATCCGGCACAGCAGCGTGATATCGGCCGCTTTGACCAGCTAAGGGTGAAAACGCAGGCTGGTTTGGTACCGATCACCAACTTCGCGTCCATCAAGCCGGATCACAAGCAGGACACCATCAAGCGGGTCGATGGTCGCCGGGTCATCAATGTCATGGCTGATCTGAACGAAGGTTATAACTTGGCGTTGGAGCTCCCAAAAATAGAACAAGCACTGTCAGAATTACCGCTGCCATCCAGTGTTGATTTTCGTCTGCGCGGCCAAAATGAAGAGCAGGAGCATTCAGCGGCGTTTTTACAGTCCGCTTTCGTGGTGGCTCTGGTGGTGATGGCGCTGATTCTGATCACCCAATTCAACAGTTTCTATCAAGCCTTTTTGATTCTAAGTGCGGTGTTGTTTTCCACCGTGGGGGTGTTTGCCGGGCTTCTTATTTTCCACAAGCCGTTTGGCGTGATTATGTCGGGTATTGGTGTGATTGCGTTGGCCGGGATCGTGGTCAACAACAACATCGTACTGATTGATACCTACAACCAGCTGCGCAAACGTGGCTTAAGTAAACAGGAAGCCATATTGCGTACTGGCGTGCAGCGCCTGCGTCCGGTGATGCTGACGACGATCACTACGATTCTGGGCTTGCTGCCGATGGTGCTGGAGATGAACATCGATATTATTAATCAGAAGATTGAATTTGGCGCACCGAGCACACAATGGTGGTCGCAACTGGCGACGGCTGTGGCCGGAGGTTTGGCGTTTGCTACTCTTCTGACTTTGGTCCTGACTCCGTGCATGTTGATGCTCGGTCGGGAGAAAAAATGAACCGGAGCAAGCTCCGGTTTCGATGGTGTTAGTTTTTTGCGTACAGCAGCTCACTGTAGCGGGAGAGTTTTTGTAGCCGAATTTTTGCATTAGCAATAAAGGTTTCTTTGGCTTTCCCGTTGAGTGATTTTGATTGCGGCAGTTCGACTGTACGCGGGTTTTTATGAACCCCATTAACCAGAAACTCGTAATGCAGGTGCGGACCAGTGACTCGACCAGTTCCCCCCAGCGTACCGATCACCTGTCCCTGTTTTACTCGCTGACCCGTTTTAACAGTGCGGCGCGTCAGGTGCAGATATTTGGTGATGTAGGTGTTGCTGTGACGAATGAAAACGTAGTTACCGTTAAATTGGTTGTAGCTGGATTTTTCTACCACGCCGTCACCAGCTGCCCAAATCGGCGTGCCGACAGGGGCAACATAGTCAGTGCCACGGTGCGCTTTCACCTGACCAGTTACAGGGTGTAAGCGACGCGGATTAAAGTTGGACGAAACGCGGCGGAAATCGAGCGGAGAACGCAGGAATGCTTTTTTCATCGCACGGCCGTTTTCATCGTAATAGTTGCCCGTATTGTCATCCAGAATTGCGGTAAACGTGGTGCCTTGGTTGGTGAACATAGCGGCGATGATGTTACCCCGGCCAATCACTTCACCTTCAACGACTTTCTCCTGATACAGCAGTTTGAATGTATCGCCGCTACGAATATCGAGAGCAAAATCGACGTCCCAGCCAAAAATGCCTGCCAACTCCATGATTTGGTTCGCCGACAAACCAGCACTGACGGCAGCATTCCAGAAATTAGACGTGATCTCTGCTTCCGCATAATTGTATTGGTAGAAGATGTCTTTTTTATCAAATTCGGACGTGTAACCCGATTCTGAACGGGTTACAGAGAAGGTTTCGTACGCGCTGATTTTGCGTTTGAGCTGAATCAGATCGTTATTCTCATCAAAGCCAAACTGTAATTCATCACCGGGTCTTAAGCGTGACAACTGATTGTTGATATCGTCGTTGCTGGAGGTCAGCTCATATAGCTGACGGGAAGATAGGCCGATACGCTGAAACAGAACAGCAGCACTTTCCCCTGAGTGGACAGTGTGTTTCTCCCAACGCAAAACGGCAGAAGGCAAAATGGTTGCACCGGGAGAGAGCGCTTCACTATTAATAGCAAGCGGATAATGGTGTCCGACCTGGAGCCGGTTGGAATCGTTTCTCAGTGCCTCCGGATTCGGCAGAAAAAACAGGGCGATGACGATCAACGCACTGAACAGGGCAATTAACGCCCGGTGAATCCACGGAAGACGAGCAAAAATAGAAAGCATACTCGGGTTCGTTCAATGATTAATTAACAAAAACGCTAGTTCGTTAGTCTAACTGGTTTCAAAATTCATCGCTATTCAAGTAAGATGTCGAACTATTAAATTTTTGCCAAATCTGTGGGAGTGAACAAGAATGGCGAGTATTGAAGCTGCTTTAGCTGAGATTAAGCGTGGTGTCGAGGAGCTGATTCCGGAAGAAGAACTGATTGCCAAGCTGAAAGAAGGCCGTCCTCTGCGTATCAAATTGGGTGCGGATCCAACGGCTCCGGACATTCACCTTGGCCACACGGTAATCCTGAACAAGCTACGTACTTTCCAGGACTTAGGCCATGATGTGACGTTCCTTATCGGTGACTTCACTGGTATGGTTGGCGACCCAACAGGTAAAAATACCACGCGTCCGCCGCTGACTCGCGAAGATGTACTGCGCAACGCGGAAACCTACAAGCAACAGGTGTTCAAGATTCTGGACCCTGCTAAAACCAAGATTCAGTTTAACTCAGAATGGCTGTCTGAACTGGGTGCGGAAGGTATGATTCGTTTGGCGGCGAATCAAACGGTAGCGCGTATGCTTGAGCGTGATGATTTCAAAAAACGTTATGCGAACGGTCAGCCGATTGCGATTCATGAGTTTATGTATCCACTGCTGCAAGGCTACGATTCTGTCGCGATGGAAACCGATGTTGAGCTGGGTGGTACTGACCAGAAATTCAACTTGCTGATGGGGCGTGAGCTGCAAAAATCAAACGGCCAGAAGCCACAAGTTGTGCTGATGATGCCTCTACTGGTTGGTTTGGACGGCGAGAAGAAAATGTCGAAGTCAGCCAACAACTACATTGGTGTCAGCGAAGCGCCAAGTGAAATGTTTGGTAAGATCATGTCGATCTCGGATGATCTGATGTGGAGCTATTATGAGCTGCTGTCTTTCCGTCCTCTCGAAGAACTTCAGCAATTTAAAGCAGATGTGGCGAACGGTAAAAACCCTCGTGATATCAAAATCCTGCTGGCGAAAGAGATCATTGCTCGCTTCCATTCAGAAGCGGATGCGGATGCGGCAGAGCAAGAGTTCATTAACCGTTTCCAGAAAGGTGCGATGCCGGATGAAATGCCGGAGTTTGAATTTGAAGCGGGTATCGCGATTGCTAACCTGCTGAAAGACGCAGGCCTAGTTGGTTCAACGTCGGACGCTCTGCGTATGATCAAGCAAGGTGCGGTAAAGCAAGACGGTGAAAAACTGGATGACGCGAAACGGGTTCCTGAGGTAGGCACATCGGTTTATCAAGTTGGTAAGCGTAAGTTTGCGCGAGTAACGGTAAAGTAATTGACGGTTACCACAACGATTAAATGAAAAGCGCCTCAGGGCGCTTTTTTTGTGGGGTGGTTTGGAGCGATATAGGTTTTTAAGCGCAGGATAAACCAAGTTTCAAACAGCAGCAGTGCTGCAATCGCATATTGCCAGTGGGTATTCTGTGCCATGAAATACCACACACTCCCCATCGACAGCCAAATGACGGTCAGCGACTGCCACTTTTCCGCCCGGGTAAATCCTTGTTTATGGTGTAACCGCCTGGCCAACGGCCCCAGCCTTTGGTGTTGCAGCAACCATTGCTGAAATCTCGGTGACGATACGCCAAAGCAGTACAGAGCCAGCAGCAAAAAGGGCACGGTGGGCAGAAGCGGTACGGTGGCGCCGATGGCACCCAGAATCACACAGGTGATACCGACACACTGATAACCTTTGCGTTTTATTCGGTTCATCAATAACGTGAATCCTATGATTTTCATCGCGTTATAAACAGTATCGAAGCGATTTAACCAGATGTCGAGGTGCTGAGAAAATTTACGCTGATTTGACTGTTTTTTAGGTTTTGGTTTGCTACAATCCCCCGCTGCTTTAAATGCCGCGTAATTTCGGAGACTAACATGAACAATACCGACCATCCCCCTAGTATGAAGGGAGAAAAATAACCCGCTGTTGGTATTGGCTTGTTCGCCCTGCCTGCGCGGTAGGGAACCTTTTCTCAAATTCCTCTCTATTTTTCTCCATTCCTCTAGTTGATAAGCCTTGGTATGTCACACGTAATGACGTGTGAAACGCTGTTGATGCCTGCTTATCGATGGTCGTTACCTATGCCAATCGGGAGATTCGCCATGACGGTAATGAACAACTACTACATTGAAAACAATGCCTATTTTTCTCAAGAGGAAATCGGCGCTGCGCGTAACGCATTTTTGCAATACGATGAACAAACGCAAGTACATTTGCTGACGGTTATGCCGATTGATGAAGCGGTGGCGATTTTGCACCACTGTTCGGTTGGCTATGTCCAGCATTTGCTGAACTTGCTGGATAAAGAAGATCACGATAAACGTGCTCGTCACTATGCCCACCGCTTGGGTTTCATTCACTCAGAGGTGGAGACGTCGCACAGCTATCTGAATACCAGTGTGATGGAGCATGTGAAACATCGTATCGGATGGATCATTTCGCTGGCTTTGCTGGGTATTGTGTCAGGCCTGATCATTTCGCACTATGAAGACACGTTGAGTCAGTTAGTATTGCTGGCGGTGTATATGCCTGTGATCGCGGCTGCGGGCGGTAACACTGGCAGTCAGGCAGCTACATTGGTGATCAGTGCTCTTGCGACGGGCGAGCTTAAAAAGCGGCAGTGGGTGAGTGTGCTGTGGAAAGAGAGCCGGGTGGCATTGTGTATCGCATTGGCCATTTCGCTGGTCATGATTGGCCGCATTCTGCTGTTCAGCGATCCGAATGCGGCTGGGGGATTCAGTTTGAATAGCATTGCGCTGGCGATCGCCATTGCGCTGTTTATTCAAGTGACGATCTCAACCACACTGGGCGGTATTCTGCCTATCATCGCCCGGGCTTGTAAGCTGGATCCTGCGGTGCTGGTCAGCCCGGTATTGGCATCGATCGTCGATATCTCAGGGATGTGGATCTACTTTACTGTTGTGAACCATGTGCTTGGCTTAGGCTGAGAACCTGATGATAAAATCCGGACTCAAACTGAGTAATGGGTGCTTCGACCGGAAGCTCAGTTTGGGACTCTGGCGGGAAATAGTCGGTGACATACTGAATAAACAGTGTCTCCGGCTTGCCCTGTTTGTCCAGTCCGAAACCAACCACGTTGTGTGTACCGTACAGCGAACCACTCTTACCTTTGATCTTGCCTTTCACTTCATCGCTGCGCATGCTGCGGCGATATTTGAGTGTGCCACTCTCACCAGCAACAGGAAGCAAATCGATAAGCCCTAATTCCTGATCGTGTTGCCAGACGTAGATGAGGATCTGGCGCATGCTGTCGAGACGAATTCGGTTGTTGCGTGATAAGCCAGATCCGTCGGTGAGCTGTGCGTCAGCCAGTGAAATGCCTGTACGCGCAAAAATGATCTGTTTGATCGCTTCGGTACCGTTGGTAAAGCTGCCTGGTTGAAGGAAAAAATGGTGTCCTAGCGTTTTGGTCAGCGTGTCAGCAATCAGATTGTCAGAATCTTTAAGCATGGTATCCAATAGCTGAGTCAGGCTTTCGGATTGGTGAGTGGCAATCACTTGAGCGGTTTTTCCGGGCAGAGCGCCAATTCTTACTTCACCTTTTAAAGTGATGCCCAATTGATTGAGCAATTTATACACCAGACGCTGAGCATACAAATCTGTATTCTGCACGGCGAATTTCAGCGGTAGAGGCTTTGTTCGACTGGGCAGGCAGCCTGCGAGACGATAATGGTTTTCCGGTGATGTGGTGAGCTCTAAATCGCAATGCTGGCTTTGTTGTTCGGTATCGCTCACGCTGCGAGCTTCGGAAATCACATGCACCGGGTAATGCTCAGGAACGAATACGCGGGTTCGGCCATCATCCTGAGTATAAATGGATGCCTGAATGCAGTTTCCATCAAGATTAATCGTGCTGACCGGAGCACTGTAACATACGCCCATGACGTCCCAGGGCCAACCGACCGCGCGCTCGTATCCGGTAAAGCGGCGATTATCAAGCCATAAGTCGCCCGTGATGGTCGATCCTTGCTGTTGTTTGAGTGCTCTGAGCAGTGTTTTCACATCGTCGGTTTTGAGCGTGGGATCTCCACTGAACACCAGCGCTGCGTTATTTCCGGAAACGGCTAATGTTGTTTCAAAGCGAAAATCCAGCCCTAACTCTAACTGGCTCGCTAATGCGGTGATCACTTTTAATGTGCTGGCTGGCGGAAAATACTCTCCGGTTTGCAGACGTTCACTCGGCTCTGCGTTATTGAGCGACTGGATAAGCAGCCCAGTGCGAGCGCCGTTCGGTAAAGATTGCGTGTTTAGCTGCGCCGAACCCGCTACGGAAAAGAAAACACAGTACAGGGAGAAGGAAACGACACAGAATTGTCGGGGTTGAAATAAAGACATAACGCCTGATCA
Organism: Vibrio sp. bablab_jr001; assembly: GCF_016464285.1. Taxonomy (NCBI): domain Bacteria; kingdom Pseudomonadati; phylum Pseudomonadota; class Gammaproteobacteria; order Vibrionales; family Vibrionaceae; genus Vibrio; species Vibrio sp. bablab_jr001. The sequence continues at coordinate 149,375 of NZ_JACDWZ010000113.1, forward strand.
CTGGGGAAATGGTGACAGAGAGTATAGCGAGATAGAAAAACGCCTGCTAGTAAGCAGGCGTTTTGCGATTGACAGATGAATGTCAAATTAGAAGTCGTAACGCAGACCCAGTGCGATTTCGTCTTCAGCGTCAACTTTAGTTGCAGTGCCTTTACCAGTTGAAGTACCGATAGTATCGCCTTTGTCAATCAGGTTGAAGTTGTACGATACGTAAGCACGGAAGTTAGGCTTGAAGTAGTAAGTCGCGTCTACTGCCAGGTTGTCAGCAGAAGTTTCACTTTCAGTTTCAGCGTTGTTGTAAGTAGTAGTGAATACAGTTTGGTTCAGAGTGTAAGCTGCTGCTAGCTCGTAACCAGTGTAGTCGTACTTGTTGCGGTTTGAATCTTGTTTCTCACCGTCAGTAAACAGACCTGCGAAGTAGAAATCAGAAACGGTGTAAGACGCTGCTAGCATGTATTCGTTAGCTTTGTCTTGGTCAGCGTAGCCAGCACCTAGTTTCACGCCAGTGTCGCCGATTGCGTAGATAGCAGACAGAGAGTAACCATCTTGTTTGTTATCAGAGAAAGTTGAACCGTCATCGCTACGGTCTGCAAAACGGTAAGTTGCACGTAGAGCTAGGTCAGAGAACTGGCCTTTGTATGCAATCATGTTGTCTGCACGGTCAGCAACAGTCAGTTTGTCTGCTGCAGAGTTACCGTGGTAAGCCATGATATCGGTAAAGTCAGTGATTACACCCAGTGAGCCTTCAGTTTTACCGTAAGATACTTCACCGAAGTTGCCGCCGATTCCAGCGTATGCGTAACGACTAGTCAGGTTATCGCTATCGCTGTCGATATCGCCGCCATCGTTAGTAGTCAGTTCAGCTTCGTAGAAACCTAGACCGTACAGGCTATCGTTGATTTGAGTTTTGCCCAGAACGTTGATACGCACACGAGTTTTGTCGTCTGCTTTGCCATCTTTCAGAGACAGACGTGCTTCAGCACGGCCGCCTAGCGCCAGAGAAGTACCATCTTGGTTGTATAGTTCACCAGCGTTTACGCCAGTAGCCACTGCTGCAGCTGAGACCGCAAGAGCAATCAGAGTCTTTTTCATCTTATTAAGTCCTAGTTTACTGTCCATAAGTAATAATTCAGCCACGTTGTTTTATCTAACGTGCGGCGAATATTTAAATGTGTCTAGTTGAATACCTCTTACATATTAGTATTCACACAGAACATTCAAAGCGTTCGTGGCTCAATTTGTACCCTCAAAGTTCCTCAATCAGTTAGTAAAATGATATAAATCCAGCTTATGAACAGTGTTTTATTGTCAATAAAAAAATATCAACTTGTTGTTTTTAAATGTTTTTGTTTGGTTTTGTGAAAGGTTTTAAATGGTAAAGAAAGTTGAATTCTTTATCTTTTTTTACGTGTTTTAGCGGAAATTCTAAACAAATGAATTGTGCAGCAGATCACGCAGAATCTTACAGGTTGGGCTTAATCTCAATTTCTGGTCGCAAAACTTGAATTTGGATGATTTCATCGGCATGTTTGTTTACACTAATCTGCAAATGATTCATCGAGTACTACCTAATCCTTTTTTAGGGGTTGGGTAGTTTTGTATTGTCCAAAGATAGCTTTGGCATAGAGGTATAAAATGGAAAAAGTTCCGATGACACTTCGCGGCGAAAAGATGCTGCGTGAAGAACTGGATAGACTACTTAAGCTTCGTCCGAAGATTTCAGAAGCGATTGCGGAAGCGCGCGAATTGGGCGATCTAAAAGAAAACGCAGAGTATCATGCCGCTCGTGAAGAGCAGGGCATCTGTGAAGCGCAAATTCGCGATATCGAATTCAAGCTGTCAGTGGCTCAAGTTATTGACGTCACCAAACTGGAAAACACTGGCAAAATCATCTTTGGTTCAACCGTGACTCTGATTGACGTTGATACTGATGAAGAGAAAACGTACCAAATCGTGGGCGAAGATGAAGCAGACATCAAATCTGGCCGCATCTCTGTAAGTTCGCCAATTGCACGTGGGCTGATTGGTAAGATGGAAGGCGATGAAGTGACTATCTCGACACCCGGTGGTGAAAAGGTGTTTGAGATCGACCGCGTCGACTATCTATAAAACACGCGAAACGCAGACACTAATAATCAAAAAGGTCGCATCATGCGACCTTTTTGTAATCTTAAGTAACCGAAATTACTTGCGTGGCAGTTCGATTTTACGTTGTTCAGACGGACGGAAAAGAACCAATACTTTGCCGATTACCTGAACTTTCTCTGCTCCGGTCTCACGAACAATTGCATCTACAATCAGATGTTTAGTTTCGCGATCCTCTGATACCACTTTCACTTTAATCAGTTCGTGGTGGTCAAGCGCAATTTCGATTTCCGCTAAAACAGCTTCAGTAAGTCCGTTGCCACCCATCAGCACAACCGGTTTTAAATTGTGTGCCAGGGCTTTTAGATGCTGCTTTTGTTTGTTGCTTAGGTTCATTACGCGCCCAATTTTCTTTACTATTAGGGTTGAAAAAACACATTTTAACGCCATCTATCTTGGAAGACTATATTTTCTACCATACTTTCTCAGATAGAGGCTGCTAAGTTAGGAATCGAATGAGTAAACAGAAGCATTCGGCGAGCTCCGGCCGCTGGTTGAAAGAACATTTTGACGACAAATACGTAAACGAAGCTAAAAAGAAAGGTTATCGTTCACGTGCTATCTTCAAAATAGAAGAGATTCAAAGTAAAGATAAATTATTGCAGCCAGGCATGACAGTCGTCGACTTAGGCGCCGCGCCAGGGGGCTGGTCGCAATATGCAGTTGGAATCGTTGGTGACGAGGGGCAAGTGATTGCTTGCGATATTTTGCCTATGGATTCGATTGCTGGTGTTTCATTCCTGCAGGGCGACTTCCGTGAGGAAGCGGTATTGGATGCGCTGCTGGAACGGATCCAACCGGATATGGTTGACGTAGTAATGTCTGATATGGCGCCAAATATGGCGGGTAACCTGTCCGTGGACCAACCACGAGCTATGTATCTGGTGGAATTAGCTTTAGATATGTGTCGACAAGTTCTTGCACCTAATGGTAGTTTTGTGGTCAAAGTGTTCCAGGGCGAAGGGTTTGACCAGTATGTCAAGGATGTCCGAGACATGTTCAAAGCGGTTAAAATCCGTAAACCCGATTCTTCAAGGGCGCGTTCCCGCGAAGTCTACATCGTCGCCACCGGTTACAAAGGTTAACTATTTTGCCCATAGTGGGAAAAGTTAACACTATGGCTACAGCCTACAAACTGTAGTACCCTACCTTTAATTACAACTAGTTATCGCGAGGCTTACACCTTGAGTGACATGGCAAAAAATTTAATTCTGTGGCTTGTGATTGCGGTCGTACTGATGTCTGTATTCCAGAGCTTTGGCCCTGGTGACAGTAACGGCAGAACCATCGATTACACCACATTTGTACAGGAAGTTGGCCAAGGCCAGATTCAGGAAGCTCAATTCAATAACAGTGAAATTTCTTTCACCCGTCGTGGTGGAAGTACTCGCTACGTCACTTACATGCCAGTGTATGACCAGAAGTTGCTGGATGACCTGATTAATCAGAACGTCAAAGTTCAAGGCACACCTCCGGAAGAGCAAAGTTTACTGGGCACCATCTTTATCTCTTGGTTCCCGATGATTCTGCTTATCGGTGTATGGATTTTCTTCATGCGTCAAATGCAGGGCGGCGGCGGCAAAGGCGCAATGTCCTTTGGTAAGAGCAAAGCTCGCATGATGAGTGAAGAGCAGATCAAAACCACGTTTGGTGACGTCGCTGGTTGTGACGAAGCCAAAGAAGACGTGAAAGAACTGGTGGATTATCTGCGTGATCCGAGCCGCTTCCAGAAACTGGGCGGTAAGATTCCGACGGGTGTTCTGATGGTGGGTCCTCCAGGTACTGGTAAAACCTTGCTGGCTAAAGCGATTGCCGGTGAAGCGAAAGTCCCATTCTTCACAATCTCCGGTTCTGATTTCGTTGAAATGTTTGTTGGTGTCGGTGCCTCTCGTGTGCGTGACATGTTCGAGCAAGCGAAAAAAGCCGCACCATGTATCATCTTTATTGATGAGATCGATGCTGTTGGTCGCCAACGTGGTGCGGGTGTCGGTGGTGGTCACGATGAACGTGAACAAACCCTGAACCAGATGCTGGTTGAAATGGATGGTTTTGAAGGTAACGAAGGTATTATCGTTATCGCTGCAACCAACCGTCCGGACGTACTTGACCCTGCGCTGCTGCGTCCTGGCCGTTTCGACCGTCAGGTTGTTGTTGGACTGCCCGATGTTCGCGGTCGTGAACAAATTCTGAAAGTACACATGCGTAAAGTACCGCTGGCTGGCGATGTGGAACCTTCGCTGATTGCTCGTGGTACGCCAGGTTTCTCGGGGGCTGATCTTGCGAACCTTGTGAACGAAGCGGCTCTGTTTGCCGCTCGTGGTAACAAACGCAACGTTTCGATGGTTGAGTTTGAACTGGCCAAAGACAAAATCATGATGGGTGCTGAGCGCCGTTCAATGGTGATGTCTGAAGAGACTAAAGAATCGACGGCTTACCATGAAGCGGGTCACGCTATTGTTGGTCGCCTGGTTCCTGAGCACGACCCTGTTTATAAAGTGTCGATCATTCCACGTGGTCGCGCTCTTGGTGTGACTATGTATCTGCCAGAGCAAGACCGAGTGAGTATGTCTAAACAGCATCTCGAGTCGATGATTTCCAGCCTGTATGGTGGTCGTTTGGCGGAAGAACTGATTTACGGCGTTGAAAAAGTGTCTACGGGTGCGTCTAACGACATTGAACGTGCGACAGATATTGCGCGTAAGATGGTGACGCAATGGGGCTTCTCGGAAAAACTGGGCCCTATGTTGTATGCGGAAGAAGAAGGCGAAGTATTCTTAGGCCGCAGTGTAACGCAGACTAAGCACATGTCAGATGACACCGCGAAACTGATAGACGATGAAGTTCGTAAGATCATCGATCGCAACTACGAGCGTGCACGCAAAATTCTGATCGACAATATGGATATCATGCATTCAATGAAAGATGCACTGATGAAGTATGAGACGATTGATGCGGGTCAGATCGATGATCTGATGGCTCGCAAAGAAGATATTCGTGAACCAGCGGGTTGGGGAGATCGTGCGAATGCGGCACCTCAGGATAAAGCAGAGTCAGAAGTGAAAGCCGAAGAGCCGGCTGCTACTGCTGCTCCGTCTGATGAGCAAACCGCAGACCAAGAGTCAGCACAACCAGCTGATAAGAAAGACGCAGAGTAATCCTTCTCTTATATTAAAACCCCGACTTGTTCGGGGTTTTCTGTTTCAGGCCAAATCTATTTTCAGGGACTTATGAAAATACAAACTGCAACTAAAACTCTCGAACTTGATCGCCCACATGTAATGGGGATTCTCAACACCACGCCGGATTCTTTCTCTGACGGTGGCAGCTACACCACGCTGGACAAAGCGCTGGAAAGAGCGCAAAAGATGATCGCAGCCGGTGTCAGTATCATCGATATTGGTGGCGAATCGACGAGGCCAGGCGCGCCGGAAGTTAGTTTAGAAGAAGAACTTGAGCGAGTTATCCCAATTGTAAAAGCCATTCGTGAGCGCAATCAGGATGTGTGGATTTCAGTGGATACTAGTAAAGCGGAAGTGATGCGTCAGTCTGTAGCTGCGGGCGCTGATTTGATCAATGATATCCGTTCATTGACCGAGCCGGGTGCGCTTGAAGTTGCCGCGGCCGCGAATGTTCCTGTATGCATCATGCACATGAAAGGCCAGCCGAAGACCATGCAGCAAAATCCGCAATATGGCGATCTAATGGCTGAAGTCGAAGCGTTTCTTCTGGAGCGTATGGCTGCATGTGAGGCAGCAGGTATTGCTCGTGAGAATATTATCCTCGATCCTGGATTTGGCTTTGGTAAATCCATCGAACACAATTATCATCTGCTGGCGAACTTGGAACAGTTCCATCGTTTTGGCTTGCCTGTCTTGGCTGGTATGTCACGCAAGTCTATGATTTTTAAATTGTTAGATAAAAAACCCGCGGATTGTATGGTCGCCAGTGTGACTTGTGCATCGATTGCTGCGATGAAAGGTGCGCAGATTATTCGTGTGCATGATGTCGAAGAGACACTGGAAGCGATGACGATCATCGAAACGATGAACAAAAACAGCACATTATAAAAACTAAGGAATCATCATGTCTGATCAAAGACGTTATTTTGGTACTGACGGTGTACGTGGCAAAGTTGGCCAATATCCAATTACACCGGATTTCGTATTAAAGCTTGGCTGGGCGGCTGGACGAGTGCTGGCTAAGCAAGGCACTAAGAAAGTCATCATAGGTAAAGATACCCGTATTTCTGGCTACATGTTGGAGTCTGCGCTTGAGGCAGGCTTGGCAGCCGCTGGTTTGAAAGCCATTTTTACCGGACCAATGCCGACACCGGCGGTGGCGTATCTGACTCAAACTTTCCGCGCAGAAGCGGGAATTGTGATTTCTGCATCACATAATCCCTACTACGATAACGGCATTAAGTTCTTCTCTTCGGAAGGCACCAAACTGCCAGATGATATCGAGTTGGCGATTGAAGCAGAGTTGGACAAACAGATTGAGTGCGTTGAATCGGCAGAGCTGGGTAAAGCCTCGCGGCTGGTCGATGCTGCAGGTCGCTATATCGAATTTTGTAAGAGCACATTTCCCTCCAAGCTGAGCCTGGCTGGATTAAAAATTGTGGTCGACTGTGCGCACGGCGCCACCTACCACATTGCACCGAATGTATTTAAAGAGCTGGGTGCCGATGTCATCGCAATGGGTGTTGAGCCTGATGGTCTGAACATCAACGATAAAGTGGGCGCGACGGATGTGCGTGCGCTGCAACAACGGGTTGTTGATGAACAAGCTGACCTTGGCCTTGCCTTTGACGGTGATGGTGACCGCATTATCATGGTTGATGAACTGGGTAATAAAGTCGATGGCGATCAGATTGCCTACATTATTGCTCGCGATGCGCTACGCCGTGGCGAGCTGAAAGGCGGCGTTGTCGGTACGTTGATGACCAACCTTGGTATGGAAAATGGTCTCAAACAGCTGGGTATTCCGTTCATTCGGGCTGCGGTCGGTGACCGTTATGTCATGGAAAAACTGCAGGAAAAAGGTTGGCTGATTGGCGCTGAAAACTCAGGCCATGTTATTTTGCTGGATAAAGTCACTACAGGTGATGCCATTGTGGCGGCGCTGCAGGTGTTAGCCTCTGTGGTGGGGAGCGAAATGACGTTGAGTGAGCTGGCCAAAGGCATGGTCCTTTATCCGCAAGTGCTGGAAAATGTGCGTTTCAGTGGCGACAACAATCCTCTGGAAGCGGAAGCGGTGATTGCATCAGTTAAAGAAGTGGAAGCTGAGTTGGGTGATAAAGGACGTGTTCTGCTGCGTAAATCAGGCACCGAGCCTTTGATTCGCGTGATGGTTGAAGGTGAAGATGCTGCGCTAGTGAAAGCGTCTGCGTTGAAAATTGCTGAAGCGGTAAAAGTGAACTGCTAAACGCAGGCCACCACTTGCCCGATACACTAGGTTATTGAAAAATGGTCGGCAAATCGGGCAAGTTTTTGATTACGCTTTCTTTGAACCTTTTTTGACCGTTTGATTCATAAACTCGACTTTTTTCGAAAATTCCGCTTGTCAGTCAAACTTGCATTCGTTAGTATTGCCTCCGCCTTCGAAGAGGAGGTCGCTAGCCTTGTTCAAGTCGAATGATTGAACGGCGCTGGCTCAACAATTTGGAACATAGGTGGAAGTAATGTTTACAGTTCTACTTGTGATTTACCTGTTGGCAGCGGTTGGTATCATTGGCCTGGTGTTGATTCAACAAGGTAAAGGCGCAGATATGGGAGCCTCTTTCGGTGCTGGTGCTTCAAACACAGTGTTTGGCGCGAGCGGCTCAGGTAACTTCCTAACCCGAATGACTGCAATTTTTGCAACCGTATTTTTTATCATCAGCTTGGTGCTAGGCAATATGTCAACGCATAAGACTGAATCACAATGGGTTGACCCATCGCAAGGTCAGGTGATTCAACAGAAAGCTGCTGAGACAGTGAGTGAAGCTCCAGCTAAATCAAGCGACGAAATTCCTCACTAACTTATCGAAAGCGATAAGTCAGGTTATGCCGAGATGGTGAAATTGGTAGACACACTAGCATGAGGTGCTAGCGCCCTAGGTGTGAGGGTTCGAGTCCCTCTCTCGGCACCATATTTACAAACTTGTAAATCACCTTGTAGAGCGTATAATTGCTTACAAGTCGGACGCGGGGTGGAGCAGCTTGGTAGCTCGTCGGGCTCATAACCCGAAGGTCGTTGGTTCAAATCCGGCCCCCGCAACCATCTAACCTCTAGGGTTACGGATGCAAGTTTGGCAGTGTTAACCTCACTGCAGTTGAGAAGAAATTCTCAATTTATCAGGGTCCAGCAACAAAAAACCCCGACTTTCGGGGTTTTTTGTTATCTGAATTTTTCATCCGAAAATTCAGGTGCTTGCTTGGAATTTAAATTGGGCTCTATGCCCTTTTTTTGTTTCTGGAGTGGTTTAAATGACTGGTTTAGAAAGACAACTTACTGAAATGCTTGACGCTCCAGTAGCTGCATCAGGTTATGAGTTAGTTGGATTAGAATTTGTCCGTGCAGGACAGCACTCAACGCTACGTATCTATATCGATCACGAAAACGGAATTACCGTGGATGACTGTGCAGAAGTAAGTCATCAAGTGAGTGCAGTGTTGGATGTTGAAGATCCAATTACAGTGGCTTACAACCTTGAAGTTTCTTCACCTGGTTTAGAAAGACCACTTTTTAAAGCTGCACACTATGAACAATTTAAAGGTCACGAGGTCAGCATCGTGTTGAAAATGGCTGTGGGTAACCGCCGCAAGTGGAAAGGTGAAATCCTTGGCGCAGACGGTGAAACCATCAATGTCATGGTTGAAGGGCAGGAAGAACATTTCGCTCTCAGCAACATTTCAAAAGCTAACCTGATCCCTAAATTTTAAGTCTTAGAGGCTATAACAATGAGTAAAGAAATTTTAGCGGTTGTTGAGGCGGTTTCTAACGAGAAAGCGGTACCTCGTGAGCGTATTTTTGAAGCGCTGGAAACTGCGCTGGCTACATCAACAAAGAAGAAATATGAAATCGAAATCGATGTTCGTGTTGCTATTGACCGTAAAACTGGTGAGTTCGATACGTTCCGTCGCTGGCTGGTTGTTGATGAAGTAGAAAACCCAACTAAAGAAATCTCTTTAGAAGCGGCGGTTTACGATGATGAATCAGTCAAACTGGGTGACTACATCGAAGATGAAATCGAATCCGTAACGTTTGACCGTATCACGACTCAAACGGCGAAGCAGGTTATCGTACAGAAAGTGCGTGAAGCTGAACGTGCACAAATCGTTGAACAGTTCATCGACAATGAAGGCGAACTGATCACTGGTGTGGTGAAGAAAGTAAACCGTGACACCGTGATTCTGGATCTGGGTAACAACGCAGAAGCGGTCATCCTACGTGAAGACCAACTGCCACGTGAAAACTTCCGCCCAGGCGACCGCGTACGTGGTCTGCTGTACAAAGTGGCGCCAGAAGCGCGTGGTTTCCAACTGTTCGTTACTCGTTCTAAGCCAGAAATGCTGGCAGAACTATTCCGTGTTGAAGTGCCAGAAATCGGTGAAGAGCTGATTGAACTGAAAGGCGCTGCGCGCGATCCGGGTTCTCGTGCGAAAATTGCCGTGAAAACCAACGACAAACGTATTGACCCTGTGGGTGCGTGTGTTGGTATGCGTGGTGCGCGCGTTCAGGCGGTTTCAGGCGAGCTGGGCGGCGAGCGTATCGATATCGTGCTTTGGGATGATAACCCAGCGCAATTCGTGATTAATGCAATGGCTCCAGCGGATGTAGCGTCGATCATCGTTGATGAAGATGCACACGCCATGGACATCGCTGTTGAAGCAGACAATCTGGCACAGGCAATCGGCCGTAACGGTCAGAACGTACGCCTGGCATCTCAACTGACTGGTTGGGAACTGAACGTTATGACAGTGGCAGATCTGCAGAAGAAACACCAAGAAGAGTCAATGGCTTCTATCGAAAACTTCATGAAGTACCTAGATATCGAACAGGACTTTGCGGAGCTTCTGGTTGAAGAAGGTTTCTCGACTCTGGAAGAAATCGCTTACGTTCCAGTGAATGAGCTACTGGAAGTAGACGGCCTGGATGAAGATCTGGTTGAAGAACTACGTAACCGTGCCAAAGATGCGCTGACTACCATCGCATTGGCACAAGAAGAATCGTTTGACGGCCTGGAGCCTGCAGAAGATCTGCTGGCACTGGAAGGCCTAGAGCGCGAAATGGCGTTCAAACTGGCTGCGAAAGGTGTTGCGACACTGGAAGATCTGGCAGACCAGGGTATCGACGATCTTGAAGGTATTGAAGGCCTAACCGAAGAGCGTGCGGGCGAATTAATTATGGCGGCTCGCAACATTTGTTGGTTCGGCGAAGACGCATAATTTTCAGCAAGGGGAGGAAGCGGCATGACACAACTTACAGTTAAAGCACTGAGTGAAGAAATTGGTACTCCAGTTGACCGCTTATTAGAGCAACTTGCTGATGCTGGTATGAAAAAATCAGGTTCAGACAGCGTAACCGAGGACGAGAAGCAGAAGCTTCTCTCCCATCTGCGCAAAGAACATGGCGAAGCATCAACGGCTGAGCCAACTCGTTTAACACTCCAGCGTAAGACCCGCAGTACACTGAGCGTAAATGCCGGTGGCGGTAAAAGTAAGAATGTTCAGGTTGAAGTGCGCAAAAAACGTACGTATGTTAAGCGCAGTACAATCGAAGATGAAGCGACACGTGAAGCTGAAGAAGCAGCAAACCGTGAAGCGGAAGAACAAGCGAAACGCGAAGCTGAAGAAGCACTGAAACGTGAAGCTGCTGATGCAGCGAAACGTGAAGCGGAAGAAAAAGCAAAACGTGACGCGGAAGAGAAAGCTAAACGCGACGCTGACGATAAAGTGAAGCGTGAAGCTCAAGAAGCAAAACGTGAGCGTTCTGCAGAAGATAAATCGAAGCAAGAAGCAGCGCGAAAAGAGGCCGATGAGCTAAAACGTCGCCAGGAAGAAGAAGCGAAACGTAAGGCGGAAGAGGAAAGTCGCCGTCAGCTTGAAAAAGCGCGTGAATTGGCCGAATTAAACAAAGAGCGTTGGTCTGCTGAAGAAGAGAAAAAGGGTGATATGCAAGAAGATACAGATTACCACGTAACGACTTCACGCTACGCTCGTGAAGCCGAAGATGAAGCAGACCGTCGTGAAGAAGGTTCAAGCCGTCGTTCTACCAAAGCGAACAAGAGAAAAATGTCTTCTCGCGATGATAAACAAGAACGTGATTCTTCTCGTACTCGTGGTGGTAAAGCCGGTCGTAAAGGTCGTATCAGCAAGCCTACGTCAATGCAACATGGTTTCGACAAGAGTGCTGTCGTTGCAAAATCTGATGTAGTGATCGGCGAGACTATCGTCGTGTCTGAACTGGCTCAGAAGATGTCAGTGAAAGCGACTGAAGTCATCAAAGTGATGATGAAACTGGGTGCCATGGCAACCATCAACCAAGTGATTGATCAGGAAACTGCTCAACTGGTTGCGGAAGAAATGGGCCACAAAGTTATCATTCGTAAAGAAAACGAGCTGGAAGAAGCCGTTCTGTCTGACCGTGATGACGAATTTGAGTCTGTGCCACGTGCTCCGGTAGTAACCATCATGGGCCACGTTGACCACGGTAAAACGTCAACACTGGACTACATTCGTCGTACGCACGTTGCGTCAGGCGAAGCGGGTGGTATTACTCAGCACATCGGTGCTTACCACGTTGAAACACCAAACGGTATGATTACCTTCCTGGATACTCCTGGACACGCGGCATTTACTGCAATGCGTGCTCGTGGTGCTCAGGCAACGGATATCGTTGTGCTTGTGGTTGCAGCGGACGATGGCGTAATGCCACAGACAGTTGAAGCGATTCAGCACGCGAAAGCGGCCGGCGTACCTTTGATTGTTGCGGTAAACAAGATCGATAAAGAAGCGGCAAACCCAGATAACGTGAAAAACGAACTGGCTGCCTACGATGTTATGCCTGAGGAGTGGGGCGGTGAGAACATGTTCGTTCACATCTCTGCAAAACAGGGTACCAACATCGATGCACTGCTAGAAGCGATTCTGCTGCAAGCTGAAGTTTTGGAACTGCACGCAGTGAAAGACGGTATGGCTTCTGGTGTGGTTATCGAATCACGTCTGGATAAAGGTCGTGGTCCGGTTGCAACGGTTCTGGTTCAGTCCGGTACTTTGCACAAAGGCGACATCGTACTGTGTGGTCAAGAATACGGCCGTGTACGTGCAATGCGCGACGAACTGGGTAACGAAGTGGAAGAAGCAGGTCCTTCTATCCCTGTAGAAATCCTGGGTCTGTCAGGCGTTCCTGCTGCAGGTGACGAAGCAACTGTTGTTCGTGACGAGCGTAAAGCACGTGAAGTAGCGAACTACCGTCAAGGTAAATTCCGCGAAGTGAAGCTGGCTCGTCAGCAGAAATCGAAACTGGAAAACATGTTCTCGAACATGGCTGCTGGTGACGTTGCTGAACTGAACATCGTTCTGAAAGCGGACGTACAAGGTTCGGTTGAAGCGATCGCTGACTCACTACTGAAACTGTCTACTGAAGAAGTGAAAGTGAACATCGTGGGTTCTGGCGTCGGTGGTATTACTGAGACAGATGCCGTACTGGCAGCTGCATCAAATGCTATCGTAGTCGGCTTTAACGTTCGTGCAGATGCGTCTGCTCGTCGTACCCTTGACGCAGAAAACATCGACCTTCGCTACTACTCGATCATTTACCAATTGATCGACGAAGTGAAACAAGCGATGAGCGGTATGCTGGCTCCAGAATTCAAGCAGGAAATCATTGGTCTTGCTGAAGTTCGTGACGTGTTCAAGTCACCGAAACTGGGTGCAATCGCAGGTTGTATGGTGACTGAAGGTACCATTAAACGTCATAGCCCAATTCGCGTACTGCGTGATAACGTTGTTATCTACGAAGGCGAACTGGAATCTCTGCGTCGCTTTAAAGACGACGTAGCAGAAGTTAAGAATGGTTACGAGTGTGGTATCGGCGTTAAGAACTACAACGACGTTCGCGTAGGCGACCAGATCGAAGTGTTCGAAACCGTTGAGATTCAACGCACCATCGACTAACCAACTAAAATTGCATTATCGGCAAGTTTAGGTTGTTGAATACACCATGGGGGGCTGGGTAAACCATCCCCCCATTCTTTCTATCAGTGAGAAAAGAATATGCCAAAAGAATTTAGCCGTACTCAACGTGTGGCACAGCAATTACAAAAAGAATTAGCGATGATTCTACAACGCGAAGTGCGCGATTCCCGTCTGGGTATGGTGACCATTTCTGACGTTGAAGTGTCTCGCGATCTGGCTTACGCCAAAGTTTTCGTCACTTTCCTGTGCGTGGGTGAGCAAACACCTGAATCGTGCCTGAATGCGCTGCGTGAGCACGAAGTGCACATCCGTATGATGCTGGGTAAACGCATTCGTCTGCGTCTGACGCCGGAAATTCGCTTCCACTACGACAACACCCTGGTGGAAGGTATGCGCATGTCAAACCTGGTGACCGAAGTGGTGAGTCAGGACAAGCGCAAGCAAAAAGATGCGGGTCGTGAGGACGAAGAGTAATGGCGCGTCGTCGTAAAGGCCGTGCGATCAACGGTGTTCTGTTACTGGATAAGTCAACGGGCATTTCGTCGAACGACATTTTACAGAAAGTGAAACGCCTGTTTTTCGCCGAGAAAGCCGGACACACAGGTGCTCTGGATCCTCTGGCAACTGGTATGCTGCCGATTTGTCTCGGTGAAGCGACCAAGTTCTCCCAGTTCCTGCTCGACTCCGACAAACGCTACCGCGTGATTGCCAAGTTAGGTGAGCGCACCGACACCTCAGACTCTGACGGTGAAGTGGTGGAAACACGCCCGGTGCATGTCGAGCGCGAAACATTGCTGGCCAAGATTGAATCATTCCGTGGCGAAACCGATCAGGTGCCATCGATGTTTTCTGCGCTGAAATATCAAGGACGTCCGTTGTACGAATACGCACGCCAAGGTATTGAAGTGCCGCGTGAAGCGCGCAAGATTACAGTGTACGACATTGTCCTGCATCGCTTTGAAGGCGATGAAGTGGAGATGGAAGTGCATTGCTCAAAAGGCACATACATTCGTACTATCGTTGACGATTTAGGCGAAATGCTGGGCTGTGGTGCTCACGTCACGATGCTGCGCCGCACTGGTGTGGCAAAGTACCCGTACGAAAATATGGTCACGCTGGAGCAACTCAACGAAATGGTTGAGCAAGCACAACGCGAAGATCGCTCACCTTACGAGATTTTAGATGCGTTGCTGCTACCAATGGATACCGCAGTGCAGGATTTGCCAGAGGTGAATCTGGTACCTGAACTGGTGCACATGGTACAACACGGTCAAGCGGTGCAAGTCTTTGGCGCGCCAAGTGATTGCTTCGTCCGTTTGACTGGCGGAGAGGAGAAACTCTTCCTGGGCGTGGGTGAAATGAACGACGATGGCAAAATTGCGCCGAAACGTCTGGTGGTTTACCCGAAAGACGCCGAGTAACCGTCTTTTTTGATCTTGTGCGAAGGGGAATAATTCCCTATAATTCGCGCTCCTCGTGTCGGCTGAATCAGAGATTGGCTGGCACAAATATAAACTTAACTCTTTAGGAGAGAATTATGTCTCTGAATGCAGAAACTAAAGCAGCAATCGTTGCTGAATACGCACGTGGCGAAGGCGACACTGGTTCACCAGAAGTACAAGTAGCTCTACTGACTGCTTCTATCAACCACCTACAAGGTCACTTCAAAGCGCACAAAGGCGATCACCACAGCCGTCGTGGTCTGCTACGCATGGTTTCTAGCCGTCGTAAACTTCTTGATTACCTGAAAGGCAAAGACCTGTCTCGTTACCAAGATCTAATCAAACGTCTAGGCCTACGTCGCTAATCAGTGGCTGCATAGTACAGTTTGTCTAAAAAGGGGCTATATGCCCCTTTTTTGTTATCTAAATTTGGCACATCTTTCGCAATGTAGTTTATACTACCCGCCGTCTGACTTGATGAAGTCAGCATTATCTAAACTCAAGGCATTACAGTCACCGTAAGTCGGCCAACAGGTCGCGGCTATTAAAAGCAGATTGGGCAATCAGTCCGTTTTTACTAGTCGCGATTGGTGATGTTTTGAGTCTTCAATTGATTCATCCAGGTATGCCCTGGAAAAGGAAAAACTCAATGTTTGAAAAACCAGTAGTAAAAACATTCCAGTACGGTAACCACACCGTGACACTGGAAACTGGCGTTATGGCTCGTCAGGCAACGGCAGCTGTAATGGTAACCATGGACGATACAGCTGTATTCGTGAGCGTGGTTGGTAAGAAAGAAGCCGTTGAAGGCCAAGATTTCTTCCCTCTGACAGTAAACTACCAAGAGCGTACCTACGCTGCAGGTAAAATCCCTGGAGGCTTCTTTAAGCGTGAAGGCCGTCCTTCTGAAGGCGAAACGCTGACTGCACGTCTGATCGACCGTCCAATCCGCCCGCTGTTCCCAGATGCATTTAAAAACGAAGTTCAAGTGATTGCGACCGTTGTGTCTGTTAACCCAGACGTGCAACCTGACATCGTGACCATGATTGGTACTTCTGCTGCGCTAGCGATCTCTGGTATTCCGTTCAATGGTCCTATCGGTGCTGCGCGTGTTGGTCACATCAACGGTCAATTGGTTCTGAACCCAAGCAACGCTGAGCTTGCAACATCGAAGCTTGACCTTGTGGTTGCTGGTACTGAATCTGCCGTTCTGATGGTTGAATCTGAAGCAGAAGTTCTGTCTGAGGAAGAGATGCTGTCTGCGGTTGTATTTGGTCACGATCAACAACAAACCGTGATCAAAGCGATCAACGAATTCGCAGCAGAAGTTGCGACTCCTGCATGGGATTGGGAAGCGCCAGCAGAAAACACTGAGCTGAAAGCGAAGATTGCTGAGCTGGCTGAAAGCCAACTGGTTGAAGCGTACCAAATCACTGAGAAAATGGCGCGTTATGACCGCATCCACGAAATCAGTGCTGAAGTCAGCGCGAAGCTGCTGGCTGAAGACGAAGAACTGAATCCAAAAGAAATCCACACTATCTTCCACGACCTGGAAAAAACTGTGGTACGTCGCAGCATCATCGCTGGCAACCCACGTATCGATGGCCGTGAAAAAGACATGGTTCGTGCACTGGACGTACGTACTGGCGTTCTGCCACGTACTCACGGTAGTGCTCTGTTTACTCGTGGTGAAACTCAGGCTCTGGTTACGGCGACTCTGGGTACTCAACGTGACGCGCAAATCATCGACGAACTGACTGGCGAGAAGAAAGATCACTTCCTGCTGCACTACAACTTCCCTCCATACTGTGTGGGCGAGACGGGTTTTGTGGGTTCTCCTAAGCGTCGTGAAATTGGTCACGGTCGTCTGGCAAAACGCGGTATTGCTGCGGTTATGCCTTCTATCGATGAATTCCCATATACAGTGCGTGTAGTATCTGAAATCACTGAATCAAACGGCTCGTCTTCAATGGCGTCTGTATGTGGCTCTTCACTGGCTCTGATGGACGCGGGTGTGCCAATCAAAGCATCGGTTGCGGGTATCGCAATGGGTCTGGTGAAAGAAGAAGATGACTTCGTCGTTCTGTCTGACATTCTGGGTGACGAAGACCACCTGGGCGACATGGACTTTAAAGTAGCGGGTACTTCAAACGGTGTGACTGCACTGCAGATGGACATCAAGATTGAAGGTATTACGAAAGAGATCATGCAGATCGCTCTGAACCAGGCGAAAGGTGCACGTCTGCACATTCTGTCTGTAATGGATCAAGCTATCTCTGGTGCTCGTGACGATATCTCTCAATTCGCTCCACGTATCCACACCATGAAGATCAGCGCAGACAAGATCAAAGACGTGATCGGTAAAGGTGGCGCAGTGATTCGTCAGCTGACTGAAGAAACAGGTACCACCATTGAAATCGAAGATGACGGCACGATCAAGATCGCGGCAACTTCAGGTGAGCAAGCGCAAGATGCGATTCGTCGTATCGAGCAGATCACTGCAGAAGTTGAAGTGGGTAAGATCTACACGGGTAAAGTGGCACGTCTGGCTGACTTCGGCGCATTCGTCACTGTACTGCCTGGCAAAGATGGTCTGGTACACATTTCTCAAATCGCTGACAAGCGTATCGAGAAAGTGTCTGACGTACTGTCTGAAGGCCAAGAAGTACAAGTTAAAGTTCTGGAAATCGACCGTCAAGGCCGTGTACGTCTGAGTATGAAAGAAGCGGTTGAAAAACCAGCTGAAGAAGCGACGGCTGCACTGGATGCACCAGAAGCTGAATAAGCGTCACTGTCTGGGTTAAAGCGCGATCTGTTTTCGCTTTTTAACGCCAAAGCATGTTATAAAGGGAGCGTCATTCGCTCCCTTTTTTAATGCGGGATAAACAGGAGTATCGATTTGTGAAATGGTTTCGAACCGCAACGGTCAGCGTAGCGCTGATGATTCTGGCAGGTTGTGCCACTAAGTCTTCGACGCAAAATACCCAATGGGTATATCCACCGATGGCGATTCCATTGCAAGCCAGTGTTCAGCAGGAAGTGCAGATTGCCCGCTTAACTCAACTGTTGCAACGTACGGATTTGAGCGACGAAGTGCGCGCGAAAATGTTATTCGAACGCGGCAATTACTACGACAGTGTCGGCCTCAGAGATTTGGCTCGTCTGGATTTTACTCAGTCACTTTCTCTCAATCCGGCACAACCGGATATCTTTAATCTGCTCGGCGTGTACTACACCGAAGCAGGCGAGTTTGATGCCGCTTATGAATCGTTTGATTCCACGCTGGAACTCGATCCGGAAAACTTCTATGCCGCCCGTAACCGCGCAATTGCCCTTTACTACGGAGAGCGTCCGGAGCTGGCTCTGGAAGAAATTACCAAACATTATCAGCAGGATCCGAGTGACCCGTTTCGCGCGCTCTGGCTGTATATCATTCAAAGCGAGCAGTATCCTGAACAAGCTCGTCAGGATTTGATGGCACGCTATCAACAACATGATGAGCAATGGGGCTGGGTACTGGTAGCTCTGATGCTGAATGAAGTCTCTGAGGAGCAGGCTTTCAAAGCTGTGCTGGGCGGTACTCGTGATAACAGCGCACTGGCACAGCACTTGACCGAAGCGTATTTCTATCTTGGCAAACGCTATCAGATGCAAGGTGACTATGCTCACGCAGTCTCACTCTATAAGCTGGCGATTTCCTTCAACGTGTATGAGTACGTCGAGCATCGCTACTCGTTCATTGAACTTGGCCGCATCTACCAACACTTACGCGATGTTCAATTGGCCAAGGCAAAGCCTGAAGCTGAATAAGTTGTCATCTTCATGTGACATTCCATCACTAAGATAAAAAGGCTGCTGATAAGGCGGCTTTTTTATTGCCTGTTGTTTTAAGTTTAGGCAAAATAGTTAGTCTATCTAACCAAGTGGCAAGATTCATGAGTTTAGGCATTCAACTGGAAAAACTGGAACGTTTCACGGCAAAAGTGTGGCGAAAGTACAGTAAAGAAGACCCAATCGCGCAGCTCAGTTTTAATGAGTATGACTACTTAAAAGTAATTCAGGGAGCACAGGAAGCGATTCGGCTGACAGATCTTGCCGCGGAACTGGAAGTGACTAAACCTTCTGCTTCTAATATGGTCAAGCGCCTAGAGCGGAAAGGCTTAGTTAGAAGGACTCGTTGCAGCGAAGATGCCCGCTCACATCGTTTTGAGCTGACCGAGCTGGCGGAAGAGCACCTTGAATCAGAAGCTAAGGTGTATCAAATCCTGGCCAACCGGGTGTCACAACATCTCAGTGATGAGGAGTCGGCAGTTCTTGGTATGTTATTGAGTAAAGCATTGCGTTAATTTTTTATATTTTTAGTTAGTCAGGCTAATTATATTAATGAGTGGTTGAATATGAATACGTCTATCTATCGTCAGTTTCTGCGTTACGCGATTCCGACCGTTGCAGCCATGTTGGTGAACGGCCTTTATCAGGTCGTGGATGGCATCTTTATCGGCCACTATGTGGGCGCGGAAGGTTTAGCTGGAATCAACGTGGCTTGGCCAGTGATTGGTACGATTCTGGGGATGGGAATGCTGGTCGGGGTGGGCACCGGAGCATTGGCCTCGATTAAACAAGGCGAAAAAGATCTCCACAGTGCCAAACGCATTCTTGCGACGGGGTTGCTGACGCTGGTGATGTTGGCGCCGATCGTTGCTACGATATTGTGGTTCTTCGCTGATGACTTTTTGCGTTGGCAAGGCGCTCAAGGGCGCACGTTTGAATTGGGCATGCAGTATCTGCAAATCCTGATCATCGGTTGTGTCTTCACTCTGGGGTCGATTGCAATGCCATTTTTGCTGCGCAATGACGACAGTCCGAATTTAGCCACATTGCTGATGGTGGTGGGCGCGCTGTGCAATATCGTGCTCGATTACGTGCTGATTGCTTGGTTGCAATGGGAGTTAACCGGAGCGGCGATTGCGACCGCGATTTCGCAGCTGATCGTCACCAGTCTTGGTTTTAGCTACTTCTTCTCAAAGCGTGCCAAACTGCGTTTAACGCGCGCTTGTCTGAGTATGGAGTGGCGCTATCTGCCGAAGATCTTTGCCATCGGAGTTTCCAGCTTTTTTATGTATGCCTACGGTTCAACCATGGTGGCGCTGCACAACAGCCTGATTATTCAGTATGGTAATGCCGTGATGGTCGGCGCGTATGCCATTTTGGGATATATTGTCACCGTGTACTATCTCACCGTGGAAGGTATTGCCAACGGGATGCAGCCGCTGGCGAGCTTTAACCATGGCGCGCGTCAGTACGACAACATTCGCCGCTTGCTGAAAGTCGCCATGAGCATTGCAGTGCTGGGCGGGGTGGTGTTTGTGCTGATGATAAATCTGTTCCCCGAACAGGTTATCGGCATTTTTAACTCAAACGATCCTCGTTTGATGGAAGGCGCGGTGTTTGCGCTCAAACTGCATATGTTTGCCCTGTTTCTGGATGGTTTTCTGGTGGTCAGTGCCGCTTACTATCAGGCAACCAATCATGGCGGCAAGGCGATGTTTGTCACCGTGGGCAACATGATGGTTCAGTTACCGTTTCTGTATATTTTGCCGAAGCTGTACGGTATTACCGGAGTGTGGATTGCGTTTCCGCTGTCGAATATCGCGCTCAGCTGCGTGGTCGGTGTGATGCTGTGGCGTGATGTCTCACGCTTAGGAAAAACGTCTGTACCTGCTTATGCTTAGTGAATTGACGTGCAAAGAAACCAAAAGGCTGAAGTAGAACTTCAGCCTTTTTAGTCAGATATTTTTAATTTCTAAACCCGCCAGTTGATGCCAGTAGCCGTTGCATTGGTGATGCTCCAGCGGTTGGGGCTTCTGGCCCTGTTCATTGGCTTTAAAACGCTCGAGATGGCCGAAGGTTTCCACCCCCAATGGACTGAGCCGCACCACATCCACCAGACTGCTCATCGCAGGCAGATCGTTGATGAGGTTATAGCAGTACCCCGATTGAGTCTGAATGCCGTTGAGATTAAATACCGATTGACCTTCCTGACTGTGAACCTGAATGCCGGTGGGATATTTAATACAGCAGGTTTCACACTCATCTTTGGCTCGGTTCTCGGCGCGCGCGGTAAAGCAACGCGCAGAGTAGGCCAGAGGCAGGTAACCGTGACTGAACACTTCGGTTTCAAATTTTCCACGGATGCCTAGCTGTTCACACTGTTCGAGAACGTTCGCCAGCCAGTCGCGAGAGAGTTCCACAGGCATACACCAGCGCGTCATCCCTTGTTTGAGAAACAGTTTCAGCGCATGGGCGTTGTAAGTATTGATCGCCGGGCCGACCACAAACGGAATGCCTTTTTCACTGGCCATTTGAATCGCGGCCATGTCATTAGCTTCCACGGCGAAATCGCCGTTATCAATGTACTTCTTCATCACATTGATTTCGCTTGGTGCTTCGAGCAGAGCCATGGTTGAGAGCACGACCTGCTTACCGGTTGCACTCAGCGCTTTGGCGATCTCCAGCCAGTGTTGCGGTTTCATTTCGCGACGCTTCGAACAGACGGTTTCACCCAGATAAATGATGTCCGCATCGCTGACACAAGCTTGTTGATAAAAGTGCTCAACGTCCTGTTTAGGCCAGAAGTAGAGCAGGGGACCAAGGGCGTATTTCATTGCATTCTCCACTTCGATTATTGCCACTGGCGATGATATGCGCCCAGTGTGGTCTGCGTGCCTTCCGAAACATTGGCCAGCGCAGCGTTCCACGCGGCTTCCACCTGATAAGCTCCCGGGTTAGCCAGATAGCGGTCGATGGCGGCACGCCAGGTTCGGGTCACTTGTTCGACATAAGCCGGGCTGCGCTGACGTCCTTCGATTTTCACTGACGCGACATTTGCAGCAAACAGCTCTGGTAATAGTGAAAGAGTATTGAGACTGGTGGGTTCTTCCAATGCATGGTAGCGCTTTTGTTCGCCGTCGAGCTCGGCTACAAAGCGGCCTTTGCACAGCGTAGGGTAGCCCGCATTCTCTCCGGCTGAATATTTGTCGATCAGGATTTCATTCAGGCGCGATTCAAGACCGGACGCGGTTTCCTGCCAGCGCACGTATTTGGCTGGTGAGCACGCACCGACGGTATTCGGTGATTCGCCGGTCATGTACGACGACAGATAGCAGCGACCTTCCGACATAATGCACAGGCTGCCAAAGGCAAACACCTCTAATTCAACATCTTGCGGAATGTTGCGCGAGAGCTGTTTGACCTGGTGAATCGACAGTACGCGGGGCAGAACAACACGCTTCACGTTGAAATTCTGCTTGTAGAACTCTACCGCTTTGACGTTGGTGGCAGAGGCCTGCACGGAGAGGTGCAGTTCCATGTCGGGGTAACGCTGGGCAGCGTAATCAAGAATGGCCACATCGGCGACGATCAGGGCATCAACACCCAAATCTGCAGCCTGATCCACCGCGTTTGTCCAGCGTTCAAAACCGTTCGGGTGCGCAAAGGTATTCAGCGCAACGTGGATTTTTTTACCTTGGTCATGCACGTACTGAACCGCTTTATCCAGCTTTTTACCGCTGAAGTTAAGGCCGGCGAAGTGACGCGCGTTGGTGTCATCTTTAAAACCGATGTAGACCGCGTCGGCGCCACAATCAATGGCCGTTTTGAGAGCAGGCAAGTTACCTGCGGGACAGAGAAGTTCCATTGCTCGGGTACTGTTTTCTAAGGAAAAGTGCCCGCATTTTATGAAGAATTATGAATACCGGATTTGATGTAAGGCAGGTTTCACTCAATAAAGGCGAAATTACTCACTTAGAGTGATTTACGGTGGCGTCGATGCTGCGAAAACAGCTCTTCCACTTCGTGCTTTGGCTGAGGCCGGTAGAAATGGAAGCCCTGAATGGAATGGCAGTTCAGGTTGGAAAGCAGTGTCGCTTGTTGTTGGGTTTCAACCCCTTCTGCCACGACAGTCAGATTGAGTGATTTACCCAAATTGATGATGTTTTCAATCACCGTGACCTGCTTGGGCAGTGTGTCGATGTCGGTGATAAATGCGCGGTCTATTTTCAGCTCATCAATCGGGAATCGGGCCAGATAAGCGAGCGATGAATAGCCTGTACCGAAGTCGTCAATTGACAGCGAGAACCCCAGTTTTTTGATGGCATTGAGCATTTGCAGCGTATGATCACTGTCGCTCATCATTGCGCTCTCAGTAAGCTCAAAGGTGATGCAGTTTGGATCCAAAGCGGTGGTACGCAACAGCTTCTCAAGGTAATCAATCAGTTGTGGGTTGCCAAACTGCTCGGGCGAAATATTGATCGCCACGCGGCCTGGCAGAATACCTTGCTGTTTCCAGCGTTTGACGGTCGCAAACACATCGCGCATCACCACGCGGCCAAGATGTTCAATCAAGCCTGCTTTTTCCGCGACCGGAATGAAGGCCCCCGGGCTGATATAGCCTTCAACCGGGTGTTTCCAGCGCACCAGAGCTTCGGCGCCGTTGATACTGAAATCACGCGCGTTCACTTTCGGTTGGTACCACACTTCGAGGCCATTTTGTTGCAGTGCTTTTTGCAGTTCAATTTCCAGCCACAAGCGCATGCGCGCTTCTTTATTCATTTGGTCATTGAACTTGATCAGACGGTTACGTCCGCGGTCTTTGGCTTCATACATCGCGGTGTCGGCGTTTTGCAGCAACACGCGTGCATCATTGCCGTCGCCCGGGTAGCGGACGCTGCCAATAGAACAGGCGAGACGTTTACTGAAGTGATGCAGATCGAACGGTTGGTTGATGAGCGAAATAATGCGCTCCGCCAGCATTTCCGCCGAACGGTTATGTTCGGGCTCTGGCAGGATCAAACCGAATTCATCGCCGCCGAGGTGGCCCAACACCGCTTGTGGCGGCAGCAGACGTTTAAGGCGTGAAGAGACTTCTTTAATGACTTTGTCGCCGATGTGATGCCCCAGCGAGTCATTGATATTCTTGAAGTTATCAATGTCGAGGTAGAGCATTACCAGCGGAGTATCGTTCTGAATCAGTTGTTCCAGACGTTTGGTAAAGCCCAAACGGTTATACAAACCGGTTAAGGTATCGATATGCATATCCGTTTGGGTCGTCGCGGACAGCTGCTTAGTCGCCTGCGACGCATCCTGAATCAGGATCAGTTGAGAATTGCTGCCCAGAACACGAGTAGTGCCAGCGTTCAGCTGAACTTTACGCTCAAAGCCGCAGCGCGGACCTGTGAGGCAAACCAGAGGGGCTTCAGACAACAGCAGCCCGATTGGCGTAGTAAATACGGCTTTGGTTTTCTCATCTATAAACAGGCGTGACAGCTCTTCACCGAGAAGATCGGACGTGTCATCAAAACCGAGCAAACGAGCGGATGATGGGTTGGCAGAAATGATGCAGTCGTCTTCCACCAACAGTAAGCCATCCGGCAGCAGAGTAGTCAGGGTCGAGAACTTGTTCTCCGACTCTTCCAGCGAGCGGATTAGGATCTGTTTTTCGGAGGTGTCTATGGCGTGAAATACCACATATTCAACTTGGTTGTCGTTGAGTATCGGGGACAGGGAAAAGTGCAGGCTGGTCTCTAGATCGAGTTCATGCAGCGTCACTTCCGCTTCGAGAGTTTCTCCGTTAAACGCACGAGAGTAATACGGTTGGAGATGCTGGTAGAAGTGTTCACCCAAAACCTGAGTGTCGTTCATACCAATCAAGTCGTCAGCAGGAAGGCCGGCGATATCGCAATAGCGCTCATTGACCAGAACATACTGATGTTGGTCATTAAGCAGTGCAAAAAAGAACGGACTATTCGACGTAATTTTTGCAAACCAGTGCTGTATATTTTGCGAGGGCATGTGCGAAAGCATCAAGATACTACCAACCGTCCAGAGCGCGTACTATTCATTGAACTTGTTACTCTTACAAGAGATATTAACTATAACTTTGATTCGCGCTACTGAAAAGGTGCATCAGCGTACGGGTTTTTTGATGCATAACAGGAATCGGCGCAAATACATCCATTATGATGAGACACACTTAAATTAAAGGTAACGGATAACGCGCGTGATTAACAAGATTCGTACTCAACTAGTTCAAAATGCCGCATCAATTTTGAGATCCCCAATCCACTTATTGCCCAAATCTGTGCAAAAAAAAGCCTTGCTGGATGGGCTCAAACTCGCCTTTCATGAAGCGCTAGACGACGGAGACTTCGAATTTCTTGAAGATAAATGGCTTAAAGTCGAAATTCGTGACCTGAATTTACGCTGGTTTATCAGTTATGAGAATGACAATCTTATCGTGGCTGATAATGTGAAGCACGAAGATGTGAGTTTTAGTGGCGATCTGAATGACCTGATTCTGATTGCCGGACGCAAAGAAGATCCGGATACCTTATTTTTCCAGCGCCGCCTGTCGATTGAAGGTGACACAGAACTGGGACTGGAAGTGAAAAATTTGATGGACAGTGTGGATTTGGAACAATTACCCAAAGCATTGCAAATTTTACTTCACCAACTCGCCGATTTTGTGCATAAAGGCATGCAAACGCCAAATACACACAATGAGGTAGTGAATGCTTATTCGAACTGAGGCTCCAGCGGACATTCTGGCCGTCGACCGCTTACTGAAAGAGGTCTTTGACACCGAGGCTGAAGCCAATCTGGTCATGGCATTACGCGAAAACGGCCATCGGACTTTGTCATTGGTCGCGTGTGATGATGAGGGCGAAGTGGTTGGACATGCCATGTTTAGCCCGGTGCATCTCAACGGTGAAGATCTTAACTGGCAGGGGCTTGCTCCACTCGCCGTGAAGGCTGAATACCGTAAGCAGGGCTTGGGTGCAGAATTGGTGCACGAAGGTCTGGCTTCACTGGGTGAACTGGGGTACCCGGCGTGTGTTGTTCTGGGGGACCCGGCCTACTATTCCCGTTTTGGTTTTACGGCTGCCGATGAGCAGGGTTTTCGCTGTCAGTGGGATGTACCAGCTGGTGCGTTCCAGATTGTCGCGTTGTGGGACGATGAACTGAAAGGGCGCAGTGGCGAAATTCAGTACTGCCCAGAGTTTTCCGACTTGGCATAAACGGCTTGCCATTTTCCAAAGCAACGATGTGAAGGAGCCTGTGGGCTCCTTTGTTTTTTCGCTTTTTCGCGCTGCGCTTCTTGAGTGGATTCGCGGAAGTTTGTTAGCATGACGCGCATTGAAATTATGAGCAACTCAACATGTCTGATCACCAACAGCAATACTTACACGCCATGGGCATTCAGAGCTGGGAACTGGTACATCCGGAACGTCTGCAGGGCTATCAGCCGACGCTGGCACCATTGGACGAAGGTTGCCGCTTGCTGTTGGTCTGCGCCAGCCACCCGACGGCAGCAGAAGCGATACTGTTTGAGCGTGTGTTGAAGAGTTTCCATTTACCGTTGAGTACAGCACGACATGTCTACCCGCATCAACTGTCTCAGCTTGAACTGGCTGGCCTGGAGTGGATATGGTTTGCCGGCTGTGACGTGGCTGCTGACACTTCTGCGAATCGTCTGATCTCACCAGCGCTGGCTGAGATTGACGGTCATACCCAACATCGCCGTGATTTATGGCAGCAAATTTGCTCATACGGAGCACAATCTTAATGACGATTCAGTTTATGCCAATGGCACCGCAGCATACCCAAGCGGTGTATCAGATTGAGCAACGTGCCCATACCCATCCTTGGTCAGCAAACATGATTGGCGATTTATCCAGTCGGGGGGCCTGTCATTACGTTATGTTGGTGGATGAGACGCTGGTGGGCTATTTCTACGCGCAGAATATTGTCGGTGAAGTGACACTGCTCAATATCGCCGTTGATCCGCAGCAGCAGGGCAAAGGCTATGGTCGCCAATTGGCCGAGTATTTTCTGGAGATCTGTGAGCAAGCGGGCGCGGAGAGTGCCTGGTTGGAGGTGCGCGAAAGCAATCAACGCGCCTATGCTCTCTATTCGGACCTTGGATTTAACGATATTGACCGCCGGGTGAACTACTACCCTACGGCCAATGGGCACGAAGATGCGATCATCATGAGCTATCTGTTTCTGTGATCATTTAAGGCCAAACTGGCGGGCTGCTACTGGTTCCAGAAGCTCATGATAGCGGTTGTGAGTGAAACGCTGAGCCATCTCTTTCGCGTTGAGCGGCTTATCAAACAGATAACCTTGGAACTGCTCGCATCCCAGCGCTTTCAGCGCATTGAGTTCAAAAGTATCTTCTACTCCTTCGGCAATCACTTCCAGCCCCAGTCGGCGGGCAATCATGATGATGGTATCGACAATCGCCTGATCGCTGTCATCAAGATGCAACTGTGTCACGAATGAACGGTCGATCTTCAAGACATCGACCGCCAGATGTTTCAGGTAGCGCAGCGAGGAGTAGCCGGTACCGAAATCATCGATGGAAATGTTGAGCTGAAACTCTTTCAGGCGCGCCATTTTTTCAATCGCACTCTCTACATTTTCCAGCAGCAGGTTTTCGGTGATCTCCAGTTCGATGTGTTCACCAGTGATGCCAGCCTGATGCAATGTCTCGTGGATGTGATCGACAAACGAATCCTGAGCAAATTGCAGCGGACTGATGTTAATCGCCAGGCGTTGAAACTCGTCAGGCAGCACGCCGTCTTTCTTCCACTGCGCGTACTGATAGCAAGCCTGTTCAATAATCCAATTGCCGATTTGCAGTATCTGCCCGGTCTCTTCTGCAATCGACATGAACGCGCCCGGAGGCAGTACCCCTTTCTGTGGATGATTCCAGCGAATCAGTGCTTCCACGCCGATGATCTGATGATTGAGGTTCACCTGTGGCTGATAGTAGAGCTCAAACTGATTGCGGCTCAGCGCTTCATGCAAGCCTTTTTCGGTTTCGAGGAATGATTCCACCTGAGCCTGCATTTCCGGCTCATAAAACACGTATTTGTTGCGACCGCAGACTTTGGCCCGGTAGAGCGCGGTATCGGCCTGACGCAGAATATCGATGTTGGTGGTGCCCAGTGACGGGAACATCGAGATGCCGATACTGACGGAGCAGTAGAGCTGGTGATCATCAATCGAATACGGGTTGGAAATCAGCGCCAGCAACTGCTTGGCGACGTTCTCCACCCGATCATTGGGCAGAGTGGGGATCAAGACCACAAACTCATCACCGCCGATACGCGCGGCAATATAGTCGTGTTTAGCCCACGCTTGCAGACGGGTGGCGATCGCTTTGATCAGCTTGTCACCAATGGTGTGGCCGAGCGAATCATTGATGGTTTTAAACCGGTCCAGATCGAGGTAAAACAGCACACCACTCTGCTGCGTTTGCTCAGCCTGATCGAGGGATTTACTCAGCATCTGTAGCAACAGGCTGCGGTTGGCCAACCCTGTTAGACTGTCGTAATAGGCGAGCTGGTTGAGTTTGGCTTCGGCCAGTTCCCGTTCATGCCACAGGGTTTGAAACGAAGAAGCAAGTTCGCTCAGCTCGCTCTCCTGATTCAGTGGCGGCGGCGAAATGTTGTGTGGCGTATCCGGTAGTGAGCGCACCCAGTTGATCAGCGTGGTGATCGGCAGCGACAACTTACGGTAGAAGAACACCAGCAGAATCGACGTCAGCAAAATGTTGCGCAGCAGATCGAACAACAACACCCGTGTCGTCTTGGCAATGAAATCTTTGGCGATTGAACTACCGTCGATGGAAAACGTTAATGTTCCCACCACCACGTTGGAATTGGGTTGATGCAGGTCAGCCTGAAATGTTGGAACATCGGGAGTGAGATAGCGCGACAGCAACTGAATAAACACGCCCTGCGGTTTGACCTCCTGTTCCATGCGCGCCAGATCGTCACCAAAATCATCGACGATCGCCACGCGGTAGATACCGGGATCGGCCATCAGGCTGGTGGCTACTTGCTCTGCCAGTAAATGATTGAGATGGTACGCGGCTTGGCTGGCGTTCGCATAGCTTTGCATCAGGCGAAAATGGTAGTGTTCCTCAATTCGCCCGCGCTCCTGATGCAGGTCGACCAGCGTATGATAGAAGCTGAAGCACAACCCCAATAGTACGGAGACCAGAAAGACGGTCTTGGCTTGGCGAAACGCTAATGAATGTATCTGCTTGAATCTGGTCATAGAGGTTGAGCATTCCCTGTTCTTCCTTATCAGTTATAGTCCATAATTGCAGAGAAATTAATGGCAAAGTAAAAACTCAGCTTTTATTCCATTCGTGTCTTAAAGTTGCTCCCAAGGCCAAGATCAGCGAGAATACCGCGCAAATTTGAACCGAAAGGCTAGGGCGCGGCTTTAGTCCCCGTTTTAGCATCAAGAGAAGATCCGTTTCATGTCTACTACACCTTTTGTGGGCGAAGTATCCAAGCGTCGTACTTTCGCCATCATCTCGCACCCGGATGCGGGTAAAACAACCATCACTGAAAAAGTGTTGCTATTCGGACGCGCGATTCAAACGGCCGGTTCGGTCAAAGGACGTGGTTCAGCACAGCACGCGAAATCAGACTGGATGGAGATGGAAAAAGAACGGGGCATCTCGGTCACCACCTCTGTGATGCAGTTTCCTTACCGCGATGCGCTGGTTAACCTGCTTGATACCCCGGGACACGAAGACTTCTCCGAAGATACTTACCGTACCCTGACGGCGGTAGACTCGTGTCTGATGGTGATCGACGCGGCAAAAGGTGTTGAGGATCGTACCCGCAAACTGATGGAAGTCACCCGTCTGCGTGATACGCCGATCGTGACGTTCATGAACAAACTCGACCGTGAAATCCGCGATCCAATGGAATTGCTCGATGAAGTGGAAAACGAGTTAAGCATCGCGTGTGCGCCAGTGAGCTGGCCGATTGGTTGTGGTAAAGAGTTCAAAGGCGTATATCACATTCATCGTGATGAAACCGTGCTGTATGCGACCGGCCAAGGCCACACCATTCAGGAAGAGCGCTTTATCAAAGGCTTGGATAACCCAGAGCTTGATGCTCAAGTGGGTGAAGATCTGGCGATGCAACTGCGTGAAGAGCTGGAACTGGTGCTGGGTGCCTCACACGAGTTTGACCGCGAACTGTTCCTGAAAGGTGAACTGACGCCGGTATTCTTTGGTACGGCATTGGGTAACTTCGGTGTTGATCACATGCTGGACGGCCTGACAGAGTGGGCTCCGGCACCACTGCCACGTGAAGCAAATGAGCGTAAAGTCGAAGCGACCGAAGAGAAATTCAGTGGTTTCGTGTTTAAGATTCAGGCCAACATGGACCCGAAACACCGCGACCGTATCGCGTTCATGCGTATCGTATCCGGCACTTACAAGCAGGGTATGAAGATGAACCATGTACGTCTGGGCAAACAGGTGAGCATTTCTGATGCAGTCACCTTCATGGCAGGCGACCGTTCACGCGCAGAAGAAGCGTTTGCGGGCGATATCATCGGCCTGCACAACCACGGCACGATTCAGATTGGTGACACCTTTACCCAGGGGGAATCACTGAAGTTCTCGGGCATTCCTAACTTTGCACCAGAGCTGTTCCGTCGTATTCGCCTTAAAGATCCATTGAAGCAGAAACAGCTGCTGAAAGGTCTGGTTCAGTTGTCGGAAGAAGGTGCGGTGCAGGTGTTCCGTCCGCTGCAAAACAACGATCTGATCGTAGGCGCGGTGGGTGTGCTGCAGTTTGATGTGGTCGTGGCGCGTCTGAAATCAGAATACAACGTGGAAGCGATCTACGAAGGCGTGAACGTAGCGACGGCTCGCTGGGTAGAATGCAGCGATGTGAAGAAATTCGAAGAGTTCAAACGTAAGAACCAGAGCAACCTGGCGCTGGACGGTGGTGATAACCTGGCGTACATCGCGCCAACCATGGTGAACCTCAACCTGGCTCAGGAACGTTCTCCGGAAGTGACATTCCGCGCGACCCGCGAGCACTAAAAGAGTGTTGACCGCGTCAGCCTGTAGGGGGGCGCGGCAATCGACGGTCATAAAAAAGCCGATGCTGTGCATCGGCTTTTTTCGATCTTAAGAGTCAGAATTATTTTTTCTTCTTCTTTGCGCTGCTTTTTTTGCTGACAGGCTTTTTCGTGGCCGTCTTTTTCTTGCTGTCGTCTTTTTTCTTTTTCTTAAACACGGGTTTTTTGTGTTTAGGACGCATGCCATCGACATAGCGCTCTTTGATGTCTTCTTTCAGGTAGCGCGCTACACGGTCCATCATTGGTTGGTCGTGGGCTTCTACCAGAGAAATCGCGATGCCTTTCTTGCCCGCACGAGCAGTACGACCGATACGGTGCAGGTACACATCCGCGCTGCGTGGCAGATCGAAGTTGATCACGTGGCTCACATCCGGTACGTCGATACCACGTGCAGCAACGTCGGTCGCCAGCAGAATGTTAACGCTGCCGTCACGGAAGCGGCTGATGGCGTTGTTACGACGATCCTGTGGCATTTCACCCTGAATCCACGAACAGGCAATTTGCGCGCTTTCCAGCACCGCACGGACTTCCGCCAGACGCTCACGTGTTTTGAAGAAGACGATCGCACGCTCTGATTGCTGCGTCAGAATCGCTTTCAGCAGATCCAGTTTGTGGTTCATGTCATCGGCACGGTGATACCACTGAGAAATCTTTTTGCGCTCACGACGTGGCGGCTCAGCGTTGACTTCGGCCGGCTCTTTGAGCAGATCCGCGGTGAAACCTTCGACGCCACGACCTTCCAATGTGGCTGAGAACAGCAGCGTCTGTTTACGCCAGCGACACTCTGCTGACAGACGATCGACCACCGGGCCAAAACCCATGTCCAGCATGCGGTCCGCTTCGTCCAGGATCAGCCATTCAATCGCACGGCAGTCAAAACGTTCCGCTTCGATGTATTCCAGCAGACGACCCGGCGTTGCGACCACGATATCTTGCGTGGTTGCCAGAATGTCAGCGTGTTCCTGATACTGCACACCACCGGTGATGGTGAAAATGTTCAGCTTGGTGTACTTCGCCAGTTCACGTGCCTGCTCTGCAATCTGCATCGCCAGCTCACGAGTCGGAGTCAGCACCAGAATACGGGCCGGGCCCGCTTTCTTGCGTGGGAAATCCTGCAGGAATTGCAGCGCTGGGATCACGAACGCGGCGGTTTTACCGGTACCGGTCGGAGCGGATGCCAATACATCTCTGCCGTCCAGGGCTTGGGGAATCGCTTCGGCTTGAACTTGAGTCGGGCGTTCGAAGCCCATTTCCTCGATAGCTTCAAGAAGATTTGGGTCCAGTTCTAGGTCAGCAAAGGTTTTGATCACTGTTATTTACTCCGCGAGCGCTGGGCTGATCAGTCTAAATTAAAGGGCGCACATTATAGATGGATCATCGACCAGATCACATCTTTAATTTCTACATCTTCAGATAAAAAGCGCGAGTTAAGGCGATAAAGTCGGCACTGTAGTCTGCGCCATCCTGAATAATGAGCGTGCTGAGTTGCGTTTGGCACGGCTCTCTTTGTAGCTCAAACAATAAGCGGTGTACAGGTTTGCGCGCTGAAGGTTGCACGTCGCAGCGCCGTGCCAGATGCCAGCCTTGTTGTGTGGCCAGCGTAATCAATTGTTCGCCCTCCACGATGGGCAGAATCAGGCTGGCTTTGCCTTCTGGCGTAAGCAGACGCGCCATCGCACCGAGCAAATCGCTGTGGTTTAACGTATCAGTGTGGCGCGCGGTTGCCCGCTGCGCATGCTGAGATTGCTGGCCGTCATTAAAATACGGTGGGTTACAGATGATGGCATCAAACGCGGCATTGCTCTGAGTGGCGAGAATGTCTTGTTGATAAACATGAATGCGTGCCGACCACGGTGACTGTTGTGCATTGTAGCTGGCGGCCGCAAACGCATGCGGGTCGATATCGACGGCTTCAATTTGCGCGTTTGGAAAACGCTGGGCACACATCAGAGCAAGCAATCCGGTCCCCGTGCCGATGTCGAGAATACGTTGAGGCGGCTTTGAAAATGCCCACGCACCGAGCATGACACCGTCAGTACTGACCGGCATACCACTTTGCCCACCCTCAATGGCAAATTGCTTAAATTTGAAGCCTTTAGTCTTTAATGTGCTACTTTTCATGAAAATATCGATTTCATCCAATCATTAAGTAATTATGTCTGTTGTTATTTTATTGTGTGGTTTTTTGTGCTGACTGTTGTGGTTTTGTAGGTGCTAATGATCGAAATATCGTTCTGTCTATTTTTTAACAATCGGTGGATTTCACTGCTTTTTGGCGAAGATTATAAATTAATGTAGTGTTTTTGGCTTTGCTATTGCGAAAAGTCAATGGTTTCGTCATTATTCGCCCCCTAATTTAAGGTTGGGAGCTTAAGATTCCCCGCCTAATGCATACACAACATTCATGACATTTTAATAAGGGTTATCTGTGAAGCAGACGTTAAAACTAACAGATATTGCCGCTTTAGGCTTTATGCTTTTCGCGTTCTTTTTGGGCGCAGGGAACATCATTTTTCCTCCTTTGGCCGGCCAGATGGCGGGCGAAAACCTGATGCCAGCGATGGGCGGTTTCCTGCTCACGGCCGTGGGCCTTCCTCTGGTTTCGATCATCGCGGTGGCGATTGCTGGTGGTAGCTGGCAACACCTGACGAAAGATCTTCCGGCTAAAGTAGCCACTCTGATTGCGGTGCTGATTTTTATCATTATCGGTCCAGCTTTTGCGGCTCCGCGTACAGGTCTGGTGGCATATGAAATGGCGGTCAGCCCGCTGTTTGCTGAAACTTCGCAAATGCATCTGACTGCGTTCTCAGTACTGTTTTTTGTTGTCGCGATGTTTTTTTCCTGGTCACAAGGTCGTCTGATCGATCTGATCGGTAAACTGTTGACGCCAGCGTTGTTCATCGGCCTGATCGTTCTGGCGGTGGGCGTGTTTATGGATCCGCAAGGCGAGTGGATGCCAGCGTCTGGTCCATACGCGACTCAACCGTTCACCAAAGGTTTCCTGGAAGGCTACAACACCATGGATACTCTGGCGGCACTGATGTTCGGTATGCTGATTGTTGACGCGCTGCGCAGCAAAGGTATCACTGAAGCGCGTGCCACGACCAAGTATCTCATCAGCTCAGCGTTCATTGCTGCATTTGGTTTGGCATCGGTTTACGTGTCTCTGTTCTATCTCGGCGCAACCAGCTCGGCGATTGCAGGCGGTGCAGACAACGGCGGCTTCATTCTGAGCCAATACGTGCAGGCGCTGTTTGGCCCATACGGCCAGGTGGTTCTGTCGACTATCGTTCTGCTGGCGTGTCTGACTACCGCAATTGGCCTGATCTCGGCGTGTTCAGATTACTTCAGTTCGCTGACTAAAGTGCCTTACCGCGCCTGGGTTATCATCAACGGTGTGGCGTGTGCAATTGTGGCTAACGTAGGTCTGGCACAACTGATCGCACTGTCTATTCCGGTTCTGGTTGCCCTTTACCCAGTGGCGATTGCTCTGGTTCTGCTGGCGTTCGTGCGTCATAAACTGCCAAACCCGAAAGCGGCATTTCGCGTCGTCACGCTGGTGGCGTTCCTGTTCGCACTGATCGATGCGGCGAAAGTCGTCGGCATTGATGTTTCAGCATTTGAAGTTCTGCCACTGTTTGATGTTGGCATGGGCTGGGTGCTGCCAACCTTCGCGGCACTGGTGTGTATGTTTTTCGTTGCCGGTTCTGTGCGCGAAGAGCTGCAACAGAAAACAGCCTAATTGTTAGATTGAAAGCAAAGGCGGATGCGGTGTCATCCGCCTTTTTTATTTGCGGCGATTTTCCGTCTGAGCAGATAAAAACCCTGCGCAGAGAGGCGAATTTTTCCTGTATCTTCGTCACATTTTTCAGTAGAATTCTGCGGTTAAATTCTATTCATAAAGTCAAAATCAAACATGTTTGAAATCAATCCAATTAAAAACCGCATTCAGGATGTGTCAGAGCGCACAAACGTCCTGAGGGGGTATCTTTGACTATGACGCCAAGAAAGAGCGTCTAGAAGAAGTCAACGCAGAACTTGAACAACCGGATGTCTGGAACGAACCTGAGCGTGCACAAGCGCTGGGTAAAGAACGTTCAGCTCTGGAAGCGGTTGTTGAAACCATTAACCAGCTGGATCAAGGTGTCGATGATGTAGAAGGTTTACTGGAACTGGCGATTGAAGCCGAAGACCAGGAAACATTCGACGAAATCGGCCCTGAACTGGACGAGCTGGAAACTAAGCTGGAACAGCTGGAATTCCGCCGCATGTTCGCCGGCGATCACGACTCCTCTGACTGCTACCTGGACCTGCAAGCGGGTTCTGGCGGTACGGAAGCGCAGGACTGGACATCCATGATGCTGCGTATGTACCTGCGTTGGGCAGATGCCAAGGGCTTCAAAACTGAAGTGATCGAGGTATCGGAAGGTGACGTGGCTGGCCTGAAATCGGCGACCGTTCGCATCGTCGGCGATTACGCTTACGGTTGGCTGCGTACAGAAACCGGTGTTCACCGCTTAGTTCGTAAATCACCATTTGACTCAGGCGGTCGCCGTCACACGTCATTTGCGTCTGCGTTTGTTTACCCAGAGATTGATGAAAACATCGCGATCGACATTAACCCGGCGGATCTGCGTATCGACGTGTACCGCGCTTCGGGTGCGGGTGGTCAGCACGTTAACACCACGGAATCTGCGGTACGTATTACCCACCTTCCAACCAACACCGTTGTACAGTGTCAGAACGACCGTTCTCAGCACAAGAACAAAGATCAGGCGATGAAACAGCTTCGTGCGAAACTGTTTGAGCTTGAACTGCAAAAGCAGAACGCTGAGAAACAGGCTAACGAAGACGCGAAATCGGACATCGGCTGGGGTAGCCAAATCCGTTCATACGTGTTAGATGATTCTCGAATCAAAGATTTACGTACCGGCGTTGAAAACCGTAATACACAAGCGGTTCTTGACGGTGACTTAGACAAATTTATCGAAGCTAGCCTGAAATCAGGTCTTTAAGCTTTTTACCGACAAAACAGGGTACATGCAAAATGACTGATGCTGTTCAAAACGAAACGAATCAAGAACAAATCGCGCAAGAAGAAAACAAACTGATTGCAGAGCGTCGCAGCAAGTTAGAGCACATTCGTAAGAGTTGTAAGGCGAACGGTCACCCAAATGACTTCCGTCGTGACAGCCTGGCGGGTGATCTGCAAGCTGAGTTCGGTGAAAAGAGCAAAGAAGAACTGGAAGCGCTGAATCATGTTGTTGCCATCGCAGGCCGTGTAATGGCAAAACGTGGTCCATTCCTGGTTATTCAAGAGACTTCAGGCCGCATTCAGGCTTACGCATCTAAAGATGTGCAAAAAGAGCTTAAAGAGCAGTATCAAGGCCTGGATATCGGTGACATCATCGGTGTGAAAGGCGCGCTGCACAAATCCGGCAAAGGTGACCTGTACGTGAACATGGATGAGTACGAGCTGCTGACCAAAGCACTGCGTCCTCTGCCAGAAAAATTCCACGGTCTGACCGACCAGGAAATGCGTTACCGTCAGCGTTATGTTGATCTGATCGTGAACGAAGATTCACGTAACACTTTCATCATTCGTTCTAAGCTGGTGAGTGCAATCCGTAGCTTCATGACTTCTAAGGGCTACCTGGAAGTGGAAACGCCAATGATGCACGTGATCCCGGGTGGTGCTTCTGCACGTCCATTCGTGACGCACCACAATGCTCTGGATATCGATATGTACCTGCGTATCGCGCCAGAACTGTACCTGAAGCGTCTGGTTGTCGGTGGTTTTGACCGTGTGTTTGAAATCAACCGTAACTTCCGTAACGAAGGCCTGTCTCCTCGTCACAACCCAGAATTCACCATGATGGAATTCTACCAAGCGTACTCTGATTACGAAGATCTGATGGATCTGACTGAAGAGATGCTGAGCACGGTTGCGATGAACGTGCTGGGTTCCACTTCAATGCCTTACGGCGATGAAATGGTTGAGTTTGGCGGCAAGTACGCACGTATGAGCATGCTGGACGCGATCAAACACTACAATCCGAACCACACTGAAATCCAGGCTCTGGATTACGATAAAGTGCAGGATCGTGAGCACATGGTGGCGATTGCGAAATCTGTTCATGTTGAAGTGGAACCGTTCTGGACTTGTGGCCAGCTGCTGGAAGAGATCTTCGGCGAAACGGCTGAGCCTAAACTGATTCAGCCAACTTTCATCACTGGCTACCCAGCGGACATTTCTCCACTGGCACGTCGTAACGATGATTTCCCATTCATCACTGACCGTTTCGAGTTCTTCATTGGCGGTCGTGAAGTTGCAAATGGCTTCTCTGAGCTGAACGACGCGGAAGACCAAGATGCGCGCTTCAAGGCTCAGGTAGACGCAAAAGATGCGGGCGATGACGAAGCGATGTTCTACGATGCAGACTACATTACTGCACTGGAACACGGTCTGCCGCCAACCGCAGGCCAGGGTATCGGTATCGACCGTCTGGCGATGCTGTTCACCAACTCTCACACCATTCGTGATGTGATCTTGTTCCCAGCGATGCGTCCTCAACTATAATTGCTGATAGTGAATTGAAAAGCCGCCATTTATGGCGGCTTTTTTTATTTAAGCAGTAATAACTTCCATATATGAGGGGTTATCCCCACTGTTTATTTGCCAAGGGATGTGGCTTAATCCTGAGCGGTAGTAGAAAGTTTTCTAATTCCTTTCTAGTCTTACATTTGAGACAGATTCTAACCACAAGTCTCGTTAATGTAACGTCAGTGGTGAAGGTGCCAAATAAGTAGCACTGCAAAATAATTTTATAACAATAAGGATTCAGTTGATGGGCACTCAATTCCGTATGGACTCCGTGCCAGGCTCGTTAATCGTCGTTGGTGGTACCTACGAGCCGTGGCTTTCGGTGTTAGAACAAGTGGGGTGGCGATGTACTCAGTGTGCGGACTTGCGCAAAGCGGATCTGCTGTTTACTGAAACAGGGCCATGTATTGGTATTGTCGATTTAAGCCATGATGAATTTAGCCTCAATGGCATTGCGAATCTGGTGAGCAGCCATAAGCAAGTTCGCTGGCTGGCGTTTATTCGCGAATCTCAGCTCAGTTCCGATACGATTTGCCAGTTCATTGTGAACTTCTGTATCGACTTCTTTACCGCGCCGATCCCGGACACTCAACTACTCAGCACAATTGGCCACCAGCTTGGCATGTTAAAGCTTGAGAAAAAAGTCTGGCCGCATTATGGCTCCAACGGAGACATGGGGCTGATTGGTGACTCGATCCCGATGAAGCGTTTGCGTGATCAAATTAAACGTATCGGGCCGACGGACGTCAGCATTCTGATTTACGGTGAAAATGGTTCTGGTAAAGAAACCGTAGCGAAGGCCATTCATAAAACCTCTTCTCGTTCGCAAAAGCCGTTTGTTTCGGTTAACTGCCGAGCCATGTCAGAAAAGCGGATTGAATGTGAGCTGTTTGGTATTGGTTGTGATGATGATTCTGTCGCGCCGTTGCTGCTGCAAGCTGATGGGGGAACGCTGCTGCTCAATGACATTCTGACGCTGCCTAAAAGCCAACAGCTGAACCTCCTACGTTTTCTGCAGGAAGGTACGGTAGATACGTCAAATGGCAGTAAAGCGGTTGATGTCCGCGTTCTGGCCGCGAATTCATCGGACATTGAGAAAGCGCTGATCGACGGCGATTTCAATGAAGAGCTTTATCACTACATTAACGTGCTGCGCATCAATGTGCCGAGTCTGAAAGAGCGCGCGGCGGATGTTGCGGTACTGGCGAAGCACTTTTTGCGGGAATACTCCAAAGAGTACAACGCACAAGCTCGCAGCTTTTCGGAAGACGCAATGCGCGCGCTGACCCGTTACCACTGGCCAGGTAACGTTCGTGAGTTGATGAACCAACTTAAACGGGTTGTGTTGATGTCCGATACCATCATGCTGGAAGAGGCACATCTGGATTTGCCAAAGCGCGGCGATGGCAAACGCAGCCTGAAAAGCATTCGCGAACGTTCGGAGCGTGATGCATTGCTGCTGGTATTGGAGTCACATTCAGGACAAGTCTCGACAGCGGCCAAAGAGCTGGGGGTATCCCGCGCGACCATGTACCGTTTGCTCAACAAGCATAACTTGATTACCGACGGCACGTTTTGATGCTCAGCCAAGCCACCTACGGGTGGCTTGTTCATTTCAGCACACAATATCGGGTTGGCATGACATGAGCACAAACAAATATGTTGCATATTCGGTTATTACTCCGATGAATACATTATATCTTTCTGTTATTACGCAAAATGCTGGCGATATTGGTTGTTTTTTCGCTAAGTGTTAATTAAAGGTTGAAGATAATACTCAGTTGCATAGAATTTAACCGTGAGTCTAGCTCACTGAAAACACACTTCTTTTTGGATTAATGATTTTTGCTTGGAGGCGCATTATGAAACATTTCGTATCGATTCATACCCTTTGCGCTTCTATTAACGGTTCATCTGCCGCGACCGCAGCACCCATGTCTGCCGATCGTCGTTGCGATGATAACAAGAGCAAAGATATCTAATTAATCCGTAACCTCTGATAGGCTGCGGAAAATGGCAGCTAGCAGGGGTAATCCCAATCAATTCAGCGAAGTAGCGCCATTTTTCCAGTCTTAATTTTCTAAACTGGAGAAAAATCATGCGTCATTCTGTTTATCTACAACTAGCCACTCTATTGGTACGTGCTGATCTGCGTCGTGAAGAACGTGAATGGAAACGAAAAGTACGTCGTAGTGCATTTGATATTCCATGGCACAACGAACATTTACTGAAAGATATCGGCTTGCAAGTGGACGGTCGTCCAATGGGCAGTAGCGTACCTGATGCGATCAAAGCGGACCGCCATGTGCGTCATATCCGTCGTGTCTTAAGTGCGCGAATACCGACGTAAACAAGCGGGGCTGGCTGCTGCGCCAGCCCCGCTTAAACCCTAAGGGCAGGGATTGGAGTAGAGTGTGCCAATTTCCTGAATCTTAAGCAGTAACTCTTCACTCAACTCAAGTTCCAGACTATCAATGTTGGATTTCAGCTGTTGCAGGTTGGTGGCGCCGATGATGTTGGAAGCCACGAACGGACGCTGATTAACAAACGCCAACGCCATCTGGGCTGGATCGAGGCCAAACTCTCTAGCCAGATTGACGTACGCTTCCGTCGCCTTCAAGCCTTGTGGCGTAAAGTAGCGTTGAAAACGTTCGAACAAACTGCAACGCGCACCCGTTGGGCGGGCGCCATTGAGGTATTTGCCGCTGAGCACGCCAAATGCCATTGGTGAATAAGCCAGCAGTTTGACACCCTCATAGTGGCTGATTTCAGACAAGCCCACCTCAAAGCTGCGATTGAGCAGGTTGTAGGGGTTCTGAATCGAGACCATGCGCGGCAAGTCGTGTTTTTCAGCCAGACGCAGATACGTCATCAGCCCCCACGGTGTTTCGTTGGACACACCGATGTAACGCACTTTGCCCATGCGGACTAAATCACTGAGTGCTTCCAGAGTTTCAATCAGAGTGACATCTTCCTGCTGATCCGGATAAGGGTAATTGAGCTGACCAAAGGTATTGGTCTGGCGTTGTGGCCAGTGCAGTTGATACAGGTCGATGTAGTCGGTTTTCAGGCGGCTTAGGCTGTCGTCGATCGCTTGATGAATATGACGATGATCGAGCGCCATATTTTCTCTTATATAGGGAACGTTGCGTGGCCCCGCGACTTTGGTCGCCAGAACGACTTTTTCACGCTTACCGGATTTTTCCAACCAGTTCCCGATGAACTCTTCGGTTTTACCCTG
This sequence comes from Vibrio sp. bablab_jr001, assembly GCF_016464285.1. Lineage (NCBI taxonomy): Bacteria > Pseudomonadati > Pseudomonadota > Gammaproteobacteria > Vibrionales > Vibrionaceae > Vibrio > Vibrio sp. bablab_jr001. The sequence goes on from NZ_JACDWZ010000113.1 coordinate 189,950, forward strand.
AGTTTCGGCTTTTGGGGGGACCGGATACATCTCTGCCGTGTCGATGAAATTAATGCCACGCTCCAGCGCATAGTCTAACTGGCTGAAGGCTTCAGCCTGCGTATTCTGCTCGCCGAACGTCATGGTACCAAGACACAGTTTACTGATTTCAAGGCTCGAGTGAGGCAGTTTGGTATATTGCATAGCACTTCCTTGTTTGTGTTCGGAACACACCACTTATAGCTTATTGAAACTAAAGCGGCTTTTGATATGAATTTCACTATAAGCGAAGAAATGGTCGGAAAGGAAATGAAATTTGTGTCACTCGGTAGCGATGGAACAAGGGCTGGAGCTATTGGAATGCTCGACTACACTGAGTAACAGGAGGTGAAGCGATGCATAAACGACAACTCAACAAATGGATGAACGCGGCACACAAACCGGGCTTTGTTCCGCCTAAAGCCTACGTCATTGGGTGTGCTGATGCGACTCATTATACGCTGGGCGTTGAGGTGAAACACCATATCGAGCCGCTGCTCGACAGAGGTCAGCCTCTGCATTTTTCGTCATTGAATGCCGCCAAAGCTCAGCTGTCGCGTTTGGGGCTGACTCAGGCTTATTTGCGTATGAGCTGCGCATATGAGGAGTGTGGTTTCGCCGGGAGTCAGAAGTTCAGCGATATTCCGTTACCGCTGCGTTAACCATCAATCGATGTTGTTCAGGCGTAGTAGGTCTCGAGAATGCGGGCAGTAAACTGGGTGCGTAAATAGAAACCGCGCGGCAGGGTTTGGATTGGCCGGCCATTCGCGCCATAGGCTTCGGTTTTCACCCGACCGTTGGCGGCTTTGGGGCGCAGTTGCAGCACCTCTCCGTGGCGCGCACTGATTTCGGATACCTTACCCAGCACGATAAATTCCATCAACTCTTCCCAGTCCGCTTTGAGCTGTGCTTCTTCTTCCGCAGACGGGCTCCAGATTAAAGGGGAGCCCACTCGGCGCTCAGCCAGCGGGATTTCCCGCTCGCCTTCAACCGGTATCCAAAGCACGCGCGACAGTTTGTTGCGCACATGGCTTTGCTCCCAAGTCAGGCCGTGCACTCCGGTCAGTGGCGCAACACAGACGAAGGTGGTTTCCAGCGGCTTCCCGCTATAGCTGATCGGGATGCTTTTAAGTTCAATCCCCAGTTGCTCAAAGTCCTGCTGAGGTTTGCTTCCGGCACAGGCACCTAAATGCCATTCCAGTAATTGACCAACCCAGCCCTTATCTTTGCGTAGATCGGGCGGCACTGTCATTTCGGCTTCACTGGCCAGATCCGCAAAGTTCGCTCCCGCAATGAGTTGCGCGCGCTCTAGCAGTTCTTGTTCGCTCTGGGGTTCTGGTTTCATAAAAAGTGCCGTTAGAAAAAAGGCGATTGTAGCAAATTTTCGGCGGATGAGGATCGTGGAGAAAGAATGATCAATGTGAGTAAAAGATCTACTATTAACGAGTTATCCACAGTTGAGTCACTAAAGTAAACGAAATTAATGTGATATGTATGCATAAACAGGGGTTTTTGTACGATCCGCTGGGAGGCCAGTGTGCTGGAAAAGCGCATTTTCTCCAATGTGTGTGGATAACAGCGTGATTGGTGGATCTTTGAGCGCTTTAAGTGGGCGAATGATCTTTCATCATTTTTCAATCAAGCTTATTCGCTGATTTATCTTTTAAATTATGATTTTTAACAATAAATTTGTTTTTGTTCTGCTGGTGATAGCAATGCGATGTGACTAGTATGACGGATTTTTTGCACAGTTCACGAGCTTCTGCACATGGTTATTCACAGAAAACGTGAATAAATGTGGTCTATGTCGCACTCTTCTGTTGATAACTTAAGTTTTGAGCAAAACTTATTCAATTTGAATGTTATCCGCAATAAATATCGTGTGAATCACATTAGTAAGTTTGCTCCCGTTGGGGATATGTGGAAAAATCAAAGCAATTAAGATTTTACTAGAGGTTTGCCAGTGATAGATGGCGATGGTTACCGACTCAATGTGGGTATTGTGATTTGTAACAACCATGGTCAGGTATTCTGGGCGAAACGATACGGGCAACACTCATGGCAATTCCCGCAAGGTGGAATTGATGAGGGTGAATCTCCTGAGCAGGCGATGTTTCGGGAGCTTTACGAAGAGGTTGGCTTAACGAAGAAGGACGTCAAAATCATTGCGACCAGTCGGCATTGGCTAAGATACAAGTTGCCAAAACGCTTGGTGCGATGGGATTCGCAGCCTGTCTGTATTGGACAAAAACAGAAATGGTTCTTACTGCGTCTGGAATGTGATGAATCAAAAATCAACATGCAGCGTGGTAATGCCCCTGAATTTGATGGTTGGCGCTGGGTGAGTTACTGGTATCCGGTGAGACAAGTGGTCTCTTTCAAACGTGACGTTTATCGTCGGGCGATGAAAGAATTTGCGTCATTGGCGATGCCGTTTAAAGAACGTAAAGTAAAAGGTAAGCGCAAAAATCGAAGAGGATAGAGATGCTCTCTCAGCTAAGGGATATAGTTGAACAGGTTTCAAAAGTTGAAGATGTCTATCAGGCGTTGGATATTTTTGTAAAACAGACATGCAGTGCGATGAGTACTGAATGTTGTACTGTCTATTTAGCAAACGAAGAGATGCATCGCCTGGAATTGATGGCTACTCAAGGTCTGAAATTCAAAGGCGACAAAATTCTGATCGATTTCGATGAAGGTCTGGTTGGTTTGGTGAAGCGTTCTGCCGAACCCATCAACCTGGCTGAAGCGTCTAAACACCCCAATTTTAAATATTTCAAAGAGCTGGGCGAAGAGGTGTATAACTCTTTTCTCGGTACTCCGATTATCTACCGCAAACAAGTGTTAGGTGTGCTGGTTGTTCAGCAGAAATCACCGCGCCTGTTCAGTGAGATGGAAGTCTCTTTCCTGGTCACGCTGGCAGCGCAGCTGGCGGTGATCGTTGCACATGCGCAAACACAAGGTCACTGGCTGCTGACGAAAAAGCAGCAAGCCATCAGCGGTATTCCTGCTTCTTCTGGTGTCGCGATTGGCGAGCTCTGGTGGGATGACTCACAACCTCAACTTGCGGATGTTTATCCGGCGTCGACGCTGGATATCGAACGTGAACACGAGTGGCTGACGCGCGCCATTGAAAACGCTCTGAGTGATTTTCGCAAGATGCGTAAAAAGCTCGACAGCGAAATCAACAAAGAAGCGCTGGCGATCTTCGATCTGTTTACCCACCTGTTGAACGATCCGATGCTGCGTAAAGATCTTAAAGCGCAGATTCAAAAAGGCGATCGCGCCGACTGGGCACTGCGTCAGGTGGTCGAAACCTATTCCAACCGTTTTGCCCGCATGTCCGATGCTTATTTGCGTGAGCGTGCTCAGGATGTGCGTGAGCTTGGTCAGCGTCTGCTGTTTTTCCTCTACAACACTGAGCATGATCAGCAACAGCTGGACAAGCCTATCATTCTGGTCGTGCGTGAACTCACGGCGTCCATTCTGGCGGCTTTACCTAAAGATAAACTGCTGGCTGTCGTCTCGCTCGAAGGGGCGGCCAACTCGCACGCTGCCATTTTGTCGCGCGCTCTTGGCATTCCCGCCATCATGGGCGTGTCAGTTAACCTCAAACAGATCAACGGTAAAAAGGGCATTGTCGATGGTTACAGCGGCAAGCTGTTTATCTCGCCAGCCAAGCAGATCCTCTCTGAATATCGCGCGTTAGCCAGCGAAGAACGAGAGCTGTCGAAAATGGTTAACGAAGCCATTTCGGAGCCGGCGTTTACACAAGATGGTAAACGTATCGAATTGCTGCTCAATGCGGGCTTGAGTGCGGATACCAATATTGCTATCAACCAGGGCGTGGATGGCGTAGGCCTGTACCGGACTGAAATCTCATTCTTGTTGCAGCACCGTTTTCCGTCGGAAGAGGAGCAAATTCAGCAGTATCGCACGGTGTTGGGGGCCTACCCGAGCAAGCGGGTGGTGATGCGTACGCTGGACATCGGCGGCGATAAACCTCTGCCATATCTGCCGATAGAAGAGGACAATCCGTTCCTCGGTTGGCGCGGGATTCGCTTTACTCTCGATCACCCAGATATCTTTTTGATCCAATTACGGGCGATGATGCGTGCCAGCAGCGAATACAACAATCTCAGCATTCTGCTGCCGATGATTTCAGGCACCAAAGAGCTCGATGATGCGCTGAAACTGATTCACCAAGCGTATGAGGAAACCCTCAAACTGGATGATAAGGTGGTGATGCCGGAAATCGGCATCATGGTGGAAGTGCCATCAATGTTGTATCTCTTGCCACTGATTGCCGACAAAATTGACTTTGTTTCCGTTGGCACTAACGACTTAACTCAGTATCTGCTCGCCGTTGACCGGAACAATTCCCGTGTGGCTGATGTCTATGAATCGATGCACCCGGCGGTGGTCATGGCATTGAAGCAGATTCAACAAACCTGCGAGCAGTACCAGATTCCCGTCTGTGTGTGCGGTGAGTTAGCGGGTGATCCGATTGGCTCTTTGCTGTTGATTGGGTTAGGGTACACCACCTTAAGTATGAACACGTCGAATGTCGCGCGGGTGAAGTACTTAGTGCGTCACTCTGATTTAAACGATTTGCGCGTACTTGCTGACAAAGCGCTGATGCAACCGTACGGTCATGATATCTATAATATGATGCTCACACACTTCGAAGACAAAGGCTTCGCCGGCTTTGTGAGAGCGGGAAAAAAATAGGAACAGAATGTGAGTATCGAATTAATGGCCCTGTTGTTGGTGTTAGGGTCGGTAGTCGGTGTGCTGGCAGGTTTGCTGGGCATCGGCGGTGGTTTGGTCGTCGTACCGGCATTACTGTTTCTGCTGCCTCAGGCAGGTATTTCCCCTGATATTGTGATGCAACTTGCGCTGGCAACGTCGCTGGCGACGATTATCGTCACGTCAGGCTCATCGGCACTCAATCATCTCAAACTCGGCAACGTGGATATGTTTGTCGTCAAATGGCTGTTGCCTGGTGTATTGGTTGGCGGTTTTCTCGGTTCGGTGATTGCAGAGTGGATCCCCAATCAGTACCTGCCGAAGGTGTTTGGCGTGATTGTACTGGTGCTGGCGTTGCAAATGTTTCGCTCCATTCGTGCCACGCACACCAAGCCGATGCCTGGAGCAGTGATGACCACTGTGTACGGCGGCGGTATCGGTGTGGTGTCGAGTCTCGCGGGTATTGGTGGCGGCTCGCTGTCAGTGCCATTTCTCAATCATCATGGTGTGGAAATGCGTAAGGCTGTGGGTTCGTCGTCGGTATGCGGTTTTATGATTGCTATCTCCGGCATGCTGGGCTTTGTTCTGCACGGTTACCATGCTGAAGGCCTGCCGCAGTACAGTGTGGGTTATGTGTATTTACCTGCGCTGGTGGCAATTGCTTCCACCTCCATGCTAACCACTCGTATCGGTGCCAAGCTGGCAACTCAGTTGCCAACTAAGGTGCTTAAACGTTTCTTCGCGGTATTCCTTATGTTCGTTGCCATCACCATGTTGATGCAATGATCTGATTTTAAAAGAGAAGAGAACACTATTTATGTCTCAGGGCTATCTTGAATTTCCAAACATTGACCCCGTTTTAGTTTCTATTGGGCCGATTTCTGTGCGCTGGTACGGCATGATGTATCTGATTGGTTTTATGTTTGCCATGTGGCTGGCGAACCGTCGTGCTGACAAACCCGGTAGCGGCTGGACTCGTGAGCAGGTTTCCGACTTGCTGTTTGCCGGCTTCCTGGGTGTGGTCATTGGTGGCCGTATCGGTTACGTGCTGTTCTATAACTTCGATCTGTTCTTAGCCGATCCTCTTTACTTGTTTAAAGTCTGGACTGGTGGCATGTCGTTCCACGGCGGTCTGCTGGGTGTGATCTCCGCTATGTTCTGGTATGCACATAAAAATCAGCGCACCTTCTTTGGTGTGGCCGACTTTGTGGCGCCGCTGGTGCCGTTTGGTCTTGGCATGGGCCGTCTGGGCAACTTTATGAACGGTGAACTGTGGGGACGTGTCACGGATGTGCCATGGGCGATTATTTTCCCGAATGCAGGACCGCTGCCTCGCCACCCGTCACAGCTGTATGAATTTGTTTTAGAAGGGATTGTGCTATTCCTGATCCTCAACTGGTTTATTAAGAAGCCGCGTCCGTTGGGGTCGGTAGCCGGGCTATTCCTCGCTGGATATGGTACATTCCGCTTCCTGGTTGAATTTGTTCGAGAGCCGGATGCCCAATTAGGCTTATTCGGCGGTATCATCTCAATGGGACAAATCCTTTCAACACCAATGATTATTGCTGGCGTGCTGCTGATGGTATGGGCTTACAAACGTGGCCTCTATAAAGACAGCGTGGCCGCAAAGTAAGGGTTCGAAGTGAAACAGTATTTAGATCTTTGCCAGCGCATTGTCGATGAAGGTGTGTGGGTGGAAAATGAGCGAACAGGCAAACGTTGCCTGACCGTGATCAATGCCGATTTAACTTATGATGTGGCCAATAACCAGTTTCCACTGGTGACGACACGTAAGAGTTTCTGGAAAGCCGCAGTGGCTGAGCTGCTGGGCTACATTCGCGGTTATGATAATGCGGCGGATTTCCGTGCACTGGGCACCAAAACTTGGGATGCCAATGCTAACCTGAACGACGCTTGGCTCAACAACCCGCACCGTAAAGGTGAAGACGATATGGGCCGTGTATATGGAGTTCAGGGGCGCGCGTGGGCTAAGCCGGATGGCGGACATATTGACCAGTTGAAGAAAATTGTCGATGACCTGACGCGTGGCGTTGATGATCGCGGCGAAATTCTCAATTTCTACAACCCGGGTGAGTTTCATATGGGCTGCCTGCGTCCTTGTATGTACAGCCACCACTTCTCGCTGCTTGGTGACACCCTGTATCTCAATAGTACGCAACGCTCGTGTGATGTCCCGCTGGGGTTGAACTTTAACATGGTTCAGGTCTATGTGTTCCTGGCGATTATGGCTCAGATCACGGGTAAGAAACCGGGTCAGGCGTTTCATAAGATCGTGAACGCACACATCTATGAAGATCAACTGGCATTAATGCGTGATGTACAACTGAAACGTGAGCCACTGGCTGCGCCTCAGTTCCACATCAACCCGAAAATCAAGTCGCTACACGATTTGGAAACTTGGGTAACGTTGGATGATTTTGAAGTGAGCGGTTACGAGTTCCACGATCCGATTCAATATCCGTTTTCGGTGTAGGGATGAGATAGTAAAAAACGCTGGCTGTGCTGGCGTTTTTTTATGGTTGCAGAAAACAAAAAAGCTCCCCGAAGGGAGCTTTTCTTATTCGTCCGGATTAAGAGCTGAACGCCAGAATCATACCCGGAATCACGATGAATACCGACAGCAGGTAACCTGCAACCACAGCTTTGCTCTTAATTGCCCATTCTGAAATCGCTTCTGCACCTTTGAGTGGTAGTTCACGCAGGAACGGAACGCCGTAAATCAGCAGTGTCGCCAGCACGTTAAATGTCAGGTGGACCAGAGCGATTTGCAGTGCAAATACCGCGAATTCACCCGATACGGCTGTTGCTGCCAGCAGAGCGGTAATACAAGTACCGATGTTCGCGCCCAGCGTGAATGGGTAAACGTCACGTACTTTCAGTACGCCTGAGCCAACCAGCGGTACCATCAGACTGGTGGTGGTCGATGAAGACTGAACCAGAACCGTCACGATTGTACCAGACGCAATACCATGCAGAGGGCCACGACCAATGGCGTTCTTCAGAATGTCACGCGCACGGCCAACCATCAGGCTCTTCATGAGTTTACCCATCACGGTAATCGCCACAAAGATAGTGGCAATACCAAGTAGGATAAGAGCCACGCCACCGAATGTGTCACCAAATGTAGACAGCTGACCTTTCAGTGCGCCAATCACAGGTTTAGTGATCGGTTTGATGAAGTCGAAGCCTTTCAGGCTCATGTCGCCGGTTGCCAACAGTGGTGAAACCAACCAGTGAGAAATTTTTTCCAGAATGCCAAACATCATTTCCAGTGGTAGGAAGATGAATACGGCCAGCAAGTTAAAGAAGTCATGAATAGTGGCGCTGGCAAAAGCACGCTTGAATTCCTCTTTACAGCGCATGTGCCCCAGGCTGACCAGAGTGTTGGTAACGGTAGTACCGATGTTGGCACCCATAACCATAGGAATTGCGGTTTCAACTGGCAGGCCGCCAGCCACCAAACCAACAATAATAGAGGTGACCGTACTGGATGACTGAATCAGCGCCGTGGCAACCAAACCGATCATCAAGCCCGCAACCGGGTGTGAAGCAAATTCAAACAGGACTTTTGCCTGATCGCCCGTTGCCCATTTAAATCCGCTGCCCACCATCGCTACCGCAAGCAGTAGCAAATACAGCATGAAAGCCAAGTTTGCCCAGCGCAGCCAACGCGTAGTCGCTGAGATTGGCGCGGCAGTGGTAGTCGCTTGGTTTATCATTGTTTTCTCCATTGACCTTTTTATTACGTCTTCGGTCTGTTGTTGAATCTGTGCGCGATAGTAGAGGTTAAATATTTCAGTAATATGACAATGCTGAAACAAAACGAGAGAATTGTTAATTAGGCTGTTTTATGGGCAGGTTTTATTTTGATGCTTGATTTTAAGTTTTTGTTTTATATCATTTTATTATCAGTTTTATCTGTTGGGTAAGAACGGGTTTAAACTCTGTTTTACAGACGAATCGTGAGCAGAGTGTGTCAGAATTGTCATATTGGAAAATCAGTAATTCGGAAAAACAAGGCATTTATTCATGTATCGTTCGTATATTTCGATGTAATTGCGAGATGTCGGTTCATTTGTTATAACCAAGACTCTGTTCATCACGAGTGGCTTTCGATGTCTCATCTCAATTACAACCACCTTTATTACTTCTGGATGGTGTGCAAGCAGGGTTCCGTCACTAAGGCTGCCGACGCGCTGTTTCTTACTCCCCAAACGGTGACTGGCCAAATTAAAGCGCTGGAAGATCGTATGGCAGGCAAACTGACTAAACGCAACGGCCGCAGCATTGAACCAACCGAGCTGGGCCAATTGGTTTTCAAGTATGCGGACCGTATGTTCGGCCTCAGTTACGAAATGCTCGATATCGTCAATTACAGTCAACGTAACAATGTGTTGTTTGATGTTGGTGTTGCTGATGCGCTGTCCAAGCGTCTGGTGAGCAAAATACTGATGACGACGGTACCGGATGACAACAGCATTCACTTACGCTGCTTTGAGTCAACCCACGAAATGCTGCTTGAGCAGTTGTCTCAGCATAAGCTGGATATGATTTTGTCCGATTGTCCTGTCGACTCCAGCCAGAGTCCGGGCTTATTTAGTAAGAAACTGGGTGAAAGCCATATGGGCTTTTTCTCCAGTGGCCATGTTGAAAAGGGGCGTTATCCCGCAGTACTGGAAGAGCATAAGTTATTGATTCCGGGTAGCCGCACCGCGATGGGGCGCAAAGTCCGTCAGTGGTTCGACCGACAGGGCATTCAACCTAATATTCTCGGCGAGTTCGACGATGCTGCACTGATGAAAGCTTTCGCACGTTACCATCCGGATGTGATTTTCATGGCACCGCTGCTGTACATGAACGAAATGGAGCAGGATCTATCGCTGCAACTCATCAGTCGGATCGAAGAAATTAAAGAAGAGTATTATGTGATATTCGCAGAACGAATGATTCAACATCCTGCGGTAAAGAATGTCTGTGATGCAGATTTTAGTAATTTGTTTGAATGAGCGTTTTATTACTGTTAATAAATAGATTACTATCACGCCAACCGATTAAAACGCATTCTGTTGTCTTGTAATGACAGAAAAACGTGATCGGCATATTTAGGCATACTCTGTGTTCGTTGCTGTCTGATCGTTCATCCGATCATGAACCACCATAATAATGGGCGTTGCGAGGTAACTTGCCGCTGAAGGAAGGCAATCAGGCACTAACATGATGTGCGAGAGTAGCGCTTAAGCGGTTATTTCAAGGGGGCTTACTCGTGAACCTACAAGAAATGGAAAAGAACTCCGCCCAAGCAGTGGTGTTACTAAAAGCCATGGCGAATGAGAGACGTCTGCAGATTCTTTGCTTGTTGCACAACCAGGAACTTTCCGTGGGGGAATTGTGTGGCAAGCTGGAACTGAGTCAATCAGCGTTATCGCAACACCTAGCTTGGCTAAGAAGGGATGGCTTAGTGGAGACGCGCAAAGAAGCGCAAACCGTGTACTACACACTCAGCAGTGATGAAGTGAAATCGATGATCGAATTGCTTCACAATTTATACTGCAAGAGCTGACAAGGATGTCTGACTGAAGTTTTTATTCTGTTCACTACGCGTATAACGATAGTTACAAAGAATAAAGAGTAAGAACTTTGGTTTTCTGCAAACACAAGCAATAAAAAAACCGGCGAATGCCGGTTTTTTTTATCACTGGGATATCAGGCTCAAATTACAGAGCTTTGATAGCAGCAGCGAAACGAGACTTATGACGAGCTGCTTTATTCTTGTGAATAAGGCCTTTAGTTGCCATACGGTCTAGGATTGGTGTAACTACTGCGAATGCAGCAGTTGCAGCTTCTTTGTCGCCTGCAGCGATTGCAGCAACAGTTTTCTTCATGTAAGTGCGCATCATAGAACGACGGCTAGCATTGTGCTGACGACGTTTCTCAGATTGGATAGCGCGCTTCTTAGCAGATTTACAGTTTGCCAAGGGTCTAACTCCCAAAAACTTTAGTTCGGTGACAATTTAAGGGCCGGAAATATCCCCTATTTGCACTTAATTGTCAAATGATTTGTGCAAAAACCCATCTAGGCCAAACAAGTTTGGAATCGGAAGGTCTTCGCGGTTAAGATGGCGGGGATTCTAACAGTATTTTTTTGCCAATGCTAATACTTATCTGATCTCTCACTGACATTATTTCCCGGTGAAGAAAGATAATGTTGTTTTAGCGTATTTTTCGAGGTTACCGTGAGTAAACGCTTACTCAAGTCAGGCATGATTGTCAGTGCCATGACGTTGATTTCGCGCGTCTTGGGATTGGTGCGCGACATTGTCGTCGCCAACCTGATGGGTGCAGGCGCCAGCGCTGATGTATTCTTTTTTGCCAACCGCATTCCCAACTTCCTGCGCCGTCTGTTTGCAGAAGGGGCTTTTTCTCAAGCTTTTGTTCCGGTCCTGACGGAATATCATGCGTCAGGGGATATCAATAAAACCCGTGAACTGATTGCCCGTGCAGCGGGCACGCTGGGGGTATTGGTCACCATCGTGACTGTATTGGGCGTGGTATTCTCTGGCGTGGTAACTGCGCTGTTTGGTGCGGGGTGGTTTCTGGATTGGCTCAATGATGGCCCGGCGGCGCCGAAGTTTGAGCTCGCCAGTCTGCTGTTAAAAATTACCTTTCCTTATTTATGGTTCATTACCTTTGTCGCACTGTCAGGCGCGGTACTGAACACGCTGGGTAAGTTCGCGGTCTCTTCCTTTACGCCCGTCTTTCTCAACGTCATGATGATTCTGTCGGCATGGTATATCTCGCCGTTACTGGATCAGCCTGAGATTGGTTTGGCAATTGGTGTATTTTTAGGCGGCTTGGTTCAGTTTTTGTTCCAACTGCCTTTTTTGATCAAAGCTGGCGTGTTAGTCAGACCAAAATGGGGCTGGAAAGATCCTGGGGTGGTTAAAATTCGCACACTGATGATTCCGGCGCTATTCGGGGTTTCGGTTAGTCAAATCAACCTGTTATTTGATTCGTTTGTGGCGAGTTTTCTGCAAACGGGTTCCATCAGTTGGCTCTATTACTCCGACCGTTTGCTGGAATTTCCGCTCGGGCTGTTTGGTATTGCGATTGCAACCGTAATACTGCCCGCGCTGTCGCGCAAGCATGTAGATGCTCACAGCGACGGGTTTGCCCATACCATGGACTGGGGCGTACGGATGGTGATTCTGCTTGGTGTGCCTGCCATGCTTGGCTTGATGGTGTTGGCGAAACCGATGTTGATGGTGCTGTTTATGCGCGGCGAGTTTACTCCTGATGACGTGCACATGGCGTCGATGTCGCTGCTGGCGTATTCAGCGGGGTTGCTCAATTTCATGCTGATCAAAGTGTTGGCGCCGGGCTACTACTCGCGTCAGGATACGAAAACACCTGTGCGCTTTGGTATCATCGCGATGCTGAGCAATATTGTGTTTAACGCTATCTTTGGTTGGTTCTATGGTTATGTCGGTCTGGCGGCGGCAACGGCATTGTCGGCCTTTATTAATATGGCACTGCTGTATCGCGGTTTGCACAAACAAGGTGTTTACGTGATTAGCGCGCGCACGGTTGGCTATATTATCCGACTGTTGATCGCTGGCGGTGCTATGGTCGCGGCCATTTTGTGGCAGATGGAATCGATGTCGGTCTGGCTGAGTTGGGGGCTGACGCAACGGGCTCTGACGCTGACAGGGCTGATCGCACTCGGCGCGATTGTATATTTAGTCACCGCTCTGGTGCTGGGCGTCCGTTTAAAAGATTTAAAAGCGGCGACAGATTAACGCTGATTAGGTTATAATCCGTCGGTTTCACACCAAGATAATTGAGAACTATAGGTTTTAAGCGTATTCCAATGGAATTGATTCGCGGTATTCATAACATCAAACCACGCCATCATGGCTGTGTATTGACCATAGGTAACTTCGATGGTGTCCATTTGGGACATCAACAGGTATTAGATCAGGTCTCTGAGCGAGCGAAATCGCTGAACCTGCCTTCGGTCGTGATGACCTTTGAACCGCAACCTATGGAGCTGTTCTTAAAAGATAAGGCTCCGGCTCGGTTAACAAGATTGAGAGATAAGTTTGTCCAACTCGGCAAACTGGATATTGATCGTCTATTGTGTGTGAACTTCAACCATCACTTCGCCAACCTTGATGCACAGGCGTTTATCCGTGACTTGTTGGTCACTCGTTTGGGTGTTAAGTTTTTGGTCGTTGGCGACGATTTCTGCTTTGGCCAGGGGCGCAAAGGTAACTTTGCTATGCTGGAACAGGCAGGACGTGAATACGGCTTTGAAGTGGTGAGTACCCAGAGCTTCTGTTTACAGAAACTGCGTGTCAGCAGTACGGCAATTCGTGAGGCCTTAGCCGCTGATGAACTGGCCGTGGCCGCAGACATGCTGGGCCGCGATTACAGTATCAGCGGGCGCGTGTCTCACGGGCGTAAACTCGGACGGACCATCGGTTTTCCGACGGCCAATATTCCGCTCAAGCGTTGTGTGTCGCCAGTTTCTGGTGTGTACGTGGTGGAAGCATATGGGTTAGGTGAGCAACCTGTCGGCGGTGTAGCCAATATTGGCCAGCGTCCGACGGTAAATGGGGTTCGCCAACAATTAGAAGTGCATTTATTCGACTTTCATGGCAATTTGTACGGCAAACAGCTGGAAGTCGCACTTTTACATAAACTGCGCAACGAACATAAGTTTGAGTCCTTTGAAGCACTCAAACAACAAATAGAATTGGATGCTGAGGCAGCAAGGGTGTGGCTGCGTCAGCTTAAGGGTTAACCGGATGATTCCACCGGCTAACATAATGTCTAACTTCGCCCAATATAACGGAATTAAGAATCGATGAGTGAGTATAAAGATACCCTGAACTTACCTGAAACAGGGTTTCCAATGCGCGGCGATCTGGCTAAACGTGAGCCAGAAATGCTTGAACGTTGGTACAAAGAAGATCTTTACGGTGCAATCCGTGAAGCAAAAAAAGGCAAAAAATCTTTCGTATTGCACGATGGCCCTCCATACGCCAACGGTGATATTCACATTGGTCACGCACTAAACAAGATTCTTAAAGACATTATTATTAAATCCAAAACACTTTCAGGTTTTGACGCACCTTACATCCCGGGTTGGGACTGCCACGGTCTGCCAATCGAACTGATGGTAGAGAAGAAAGTGGGTAAGCCTGGTCAGAAAGTGACCGCGGCTGAATTCCGTGAAAAATGTCGCGAGTACGCAGCGGGTCAGGTTGAAGGCCAGAAAGAAGGCTTCAAGCGTCTGGGCATCCTGGGTGAGTGGGACAAACCGTACCGCACCATGGATTTCTCAACCGAAGCGAACATCATTCGCGCGCTGGGTAAAATTGCCGACAACGGCCACCTGCTGAAAGGTTTCAAACCGGTTCACTGGTGTACCGATTGTGGTAGTGCGCTGGCTGAAGCGGAAGTGGAATACAAAGATAAAGTGTCTCCGTCTATCGACGTTCGTTTCAAAACGGCCGACGAAGCGGCGCTGCTGTCTAAATTTACCCTGACCGAAGGTCACGAAGGTAAAGGTGACGTATCCATCGTTATCTGGACCACCACGCCATGGACACTGCCGGCAAACCGCGCAGTATGTCTGCGTGACGATCTGGAATACGTGCTGATCCAAATCGAAGGTGAACAGCCTGAGCGTATCATCGTTGCGTCTGAACTGGCGAAATCTGTAATGGATCGTGCGGGTGTCGAACATTTCCACTTCCTGGGCTTTGCCAAAGGCGCGGATCTGGAACTGTCTCAGTTCAACCATCCGTTCTACAACTTCACTGTACCGGCAATTCTGGGCGATCACGTCACCACAGATTCTGGTACAGGTGTGGTTCACACGGCTCCTGGCCACGGTCAGGAAGACTTTGCAGTCGGTCAGAAATACGGTCTGGAAGTCGCCAACCCTGTGGGTTCAAACGGTGTTTATCTGCCAGATACTGAACTGTTTGCGGGTCAACATGTATTTAAAGCCAACGATGCTGTGATTGAAGTGCTGAAAGAGCACGGCGCACTGTTGCATCACCATGCTTACGAGCACAGCTACCCACACTGCTGGCGCCATAAAACACCTATCATCTTCCGTGCGACACCACAATGGTTCGTATCGATGGATCAAGCGGGTCTGCGTGAGAACGCACTCAGCGCGATTAAAGGCGTGAAATGGATGCCGGATTGGGGTCAAAGCCGTATCGAAGGTATGGTGGAAGGCCGTCCTGAATGGTGTATCTCACGTCAACGTACATGGGGCGTGCCAATTGCTCTGTTTGTTCACAAAGAAACCGCAGAGCTGCATCCTAATACTTCTGAGCTGATTGAAAAAGTCGCTCAACTGGTTGAACAGAAAGGCATTCAGGCTTGGTGGGATGTAGACGCCGCTGAGCTGCTGGGCGATGACGCTGAACAGTACGAAAAAGTACTGGATACCCTGGATGTTTGGTTTGATTCAGGTGTGACTCACTATGCGGTGGTTGATAACCGTGAAGAGTTCCATGGCGCTGAAGCGGATATGTACCTGGAAGGTTCTGACCAACACCGCGGCTGGTTCCAGTCTTCTTTGATTTCATCGATCGCGATGAAGGGCAAAGCACCTTACAAAGAAGTACTGACGCACGGTTTCGTGGTTGACGGCCAAGGCCGTAAAATGTCGAAATCGATCGGTAACGTGGTTGCGCCAAAAGATGTGACCAACAAACTGGGTGCAGACATTCTGCGTTTGTGGGTGGCATCAACTGACTACACGGGCGAAGTGGCGGTTTCAGACGAAATCCTGAAACGCAGCGCAGATTCTTACCGTCGTATTCGTAACACGGCACGCTTCTTCCTGGCGAACCTGAACGGCTTCAACCCGGCAACCGACATCATTGCGGCTGACGAGATGGTGGCACTGGATCGTTGGGCGGTTGCCCGTGCAATGGCTGCTCAACAAGAGATCGTCAAAGCGTACGCAGAGTACAACACTCACGCTGTGGTTCAGCGTCTGATGCACTTCTGTTCGGTTGAAATGGGCTCATTCTACCTGGATGTAATCAAAGACCGTCAGTACACCGCGAAACTGGGCGGCAACGCGCAGCGCAGCTGTCAGACTGCACTGTACTACATCGTAGAAGCGCTGGTTCGCTGGATGGCTCCAATCATGTCGTTCACTGCCGATGAAATCTGGAACGAAATGCCGACTAACCAAGCCAACGGCGAAGCTCGCGGTAAATTCGTATTTGCTGATGAGTGGTACGAAGGTCTGTTTGGTCTGGCTGAAGGCGAAGAGCTGAACAACGAATTCTGGACTGATATTCAGAAAGTTCGTGGTGCGGTGAACAAGCTGCTGGAAAATGCGCGTAACGAGAAAACCATCGGTGGTTCTCTGCAAGCGGAAGTGACGTTGTTTGCAAGCGACGAGCTGGCAGCCAAAATCAACAAGCTGGAAGATGAACTGCGCTTTGTATTGCTGACTTCAAAAGCGAACGTGAAACCGCTGGCCGAGAAGAGCGACGCGGCTCAGGCAACCGACATCGACGGTCTGTTTGTTCAAGTGAACAAAACAGAAGCTGAGAAGTGTGATCGCTGCTGGCACTACACCCCAGACGTGGGCACCATCAAAGGTCATGAAACTATTTGTGGCCGTTGTGTGTCGAACGTTGACGGTGAAGGCGAAGTTCGCAAGTTTGCTTAAAGGAACTGCATGACACAGCAAGCATTAACGCTTAAACAATCGGGAGTTCGCTGGCTATGGCTGGCGCTCCTTGTTTTTGTCGCTGATATCGCTATCAAATTGGTGGTGATGAACAGCATGGGGTATGGCTGGGAGAATCGCATCGAGATTCTGCCGTTTTTCAATCTGCTGTACGTGCATAACTACGGCGCCGCATTTAGCTTTCTGAGTGATCAGGCAGGCTGGCAGCGCTGGTTGTTTACCGGTATCGCGTTTGCTGTGGTCGGCCTGTTGGCCTTCTGGATGCGCCGCCTACCGTCCAGCGATAAATGGAATAACATGGCTTATGCACTCATTATCGGTGGTGCGGTAGGCAATGTGTTCGACCGGGTAGTGCACGGATTTGTGGTCGATTATCTCGACTTCTACTGGGGCACTTACCACTGGCCAGCGTTTAACCTCGCTGACAGCGCCATCTGTATTGGTGCTGCGATGATCATTTTGGATGGTTTTCGCGGTAAAAAGCAGACGGCGTAAGTGATTAAGCCGAAATAACCCTAAGCGCCGCCCGTTGATTCGGGGGGCGCTTTTTGTTATCAAGCAGTTTAGATTCAATCCACTCTGTACCAACCTCATCACCGTAAGAAATGAGGGGAACATTGACGAAGGTATGACCTTCGATTTGCATTAAGGAAGCCAGAACGTGACGACGACACATTCAAAAACTATTACTCAGAACTCAGCGGTAACGCTGCACTTTACCATCAAGCTGAAAGATGGCTCAGTGGCCGACAGCACTCACAACTTTGGTAAAGCGGCCAAGCTGGTGATCGGCGATGGCAGTCTGAGCGACAACTTCGAGCAGTGCCTGCTGGGCATGCAAGAGGGCGAAAGTAAATCCATTGAACTGGCGGCGGTTGACGCGTTTGGCGCGCCTAACCCAGACAACATCCATCATATGGATCGTGCCCGCTTTGTCGGTGACGCCGAAGTGGAAGTCGGTACCATTATGGGGTTCAGCGGACCGGACGGTATGGAAATTCCGGGCATCATTACCAACATCGCTGGTGATTCAGTGACGGTGGATTTCAACCACCCGTTAGCCGGACAAGATGTGATCTTCGACGTTGAAATTTTGTCTGTCGAATAACTTGCCGTAGAATAGCCAGCCAGAAAGAGAACCATGAGCAAATCCATGAAAATACTGTTAGCAAACCCGCGCGGCTTTTGTGCCGGCGTTGATCGCGCCATCAGCATCGTTGAGCGTGCACTTGAAATGTATCAGCCTCCGATTTATGTCCGTCATGAAGTGGTGCACAACCGCTTTGTGGTTGAAGGTTTGAAGCAGCGCGGTGCGATTTTCGTTGAAGAGCTGCACGAAGTGCCAGACGACAACATTGTGATTTTCTCTGCTCATGGGGTCTCGCAAGCGGTGCGCCAGGAAGCCAAAGAACGTGCATTGACGGTATTTGATGCCACGTGCCCGTTGGTAACAAAAGTGCACATGGAAGTGGCTCGTGCCAGCCGCCGTAATATGGAAGTGGTCCTGATTGGCCACGCCGGTCACCCGGAAGTCGAAGGTACCATGGGCCAATACGCCAGTGATACGGGTGGTATGTATCTGGTTGAAAAGCCGGAAGATGTGGTTGCACTGCAAAGCAAAGTTAAAGACCCATCGCACCTGCATTACGTGAGTCAGACGACGCTGTCGGTCGATGAAACCGCAGACGTGATTGATAAGCTGCGTGAAGTGTTCCCTGAGATTCAAGGGCCGCGCAAAGATGACATCTGCTACGCAACACAAAACCGTCAGGATGCGGTGCGTATTCTGGCTCAGGAAGTGGATGTGATGGTCGTGGTTGGCTCTAAGAACTCATCGAACTCGACCCGCCTTAAAGAACTGGCCGAGAAACTCGGAACGCCGGGTTATCTGACGGACTGTCCGGAAGACATTCATCCGGAGTGGTTCGACGGTGTAAGCAAGATAGGTGTCACCGCGGGCGCTTCTGCGCCAGAAGAACTGGTGAATCAGATTCTGAACCGCATCAAAGAGCTGGGGGCAACCTCAGTGGATGAAGTGCTGGGACGGGAAGAAAACATGTTCTTTGAAGTACCCAAAGAGCTGCAAATTAAGCAGGTTGACTAAGCAAGTTTGATGATTGTACCTGCTGTATCAGAGGGCAGATTCAATCCAACGAATCAATAAAAAAGGGCTCCCATCGGGAGCCCTTTTGCTATGCGTGTGTGGCAGGGTTAAGCGGTTTCGGTGACGCCCGAAGGTTTGTCTTCGTCAGCCAGTTCAGTTTCGCCTTTGCCTTTGGAAATCTTAATTACGTACAGGGTAATTGCCAGCGTTGCGACCACACCGATGATGGTGGAGATTTGCATTGGCATACCAAAGCCCAGAGAGCTGTTGTTCAGGATGAAGGCAATACATACCGTGGTCATGAACGCTGCCGGAATGGTGGTGATCCAGTGCAGTTTGTTGTGACGTAGCAGGTAAGCCGACGCAGTCCACAGCATCATTACGGCTGTTGTCTGGTTAGCAAAACCGAAGTAGCGCCAGATGATACCGAAGTCTACTTGGGTCAGGATGCCACCAATCACGAACAGAGGCATCGCCATCAGCAGACGGTTACGCAGTGTTTTCTGTTCCATGTTGAAGTATTCAGCCAGGATCAGACGGCTTGAACGGAACGCCGTGTCACCTGAAGTGATTGGCAGGATAACCACACCCAGGAACGCGATGATACCGCCAAATACGCCCAGCAGACCAAACGATGCGCTGTAAACTACGTTACCAGGGCCGCCGTTTTTCACTGCTTCAGACAGAGAGTCCAGTGAGCCGAAGAATGACAGAGCAATCGCACACCAGATCAGAGCGATGATACCTTCACCGATCATTGCGCCGTAGAATACGAAGCGACCGTTCTTCTCATTCTCGATACAACGTGCCATCAGTGGTGACTGAGTGGCGTGGAAACCTGAGATAGCACCACAAGCGATGGTGATGAACAGCGCAGGCCACAGTGGCATGTCGTTCGGGTTCATGTTTTGCAGCATGTCGCTGACTTCAAAACCGCCCAGAATCTGGTGCTCGCTTGACACTGCGATTGCAGTGATCAAGCCAACTGACATGAAAATCAGTAGCGCGCCGAACAGTGGGTAAAAACGACCGATGATTTTATCCACTGGCACGATGGTAGCGATGATGTAGTAAGCAAAGATAATCACGACCATCGTCGACATGCTGACTGTCATGCTGGTTTGTTCGTTGATCAGGTTAGTGATCATGCCTGCAGGCGCCGAAACGAAAACCACACCAACCAGCAGCAGCAGAACAATGGCAAAAATGTTCATGAAGTGTTTTGCGCCATTGCCCAGGTAGCGGCCGGACAGAGAAGGAACAGAGGCGCCACCGTTACGGATTGACAGCATGCCTGAGAAGTAGTCGTGTGTTGCGCCGGCAAAGATACAGCCAATCACGATCCATAGCATGGCGGCAGGTCCATACAGTGCACCCATGATCGGACCGAAAATAGGGCCGACACCAGCAATATTAAGTAGTTGAACAAGATAGACTTTTGGCGTAGACATAGGAACGTAGTCGACACCGTCGGTTTTCGTGTGGGCAGGGGTTTGGCGTTTCTCATTGATGCCAAATACTTTCTCCACGAACGCGCCGTAGATGAAGTAACCGCCAATCAAGGCAGCGACACAGGTTAGAAACCACAACATAGCGTTTGTCCTTTGTTATTGAATTAGGTGTTAATGAATTAAGCTCAGACTGGATACTAAATTATCAATAAGCGAGCTTCATTGGGTTTCCGGGTCAGTGGTCGTATAGTGAATTAAGTGGTGTTTAACGCCGCTGAGTGGTTTTTAACGATTGGTTAGCGGTAAGTGACGCAGAGTCAGTGGTTATTGCCTATTTTTAAGGGTGAACGATTCATCCGATGGCTAAGTAAAGGTAAATAATGAAAAAAATAATGATGATGTTGGTCGTGGCTGGGCTGATGGGCTGCGCGGCCAGTGACAGTGAACTGGCTAAACAGGGCGACTGGTATCAAATAGGCTATAAAGATGGTGCGACAGGACATACTCAGCGTTCTAACAAAGCGTTGGCGGAACTGGGGCAAGCCAATCAGGCCGATTACAATCAGGGCTACGTCGAGGGAGTTAACGAGTACTGCAACCCGAACTTTGCCTACCAGATGGGCGTCAACGGCCAGTACTACGAAGGGGTGTGCGAAGGCACCGAACAAGCGCAGAAATTCCGTATGGAGTGGCAGCGCGGTTGGAACGAATACAACAACTAATCGACGCTGAGTAACAATAGCCATGCATGAAGAATATATCGCTCTGGCGTTAGCGGCGGTCGGCGTCGTGGGGCTGGGATGTCAGTGGCTGGCGTGGAAACTGCGTCTGCCAGCCATCTTGTTTTTGTTACTGGCGGGAATTGTCGCCGGGCCAGTGACCGGGCTGCTTAATCCGCAGCAACTGTTAGGCGAGCTGCTGTTTCCGCTGATTTCACTCGCGGTTGCCGTGATTCTGTTTGAAGGCAGTTTGACGCTCAATTTCAAAGAGATTCGCGGTGTAAGCAACACCGTGTGGAGCATTGTGTCACTTGGCGCGCTCATCTCCTGGGGCGTCACCTCGTTTGCGACGCATGCACTTTTGGGGTTTGATTGGCCGCTTGCGTTGCTGTTTGGTAGCTTGACCGTGGTCACCGGCCCAACGGTGATCGTGCCGTTGCTGCGCACCGTGCGCCCGAACGCCAAACTCTCCAATATTCTGCGCTGGGAAGGGATTCTGATTGACCCGCTCGGCGCGTTGTTTGTGGTGATGGTGTACGAGTTTATTGTCTCCAGCAGTGAAGCACACAGCTTGCACGTGTTTGGGTTGATTTTGCTGGTCGGCGTTGGGCTGGGAGTGTTATCTGGCGCGGCAGTGGCGTATGTGCTGCGCAACGGTGGTTTGCCGGAATATCTGCAGCCGTTTGCGGTTCTGAGCGTGGTGCTGGGCGTGTTTGCTGCATCCAATGCGCTGGAGTCAGAATCCGGGCTGCTCACTGTGACCATCATGGGCATGTGGCTGGCCAATGCTAAAGACGTCAATATTCAGCATATTCTGCACTTTAAGGAAAACCTCACTGTCCTCCTCATCACCGGGCTGTTTATTTTGCTTGCGGCGCGGATTGAAGTGGACGACTTCGCTGTGCTGGGGTGGAGTGCGTTGGCCTTGTTTGTGGTGATGCAATTAGTGTCGCGTCCGCTGTCGATCTTTCTCGCCACGCTGCGCAGCAGTCTGCAGTGGAAAGAGAAAGCGTTTCTGGCTTGGGTTGCGCCGCGCGGGATTGTCGCGGCATCGATATCGTCACTGTTTGCCATTAAGCTTGATTCGTTTGGTATGGCGGAAGCCAACTTGCTGGTGCCGCTGACGTTTATGGTCATTATCGGTACCGTGGTGCTGCAAAGCATGACGGCCAGACCCGTTGCCGTAGCACTGAAAGTGGCTGAACCAGCGCCGAAAGGTTTCCTGATCCTCGGTGCGAACGATGTGGCGCGTCAGATTGGCGCGGCGATTGCCAAGTACGACTGTCGAGTGGTGTTGACCGATTCCAACTGGGATTACATTCGCCAGGCACGCATGGCGGGGCTGGAGCATTATTATGGCAATCCGATCTCCAGTCACGCTGACGAATACCTTAACCTGATTGGGATCGGCCACGTGTTGGCTCTCAGTCCGGATAAACACTTCAATATTATGGCGTGTATGCAGTTTCTGTCCGACTTTGGTGACAAGCGCGTGTTCTGTTTGCATGACAATGCCAATGGTAACAACAGTGATAAACACACCGTGGCGCAGGAGTCTCACGGACTGCCATTTTTAGGTGGCGAGGTGAGTTATAAAAAACTGGCCAGCCTGCTGAATCAGGGCGGTGAAATCAAGCACACCAAACTGAGCGAAAACTTCACTTTTGACGATTATCAGCAGCAGCACAAAGAGAGTTATGTCCTGCCGCTGTTTGTAGTCGACCATCGTGGTCGGATTCAGATGTGTGCCGATGTCGCCAATTTCAGCGCTAAAGAGGGCGAAACTGTGGTTGCCCTGATCAAGAAAAGCCAGGAGAGCCGTTAACGGCTCTCGTTTTCTTCCTCTTCCATCGCGCGGCGCAGAAAACCGTCGGAGTCGGACAGTTTGGCTTTGGCTTGCGCGGCATCAACACCAGTCAGGTGCATCAGAATCGCTACCTTGGCATTGTTGTCACTCTCGGCCAGCAGCGCTTCGGCGGTATGGCGGTCGCAATCTGTTGCTTGCATAACAATTCTTACGGCGCGTGCTACCAGCTTTTTGTTGGTCGCTTTCACGTCCACCATCAGGTTCTGATAGCTTTTCCCAAGGCGAATCATGCTGGCGGTGGTGAGCATATTGAGCACCAGTTTTTGGGCGGTGCCCGATTTCAAACGAGTTGAACCGGTTAATGCTTCCGGACCGACCACCGGACTGATGGCGATACTGGCCAATTCGGCAATCGGCGAGTTGGGGTTACATGATAGCGCCACGGTGACGGCGCCCAGATCGTTGGCGTATTCCAGTGCGCCAATCACATACGGCGTGCGACCACTGGCCGCAATGCCGACCAATACGTCCTGCGTGCTAAAGCCAATCGCTTTGAGATCATCGATACCCAGCAGCGGAGAATCCTCAGCGCCTTCCTGGGCGGTAAACATCGCGTCGCGTCCGCCCGCAATCAAACCGATCACCATTTGATCTGAGACGCCAAACGTTGGCGGGCATTCAGAGGCATCGAGCACACCTAAACGGCCGCTGGTGCCTGCGCCCATGTAAATCAGGCGTCCACCTTGTTTGAAGGCTTCGGTAATCCTATCGACCGCCAGTGCGATTTGTGGCAGGACTTTCTCAACGGCTAATGGAACTAATTTGTCTTGTTGATTGAGACGCTGCACGATTTCCTGCGAAGAAAGCAGGTCGATATCCATGGTGTCGGGATTACGACCTTCAGAAACCAGATGGGAAAGGGCAGCGAGCAGAGCATCGTTCGTCATGGTGGTTGTCCATATCTGTCATTTCAAAAATACAAAGCGTGGCCTAGTCGGCCGGATAAATCACACCGAGTGAGGTAAAGCGTGCGGCGCCAGTGACGCTGGGAAGATTGCTCGGCAGATTGTGCATGCGGCGTTGCGCCAGCCAGGCAAACGCCATCGCTTCCATATAATCGCCATCGACGCCTTTGGCGGTGGTCGGAGCCACTTGCCAACCTGGCAGCAAGGATTGCAATCGCTCCATTAACAGCGCGTTTTGCGCGCCGCCGCCGCACACCAAAAGCTCAGGCTGAGGACCTTGAGCAAAGCACTGCACATCCTTGGCGATGCTGCGTGCGGTGAGTTCACACAGGGTGCGCTGCACATCGATGGCAGAGGCATCATGAGCGGCCAGTTTGTTGTCCAGCCATGGCAGGTTGAACCATTCGCGCCCGGTACTTTTTGGCGCAGGTTTAGCAAAATAGTCATCATTCAGCAGTGTGGTGAGCAGCGCGGTATCGAGTTCGCCGCTGCGTGCCCAATCACCATTGCTGTCATAAGCCTGACCGATGTGGCGCTGACACCAGCCATCCATCAATACGTTACCGGGGCCGGTATCATAACCAATCACGTTGCCGCCGGGTTTGAGTACCGACACGTTGGCGATGCCGCCGATATTGAGCACCACTACGCTGGAATCGCGCACATCAAAAATCGTGCGGTGGAACGCTGGCACCAGTGGCGCGCCCTGGCCTCCCAGCGCGATGTCTTTACGACGAAAATCCGCCACGGTGGTAATGCCCGTGCGGGCAGCAAGAATATTGGCGTCGCCAATTTGCAGGGTGAACGGCGTATCGCCGTTTGGCTGATGGAACACGGTCTGACCGTGGTTACCTAGCGCGCGAATCTGATTGGCGTGATGGCCGCTGTGCTCAAGCAGCTTGAACACCGCATCGGCATACAGGTGACCGAGCAAATGATCCAGCGTACCAATCTCTTGCAAATTGGTTTCCTGGCCCAGACATACCGCCAATAGGCGCTGTTTGAGGTCGGCAGGCATCGGCAGAAAATCGTGTGCCAGCAGTTCAATCTGATTACCCGTCAGGGCGACCAGCGCCGTGTCGACGCCGTCCATGCTGGTGCCGGACATGATACCTATGTACAGTTCGCGTTCAGTCATTCTGTTATCCGATTGTCAGATTTCTCGTTTCCGAGGGCTAAGTCCTTAAAACTCATTGTAATTGAAAAACAAACTGAATAACCTCATTTGCTGTGACAAATTTTGACAATCCATCTTGATGAATTAAGGGGAAAAAATGGGACCGTTATGGCTAGACGTCGAAGGTTGTGAACTGACGGCGGAAGACCGCGAAATACTGGCGCATCCTACCGTTGGCGGTGTCATTCTGTTTGCTCGTAACTACCACGACAACCAGCAGTTACTGGCGCTGAACAAAGCGATTCGTCAGGCGGCGAAGCGTCCGATCCTGATTGGTGTGGATCAGGAAGGCGGCCGCGTGCAGCGTTTTCGTGACGGTTTCAGTAAGATCCCCGCGGCGCAACTGTACGCGCGCAGCGACAATGGCGAGCAGTTGGCCGAAGAGGGTGGCTGGTTGATGGCGGCGGAACTGATCGCGCACGATATCGATCTCAGCTTTGCGCCCGTACTGGATAAAGGCTTTGACTGCCGTGCGATTGGCAACCGCGCCTTTGGCGATGATGTGCAAAGCGTACTGACTTACAGCAGCGCTTACATGCGCGGGATGAAATCCGTCGGTATGGCAACCACCGGTAAACATTTTCCCGGCCATGGTGCGGTGATTGCCGATTCGCATCTGGAAACGCCTTACGATGAGCGTGATTCCATTGCCGCCGATATGGCGATTTTCCGCGCGCAGATTGAGGCCGGCATTCTGGATGCCATGATGCCAGCACACGTGATTTATCCGCACTATGATGCCCAGCCCGCCAGCGGTTCTCCCTATTGGCTTAAACAGGTACTGCGTCAGGAACTGGGTTTTAAAGGCATTGTGTTCTCGGATGATCTGAGCATGGAAGGCGCGGCGATCATGGGTGGCCCGGCAGAGCGCGCGCAGCAGTCGCTGGATGCCGGTTGCGATATGGTGCTGATGTGCAACAAGCGCGAATCGGCGGTAGCGGTGCTGGATAAGCTGCCGATCAGTGAAGTGCCGCAGGCACTGCCTTTGCTCAAACAGCAGAATTTCACCTTCAGTGAACTGAAAGCGACCGAGCGCTGGAAGCTGGCTTCTCAAACCATGCAGCGTCTGATTGACGCGCACAGTTAGAAGACAAAGAAAAAGGCTCCCAGGGAGCCTTTTTCATCGCAAGTGCTTAGTAGACAGTGCCTAGTGGAAGCCCAGCTTCTCTTTGAGCTCCTTCAGATAGCGGCGACTGACCGGCACCTGATGTCCCGAGCGGGTGATGATCTCTGCCAACCCGTTCTCCAGTAATTTGATTTCTTTGATCGCTTTAGTGTTGACCAGATACTGGCGATGGCAGCGCACCAAAGGCGTTTTCTCTTCCAGAATTTTGAGCGTTAACTGGCTGGTGGCACGCTGCTGATGGGTTTGCACGTGTACGCCACTGATATCACTGAAGGCAAACTCGACATCAATTGTCGGTACAATCACGATGCGGTTAAGGCCAATGCACGGCACCTGATCGAGGTTGCTCGGCGCCAGTACCGAGTAGTCTTGGGGTTTACTCATGCTGCGCACCAGGCGCTGAATGGTTTTTTCCAGCCTTGTTGGGTCAATCGGTTTGAGCAGGTAATCAAACGCATTATCTTCAAATGCTTGCAGCGCATATTGGTCGTAGGCAGTGACAAACACCACTTTGGGCATGGTGTCCGGGTCGAGCATACTCAGCAGTTCAATGCCGGTGATTTGCGGCATCTGAATATCCAGAAACACCACCTCCGGTTTGAGCTGGTTGATTTTTTTCAGCCCTTCGATGGCGTTGTTGGCTTCGCCAATGACCTCGATTTCGCCGCTCTCTTCCAGCAATTCCGTCAGCTCTTCCCGAGCGAAGAGTTCGTCATCAATGACCAGTGCAGATAACATTAATACGTTCCTTTATGCGGAATGAGGAAGCTCATTCGCGTGTATTTATCGTGTTCCACTTCGATGTTGAGCGCAGAGGCAGCACCGAATTTGTAGGTCAGGCGTTTGGCAACAATTTGCATGCCGAGGCCATCATGATCTTCGCTCGGCGCTTGGTAGCTGCCAGCGTTATCTTCCACCACAATCCGGTGCCCGTGCTCCTCTTCAATACTGTAGATACGCACTTTGCCGCCTTCCAGCAGATTGGACGTGCCGTGCTTGATGGCGTTCTCGACCAAGGGCTGCAAGGTAAAGCTGGGCACATTGCGCTCCAGCAGCGCCTCGTCGATATCGATGTCGACGTCAAGGCGGTCACTAAAGCGCGCTTTTTCAATCGTCAGGTAGGCGTTGACGTGCGCCAGCTCTTCTTTGAGCGTTACGGTGCCGATATTCTGTTTGAGGTTACTGCGAAAAAACTGCGACAGATGCTGGATCAGCTCGCGCGCTTTGTTGGGATCGCGGCGGATCACCGCGCTGATGGTATTGAGCGCGTTAAACAGAAAGTGCGGATTGACCTGCGCTTGCAGCAGTTTGATTTCCGCGCGCGACAGCAGTATCTGTTTCTCCTGATACTCACCATACAGAATCTGGCTCGACAACATCTGCGCGATACCCTCGGCCATCGACATATTGATGGTCGAAAACAGCTTACGTTTCGGTTCGTACAGCTTAATGGTGCCGATAACCCGATCACCTGCGCGGAGCGGAATGATCAGCGCCGAGCCGAGTTTACAGGTTTTCGACAAAGAACACTGATACGGGTGCTCTTTGCCATCAAGATAAATAATCGCGTTACGCGCAATGGCATCCAGCGTGCTTTGCGAAGAAATCGGTGTATTGGGTTTATGGTGATCATCGCCGATGCCCACGAAGGCGAGAATCTTCTCGCGGTCGGTAATCGATACCGCGCCGACGTTGGTTTGCTCATACACGATGCGCGCTATCTTCTCGGCATTCTGCGGGTTAAACCCCGCGGCCAGAATACCGACCGAACGCTCAGCAATGTTCAGTGCGCGGCGTGAAAACGTGGCGGAGTACTCTTCAAAGATGGTTTTACGATCCTGCAGAATGCTCATGAACAGCGCCGCGCCGACAGAGTTGGCAATGATCATCGGCGCTGCGATGGTGGAGACCAGCGCGTAGGCTTCGTCATACGGTTCAGCGATCAACAAGATAAGCAGCATCTGCACAATTTCGGCAAACAGCGTGACGGCAAACACCACGCTGGGACTGAACAGCAAACGGCCTTTGCCTTTGCGCAGCAGATACGTATGCAGCAGGCCGCCGATGATGCCCTCGGCCGTGGTCGAGACCGCGCACGCCACATCAGTAAAGCCACCTAAGGTATAGCGATGAATCCCGCCGGTAAAGCCGACCGCAAAACCAATGAATGGCCCGCCGAACAGACCGCCCATTACGGCGCCAATCGCCCGCGTGTTGGCAATCGCATCGTTGATTTGCAGACCAAAGTAGGTGCCCATGATGCAGAACAGAGAAAACAGCACGTAGACGCTAAGCTTATGGTTTAAGCGGCGCGAAATATTGAGCAGCGGTAAGAAGATGGGGGTCTTGCTCAGCATGTAAGCCAGAACCAGATACACACACATCTGCTGCAACAGAGAGAGAACTAAATCCATATACCTTTCTTCATTGAGTGCGTGACGATAATGCCCGGCCTTCAACCTCATGTTTATCACCGCTTTCTATGGTCTGCGGTTGGCAGGTCAGAGAAAGGGTG
Organism: Vibrio sp. bablab_jr001; assembly: GCF_016464285.1. NCBI lineage: Bacteria > Pseudomonadati > Pseudomonadota > Gammaproteobacteria > Vibrionales > Vibrionaceae > Vibrio > Vibrio sp. bablab_jr001. The sequence goes on from NZ_JACDWZ010000113.1 coordinate 218,336, forward strand.
TGAATAGGGATATTTTAGGGGAGATAGAGCGAATAAAACACGCTTCATTCGTTAGTTTAGGTATTAAGATGCGAAAATGATGTGTGTAAATTATTTTTTACACAATATGTTTTTTAAAATTTACACTTGCATTGTTTTTAAAGGCTGTTAATTTGTTGGTTATTCGGTTTAAACGCTCAGAGATAACGTGAGTGTAAATTAATTTATACAGGTGATGCGATGAAAAAAAGTGAATTAAGCGATATCAACATTGTTGATGAACAGATACTGATTACTCCGGATGCACTCAAGGATAAGTTGCCGCTGAGCGACAACGCGCGCCGTTTTATCCGTGAATCACGTCAGACTATCGCAGACATTATTCACAAACGTGATCATCGCCTGCTGATTGTGTGTGGCCCGTGTTCTATCCACGATGTGGAAGCGGCGAAAGAGTACGCCAAGCGCCTGAAAGCCCTGTCAGAACAACTGAAAGATCAACTCTACATCGTCATGCGTGTGTACTTCGAAAAACCACGCACTACCGTGGGCTGGAAAGGGCTGATTAACGACCCGCATCTCGACGGCACTTTTGATATTGAGCATGGCCTGCATGTCGGTCGCCAACTGCTGGTGGAACTGGCTGAGATGGAAATCCCTCTGGCGACGGAAGCTCTGGACCCGATCAGTCCGCAGTACCTGGCAGATACCTTCAGCTGGGCTGCGATTGGTGCACGTACCACTGAGTCGCAAACTCACCGTGAAATGGCCAGTGGCCTGTCGATGCCAATCGGCTTCAAAAACGGCACAGACGGCAGCTTGTCGACCGCCATCAACGCGATGCAGGCTGCGTCATCCAGCCACCGTTTCATGGGAATCAACCGTGAAGGTCAGGTTGCACTGCTGACCACTCAAGGCAATGCGAATGGTCACGTGATTCTGCGCGGCGGCAAGCAAACGAACTACGATTCAGTGTCCGTCGCCGAGTGTGAAGAAGAGCTGGCGAAAGTGGGGCTTGATTCTGCACTGATGGTCGATTGTAGCCATGCGAACTCGCGTAAAGATTACCGTCGCCAACCGCTGGTCGCTGAAGATGTGATTCATCAAATTCGTGAAGGTAATCAGTCTATTATTGGTTTGATGATTGAAAGTCACCTCAATGAAGGTAACCAGTCGTCTGACCTGCCGCTTGATCAAATGGCGTACGGCGTGTCTATCACGGATGCGTGTATTAATTGGGCATCAACTGAGGCATTATTACGCCACGCTCATCAAGAGCTGATTCCATTTTTAGAAAATCGCCTCAAAGGTTAAGTAAAGGATTGCCCATGGCCGTAGAACTGAATGAATTGCGTGATCAGATTGATGCTGTCGACAAGCAGATGGTGGAACTGTTGGCTCGTCGCCTGGCATTAGTGGAGAAGGTGGGGGAGGTCAAAAGTAAACATGGCCTGCCTATCTATGTTCCCGACCGAGAAGCGGCCATGCTGGCTTCTCGCCGTGAAGAAGCTGAGCGTAAAGGCGTTCCGCCGCAACTCATTGAAGATATTCTGCGCCGCACGATGCGTGAGTCCTACGCCAGTGAAAAAGACTCCGGTTTTAAATGCCTCAACCCTGAACTGCGTTCGGTGGTGATTATCGGCGGTAACGGCCAGTTGGGTGGCCTGTTTGGTCGCATGTTCAGACTATCAGGTTACCAGGTTAAAGTTCTGGGCAGTAAAGACTGGGATCGCGCCGATGAAATGCTCAGCGACGCAGGCTTGGTGGTGGTCACCGTGCCAATTCACCTCACCTTGGGTGTGATTGAAAAACTGGCCAATCTGCCTGAAGACTGCATTTTGTGCGACCTGACGTCGATCAAGTCTAAACCGCTGCAAGCCATGCTCAATGTGCATAAAGGCCCGGTAGTCGGCTTACACCCGATGTTTGGTCCGGATGTGCCGAGCATGGCGAAGCAGGTAGTGGTGTACTGTGACGGTCGTGGCGAAGAGCATTATCGGTGGTTGCTGAAACAATTTGGTATCTGGGGCGCGAGCCTGTGCCAGATTGATGCGGCAGAACACGATCACGGCATGACCCTGATTCAGGCATTGCGTCACTTTACGTCGTTCGCTTACGGTCTTCACCTGTCGAAAGTGAACCCGAATCTGGCCCAGTTGCTGAAACTCAGTTCTCCGATTTACCGTCTTGAGCTGGCGATGGTCGGGCGCCTGTTTGGTCAGGATCCGAATTTGTACGGCGACATTATTCTTTCTTCGGAAGAGAACGTAGAAATGATTCAGCACTTCTACCGTAACTTTGGTGAAGCCGTAAAACTGATTGCTGAACACGACAAAGAGGGGTTTGTGCAGAATTTTGAAAAAGTCAGCCAATGGTTTGGCGACTACTCTCAGCAGTTCATGCTAGAGAGCCAGAATTTATTAAAACAAGCAAATGACTCGATTCATCGAGGCTAATCTCCCCCGGTAATTCGCGCTGCTTCGGCAGCGCTTTTTTTCGCCTGTCAGTTACTCTGCTTCGCTGTCACCTAAGTCGGCCAAATATTCCATCTCGCGATGCAGCAGACTATCACTACCCACATTGAGCTCGACCAGACGTTTCAGATGACTGATGCTGTCGATATCAATATGATCGATTTTAAGGCGCAGAATGCGTTCATCCTGACTGATCAGGCGCGCAGTCAGCGCGATGTTGATGTCGCTGTCGGGCAACAGAAAGGTGACATCGACCAGTCGGGCCGGATCTAAATCCGGTTCATCGACCGCCCAAAGCAGCAGCCCGTGCAAAGACAAGTCCTGAATACAGGTCGCCAGCTGATAGTCTCCCTGAAAAAGGGTGGCCGGAGCCTGATAGATGATGCGGGAAAATCGGCGACGTTCAATCATAGCGTTCTCACTTTACTGGCTGATTAAGCTTTTCAAGCATAGCAAACGTAGGGACATTGCACCGAAAGAGTGATCGCGAAACACGGCAATAAAAAAGGCCGCGTAAAGCGGCCTTTGAACATTCCGGTGTGGAATTACTTAGAAATACGTTTGTATTTGATGCGGTGTGGTTCTGCCGCTTCAGGGCCAAGCGTTTTCTTCAGCCATTCCATGTATTCGCTGTAGTTACCTTCGTAGAAGTTAACCTGACCTTCATCACGGTAGTCAATGATGTGGGTCGCGATACGGTCGAGGAACCAACGGTCGTGCGAGATCACCATGGCACAGCCAGGGAACTCCAGCAGCGCTTCTTCCAGTGCACGCAGCGTTTCTACGTCCAGGTCGTTGGTTGGTTCATCGAGCAGCAGTACGTTGCCGCCAGCTTTCAGCAGTTTCGCCAGGTGCACACGGTTACGCTCACCACCAGACAGTTCGCCGATCACTTTTTGTTGATCCGAACCTTTGAAGTTAAAGCGAGAGCAGTACGCACGCGCTGGAATTTCAAAGTTGTTGATCTTGATGATGTCTGCGCCTTCCGAGATCTCCTGGAACACGGTGTTCTTGTCGTTCATTGAATCACGGAACTGATCCACTGACGCCAGTTTGACGGTGTCACCCATTTCGATAGTGCCTGAATCGGGTTGTTCAACGCCGCTCAGCATCTTGAAGAGTGTCGACTTACCTGCACCGTTGGCACCGATGATGCCGACAATCGCACCTTTTGGCATGTTGAATGACAGGTCATCGATCAGAACGCGGCCGTCAAATGACTTGCTCAGGTTCTTCACTTCGATCACTTTGTCACCCAGACGCTCGCCTGGCGGAATGAACAGTTCGTTAGTCTCGTTACGTTTCTGGTGATCCGTGCTTTGCAGTTCTTCAAAGCGAGCCATACGCGCTTTCGATTTCGCTTGGCGACCTTTAGGGTTTTTACGAACCCATTCGAGTTCTTTCTCGATGGTCTTTTGACGAGCGCTTTCTTGAGACGCTTCTTGTTGCAGACGCGCATCTTTTTGCTCTAGCCAAGAGGTGTAGTTACCTTGCCATGGAATACCTTCACCACGGTCAAGTTCCAGAATCCAGCCAGCAGCGTTGTCCAGGAAGTAACGGTCGTGCGTGATGGCCACAACAGTACCCGAGTAATCAACCAGGAAGCGTTCCAGCCAAGCCACGGATTCCGCATCCAGGTGGTTGGTTGGTTCGTCGAGCAGCAGCATGTCTGGTTTTTCCAGCAGCAGACGACAGATAGCGACACGGCGGCGTTCACCACCTGACAGATGGGCAATTTTCTGATCCCATTCTGGCAGGCGCAGCGCGTTAGCTGCACGCTCCAGCGCGTTCTCCAGATTGTGGCCATCTTTCGCTTGGATCAGCGCTTCCAGATCGCCTTGCTCTTTAGCCAGCGCATCGAAGTCGGCACCGTCTTCGGCGTATGCCGCGTAGACTTCGTCCAGACGCTTCAGCGCGCCAGCCACATCAGAGACAGCTTCTTCAACCACTTCGCGAACGGTTTTTGATTCATCCAGCACAGGTTCCTGAGGCAGGTAACCTACTTTCAGACCTGGTTGTGGACGAGCTTCACCATCGATATCGGTGTCGATGCCCGCCATGATACGTAGCAGAGTCGATTTACCCGCACCGTTCAGACCCAAAACACCGATTTTTGCCCCTGGGAAGAAACTCAGGGAAATGTCTTTCAGAATTTGACGCTTAGGTGGCACAACTTTGCTCACCCGTGACATGGTATATACGTATTCAGCCATTGCCGATCGTTCCTAATCTTTCCAACAGAATAAAGTCGACATTCTATACTAAAGCAATGCCATTTGTTACTAGGGCCAGCGCTTTTCCAGCGTAAATGATGTAGCACTCAAATAGTGAATACTTACTTTGCAACCTATGCTGGCTTTTTATTCTCTGTCTCATTATTTACATCAAGTTTACATCTGGCTGCTTTACATTTAGCGCTAGAATTAGCGTAATGAACGTCGGTTAATTTAGCTTTAAAGGAATAAGAGCCATGACGCTTTGGTGGGTTTCAAAGCCGCATCGTCTTGTATCGTCAATGTTGATGTTCAGTTCATTGATCAGCGGCACAGCGTTTTCGAGCTCTTTGGATCTGGATGCTCAACGTGATCTCTACGATCAGGCCCAGCAATGGCTTGACGATAAAAATGTCGACGCGTTTAAAAAGAATCGGCGCAAGATCGCCGACTATCCATTAACGCCTTACCTCGACTATCGCAGTTTTCTGATTGATCTCGGCTCCAAACCGCCCATCGCGGTGCGGGCGTTTATCGATACGCATGACGATTTCCCCTTTTCCAACCGCATCAGCGCCCCATATCTGGATGCGTTGGCGAAGCAGGAGAAGTGGGGAACCTTGTTGCAATTCTCTCCCAATGAACCCAATGGTGAGACGTACCGCTGTTATTACTACAACGCCAAACTGCAAACGGGCAAACGTGCCGAAGCGTATGCGGGCGCGAAACGTTTGTGGCTCAGTGGTGGCAGTGTTGCGGATGCCTGTGACCCGCTGTTTGATGCCTGGGATAAACAGGGCGGTTTAACGGATGCTCTGGTCTTAGAGCGTATGGTGCTCGCGTTTGAAGGTCGCAACCGGGCGCTGATGAAATATCTGGTGAAAAAACTTGATAGTAAAGCCAGTGTTAACATCGCGCAGGAGATGATCGATCTATACGACAAACCAGAAACCGTGGTGGCTTTTGCTCAGCGGCATCCGAAAGATGCGCTGGCGCACCGACAGGCAGAACTGGCACTGGAAAAGCTGGCGCGTATTGATGCGCTGAAAGCGCAGAGCCTGCTGGCCAATGTGGTCAATGCTCAGCGCTGGAGTGCCTCGCAACAAGCGCGCAGTGGTCAGTATATTGCGCGGCGAATGATGGATGTCGAGCCGCTTGAACTTCGCCAATGGCGTGATGGTGTGATTGCTGGCAGTGAGAACGTCGATTTGATTGAAACCCGCATCCGTGTGGCGCTACGCAATCTCGATTGGCAGGGTGTTGCTGATTGGATTGGCCAGTTACCGAACACGGAGCAAGCGACGACACGTTGGCAATACTGGCTCGGGCGCAGTGAAATGGCGCTGGGGCAACAAGACGCGGGAGCAAAACGGTTACAGGCGATTTTGGGCGAGCGCAATTTCTACAGTGTCGCAGCCGCCAAAGCGGTGCAGCAGTCGGTGAAGTATCCGGTTTCGACGCTGGAGCTTGATCAAAACAAAGTACAGCCATATCAGACTTCGCTGGTGAGAATTCAGGAACTGATCGATCGCGACAAAATTGCCGCGGCGAAAAGTGAATGGAGCTGGCTGTTGAGCCGCGTCAGCCTGGCAGAAAAAGAGATGCTGGCAGCGTATGCCGCAAGCAAGAGCTGGCATCACCTGACAGTCACCGCATCGATTTCAGCGCGCATGTGGGACAATATGGCGCTGCGCTTTCCGATGGCACACCAGTGGTGGTTTAACTTCTATGGCGAAAAGCACGGCATTGACCCGATCATGCTGATGTCGCTTGCCCGTCAGGAGAGTGCAATGGATAGCGAAGCCCGTTCGCCTGTGGGCGCGCGCGGTATCATGCAAATCATGCCAGCCACGGCGCGTTATACGGCGAAGAAGTATCAGCTCAGCTACGATAATGCGGACGATTTGTATCAGGTGGGCAAGAACATTGAAATCGGCAGTCACTATCTCAACAGCTTGTTGGAAAAGTACGACAACAACCGTATCTTTGCGTTTGCTGCCTACAATGCCGGCCCGCAGCGGGTTGACCGCTGGCGTAAAGAAACGGATGGCAAGCTGGATGCTTACGCGTTCATTGAAGCCATTCCGTTTTCCGAAACGCGTGGCTATGTGCAGAACATTCTGATGTTTGAAACTTACTATCGGGACCTGATGGGAGTCGATGGTGCGTTTTTAAATGAGCATGAGGTTAAGACAAAATATTGATTCCGCTTGTGTGATCTCTACAATAGAGGGCATGTATCACTCAACGAGTACAATCATGTCACAACAACCTGAGTACAGTGACTGGTCGCAGCTGATGACATTAGTAAAACAAGCCGCAGACCAAGGACAGCATGAGATGCTGTTAACGATGTTAATGACCCCGGACGAGCGTGAAGCGCTGGTGGCCAGGGTCAATATTCTCTGCGAACTGTTAAAAGGCGAGATGTCACAGCGCCAGGTGAGTCAGATGCTGGGCGTGGGTATCGCGACGATTACTCGGGGCTCAAATGAGTTGAAGTCGCGCTCCGACAGCGACAGAGAAACGTTGAGTCAGTTGATTCTGAAATAAGTAAAGCCAGCCTTCGGGCTGGCTTTATTGTCTTGGTTCCCCGTCAATTTTCTACAGATTGTTCGGGAAATGTTCTGGGTTGGTAAACGGGATCAGCGCTAGAATCAAAGCCTGATGGTAAACCGAGCTGCGGGTCAGGTGGTGCTGTGTCAGCAAACCAATCGCGCCGCCTTTCTGTTTGATGTTATCGGTACCGAACACTTCGTCCATCACATCGCCGAGCTCGTTGGCATCCGCCAGTTTGCTGAGGACTTCAGGTGGCAGCATCAGGCTGGCCGAGCGTGATTCACCGCGTTGTGTGGCCGATTCAATGATCATCCAGGCAAATGTCACGTCGCCATCAATACCCGCTTCCAACCCGACATAAAAATCGCCGTCGGTAATACGCTGCTTGGCATTGCGGACTCGGTTGAGAGCGCCGAGCTTAGTCTCATGATCGCTCATGGGCTGATCGGCCACTTCGCTGGGTACGCTCACCCCCTGAAAAACACAGCGGTAATCAGGAAATACGGTTGAAAAAGCACTTTCCACTGCACGGATTTTGGCAGGGTTAAGAGAAGCAATGATCACCTTTTTCATAGAGTTCTGTAATCTCGTATTGTTGCTGCCACGCTCGCACTTCACTCAGCGACATCGGCTTGCCAAAGAAGAAACCTTGCATGTAGTCGCATCGATAGCTGGCGAGCCACTGATGCATCTCTTCGCTTTCAATACCTTCCGCCGTCACTTTCATGCGTTGCGAATGGCATAGGTCGATGAGTGGCTTGATGACTTTTTGTTTGTTGGTGGCGATCAGTGTATCTAAAAACGCCCGATCAAACTTAATTTTGTGCACTGGATACTGCACCAGTTGGGCAATAGAAGTGTAGCCAGAGCCAAAATCGTCAATCGTGAGGCCATACCCCATGAGCGACAGTTCATGCAAAAGAGAGAAGCTTTTGGAGTCGGCGGCAAAGGTTTCGGTAATTTCAAAATCGACCCAACGCGGCGTGACTTGGTGCAATTGAGCCTGCTGGTGGATAAACTGCGCCAAATGCTGAGAGTCGAGTTCTGCCGACGACAGGTTAATCGAAATCTGCACAGGCTGGGTAAACAGATTGCGTAAAGTATTGAGCTCGGCAAAGGCAGATTCAACCACCCAGCGGTCGATTAGGCCAAACAATCCGGTCTGTTCAGCAATCGGAATAAATTCATCCGGCGATACTTCGCCCAGTTGCTCGGATTCCCAACGCAAGAGCACTTCAAATCCGGCCACTTTATGCCCGGAGTAGGTGAAATAAGGCTGATAGACCAGACTGAATTCCTGGTCAAAGTTGCCCAGTCGCAGCGCCCGTTCAATATTGTTGCGTCGCTGAACAATCTCATCGAGCTGCTGTGAATAGTGCGCGATCTGGTTTTTACCTGCGTTCTTAGCCTGATACATCGCAGTATCGGCGTTGAGTAACAATTTCTCGATATGGTCGCCATCTTCCGGATAGGTCGCGATACCGATACTGGCGGTGATCGGGAAATGCCCCAAAGGCGAGTCGTCGTGTTTTTGAATCGGATCGAGCAGGCGCAGGGCAAACTGATTGGCATTGTCATTTTTACGGTTGGGCGCGCAGAGCAGAATAGCAAACTCATCGCCGGAAAGGCGGGCAGCCAGACTGTAGGTGAAGTCCCGCAGTTTGAACTCCTCGCATAACCGGCGCACATGATCGGCGAAGCTGACCAACAACGAATCACCAATCTGATGACCGTATTTGTCGTTCACATATTTGAAGTTGTCGAGGTCGATATACAGCACCCAGATATGGCTGTTGCGCGGCGTTTCCTGCAAGGTGCGTTCGGCCTGAACCTGAAACTGACGACGGTTTGCCAGCTTGGTCAGGTGATCATATTCGGCAAGCGTCTTGGTACGCTGATAGGTGGTATCAAGCTCGGTGTACATCGCGTAGAAGCGCGAAGAAAGACGGCTGAGTTCATCACTGCCGTTGAGAATTTCGATATTTTTGCGTTGTTTGTTTTCGACTTCCTGAAGCTGCTTATCGAGGCGCAAAATCGGGTTAATCATGTACTTATAGAGTAGAATCAGCAGTAGCAACACCGTGATGAGTGCCGACATGCCAAAAGAGAGAGTCAGTTCTTTGTATATCTGATCCAGATGGGTACGTAATAACATTGGCGCCGGGTCGAGAATCGCATACATACCGGGTTGCAGTTCAACACTTTGAGTCAGTTTTTGCGGATTTTCCGGAGGATGGTCCTGAAAGAAAATCTGGCTTCGGTTGTCGAACTCAATCTGCTGACGCAGGGCGTTGAACTTATCCAATACGACATACACCACAATAAAGAACACTTCATTGCGGTTATAACTCAGCGGCGTTTGCAGGGTTTTGGTATCGAGGGCGTCGTAGCGAACCAAAATGCCTTCACCTGCGGAGTTTTCGGTGTAGCTGATGTCGGACGTTTTACCGGTCTGATTAAAGCGCTGGTCGACGAACTGTTTCACCAACGGATCCATTTGTGCAAACGGGTCGTAGCTGTTTTCCGCGTAATACAGGATCTTGCGGTTACCATCGAGAATGGAGAGCGCGACGTACTGGGAATCGTTCGGTTGCAGAATTCTGATGGTTTCGTGCAGGTTATCCACCAGTTCCAGTTCGCGATAGGGATTGTGTTCGTAATAGAAATAGTGGCGAATGATGTCGCTTTTGGCGAGGGTGAACGAATAGCTATTGACCAGAGCGCTGGTTTGTCTGAAATGGCTGGCCAGTTTCTCCATATTTAACTGCAGGTAGCTATCGGTCTTTTTAAGCAGTGCGTCTTTCTGACTGCTGTAAATAATATAGCTGGACGCTGCTGCACTGAGCAGAATCACCGGAGCAATCAGCAGAAGAATTCTATGGTTGAGCTTCATGTTGGTTGATCACACTGTTAATTATTTTAGCTCTGACGTTTAGGTTGTCCGGTGAAATCTCGCTGTCAATGATGCCCCGGTCAATCAAGTAGGGGGAGGGAAACAGGCTTGAGTCGTTGCGATACTCTTCCGTCATCAATGAGATGGCACTCAGGTTGGGCGTAGCGGCTTGTATATCTTCGGCGTTCATGGCTGCGATTTCAGGCAGCATCAGGAAATCAAGAAACGCTTTGGCCTCCTGTTTGTTCACGGAATGACTGTTGACTGCCATGCAGTCCACCCACAGGTAAGGTCGCCCTTCCGGCAGGCTAAAGCCCCAGTCATCGTTTTCATAGAAGCGGTTTAACGAATATTGATCGCCACTGTACGCCAATGCCATATATAAGTTATCAGTTTTGGCATGGCTTCGAACGTAACTTAATGCATATTCGTAGGTCAAGATATTTGGATTAGATTGCTCAAGTGCCTGATAAGCCGCTTTCAATGCCTCCACTGATTCGGTGATCGGCGAGTATCCGAGGGCGTAGAGAGCTGGTAGCAAAGTTTCGACGCTGTCAGAAATCAGCCCGACATGGCCTTTCATATCATCACTGATATTGACCAGTTGCGACCATTGAGTCGGCGGTGCCGGCAATTTGCTTTTGCGATAAGCAATGCCTACATAGCCCCAAAAATAGGGGACGGCATGAGAGCCGCACGCCTGGTTCCATTTCTCGGCATTATTGTTGCGATGGGGCAAAGTCGAGAGATCTTCAAACACATCCTGGCGAGAGAAGATATGTGCGGAGACATTATCCAGCACCACAATATCAAACGGCAGTTGAATACTTTTCAGCATCAACAGGCTGCGTTCATCGTCGTTATCGAAGTGATACAGATGAATCGCGCTATCAGGATTGGCTTGGTTCCAGGCGTCAATGACCCGTGGTGAAAGGGTATCTTCCCACAAGTAAACATTGAGTTCGGAACTCTTGACGGGCACCGACAGGATACTGAGCCCTAACAGTGCCGAGAGAATAGTTTTTGTCATCCGTTTGAGTTCGTCCGGCCACTACCGGAACGATATCCTTGTTCTGCGACACTCAAATGCGACGAACGTATCCGCCGGCAGTGCACTTATGACCACTCGTTAAATTTGCAGTGGTCATTATAGGGATTGGATATGCAACTACCAGCGTTTGCAGCGAAATGTATGATTCAGTTATCGTTCAGCAAGCTTAACCTGAGTCGGCTTCACATTTTCGCTTGGATAACAGCCCAGCACTTTGAGGTGACGAGTCAGGCGCGTGAGTTCAACCAGAGCCTGCTGCATCTCTTCGGAATCCAGATGTGCCTCCAGATCGACGTAAAACATCTCTTCCCATGGGTTCCCCATGATTGGGCGTGATTCCAGCTTAGTCATGTTGATGCCGTATCGTTGCAGCACCAGCAGCGTGGAGACCAATGAGCCCGCTTCTTGCGAGGTGGACATGATCAGCGTGGTTTTAGCCGGGATTTGCGGTGAGACTTCAACCGGTTTGCGCGCGACCACAATAAAGCGGGTATGGTTTTCGGTCTGATTGGCGATGTTGCCCTGAATGGCTTGCAGGCCGTAAAGTTTACCGCTTGATGCATTGCCAATCGCAGCAACATCTGTGCGATTCAGTTCCTGTACCTTCTTCATTGCATCGGCCGTACTCGCGCAAGTTTCCAGCTTGACGCCTTTCAGGCGGCTTAGGAATTCGCTGCATTGCTGATGTGGCTGTGGGTGTGAATACAGCACTTTGAGGTCTTCCAGGCGAATGTCTTTCGTCGCAACCAGGCAGTGCTCAATCGGCTGAGTGATTTCACCGACAATATACAGCGTGGTGTGTTGCAGAAGGTCGTACACTTCGTTGATTGAACCGGAACTGGTATTTTCAATCGGCAGTACGCCGTAGTCGGCATGGCCGGACTCTACGGTTCGGGTGACTTCTTTGAACTGCTCACAGTTGAGTTCAATCAGCTCGGTATTTTTGCGGCTGAAGTATTCACGAGTGGCCAGATGTGAGTAGGAGCCTTTAGAGCCAAGAAACGCCACACGCGCCAATGGTTTGCGACTTTGTGGGTTAGCCAGATTCTGTAAGTAAGCCTGCTGCAGGAGAACCGAATCTTCAATGATGGTGTGGAATAGTTTGGTGATGTACTGAGCATCAAGCTGGTATTTGTCTTTACCCGCGTGGATCAGTTTGACAAGCAGTTGCTGCTCACGTGCGGCGTCGCGCACAGGTTTGGATGTTTCGACTTTGCTCTTTGCTACTTCAATGCTGAGTTTACGGCGCTCTGAGAACAGGCTCAGCAGTTGGTCATCAAGTTCATTTAAGCGCAATCGAATCTCTTCGAGCGAGTACTGTTTGTCTGTCATGCAAATTATCCTTATAAAAAAACCTCCCAGTGGGAGGCTTTCTGTTCGTTTTTGACTTTTCTTTCGTAAACGAGCACGCCCCCAAGGTTATTGGAGAAAAAAGAAGTCAAAAAAGAACAGGGAGTTAAGCGTCATTGTTTTCCGTAGAAAATGTTATTGAGAAGTCCACACAATAAGCAAGCGGGGTGGGAGCGTCAAGCAAAAAAATAGCGCCCGAAGGCGCTATCTGTGAACCGTTTCCTTTATTCTTCCACTTCTTCTTCCAGCTCTGGTTTGTCGGTTCGACGTGCTTCTGGTTTGTGACGAAGTTTATTCAATTGGCGTTCGAGTTTTTGTTCTACCTCATTAATGGCGGCATACAGATCATCGTGTACAGCGGAAGCGATGAGTTGTCCTTTTGGAATGCTGACGGTCGCTTCAAATTTTTTCTGCTTGTTGGGTTCCTCACTGAAACTTGCCTGACATCCGATGATGTCCACTTGCCATTTTTCTAGTTTCTTAAACTTACTCTCAATGTGATTGCGGATTGCAGAGGTGATTTCGATGTTTTTACCAGTAATATTCATTTGCATAGTGCTTTTTCCTCTGTTGCATCCCTTGTGGGTTAACTCCAGATTACCTATCCCATGCTAAAAGAACGTGATCTAAGTCACCTTTGTGACGTGTGTTTTTGCCTTTGAAACCAAACGTGATCTTACGCAAAGAGTGATGAGAGAAACGATAAAAAAAGCTTGAGATTCTGCCTTATGTGGCTAAATTGGAAAGGTAATCGACTGAAAATCTCCCCATTTTTAGGGCCTTGTCTCGGCCCGTTAAATTCCCCTGTATGAATCCTGAGCAAGTTATTTTGTGCAGTTGATCGGCTTTTACTGTTGAACCGATTCTGTGTTCAGCGATAACTCTGAATTTGCCGCAGTGTTTTCTTGTTTCACTCGTCGTAACGCATCCAACTGTTTGTACACGACGTAGTAACGACTGATGTTCGAAACATAGCGCACCGTCTCTTTACCGATATTACGGCGGGTGATCACTTCGACATTTTTGAACCACACATTGGGATTAAAACCGTGTTTTTTTGCCAATCTGCGCATTCGATTGATGTTGGCCGGGCCTGCGTTGTAGGCTGCGAGCGCGAAATACACTTGATCATCGGGGCTTATCTCTGGTTCAGAGAAGTAGCGGTCTTTAATAAAGCGCATGTACTTGATGCCCGCATGAATGTTGTTTTCTGCTTTCTCTATATGGGCAATGTTGACGTTGGGATCTTTGGCGGTGCTGGGTAGGACCTGCATGATGCCTACCGCGCCTTTGTGCGAGACTTTACGCTGATCAAAGCCGGACTCCTGAAAACCCTGAGCGGCCATCATCAGATATTCAAATTCGTACATCTCGGAATAGTGGGTGAACATTTTCCGCAGTTGGCCAAGCTTGGCCAGTTTCTGCGGGTTAAGCGCTTTAGTCAGCCAGCGAGTATCGTCGATGTACTTACTGTAAATCACGTTGCCAAGCAGGGTGCCCGATTTGACCGTCTTTAAGTACTGATTGACCATCGATTGCAATTTTGGACTATTCTTGCGCATCGCCCAAGCAATCTGACCATGTTCCCGGAGTGGTATTTCACTGTGTATCTGAATGTTTTCCATCACGTGCTGCCACATTTCTGCTTTATGGCTGTCGAGTACGGTAGCAGAAATATGTCCGGCGTTGACCATTTCCAGCAATTCGTAATCCTGCAGTGCCTCTTCAATAAAATGAAGGCGAACTGGTGCCAGATTGCGTTCGCTGAGAGCAGCATTCACCTTGTTGATGCTCTCCAGATAACTGGAGCTTTCACGCAGCCAGATCTCTTTGCCGCTTAACTGCGCGATGTTGATGAGTTCAGGATAGGTCTTGTCGGTGACCACGAATTCTTCAATCTCTTTGGTCAACGGAGTGCTGAAGTCAACGTGTTCTAAGCGGCTCGGGGTAACGGTCAGATTAGCGACGGCGAGGTCTGCAAAGCCTGCTTCGACACTGGGGAGCAGTTCATCTCTCAATACGGGAATGACCTGCACATGAACATAGGGCGATTGCTTTTTCAGGCTCTGCTCAAAATGGTACAGCAGTTCTGCGCCAATCCCTTTTGGTCTGCCGCCTTCCACGTAGTAAAAACCTAAATCTGCCGACACCACGACCCGAATGGTGCCTTTCTCTTTCAATACAGGCCAATCACCGACATAAGGTTGATTCGTCAGCGGCGACAACTCCAGGCCACTGACCGGTAAACTTAAGCAATAGAGTAGGCTTAACAGTCCCAGTTTACATACTCGCAAAATGCGGCTCCTTTGCATATTTTGCTGGCATTAAGTTTATGAACAAACGGAAAAATCGGCAATGAAGGGCAATAAAAAAGCCACGCATTAGCGTGGCCTTGTTGATGGTTAATTTGACGGGGTTACTCTGGGTTCAGTTCCATCAATTGCTGGGTGCGTTTCACCGATTCTTCCAGCCCTAACTCTTTGTAAGCTTGCAACTGAATGTCGAGTGATTTGCGCGCTGCTTCGGTATCAGGATAGGTTTTTTGCAGTTCCTGAGTGCGGTTGATAGCGGCAATCCACGCTTCGCGACGCAGATAGAAGTCCGCCGTCGCGAGATCATACTCGGCCAGGCGGTTTTTCAACGCGAACATGCGACGCTGTGCGTCTTCCGCATATGGACTGTTCGGGTAGCGTTGCAGCAGCTTTTTAAAATCGGCAAAAGCCGCTTTGACTGGCTCTGGATCGCGATCGGCACGATCGACGTTAAACAGATCGTGCATGAAGTTACGATCCTGCGCCATGTGAGTCAGACCGCGCATGTAGAGAACCCAGTCCATTTTTTCATGGGTCGGGTTCAGGCGGGTGAAACGTTCAATGGTAGCCAGACCCAACGCCAGATCGTCGTTTTTGTAGTAGGCGTAAATTAAATCTAACTGCACTTGCTCGGAATACGCACCAAACGGGTAACGGGAATCCAGAGCTTCAAGCTTCTCGATTGCTGTCATCCAGTTACCACCTTGCAGCGAGGTCTGAGCTTCGGTGTACAACTGTGCCGGCGGGACATCCGGGACAATCTCTTTGTTGCTCGAACAGCCAGCCAATAGAGATAACGCGAGTAAGCCTGATAAAGTTTGGTATTTCATGTCAGGAGTGAGTTCCTTGCAATTAAAGCTTATACACTTGGAGCTTTGGTGCTCCGCAAAACGTTTCGTTACTTTCTTGGCAGTAACAGATACAATGACGCCATATTTTTCCACACTAGTGGCTATTAGTCTCACGGTTTTTAAAAAAGTTCGATATGGCTCAGCAGATTGAATTAACTCATACAGTAAAAGAGAGCCAGCTTGGTCAGCGTTTAGACCAAGCTGTGGCTGAATTATTTACCGATTTTTCCCGTTCACGCCTGAAAGAATGGTTGTTGGAAGGCAAAGTCATGGTCAACGGCACCGTCGTGACCAAACCACGCACCAAAGTGATGGGTGGTGAAGCGATAACAGTTCAGGCTGAACTGGAAGATGAACAACGCTGGGAAGCTCAGGATATTCCGCTGAATATCGTCTACGAAGATGACGACATCATCGTCATCAACAAACCGCGAGACTTGGTGGTTCACCCGGGTGCAGGCACGCCGGATGGTACAGTGCTGAACGCTTTGCTGTTCCACTACCCGCCGATTGCAGAAGTACCACGTGCGGGTATCGTGCATCGTCTGGATAAAGACACTACCGGTCTGATGGTGGTGGCGAAGACAGTTCCGGCTCAAACGCGCTTAGTACGTGAACTGCAAAAACGTAACATTACTCGTGAGTACGAAGCGATTGCGATCGGTAAAATGACTGCGGGCGGCATGATCGATAAGCCAATTGGCCGTCATTCAACCAAACGTACCCTGATGGCGGTGAGCC
Source organism: Vibrio sp. bablab_jr001 (assembly GCF_016464285.1). Taxonomy (NCBI): domain Bacteria; kingdom Pseudomonadati; phylum Pseudomonadota; class Gammaproteobacteria; order Vibrionales; family Vibrionaceae; genus Vibrio; species Vibrio sp. bablab_jr001. Next base: position 234,759 of record NZ_JACDWZ010000113.1, read on the forward strand.
CGCTGGGTAAACCTGCCGTAACGCACTATCGTGTGGCCGAACATTTCCGTGAGCATACGCGTCTGCGTCTGCGTCTGGAAACGGGTCGTACACACCAGATTCGTGTCCACATGGCATACCTGCAACACCCACTGCTTGGCGATACCGCTTACGGTGGCCGCGCACGCATTCCTAAAGGTGCAACGCAAGAGTTGACTGACATGATTCGCGGTTTCGATCGTCAGGCTCTGCATGCGGTTATGCTGCGTTTTGCTCATCCGATCACTGGTGAAGAGTTGGAATTCCACGCGCCAGTGCCGGATGACATGGTCGTCATGACAGAAGCACTGCGCGAAGACGCCAAACTGAACCATTCGGAAGAGTACTGATTAATGAGCTGGATTCTCCCCAACTGGCCAGCACCGACTTCGGTGAAGGCGCTCTCTTCAACCCGAGTGGGTGGCTTTTCTCAGCCGCCATATGCGGGTTTGAATTTGGGCATGCACGTTGGGGATGATCCGAAGTTCGTTGAGCGTAATCGCGACCAGCTAAAACATGACGCAGGCATGCCAAGTGCGCCGATTTGGCTCAACCAGACTCATTCGACGGTCGTACTTGAAGTGGGCGCGCCGACATCCCAAGTACTCGATGCGGATGGGGTTTGGACGACAGCTCCCAATGTGGTGTGCTCTGCGATGACCGCCGATTGCCTGCCTGTGTTGATCTCCAACACGCAAGGGACAAAGGTTGCTGCGGTGCATGCCGGTTGGCGTGGATTGTCGGGGGGCATTGTCGAAAATGCGCTGAGCCAGTTTGCAAACGAAGATGTGTTAGTGTGGCTGGGCCCCGCGATTGGCCCACAAGCGTTTGAAGTCGGTGATGATGTGCTGGCAGCGTTCAGTGCTCACGATGACAACGCGCATCTGGCGTTTAAGCCGGGTAAACAAGCAGGAAAATGGTGGGCAGACATGAATCACCTGACTCGCCTGCGTTTAGCCAAACTAGGTATTGAGCGTGTGTTTGATAACGGACTCTGTACCTATCAGGACGCCAACCTTTTCTATTCTTATCGCCGCGATGGCGTGACCGGCCGTCAGGCCAGTTTTATCTGGATTGATGAAAATTAAACCAGATAAAGTTAATGGTCTTCACTTGAAAATTTCCCTCTGCGTAACCATCTTTCTTAACGTTGTTAGTTTATCTCAGACGAGGTTAGGAAGGTTGTTATGCGTCTTGACAGATTTACCAGTAAATTCCAAATAGCGATTTCTGACGCTCAGTCACTTGCGCTCGGGCGTGATCATCAGTACATCGAACCTGTGCACCTGATGGTGGCGTTGCTCGATCAGACCGGGAGTCCGATTCGTCCACTGCTGACTATGTTGGATGTGGATGCAATGCAGCTGCGTTCCAAACTGGGCGAAATTCTGGATCGTCTACCGAAAGTCAGTGGTATTGGCGGCGATGTTCAACTGTCCAGTGGTTTGGGCACACTGTTTAACCTATGTGACAAAGTGGCGCAAAAGCGTCAGGACGCCTATATCTCGTCTGAAATTTACCTGTTGGCGGCACTGGAAGACAAAGGTCCTCTGGGCCAACTACTGAAAGATTTCGGTCTGACTGAGAAAAAAGTCACTGCAGCGATCGAAAAGATCCGTGGTGGCCAGAAGGTTAATGATCCGAATGCAGAAGAGCTGCGTCAGGCGCTGGAGAAATTCACCATCGATCTGACCGAGCGAGCTGAACAGGGCAAACTGGATCCGGTGATTGGTCGCGATGATGAAATTCGCCGCACGATTCAGGTTCTGCAGCGCCGCACCAAAAATAACCCGGTGATCATTGGTGAGCCTGGCGTGGGTAAAACCGCCATCGTTGAAGGTTTGGCTCAGCGCATCATCAACAACGAAGTGCCCGAAGGTCTGCGTGGTCGTCGAGTCCTGTCTCTGGACATGGGTGCACTGGTCGCCGGCGCCAAATATCGCGGTGAGTTTGAAGAACGCCTGAAATCGGTGTTGAACGAACTGGCGAAAGAAGAAGGCAATATCATTCTGTTCATCGATGAACTGCACACCATGGTGGGCGCGGGTAAAGGTGAAGGTTCGATGGATGCCGGTAACATGCTCAAACCCGCTTTGGCGCGTGGTGAACTGCACTGCGTCGGCGCGACCACATTGGATGAATATCGTCAGTACATCGAAAAAGATCCAGCGCTTGAGCGTCGTTTCCAAAAAGTGCTGGTGGACGAACCCAGTGTGGAAGATACCGTGGCGATTTTGCGTGGCCTGAAAGAGCGTTATGAGCTGCACCACCACGTAGAGATTACCGACCCGGCGATCGTTGCGGCTGCCAGCTTGTCGCATCGTTATGTTTCGGATCGTCAGTTACCGGATAAAGCTATCGACCTGATCGATGAAGCGGCATCCAGCATTCGTATGCAGATGGACTCAAAACCGGAAGCGCTCGATAAGCTGGAACGTAAGATCATTCAACTGAAAATTGAGCAGCAAGCGCTGAGCAATGAACATGACGAAGCGAGTGAAAAACGTCTCAACATTCTCAACGAAGAGTTGCAGGAAAAGGAGCGGGATTACGCCGAGCTGGAAGAAGTGTGGAACGCGGAAAAAGCCGCGTTGTCAGGCACTCAGCACATCAAATCGGAACTGGAACAAGCGCGTTTGGATCTCGAAGTGGCGCGTCGTGCCGGCGATTTAAGCCGCATGTCTGAGTTGCAATACGGCCGCATTCCCGAGCTGGAAAAACAACTCGACTTGGCCGCGCAAGCAGAAATGCAAGAGATGACGCTACTGCGTAACAAAGTCACCGATGCTGAGATTGCCGAAGTGCTTTCTAAACAGACCGGTATTCCAGTGGCCAAAATGCTCGAAGCAGAAAAAGAAAAACTGCTGCGCATGGAAGACGTGTTACACCAACGTGTGATTGGTCAGGTTGAAGCAGTCGAAGTGGTCGCGAATGCGATTCGTCGTAGCCGTGCGGGCCTGTCGGATCCAAACCGTCCAATTGGTTCGTTCCTGTTCTTAGGCCCAACCGGTGTGGGTAAAACGGAACTGTGTAAAACCCTCGCCAACTTCATGTTCGACAGCGAAGATGCCATGGTGCGGATCGATATGTCGGAGTTCATGGAGAAACACTCGGTGGCTCGTCTGGTGGGTGCGCCTCCAGGTTATGTCGGTTATGAAGAGGGCGGTTATCTGACCGAAGCGGTACGCCGTAAACCGTACTCCGTGATTTTACTGGATGAGGTGGAGAAAGCACATCCGGACGTGTTCAACATTCTGTTGCAGGTGCTGGATGATGGCCGACTGACCGATGGTCAGGGACGCACCGTTGATTTCCGCAATACGGTGGTGATCATGACATCGAACTTGGGCTCGTCACGTATTCAGGAAAACTTTGCGTCACTGGATTACCAGGGCATCAAAGAACAGGTGATGGAAGTGGTGAGTAAACATTTCCGTCCCGAGTTCCTCAACCGTGTGGATGAGACCGTGGTATTCCATCCTCTGGGTCGTGAGCACATCAAGTCCATTGCCTCGATTCAGTTGGAACGTCTGCGTAAACGTCTGCTGGAAAAAGACTTTGAGCTACAAGTCAGCGACCAGGCGCTGGAGCTGATCGCTCAGGTCGGATTCGATCCGGTATACGGTGCGCGTCCATTGAAACGGGCGATTCAACAGAATGTGGAGAACCCGCTGGCGAAATCGATTCTGGCTGGACAATTTCTGCCGGGAACGCCAATCAAACTGGACGTGAAAGATGGCGACATTACCGCAGCGCAATAATCCGTAGTCGAAATAAAAGCCACGCATCGCGTGGCTTTTATTTTATGAGCGATTGGCTCTCATGCAAAGTTGGCGTTGAGGCGCATTTTCAGATAATCCTGAGCGGTGATCGGCGGATAAACCTGCTGCGGCCCCTGAATAATCTGATCGCGATTAGCCTGACAGAAAAACGCCATGCTGTAGCGTGAGCCCTGATTTTCTTCTGCGGTCGGCATACGCACCCGATGCAGGGTCGACTTCAATAAGTCATCGCTCCAACGCATCAACATGTCGCCGATATTGCAGGTAATGATTCCTGCCTGAGGAATCACATTACTCCACAACAAATTCTGCTTGGCATCTTTGCCTGCCGCCACTTGCAGCCCGCCTTGATTCTCCTGCTGAAACACCATGGTTAAACAGTCGAAGTCGGTGTGCGCTCCCGCGCGCCAATAATCGCCAATGGCGGGAATGTCGCTCATCGGCAGGTAATGCAGCATACGCAACGTACTCAGATAATGCTCCGAATCACGCTGGTGGGCTCGGGTAAAGAAATCGCGCTCAAAGCCTAACTTGTCGGCAAAGCAAGAGAGAATCTTCATCCCTAGCTGCCATGCCTGATATTCCATACTCAGTAGATGTGACTGAAAATCGGCCACCAATTCTTGCTCTGGCCACAACGCCTTCATGTGCGGAAGGGTGATTTGATAAGACTCCTTTTGATCTGCCAAACCCGTAGATGGGCGAACTTGCTGACGAAATTCCCAGCCAGCATTGAGTCCCGCTTTGAGCGGAAAGCGCTGTTTTTGTTCGACAGGCAAAGCAAAGAACTGCTCACTGAGGGTAAACGCTTGTTCAATCTCGCTGAGAGCAATGCCATGATTGACCAGTTGAAAGAAGCCGACTTCCGTGGCGGCTTGCCATAACTGCTCGGTTATCTCTGTTCGGCGTAGGGGAAAGTCAGACAGGTCAATCAATGGAATGGCGCTGAGTTCCGCCTCAGCGCCAAGGCCGCCAATAGTGGTTTCAAAGTTCAGTTCGTCGAGTTGATACGCTTGTTGAGTCATTGTGATTTCTCCAATTAAGCAATGTGCTTGTGATTGGAGCAATGTCCAGCAATCGTCGATGATTGCAGACCGCTTCTACTCCGGGGTTAAGATGAACGATATGGACTACCAGGCGCCGTGCTGGATTTGTACGGCTTCTTCTTCCAAGAGTGGTCCGTGCACTTCTGTTGTGCGCTGTCCGGATTCAAATACGATTCGGCACGGCAGCGCTAAAGTCGGGTTTTCCGGATGATTGCCGGTCAGTGTTTTCAAACGTGTCTCGCTCAAGCCATACACAACACGTCCGACGCCAGCCCAGTAAATCGCACCGGCGCACATGGCGCAGGGTTCGGCGGATACGTACAGCGTGCATTGGTTGAGAAAATCGGGCCGATATAACTTGCTCGCTTGCGTCATGATCAGCCGTTCGGCATGCCCTGTCATATCCAAATCAGGCAGATAGCCGTTGATTTGCTCCAGTAATATCTCGCCGTTGGCATCGACCAGTACGGCCGCAAAAGGGTGAATGCCGCGCGATTTGGCGTCTTCGGCCAGCGCAAAACTGTGGCGAAGAAAACGGTAATCGATGGTTGGATTTAGCATGTTATCTTCCTAACGTTGTTTTTCTTCATCACTCAGGCTCCAGGCAAAGTAGCCTTTTTGAATCCAACTGACCGATTTGAACAGCACCATGCTGACGACGGAAAGAAATACCAGCGCCGCAAAAGCTTGGGGGATTTTGAAATACGAGGTTGAAAACTGCACCAGATACCCGAGCCCTTTTTCTGCGGCGACAAATTCTGCAATGACCGAGCCGATGACGGCCAGCGTAATCGCAACTTTGACTCCGCTGAAAATGTGCGGAATGGCGTAAGGCAGGCGAATTTGCCAGATGGTTTTATGGTTGCTGACGTTGAGTGAGCGCGATAACTCAATCAGTTCCGGCGGCGTGGCCAGCATGCCTGTGGTAGCAGAAACGACCAGAGGAAAAAAAGTGATCAGACAGGTGATGGCCAGACGCGGGGCATCGCCAGTGCCTAATATCACGATCAGCAGCGGCGCTATCGCCACCACGGGCGTGGATTGAATCACAACCAGCAGCGGGAAGATGGCACGGGTCAAAAACTTAGAATTGACCATCATGATTGCCAGCGGAATACTGAGTGCGAATGATAGAGCAAAACCAAACAGAGCAATCCTCAGCGTGGCCCAAAGATTGTCTAGCCAGCGTTCGGCGGACACTTGGGTAAATGCCAGCGCGATGTCGGATGGGGCTGGTAGAATAAAAGTCGGCACTGCAAACAGACGGCACACGCCTTCCCAAATGGGGATCAGCGTCAGAATGGCTAATAGCGGCAGCCAGTTCTGCGACCGCTTAGCGAGTAATCCTTTCATAGTGTGAATCCTTAGTACTGGTGGGCTCAGGCAACAGTGCGACGCAGCGGTGTGACTTTCTCAGCGTTTTCGGTGGAAGAGGTGTCATGCGGTGGCCGATAAAAATACTCACGAATCCGTGTGGTATAGCGCCCGAAATCCGCCTCCTTCAGGGTATTGATGGTGCGCGGACGTGGCAGGTCAATCACGATTTCTTCCAGAACCGTGCTTGGGCGAGGCCCCATCACCAGCACTTTATCCGCCAGCAATACCGCTTCCGAAATAGAGTGGGTGATGAACAGAACGGTTTTGGGTTTTTCCATCCACAGGCGTTGCAGTTCAAAGCCCATCTCTTCACGGGTTAACGCATCAAGGGCCGAGAACGGTTCGTCCATGATCAGAATGTCTGGGTTGAGCAACAGCGCCCGCGCAATCCCAACCCGTTGCTGCATCCCGCCGGAGAGTTGATTTGGCAGACTGGTGGCAAAATCACTCAGGCCGACTTTTTCCAGAAGCTCAGTGGCCAATTGGCGATCTTTCGGGCTGACGTGGCCAAATTTATGCTGCAGAGGAAAAAGGACGTTATCCCGCACATTTTTCCACGGCAGCAGCGTCGGTTTCTGAAAGACGATGCCGATGTCTTCACGTGGGCCGGAGACCTTATGCCCAAAGACCTGGATTTGACCTTCGGTTGGCTGTATCAATCCGGACAGCTGGCGCAGTAGTGTTGATTTGCCGCAGCCAGACGGTCCGACAATCGCGACAAATTCGTGTTTGCTGATCTCAAAGTTGACCTTATTCAGTACGGTCACCTGGCTTTGTTCCGTTTGATAGGTATGGCCTATATCGCGGAAAGAAACGAATGGCTGCATCGTACTCTCCTCAATAAAAATCGCGTGAGATCGCGGTTTCAGGATCGAGCTTGTCCAGTGCGATGTTTTGCGCTTCTGCGGTCCATTTCCAGGTTTCCGCCAGCCGCGCTGGCGTAAATACGCCCACGCCGTCGCGTTCGCTGACTTCGTTCACCACCAGGCCGCGAATCGATTTAATGGTGTCACTGGCTTGCTCGGCATCGACCTCCGGTACCATTTTATGAACGTCTGCTGCGCTTTGTTCAGGGTGGGCCCAAGTATAAGCGACCGCTTTGGCGTAGGCGGACAGAAAGCGACGGGCGACCTCTGGCTTATCGTTGAGGAAGCGATCACTGGCAATAATCGAAGAGGAGTAAAATTCCAGCCCTGCATCATACCAAGGCAGGATGGTCAGTTGCTTACCTGCCTGTTGTGCTTGTTGTTGGTTTTTCACCGCATCGGTCATCCAGGAGATCATGACATCGGATTGCCCGGTGAGCAGCATGGGGTTAAGAGCTCCGGGATCGGCTTTGAGCACTTTGACGCTCTGTTCATCGACGCCATTCTTTTTCAGCATCAATGGCAAAAATACGTTGGCGGAGGTAAAGGGTGATGTCACGATGGTTTTGCCCGCGACGTCCTTAATGCTGTTGATTGAGGAATCATTCAGAACATAAAACGCATATGGCGCTTTGCTGAACAGAGAATAGATGGCTTTGACCGGTACGTTGTCATTGGCTTTGGCAACCAGCAGCGCCACGATATCAGATGAGCCGATATCTGCGGTGCCTGTCGCCACCTTAGTGATGGCATCCGTAGAACCTTTACCCCCTAAAATAGTGACATCGAGATCTTCTGCAGCGAAAAATCCTTGTTGAACACCCACATAAACGGGAGCCTTGTCCCCTCCGGGTAACCAGTCCAGCTGAAAGGTCACTTTGTCTGTAGCCCAACTACTTGCTGACGCGCACGCCAGCGACAGAGAAAGGGTGAGGGTTTTGATTTTTGAAATGGCTGTCTTAATAGTTACTCCGTGTCTTCCTTTGCACTTCTTGAAGGTTGTTTTACACCGCCTTCTATTAACTATGAGCAATGTCCCGATGCCGCCCGGCACCTAACCGCTTCTACTCACGAATTGTCATTACTGTTTGAGCAAAGTGTGTGCCACAGCTAGGAGCGGAGATTTAAATTGATTAACGAGTTATTAACAAAACCTTATGGCATGGGTGCTGGGAAGAGCATGTGGCTGTGCTTGTTGTATACAATTTTTTTATGGTAAAAACTGATTAAATGACGCATTGCACATTCGATGAGCAAATTTTGCACTAATACGGTGCCTGCTCTGTTTGCAACAACGAAAGAGCAAGTGTTTCAGTGATGGTCTGTGAATTGCATTGTATACAGTGTGAAATCAATGATGAGTAGAAGCGGTCAGGGGAGAGCTCCGGGACATTGCTCATAGACATGCTGAACATCGGATTCAGCCTCTATATAAAGGAAGTCACTATGAACTATCTCATCAAGCACGCACGCGCTATTTATTCTTTCCAGTCCGATTGCCAGGACATCCGTATCGGTGACGGAGTGATTACTGAATTGGGCTGTGATTTGCAGCCTGCGGAGGGAGAGCAGTTAGTGGACGCCAGTCGGTGTGTCATTTACCCCGGCTTTGTCAACACGCACCACCACATCGCGCAGTCACTATTGAAAGGCATTCCGGCGGGAATAAATGATGGCTTGGGGGACTGGCTGGCTCATGTCCCGTATCGATACTGGCCGCAAATCACACCGGACGTGATGTACCACGCCGCAAAACTGGGTTTCTATGAGCTGCTGCGCTCCGGTGCGACCACTTGCGCAGACCATCATTATCTCTATCACGCGAAGAGTTCGCAGGAAGTCGAAGCAGCCGTGTGGCAGGCGGCAGAAGAGATGGGCATTAGGCTAGTGTTGTGTCGTGGTGGCGCGACCGTGAAGGGAACCCATAAAGGATTGCTTAAAGCCGGCGTCGAGCCAGAACCACTGGATCTGATGATTAAACGTTTGGAAGAAAGTCGTCAGCGCTATCATCAAAGCGGCGATAACCCAATGCGTCGTTTAGTGGTCGCTCCAACTACGATTGTGCATTCTGCGGCACCGTCGGATTTAAAGATTCTTGCTGAGTACGCGCGCAGTCATCAGTTACGCTTACACTCTCACTTGCTGGAGGTAGAGTTTGACCAACAGCAGGCGCTGACTAAATACGGCCAAACAGCAGTGGAATATGCGCAAAGCTGCGATTGGCTGGGTGAGGATGTGTGGTTTGCACATTTGGTTAAAGCTGGCCCTGCCGATATTGCCTTGCTCGCGGAAACCAAAACGGGTGTTGCACATTGCCCGACATCCAATTGCCGCTTGGGGAGCGGAATTGCTCCGGTTATTAATATGGCCAAAGCGGGAATGCCGATTTCATTGGGTGTTGATGGCTCAGCGTCTGCGGAATCGGGCTCAATGTTGCAGGAGTTGAACCTTGCCTGGTTACTTCATCGAAGCCAGCATGGCGCTTCGGCTACCACAATAGACGGTGTTCTCGATTGGGCAACTGCTGGTGGTGCGTCGATACTCGGTCTACACAATCTGGGACGCATCGAAATTGGCGCAGCAGCCGATTTGGTGTTGTACGACATTCAGCAGCCGCGTATGGCGGGATGTCATTCGGAAATTATCGCTCCAATTGCTTGTGGTGAGCCTGCCAAAATTCAGGCGAGCTTTGTCAATGGCAAGTTGGTGTATAAACATAACAATGAAGAAGACTACGAAGAATTAGTCGTTAAGGTCAGAGAGTCTATCCATCATCTCAACCAGAAAGTCGCTCAGTTAGGCGTCTGACAGAGGCGTTTTGCTCACTTAAAACTCAACTTGGCGTTAATTTAGGCGGTCAGTCAGAAATGCGAATTTTTTGGCTGATTTGCTATTGCCAAGTGTTTTTTCCTCCCTATAATGCGCATCCGTTGTCAGGCAATTCTGAATAAGAAAGCAGGGCAAATAAGACGGCAAATTTGATTTCTTAACCTAAAGAAAATTAAATAAAAAAGTTGTTGACTCGCTAAGTTAACTCGCTAAAATGGCCGTCCGCTTTGAGAAGAAAGCTTCGAAAAAGCAAAGCTCTTTAACAATATAAACCTATCAATCTGTGTGGGCACTCGTTGATGATAATCGCAAAAGATTTATCAATGAACTGAGTGACCAATTTGATACTTCGGTATCGAGCACAGTCAATTCAACATTACATAGT
>NZ_JACDWZ010000013.1:0-3701 GCF_016464285.1 Vibrio sp. bablab_jr001
ACTGGTGCAAACACTCAGCGCCAAAGAGCAGCCCGCAGAACCGGAAGTCAAAGACGAGCCGCAGAAAAGCGAGCTGGAAGAGAAAGTCGAAAAGCTCTCCACCCAGCTTGGCGAACTGACCACCAAACTGAGCAGCATCACAGATGAGCAGGCGCGCACACTGGCGGGTCAGGATGCGGAACCCGAGCCGTACCTGTAAGCGCCGGCTTTAGTCTCTCACCCCATTTGTATAGGTAAACACATGCAAGAGCATACCAAAAAGAAACTGAGCGCCTACGTTCAGGCGGTCGCGCAGCAAAACGGCGTCGAGAACGCCACCGAGATGTTCAACGTCTCGCCGAACGGCACTCAGCGCATCATCGCGGCCATTCGTGAAAGCAACTGGTTCCTGAGCCGAATCAACATCATCACTGTGAAAAACCAGATTGGTGAAGCGATTGGTCTGGGCGTGAGCGGCATGATTGCCAGCCGCACCGACACCTCCGGAGACGGCGAGCGCAAACCGAAAGACTACCACGGCATGAAAGCCATGCCTTACGCCTGCGTGCAGACCAACTTCGACACGGCGATCCGCTACGCCAAACTCGATGCCTGGGCGCACATGAAGAGCTTCAACCAGATTGTGTCCAAACACACCCGCGAGCAGATCGACGCCAACAAAATCACCGTCGGCTGGTTTGGTAAAACGGCGGCCGCGAATACGGATGCCGCCGCCAACCCGAACGGCGAAGACGTCAACAAAGGCTGGTTCCAGGCAATGCGTGAGCACAACGCCGAACGTTTAATCACCGAAGGCGTAGAAGGCTCCGGCGTCATCAAGATTGGTGAAGGCGGCGACTTTGCCAACCTCGATCTGGCGGTGCTGAACCTGAAAAACCTGCTGCATCCGGCATGCGAAAACGACGCTGACCTGGTTGCCATCATCGGCTCTGATCTGCTGGCCTATGAAAAGGCCAAGTTCTACGACGCGCACGGCAATACGCCGACAGAAAAGAGCAAGATTCAGGAGCGCCAGGTCATCGGCACCTATGGCGGCCTGCCTGCGGTGTCGGTTCCGGGCTTCCCGTCAACGGGCATCATGGTGACCAGCTACGACAACCTGTCTATCTACATTCAGGAAGACTCGGTTCGCCGCACGGTCGGTAAGAAAAACGACGCCAAAGACCAGATGGAAAACTTTGAGTCGATGAACATGGCCTACGTCATCGAGCAGCTTGAAAAAGTGGCGGCGCTCGAGTTTGGCAACGTCAAACTCAAGATTAACGGGGCGTGGGTATAACCGCGCCAGACTGACACCCTCCAATGCAGGCTCTGTCACGTTATCAATCTGGCTCCTACACAGATTGTTATTCGTGCACTGCTGCCTGCATTCCCTCAAAGGTGATGTATGGAATTTATCGGCAATAAAAGCGACGTGTATGCCTCCGAGCTGTCCGCCACGGATAACTTTCCCGCGCTCAAAATTTCAGAGTTTCAGTCTCTGTTTCATTTCCTCAGTAATGAGACAGAGGCAGGCATTCTGCAACAGGCAAAAGTCTCGCGCATTAAGGTGCACCGCGAGCTGGTGAATACCATCGCGCAGTACGAGAGCCTAGCCGCTCTCTCAAAGGCCAAGTTCGGTGATGAAGAATCCGGTACCACGCTCTACACCCAAGCGGTGTTTGCGCTGACGGCCAGCGAGCTGATTGGCATCCGCCTCAGCTCCGATGCCACCGCCGAAGCGGCCGAGCGTCAGGAAGCGCTGAGCAGCAAGAAATACCATTGCGAGGTGCAATATCGTCAGGCGGTGGATCTGCTGCTTCACGGGCAGGAAACCTACTGCTTTGAGGTGGTGTGATGAAAGCGCTGCAAAGTTTAACGGACCTGTTCAGAGAGCACGTGATTGATGCCAAGAACTTCACCGTCTGGGCCGAAGACGGCGCGCTGTTCTGCACTCAGGGCGACAGCGTCGACGGGTTTGAGCTTGAGTACACCGCCATCGTGTTCATGCAGGATGTCAGAGTGCAGCCGCACATTCTGATGATGCACTTAGTCTCCTGGATGAATATGCACGACCCGTACCGGATGGAAAAAGGATTGCCGTTTCCGACCTTCGCCACCGAGCTGCTGGATAACGGCCGCTGCGACATCAAAATCAAAATTGACCTGCGGGAAGCCTTCTCACTGCAAGCCCACCCGCAAGGAAACTGGCAACAGCACGGCGAGCGTTTTGAATGCGTGGGCGATTTTGCTGCCCGTGTCGACGAAGACGACCTAAGCGAACTGGTGCTGTTTGTCGGCCATCTGGGTGATTTGCCATGAACGAGCTCACGCTGAAAACACCGGAGCAGCTTACTCAGGTGGTTGAGCGTCTGGTGCTGACCGCCACTGAAAAACTGGATTTGAACCGGCGCATGGCCAACCGCGCGCGCCAGTTCTTCCGCGCTCAAATCCGGGCGCAGCGGGACATTGAGAATAACCCGTACCAGAGCCGCACAGGGCGCAAGAGAGTGAGTCTGCGGGACGGGACAACGTCACGCCATACCGTCAACAACAAGAACATGTTGATGGGCCTGTCGAAATCCCTGCGCACGCAGGCCGATGAACACCACTTTGAAGTGGGCCTGGCGGGCGTCGCCGGGCGCATCGGTCAGGAGCACAATCAGGGCAGCCAGCTCTCGTTTACCACCCGAGTGAATGGCTTCTTCGACAGCAAGACCGGACGCTGGCAAGGCGGGCGGCGGGTTAAGCAGAACTATCAGATGCCCCGGCGTACCTTCATCGGCTGGACACCGGAGATCGAGCGCGAGCTGCTCGCCATGGCGGCCGGGCACTTTACAACTGACGTGGAAAGTTAAATGCAAACCATCAAAGTCAAACCACAAAAAGGGTTACTGGTTCGTGACCCGGAGACCCGCGAGCCGTTAAAGGCTGCGGGCGAAGAGAAGCCGCGTAACCCTTACTGGCTGCGTCGCATTAAAGACCAATCCGTCGTGCTCGTCACCACGAAAACGGCAACGAATAAGGAGAACGGCCAATGAGCATCAGTTTCTCAGAAGTTCCGGCCAGCGCTTATGTGCCCGGCATGTATGTCGAAATCGACAACAGCCTGGCCAACAGCGCGGAAGACCAGCAATTGTGCCTGGTGATCGGCAATGCGGTTGCGGGCGCACCGGTGGCGCCCAACACCGTTGTGCTGTGTATGGACGAAACCAAAGCGCAGGCGCAGTTCGGCGCCTCCGACATCGTCGACATGGTGACCTACTTTCGCAAGCAGGATGAAAGCATGCCCGTCTACGCCATCAGCGTGGACGCGGCCGATACCATGTCAGCACTGGCGGCTCTGGGTGATTTGCAGTACCACCACATTATCTGCTCGCTCAATGATGACACCACCATCCGCGATTTGGGCGAGTTTCTGGAGAAACGTTATCAGGCGCTGCAGCAGATCCCCGGCGTGGCTTATATCCCGAAAAAAGGCACCCATGCGGAGCTCATTACCTTTGCCAACAAAAGCAACTGCCCGCTGATCAGCTTTATGCCGGTGAACGCGCTCGGTAACTCTGCCAATGAAGCGCTGACGGATGCGGCGGCGATTGGTGCCTGGGCGGGACAAATTGCGCCGTCACTGGCAAACGACCCGTGCCGCCCGCTGCAAACGCTCAAGATGAGCGGCGTCTATTCCATTGCGGACACCGAGTTTGACTGGGCCGAGCGTAACC
>NZ_JACDWZ010000114.1:0-7876 GCF_016464285.1 Vibrio sp. bablab_jr001
CACTAAAACGGCGATTGAGAACAGGGTCACTGCACAGCGTTGACAGCAGAGGCCTTGCCATAACATGCGCCGGGATCAATATGGTTAGATTGGGCAGCGCTGGGTCGGCGTGTTTTGTTGCCTTAACCGCAGAACAGGATAGCTGATTAAAAGTGAGAGTTTGGGGCATGGTGAGTGTTGGTGCTTGCAACCAAGCCATCAGCCCCACGAACAAGAGCAGGCTCATCAGGGTGTAACAGCGCGGCGCAGCGGGATGGTGCCAGAGCCGCGTCATGACGTCATTCATCACGGCGATACGTTCCTTCGTTTTGTGAAGAAACTACGCCAATGTTATGAAGTTAATATGACAATTTGGAACGATTACGGCTGTTCGGTGCATTTAACCACCTATTTAGCGATCATCGTTTTGCAGACATTTTACGACGCATTTGTCCCATTAACGTGGACGTTGATGAGAAGCGTATCGCTGTTTATTTAAGCCGTCATCTAACACCAGCCACATTGCGAGGGTAACTACTTTCCCAAAGGCAACCTCTTTTTCGGTGGATAAACAGACCCACTTATTCGAGCCACATCAGAAACATCTATGGACTACATTAGGAAATTAAACGCTTCAATTGAGCTTGTGGCAACATATCAAAGAAGTAGTGCAAAGCTCTACATAGCGTGCCAATCACTCAATTCCACACATCTGCCACGGTACAACACCTCACTATCCGGATCTCGATTAGCTGTCACGATTAGCTCTGAACTGCTTTTCAGTGTCTGCCACTCCTTGGGTGACATATAGCGAATATCACTGACGTTTTTAAGACTATCTATAAGTATGAGCTCGCCAGTTGGCCCATCACGCATCCACACCATCGCTCTGTTATCTGAAATACGGTCCATAGATACATTTCGTTGCATGCGAAGACTAGACTGTCCAGGTCTATCTCCTTGATAAGCGACCAATGCAAAGTGGTCTTTTTGCGTACCGGAGGACATCATGGCGAGATAGTTTGCCGGACGCACTTCCGTGGCATTAATGCCAGTTGGAGTGTTCATTAGAGTGGATTGGATAAACATGCCGACAAACAAAGAGAAAGCCATACCAGCAGGAAGCCACCAACCCAAGTTTGATTTGCGTTTTCGAAAGCCGAAGGTGCTGTTTACAATCTTCTTCCAAACTCGTTTAGGTGGCCTTTTCAGATTTTTGGAAGAAGAACTCAGATCAGAACTCGGAGTGATACTAGACAAGTTTTGTTGCCACTGTTCAACATGTTCCCACCAAGAAGGATCGGCCTTCATTAAAGCTTCCAGCCTTCGTCTTACTCTGGGGGTTTGTGTACCAAGCACATATTCACCAGCAAGTTTGTCTCTCAACTCAACATTATGATAACGCTGGCTATTTATTGTGTTAGACATCGCTTCAACTCCTGTAAACCACGACGAATCCAAGATTTAACTGTTCCAAGTGGTGTTTTTACATGCAGCACAATTTCTTGATGACTCATACCATGCTGATAAGCCAGTACAATAGCATTGCGTTTCTCCTCACATAGAGACTTAAGACAATCATCGAGTCCCATATTCATATGGACTTCTGCAAGCTCGCAGGCTTCTTCCATCACATTATCCACATGTCCATCCCAAGACCTACCGCGCTTTCTGACTTCATCAATTGCTAGGTTCCTCATGGTTTGGCAAAGCCAGGCCCAAGGGTAATCTAAAACATATTGTTGTTCGCTATACCAAAGCTTAACGAAACCTTCTTGCAATATATCCGCGGCTATCTGCTCATCTTTCACTATGCTGCAGATCAGAGTGAATAGCCTTGCGTTGGTTAACTGGTAGAGCGCTTCGAACGCATTTCGGTCTCGAAGCGCTATTTTGGAGAGCAGTAAACCTATCTGATGTTTATCTGTACTCACAATTTCCTCATTGAGTGATCAGGTGCCACACATTATTCAAACCGTCACCAGTAGTATCACCAACCTTGGAGTCTTTAGACCAGCGATAGAGTGGCTTGTCCTGAAACGTCCATTGATAAGTGTCATCGTTACGCTTGGTAACACCAAAACCTCCAGAGAGTTTCAAGTTGTCAATACCCTTTTGGATTAACTCTGAACTGACGTAAGCTGGAGGCCACTTGACGGCACAATCACCGTAACACTCCGATTGATTGCCTTTATCTTTGTCGAAGGAATAAAGAGTAAAATTATTCTCATCAACCAGATAACGACGATTACCGTCGTTATAAAGACTAATTGCCACATCATCGGCACGAGCTAAAGGCCAAACCCCTTTAATACCAACACCATTAATATCCCCTTCTTGACTATCTTTAGACCATCGATAAAGAGGTTTACCATTCAGAGCCCATTGCTGACTCCCATCATTCCTCGTTATTTGGCTAAACGCTGAATTTCCAGCGAATCGTTGAATGACGCTATCGCTGACTAATAGCGGAGGCCAAAGCTTTTCACAACTTTCAATACAGACTGACTCCCCTACCGGGTCTTTAGAAAAGGTATATAGCGTTCTACCGGCATCATCCGCATAAACTTCACCGATTGAGGTTTCGACTGTATTTACTGATGCCATCGCATAGGCCATGGGTGCAAAAATAAGTGTCGATAAAATGAGTTTTTTCATCGTTCAATTCCCTTAACTATTGAGTCCAGCCTTCACGAGTAAAAAAGGGTTTACCTTCTTCACTATTTACAAAGTTAATAAAGCCTTGAGTTTGAGAATCAGCCCCTTGAGTTTTAGCCAGTGTCAAATCGCGATATATCCGTCTTTCTGGTTCGATTTCGACATAGTCAACTTTGTCTGCATGGTTGAGAGGCCAATGAATCCATGTAATCCAAGCATCGGCCTGCTGCTCTTGGAATGCTTTAAAACTCGCACCACTGCCTTTGGCATAGGCAATAATTTTACTACGAAAGTTTTGAACATCCGCTAAAGAGCCTTTGCGTCCGGCAATATCTTCCCAGACACCTGTACCCGATGTGTTGTACACACCTAAACCTTCAGTTACGACGATACGCGCCGGATGTTCCAGTAAATCGTTAATACCCATGATGTTTTTCGGGTTGCCTTTAGGGACAGCAATCACTGCTCTGCGCAGGTAAACTGGCTGAACATCATCGTCCTTGATAAACGGATAAGTTTCTACAAAGGCGCTCATTGATTGTTCCGAAGACCCAAAAATCAGATCGGCATTCTTCTGAGCGTCGTGAGTCCATTTAGATTCCGGCCCGGCGATAACGTTGATGGTTATGCCTGTTTTATCGCTGTATGCCTTAGCAGCCTGACGAAGCGCCGTATCAGGGCCTCCCGGGCCATAAATATTAATTACTCCATCTTTAGGTTGATGTTGAATGCTCAGATCGAGTGTTGGGGATGCAACTGAAAGTGAACTGACCATTGCTAACGTCAAAGTCGCTAAACTCGTAATATGCTTCATATATTTTCCTCGATTACAAAATGGTTCATAAAAGAGACGTATCGCGATGAATTTTGGATGCACAAAAGATAAAAAATTTAAAAGTTAAGAGAACTCCATAATCTTAAAAGCAATATTTGCCATCTTTGCTCATGGCTACTAGGTGAGACCCCCCAGTTTTGTTGGAGAGCGGCTTTATTATCTAATCCGTTGCGGCAGGACTAGGATCGAGACAGTAGGAGCGCTTCCTTGTTGAATTCAGTGATAGCTTGTCTTGTATATCTAGGCCAAACCAAAGTTTGAGAGTGGCCTCAATAATTACAAAATCTACATACTAGCTAACTATATCCACATTCGTCTTAGGTACTGCGCAGCAAGCCAGGACCATTCCTTTAGCCTTGTCACTGTCTTGAATTCCAGGCGCATCGGGCTGGTACACTTCTCCTGATTTCACCGTGACTTTACAGGCTCCGCAGAATCCAGCTCTGCAATTATTTGAAATGGAAAGCCCCATAGCTTCAGCTTGCTCTAGAACAGTGCGTTGGTTGCTTCCCTCAAACACGACACCATCAAGGTTGATTTGAACCTTTTTATGATTCCCGTCCGTCACTCTTGTAACGCCAAATGTCTCTTGGTGGTACTGTTCTTCAGGCAGCCCACTCTCTATCATTAAGCGTTTTACACTCTCCATGAAACCACTAGGACCACATACAAAAACTTGTCGTTTGTGAAACTCTGAAATTTGATTTAAACGAGTACGACTAAAGTGCCCCTTTTCGCCTAGCCAATCAGGTGATGGTTCGCTAAGGGCCAGAGTTACAGTCACATTGGCGTGTTGCTTTTCTAGCATAAGGAGCTCTTCCATGAATGGAATATCCGCTTCCGTCAAACATTGATGATAAAACGCAATATCACGAGTGTCTCGTTGGTCAGTCAAATACCGAAGTATGGCGATCATGGGCGTCACACCGCTACCGGCAGAAAGCAGTAACAGCGGCTCATTCGATTCTTTAGTAATATGAAATGTGCCTTTGGGTTGATCCGCAATAATGGTATGGCCAACTTGTAAGTGGTTGAACAACCAGTTGGAGACTTCACCACCATGGACCCGTTTCACTGAAATCGACAAACGTTCTGGCCGAGAGGGGCTAGATGACAGCGTATACATTCGTTTAGTCAGTTTGCCATTGACCGTGATCTCAATAGGGAGGTGTTGTCCCGCTTTATATTCCGGCATCAAGCCATTTTTAGGCTTAAACCAAAATGTCTCGAAGTTTCTTGCTACAGGTTCTCTTTCAACACAAATCAACTCTTGTTTTTTGGCGTCGAGATCTTCATAAAACTCCTTGGACTTATACTCAAGCACTTCGATAGCATCATTGATGGAGATAACACCTTCGCTTTTCGCTACAAGGTTTTGCCCGAAAAATATTTTGCCTTGCTCGTTGGCTCTAAAGCGCGAAAAGGTTGTCAATGGCTCTTTACTGGCCCTAAACTCCCCATTTCCCAGATCGAGTGTCGTCAAAATGCACCGCTCACACGGCTCTACAATTTCAAATTCGATGTCACCTATCTTGATACGCTTCCATGAGTCTTCGATAAAAGGTTCGTCTGATTGCACCACGAGGTTGGTACGAAACTGTTCCATGGTGTGGACTTCGCTGCTTCGTCTATTCAGTTCCGCTAATGAACCAGAGCTAATAAGCAAAATAGGAAAACCGTCGGCAAAGCTCACATTATGGCCAAGATTTTCTCTCACACGGTTAGATTGCTCGCCAGTAAACAGCAACTCAACTCGCTTCCCAATTACTTGGCTAAACCAATCATTCGCTTCATCGGTTGTTGTATAGGCGTAGAAGCGGTCTCTCCAAACACTGGCATCTGTAGCCTGCATTTTAAAAGCAGAATAGTGTAATTTTAGCGGCTCCATCCCAGGGTAAGAAAAAATGATACCAGTTGGCAGTAGACTGGAACTCACTTGAACCATATTTGGATACTGACGCGCCGTCACCATCGTTGGGTATTTAGCGAAGGCGGAAACTGCCTCGCCAGTCAGCGCCAACATAAAGCGACGATCAAAAGCAAGGCCTTGCTTTTCAGTCCACGAAGAAGAGAGTGAAAGCCCGCCAATGGATTTGACTGGATAAATAGTGATTTGGGAAAGTACGGTAGGATTTACCACAATGTCACCCTTTATTATTGTGTTGATTGAACCGCAAGCAACGATTTTAACGACCGAGTATCTTGTGAGGAGGTAGGTTGCTTCGCTGAATTAAGCATGAAGCGCATCAAAGCCGACGCATTCAATGCCATTTTTTATTAGCCAGAGAGAAAACTCATCGCTGGTTAAAATCTTCCACTCTTCAACGCGAGCATGAGCATAGCTAGAGATGCCCTCTAGCTCTTCATTAAGCGTTCTGGCAGGGTGACACATTAATTCAATCGTGCTGTTAGGCATGCTGTCTTGATAAGCCAGCAACATGGCTTTGAGGTATTCAATATTAGCGCCTTCGGCATGAAATCCCATATCAAACGCATCTGGGGTCGGGACCGATAACAAGTTTTGACCTCGTATAAAGCTATCAATACGCCTGACGGGGAGGCCTATTTCATTGGCTGCTTGTGTAAAACCTATTTTAAGTGGGCGATAGGCGCCTGCAAAATGGTGGCTATCGATATGATTGATATTAAACCCTGCGTCTATAGCAGCTTGATATTGCGCCTTTAACTCTCTTGCCACTTCATTCGAGGAGACATCTGATTTATTAAATAGGGTCTTTCTATCAAAAAAATGACCATTCTCGTCGACCAGTGTTGGAACCAATGTAGGATCTGAAATGGGTTTACCAGATGTCACTGTAAAATGCAGCCCAACTTCATGAATAAGGCCACGTTGATAGAGCTGTGACGCATGAGCGACGCCAGGTTGGTTCATCATTATGGTGGTCGATTTCACTGTTCCGGCACGAAAACAATCAGCAATCCCCAAGTTCACCGACTCCGTTAGCCCGAAATCATCAGCATTTAATATAAGTTTCATCGTATCTCATCCAAGTTATACCTTATCGATTCTTGTAATAGCGCTATCAGTTCCGATGTCCGTGTTGAGCCTTCCATCATCGACAACGTTGCGCTTCTTGATTGAGTCACCATTAACGTCCCTCCAATGTAACATTACGCAAATTAATCTATAATGACTCGCAAGTTCGAACAAACGAACAAACCCCCATAATGAATTAACCAGAGTAATGCATGAACTCAATAACCAATCAACAACAGCAGCTTTCTCTGCTTCATACTTTTAGCGTTGCAGCGCGCCACTTGAGTTTTACTAAGGCAGCAGAAGAGCTATTTCTGACCCAAGGCGGAGTTAGCCAGCGAATTAAGAAACTAGAAATGCAGCTTCAATTCAATCTATTCATTAGAAAAACCCGAAAGTTAGAGCTCACGCCGGAGGGACAAAGAGTTCTGAGCGTTCTGAACTCATCATTTGAGTCCATATTTTCCACCCTTTCTGACATTCAAACCGGAGAGCTGACTGGTAGCTTACATATAGCCACATCACCTTATTTCGCCTCTGCTTGGCTAATCCCGAGACTCCCTTCACTTCGTCAGCAATACCCCAACCTAAGCCTCAAACTGCAAACAAAACAGAATCAATCTGATTTTCAATTTGAACCTTACGATGTGGCGATTTTTTATAGCCAAGGGCGGTATCCAAACCACTACAGTGAGCGACTGTTTTCAGGAAAAAGAACACCTGTGTGCAGTGCTGATTACGCCACCGAGCATGGCCTTCACAATGGATTGAGCGCTCTATCTGACGTTAATTTTATCCATAGAGGGGATACGAGTGCGTGGCAATATTGGTTAGATGAAATGCATATCGATATTGACTGCAAAAAACGGTGTGACTTCTATAGTGACAATCGGCTAGCAATGGAAGCGGCGGAATTATCGCTCGGTGTGTTTCTTGCTCGATATGAATTTGCGCTGCCTTTAATCCAAGCGGGGAGGTTAGTCGCTCCATTTCCACATATTGAATCGGGCAAAGGCTACGATTTGGTTTGCCCTAAAGGAATGGAAACAAGAGCAAAATTCCAAGCATTTTCTCGATGGGTACGTTCTGAAATAGACAAAGGATAAAGAGTTCTCGTTGTATTGCGATATCACCGAGCACGAATTAAATCAACTTGAAGCTCTTGCAGAGAACGCTGGTCGTCCAGCCTGAGTAGTTGCGGCGGCCAACGCATCAGCAGAGAAGTCATTCCCACCGCCAACAGTGCAAGACTTACTCATGGCAGACATTGCACCGTAACATCACTAAAACGGCGATTGAGAACAGGGTCACTGCACAGCGTTGACAGCAGAGGCCTTGCCATAACATGCGCCGGGATCAATATGGTTAGATTGGGCAGCGCTGGGTCGGCGTGTTTTGTTGCCTTA
>NZ_JACDWZ010000115.1:0-795 GCF_016464285.1 Vibrio sp. bablab_jr001
GGCGACCATCACCGTTGACGCCATCGCGGGCGACGACATCGTGAACGCGCAAGAAGCGCAGGGCACGGTGACCATCACGGGTACCGTGGGTGGCGACGCGAACGTGGACGACACGGTGACCTTAACGGTCAATGGCAAAGAGTACACAGGCAAGGTGTTCGCAGACGCGGAAGGCAAGTTGGTGTACAGCATCGATGTGCAAGGCAGTGACCTTGTGGCGGATGCGGACAGCACCATCGTGGCGAGCGTGAGTGGCACCGATGAAGCGGGCAACGCGTTCACGGCGACGACCGAGGCGAGCGGTGACCATAAAGACGGTGGTTACGAGGTTGATACCGAGATCAGCAAACCGACCATCGATCTGGTCGCGTCGAGCGACAGCGGCGACAGCGACACAGACAACCTGACCAATGACAAGACGCCGACGTTCGCGCTGGGCAACATCGACAGTGATGTTGCGGCCGAGGACATCGTGGTGTTGAAAGACGGCGTCGCCCTTGATGGCACGCTGGAAAACGTGAACGGCACGTGGCAGTTCACCCCGAGCGCCGACCTGGCGGATGGCACTTACGTGTTGAGCGTGAAAGTGACGGACGATGCGGGCAACAGCGCGACATCAGAGACGCTGGCGGTGACCATCGATACGGTGGCGGCGGCGACCATCACCGTTGACGCCATCGCGGGCGACGACATCGTGAACGCGCAAGAAGCGCAGGGCACGGTGACCATCACGGGTACCGTGGGTGGCGACGCGAACGTGGACGACACGGTGACCTTAACGGTCAATGGCAAAGA
>NZ_JACDWZ010000014.1:0-2946 GCF_016464285.1 Vibrio sp. bablab_jr001
ACGCGCCCAGCGGCTGTTGAGCATTTCGTTGGCGGCAACATGCCAGAGTTGCTGCTCGATGGCGGCGATCATTTTCTTGAACATGCCAAAACGGGGCAGGCCAAGGTTGAAAATCATGTCGACGATCACCGCCTGACGCGCTTCGTTAAGCGACGCGAAATACGGCAGCGTTTCTGCGTCTTTCACCGCGGCATCAAGGTCGTGTTGAAGCAGCGCTTCCGCTTCTTGTTGGCTGATGCCGTTATCCTGCAGGTTGCGGCCGTAGCCAATGGTGAGTTTTTGATTGCTGCAGCGGTAAGGTTTCAGCCGCATCCCTTCGTGTTTTTTGATGAGTTGGGTTGCCAGTGCTTTCATGGTTTAGCCTTCGTTGAATGAACAAAGGCCAGTGTATCGCCCGGAATTACTGACTGATATTGAAGCGGTTTCTAGATGGGGGATGTAGAAAGTTTGAAAGCCAATGAGCATTGGCTTTCATCTGTTTATGTTTACTTGCTGTCTTTCAGAGTGGCACAAATTTCGTCATTAATGGCATAGGTACGGCTGGAGTATCGACTGGAGACTTTACGCTCGTGTTTACATTCAACATAGTTGGCTACATTCGCCTTTGATTGACTGAAAGTTGCCATCGCTGTCACTGGAGCAACAATCATAATTAGCAAGATTACTATTTTATTCGCGTTTCCCAGATACCAAGAAGAGTTGAACATATTCTTTAATGTATGCATCAAGAAGTAGGGGCTAACCAGCAATATGGTATAGCTTGCCCATATGTTTAGTAGACCAGAAATCTCTATAACTCGATCGTCAGAAAATGCCATTTGAAGGCTATCTTCGACAAAAAAGAAGGCAACCACAGTAGAAACTGAAAATAAGACCAATCTAACGTAATTCACTGAAAATATTCCTTAACTGCTGTAGTAATGCTCGTGCTATAGCCGAGCTCTTTGTCTGCTATATCTAGCCCTTGCCCTATCAAAAAAGAAACTGCTGCAAACAGCATTCCTGTAGCCATTACGCTCATAGTAACTGGTACCGCTGCAGTAAATAATGCTGCACCTGCCAGGGCTATAAAGCCTTTTGCTAAGTCACCCGCTGTGTTTACGCCAAGCTCTGTTAAGGTCGCGTCATCACGCAGAATATAGTCGGCAGCATTGATTCCAATAGCAAACGCGATTTCGATACCCACGTTGAATTTCACATATCTGGTTGCGCCCTTTAGATCGTTCAGTCCCAAGCCTGCCTGGATAACTTTAGGGTTGTTCGCTCCCCATTTGTTGCCTTTCATCAATGTCTGTTGGTGTTTGCGAAAATCACGGATGATCACCCAGTCTTTCCCATTGATATTTTTCGTAGAGGCTTTAACGCCCAAACCACCCAAGCCTTTTGCTGTGGCGTAAGCTTCTGCCCCACCTTTAGTTAAATCACTATAACTCCGAACATTGCTGATGGTCTCTTTGCCGCCCAGGTTCTGGTAAAATTCTTGAGCTTCCTCCAGAGACAATACGGCAATGCTGACAATAGACTCGACGTATTCAACATCAATATATTTTTCACCTTCAGGCGCGGTGGGGTTATATGGGGGCCAATACATGTTTTGGGGTGAAACTTTTTGTCTCGCCTGAACCATTTCATACGCCTGATCGTTGGCTTCAATGTTTTGCTGCCTTTGCACTGCAAGACGTTCTTTCGTCGACATCTTTGTCACTTCGGGTTCACGTTGTGGCTTCAAATCGGAAAATGCAGTTCCGCTGGATACGTTTTTTGCTTCGGCTGTTTTCAAAAGCGCAGCTGATTTAGCTAGCTCTCTTTCCATCACACAAGACGCACACTTTCCGATTTCTGGATTTTCACCAACCGGACACTGGTAGATTTTTTGTTTATCGAACATGGGATTAAGGACATTCTCTGACGTTTATACTTTTATGCCCATATCATAATCGCAAAATTTCCGAGGCAAAAATTTGCTCAACGAAAAGGGCAAGGTAAATATTTGCTAAGCTCGTCCTTTCTGCGGTTAACGCCCGTGTATCTTTGATGGTTCACATAGCCTTTTATTCAGTGATTGGTGCAACAGGCCAAGGGTTGTCGGCTCGAATTTTCATGTAAGCTGCATCCGCCTGCGCTTCATAATCCGTGGCTTTGGCTTCGTTGCCTTCGATACGGCGAATCATTTTCGCTTCATTGTTCAGGCGATCCACAATCTGCGTATAGAGGTTTTGACGGGTATCGTTAATACGTTGTACCTGCGCGTCGTACTGTGTCTGCAAATCCGTTTGCCAGTTGTCCAGCGCTTCATTCCATATGTCAAAACTGGTTTCGGGCTTTTTGAGTGTCCAGCTATCTTCAATTTCACCAAGTCGTTCGACTTGTTTGCTTTGCAATGGGTCAGGCTTGCTGTAGATGGTTTTCCCTCGAAAATCGACCATGTATTCAGTGCCACTTAAATCAGCGTTGGCGATTACTGCAAAACCTTTTTTTGCAGGTAGAGGTTCAATCAACAGAACGTTACGAGGCATGTTCCATTTGTCAGTGTCTCCAGCCCCAATAATTTCATTGGTTTCTTTGTTTACTGTCCAATATTTCATTCGTTACACCTCTACTAAGATCGGAAACGCTAAGTTGCGAGGACGGGTTTCATAGCCCACACGTGGAGTTCCGTGGCCATCATCGTTATATTCACCAGGTTTCCACGCATCTCCAGTACCTTGTGCCATAGGCACGTTGTAACTACCACCTTGAGCCACACCAACCTGACCATGCACTGTATCTGAACCGCCGCCGCTACGTCTTAAAATTCTCGAATGCCCTTGAAATGCATCAAGCTGAACACTGCTAAATGCTCGTCCTGAATCAATCCCACGCCCTTGGTCAAGCACACGGAAGAACTCACCGCCCGTTTCTGGGAAATCAATCATTCCAGTTCCAGCACTGACAAACTCCGGAAAA
>NZ_JACDWZ010000015.1:0-205 GCF_016464285.1 Vibrio sp. bablab_jr001
CACACCAACCTGACCATGCACTGTATCTGAACCGCCGCCGCTACGTCTTAAAATTCTCGAATGTCCTTGAAATGCATCAAGCTGAACACTGCTAAATGCTCGTCCTGAATCAATCCCACGCCCTTGGTCAAGCACACGGAAGAACTCACCGCCCGTTTCTGGGAAATCAATCATTCCAGTTCCAGCACTGACAAACTCCGGAAAA
>NZ_JACDWZ010000016.1:0-483 GCF_016464285.1 Vibrio sp. bablab_jr001
GAAGACTTACTGAATCAGTAAGCTTCGATACCAAGCACACTTGAATGTGTTTGTTGGTGTATTCCGTTCAGGAATACATTGAGAACTTTACAAACAATCTTAAAAGATTGTTTTGTCAGCTTTCCAAATTGTTAAAGAGCAAGATTCACTTTCTGTATCAGAAAGAAACCATTTTTAAAGATTCTTCAGGTAAAAACCTTTAAAGATGGTATCCCGTAGGGGAGTCGAACCCCTGTTACCGCCGTGAAAGGGCGGTGTCCTAGGCCTCTAGACGAACGGGACACAGCAGTGTATCTCCGCACTAAAGGGCAGAGGTACGAATCTCTTCACTTTATTAAACACTATCAATCTGTGTGAACACTCATCGCAATAATCATTCGTATAAGGAGGTGATCCAGCGCCAGGTTCCCCTAGCGCTACCTTGTTACGACTTCACCCCAGTCATGAACCACAAAGTGGCAAGCGTCCTCCCGAAGGTTAAAC
>NZ_JACDWZ010000002.1:0-9417 GCF_016464285.1 Vibrio sp. bablab_jr001
GCGCGTCAGGCGGTGATCGTCGACATGATTTTCAACCTTGGCCTGCCCCGTTTTGGCATGTTCAAGAAAATGATCGCCGCCATCGAGCAGCAACTCTGGCATGTTGCCGCCAACGAAATGCTCAACAGCCGCTGGGCGCGTCAGGTTGGCAAACGGGCGAAGACACTCAGTGAAATGATGCGCACCGGCGCGCCGCTGCAATAAGGAGAACACCATGAATTTTTTAACCAGTATCCTTGGCAAAACACTATGGGAAGTTCTGAAAGGTCTGTTTTTTCAGGTTGCCTGGAAAGTCATTCTGGAACGCTTTGCCAGCCGCCTGGTAATTTGGGGATTAGAGAAAATCAAAACCCTGTCCACCAATGATGTCACGCAGGAAACTGTGAACGACATCATCCTGTCGCTGAAAGGCAAAAAACTCAAAGAGGTCGAGCAATGGGAATGACGTTGGACCCAAGCTGGGTGAATGCTGTACTCGCCTTTGGCACGTTCGTGACGCTGATCCTGAGTTTACTGATTGGTTACCTGTTCCGGTTGTCCAAAGAGCTGGGCGAATACAAAACCCATGTGGCAGAAACCTATGCGACGAAAGACGATGTCAAAGAACTCGGTGATCGGATTGAACGCAGTATGGTGAAAGAATTCGACCGGATTCATTCCCTATTGCAAGGGAGAGAAGTTGCCTAGTACGGCGGGAGCCATAAGGTTCCCGTTCCGCACTATTGAATAGAGAACTTACCTGAATCACTCTTTAACGCCATGCTCGTTGTTATGTTTATTTGCTTGAGACTAAGCACCCATTATAGTTTTCGATGTATTTACTGAAGCCTTTTAGTTCGACATGCTTTTCGAAATGATGCTTAACCCCCTGAGTCGTTGAATTATCTCTAACCCATTTGAGGATATCTTCATTTGTTTTTAGATCTTCATCGCTATCTATTGCTCTTTTTAAAGCCTTGATATGCACACCATCAACTGTCATACGAACGTGAAGCTGTTTTTCTGACAAAGATGGGTTACCCATTGCGTTAAGTAAACGTTTCGGAAGTTTGTTGGACATACCAGCGAAAACTTTCTCTTGGCCTTCATATGTATAGAAACCGGAGGTAGTTTCACTTAACAATCCGTCTATCACGAAATCAAATTTCGCCACACCAATATCTGGGAACAATAAATAGTTTTCATTTTTCAACGCAATGAACTTGGCAAATATTTCATTTTCAGCGCCTTTATCGCAGGAGATGGTCAGTCCACTATTTTCTGTCTCATCATAGTACTGTGATTCAATAAACACACTGTTTTCAAAGTGATCTACTTTTTCGCTATAGGTCCAGTTCTCCGGACTAGTTGAAGCGCATCCTGAGACTACTGTAATCACTACAATACTTATTCTTCTTTTCACAATATATCTACCTCTCAATGATATTATTGTTTGCTTAAACATCACGCCAACTAAGATGTGAGACATGCAATACCTCAGTCTCCGCACCACTAAAACCAGCGCATCGTAAAGCACCGAATCACTCTTAAATTTTTGTATGTGAATTTTTAAAGCGTGTCTGAAGCCTTACCTTCATTAATGAGCTCGCACAGAATATCAATGGCTATTTACTTAGGGTCTGATGTTCTTGCGTATGTTCTCTTAGAGCCTAACATTGCAGTTACAACTACTATTCCGTTACTGACTGTATATTGTGCAACATATTTTTTATCGCCTTTTACTATCGATACGATTTGAGGTTTCATTTAGCAACCTCGCAGTTTTGGCTTTGATAATTTTTGGCTTGTTTAATACGATTTTCCATCGCGGAAATCCGACGTTTAGCCTCATCAGAGGCTAAATCGCCTTTATATAACTCGTGCAGGTCTTCTAAACTTTTTGTATAAACACTTTCCCTATTCATAGCTTGAATGCACTCTTTACTTGGCTCAGCTACCCCTGGTTTACAAGCAGTCAAACCAAGGTACAAGATCAAAAACACTGGCTGTCTCAAAATGGGCTCCTTACTCATTTGTTGGGGATTCACGTAATGCCGTATTAAGGCGTGAGCGACGCTTGGCTATATGTTGAGAAGTTCGGAAGCTAATCCTTTGTACTTTTCCCAGTCGTAAATGTGTATTCGACCGCATATGACCGCTTCTAATACAGGTTCAGCAGTATGCTCACCTGAAAAGTAACGTCGTGCTGCTTCTTCCCAGTCAGCCTGATGCGCATCTAGTTGCTTTGAGTCATAAACCCCCATAGCAATTATTTCTCTAGTCTCAACAGCCACAATTTCTCTGGTATTGTCCCACCAGTCAGCATTTGCTTTATTTGCATCGTCTTCGGAAACAAAACAATAAATAGCTCCCAATCTGCTTGGGGCTTCTGGAAACTCAGCTTCTCTGATGCTTTCAAAAACACTTTCTTTATCTTGATGTTGGTTTGCGACCTGGTACATGCTTACAGTACCAGAGGTACCCGTAAATGCATTTATAAATGAAGCTGATGGGATAGTACCTTTCATGACCTCCATATTATTCAACAACATGAAATCTGTTTTATCTATTGCATGGTACAACTTGTATTTCCTCCGAACTCAAACAAACACACAAAATTTTATTAGTACACATGCGCGTTTACGTAGTTAAACCAGTTACAACACGCACAGCTAACTAACTGTTTCGCATAAAATTATCAGCTTTCCATCAACAAAACCATGCAATAGTACACATATATGTTTCCCCAAACCTATAATCTAACCCCGCGTAACAGGCCTGAAGCGAGTTGCGGTAGTCTTTGGTGGCTGATGGCATCGTGCACAGTTACGCACATTTGTGTGTGTTAAAGCATTGACACCCTACCCTCGCCGCCCTTACCCTATCGCTGTACTGGCAAAATCCAGTACCCGTGGGCATCTCACTCCCCAGTTTATTTCTCGGCGCATAGACGCCAGCTTTCTGCTGGTTTTTTTGTGCGGCTTCGGCACACCTGCACATGGTGAATTTGCTGCGATTATGCGCAAATACACCTCGCCTATGGTGGGCTGGGCGAGGCAGCTTCGGCTGGCCGTGTTCCGAGGAAACGGTAGTGAGATCCTTGTTCAGTTCACCACCCGAAATCTCACTCGATGGTGAACTCCAAATAATTTCTCGGAGGTCACTATGACCAAACTAACCATTCTATCTAAGGGTATTCGCACTCTTGATAATTTGTATTCGCTGAATGACCTGCATAAAGCCAGCGGGAATGCTGCAAAACACCAACCTAGCCGCTTTCTTCGATTGGACACAACTCAGGAATTAATAGCTGAAATCGTAAGCTACCCAGATCTGGGTAGCACACATAAAGTTGAGAATGGAAAAGGAACTTGGGTATGCAAAGAACTGGTCTACGCCTACGCGATGTGGATTAGCGCCAGGTTTCACCTGCAAGTCATCCACGCGTTCGACGCGATCACAAGCCAACCGCAATTTGCACCGTCCGGTGTCACTCTCACCGCCAAACAAGCCCGATTCTTACAATGTGCCTTTTCGCAGTTTGACGAACTCAAAGCGCGCCACGGGGAAAGCTACCGCCAGTATCAAACCATGCAGCAGCAAATCAACATGATGCGTTCGTTTTGCGATCATATGGAAAGCGAGCTTAAAACGTTTCGCTCGCAGGTAGATGCGGAAGTTGATGCGATTAACCACATCAACTTATACAAGGGAATGGTGTTGGAATATCAAGGCGCCGACGAACTAAAGCGCTTCATTGAGCAAAAACATTGATGAAAAATGGCATGAGCCTAGGCAACGAGGTGTTGTTCTAGGCTCAGGTGGGCTGGCTCATACACAAGACTACTCAAACTATAAATGCCATGCGTTGGGAATCACTATCGAACACCTAGAGTTAAATGTTCTGACACATCCGCTTAGCTTTATCTGAACGTTCGATAATGTCAAAACACTCTTGGTTTGTGCAACTTACCAATTTATTTAGCTCTTGCTCCGAGTACTTATTAGCCAAATGGCCAAACATTAATATTGAAGTGTTATAGTATCTGCACAGAACTTCCATATCATATTGTTGATTTTGAACTTTTCTCTCCATAGCCCCCTTCTCTAGAATGGCTTTATCCGCGAGAGCCATCTTTTTATTTAGTTCATTTTCAATGTCATTTAGATATACGTTGTTTTCATTGAATCGAGAAAGCTTTAGCTGCTCTTCTCGGTATTTCTCAGGAAAATTATTCCGTAAAAAGGAACTAAGTTGAGGTTGAGTACTCAACCACAAACCTTCAAATTGCCACAAGATCAGGAAGGCGACCAGAAGCCTCATAACTAACTTTAGCAACCAATCACCAAAACTTGATTCTTTAACATTAACTTCTTGTAATTTCGAATTATTTAGTTCGTTTTCTTTTTCGTTATTCGCTGCTTCCATACCTAGCTCCTTTTGTATCGAACTAAGTATAGAATCTATATACATATTTACACATAACATTTTAGGAGTTCAAAGGCGGTGGCTATTCACCATGCAGCAGCAAATCAACATGATGCGTTCGTTTTGCGATCATATGGAAAGCGAGCTTAAAGCGCTTCATTGAGCAAAAACATTGATGAAAACTGGCATGAGCCTAGGCAACGTGAGGTTGTTCTAGGCTCAGGTGGGCATGAATAAACTCATATATGGACAACAGTCTTTTAAACCTGATGCTCTAAAGCGTTTCTGTCAGATTAGAAAAAGTATGTTGATTCCTTGATCGCTTGTTAGCTCGCTGACTTGCGCTTTTCATCCCAAGTTTCAAACACAAATATCGCTGTTGTGTGGGCTGAATGGATTGCTAAGCGAGCATCTACAGTGCGACGAATCATTCAATGTGTTTTAGGGAAAATACATTAAGCAAATTTTCTACTACTATTAGATATTTAAAGCCTACCATTATGTTCATAATTACAGGGATTTTTTTATGCGTGAAATTTTCAAGTCTGCATCTTTAATATTCGTAATACCACTCTTAACTTTATTGTATGGTTGCAATACAGATACAAAATCTGTTGTTGCTGTTAATTTGGAGTCGTCGTCTGTTTTTGTCCCTAAAGACCGGTCGTATCAACTAGTTGCAAAGGCTAGTTATGACGATGGTACGACAGGTGATGTGAGTAACTCAGCAGAGTGGGAGATCATTGGAGATCCTACTGTTGCTAATATTTCTAATACAGGTCTACTCACTGGCCTTTTAGTTGGGACAACGGAACTTACCGCTTCTAAAAGTGGTATCACAAGTGATACGGTCGCTATTACAGTTTGTGATTTTATTGATTGCATTGATGTTTTTGACGTAGGAAGTGGGAAATTATTTACTAGTTCACCATCAGAGTCTTTTTCTAACAGTATTTCAGCTTCTCACAGCGGTACTATATCCATTTCTCAAGCTCAAAGTGATTTTGGTTTTGGTCCAGTTGGCACTTTTTCTATATTCACATGGGCTGAAGCTAATTCATTGTGCTCCATTTATAACACTGAACAAATTGCTGGAAGATCAAATTGGCGTTTAGCGACAAGAGAAGAACTGGAGGTTGAGGTACTCGATAAGTATGATGATATGTTTACAGAACGATCTTGGCCTGTTAATTATTATTATTGGTCATCCACTGTATATGCAACATCTGTTTTGCAGTTTTATTTAATACGTCTTTCAAATACATTAGGAGGGGTAGTTAACGAACAGGATGAGACTTACCAAAGTTTTGTTTCTTGCGTTTCCAATCCTTAGATGTAGAAATCGAAATGGGGCAAAGATGAATTACGTCGTTTATCTGCAAGCCAACGCAGAATACATTGGCCCAGATATTAGTCGAAGGCTTCAGCTATCTTGCCCCAAACTCACATACTCATTGAGTTTAAGTACCTCACTTCCCACAAACTCGTTCAGTTCGGTCAGTGAATCAATCAGTGGCAGCAGCTCATTTTTGTGGAACAGCCAGTCCACTTTGTTAAGGTCGAGTGAGGTAATACTCTCGCGGCGAATGCTCATCAACTCGATTGGTACGCGGTGCAGCGCCAGCACATCGTTCATGGTCTGGTTCTTCACGTCTTTGAACGAGTCTTTCGCTTCCACCTGACCGATGGGTTTAAGCTCCGGCGCTTTGGTGTCTTTCCCCTTGGCATTTACAAACAGGTTTTTGAACGCCATCCCTTCTTTGGCCTGCAGCTTGTTGCGAATGTCGTTCTCCGTCTCTTTGGTCATGCCCGGCTCGTTCATATACAGCAGGTAACCTGCGTGGGAACCGTTGCGATAATACTGGCGGCGGAACAGCGTGGCATCGTCGTTGAGCCAGATAGAAGTCAGCCCGCTGACGTGTTGCGGCAGGCCGTACAGCTCCTGCGCCACATCGTATTCAGCCAGGTGAAAAATCTGCCCGTCGCGATAATCAATCCGCCCTTCGTTGCTGTAGGCACGGGGCTTGTAGGTGTAACCCAAATCACTGCGACGGCGTATGTACAGTGCCGGAAGGTGTCTGATGTGAACCACCTGCCCGAACAGGTTGCGCACCACCTGAAAGTAACCGTTGCCAAAGGTGAGGTAGTCCTGAATAAACCGCTTAAGGTCGCGGCGCGGCAGCACATCGCTCACCGTAACGGCGTAGGTCAGCGTGTTGCGTTTAAACTCAATCGCGCTCGAGTGCATCGGGTTCACCCGCAGCGCTTTGGCCAGCGTATCAAGTGCGATCGGCGGCTCGTACAAATCATCAATCAGCGCCACTTCAAGGTAGCTGAGAATATCGCTATTCATCACACTGACCGGGTTAGAAAATTCAATCTCAATCACGTTCTGTCTCCTAGAAGAACGACACGGTGGTGTCGTCCTCGCTGTGAATATCAATCGGCTCCCAGTGCATCACATGCATTGAAGCCCAGGCCAGGTCTGCGTGCGAGCCCACCTTGCTGCGGGTAGAAATAAAGGTCACCTGATTGCTGGCTTTGGTGGTCTGCTGACGGATCATCAAAAAGGAATGCACCAGGTCATCCCACTCACCGTCGAACTGCAGGCGCCCGTCGTTGATGATTTCGCGCGCCTTGTAAACCATCATCCGTTTTACTTCCGGCGAATAGTCCAGCTCAATCAGGCTCGGGTAGAACTTGCGCACCAGCTCAGCCACGGCCGAGCCGACGCCGCTGACATCAATCGCCAGATGCACCACGTTGTATTTCTCGGTCATGGCTTTAATCGCGAGCGCCTGCTGCTCGTAGCTGGAGCCTTTCAGGCGCGCCCGTTCAATCAGCCGGAACACGCCGCCTTTGCGTTTGGGTTTGAGTGCAACCACCAATCCGGCATCGTCGGAGCCTTCGCCCTGACCGCCGCCGCGCGGGTCATAGCCCACCAACACCTCAGCGTTGCCCGCAGGCCGTGCTTTGTTGTGGTCCACGTCCTTCCACAGCGATGAATCGGTTTTGCACGCCAGCAGCGCTTTGAGCGCAAAGATGGACGCCGAATCATCCAGAAACACGCAGCGCAGCAGGTTGTCGAATACGGTTTTATCCGGGTACTTACGGCGCAGTTTCTCCATATTGAAGAACGTGGCGCCTTTCTCAATCGCGTCATCAATGGTGATGATCTGACGGAAAATGCCATCGACGCCGAGTGAGCCGTTCCTGAGCGCCGCATGGCTGATGTCAATCCCTTGCTCTTTCTTGCCCTGCCACTTCGGATACGCTTCATGCGCCACGGTCGACGGCGTCGACAGATACGTGGTGCGGTACTTGTCGTGAATCGACATCCCGCCCGCGTAATCGTCCAGCTCTCCGAATTTGGGGATCCAGAACACTTCATCGAAATAGACATGGCCGTTAAAGCCCTGCGATGTGCGCGCATTGGTGGAGAGGAAGTAAAACGTCGCGCCGTTGGAGAGTTGCAGCTCATCTTTGCCTTTGAGCTCGACGTCGCCAATTTCCAGCGCGAAGCGGCGGATGTAGTTTTTGAAGATCTCAGACTGCTTGCGCGAGGCCGACAAAAACACCTGGTTGTCACCGTTCAGTACCGCATCCTCAAACGCTTCATAGGCGAAGTAATACGTCAGGCCAATCTGGCGCGATTTGAGGTAAAAGCGGAACTCGTTCAGCTCGGGATTGCACTTGTGGGCGTGGATGTCTTTCTGGTACTCGAAAAACGTCTTCTCACGAAACTCATCCAGCACCGTTTTAGTGATGTGCAAAACGTCGTTCTTCACCTTGTTCGGCTTGCGGCCGCGCTTATTGCCATCACTGTGGCTGCTTGCAGGCCGATGCTGCCGGCTCTCGGCTTCATCGCGTTTGCGCTTTTGGGCCAGCAGCATTTCCAGTTCTTTGAGCTGCTCATCGTGTTTTTGGTCGATCCACAACAGATAGGCGATCCGCTGGCGCAGCATCAGTTCTACGGGCGCATCGTCCCGCATCGCTTTCCAATCAAATTTCGAAATCCATTGCTGGACGGTTCGCACCGCAACGCCCACCGCCTCCGCAACTTCGGCAGGTTTGTACTGACGCAGATACAGGCCAAGCGCTTTGGTTTGGTCTGCGGTGTACATCGGTGAGGATTGCTCAATAGCCAGATTCGTTTTCATGCTGGCAGTGTGCAACAGAGCCCGCCGCGACTCAGCAGAGAGAGTTTCTATATCGGGTATCTAGAATCGCCGTGAATACAAAAAGTTAAGGCCATTGGTTAGATTGGAATCATCGAAACAAGAAGAGATATTCCATGTTTAAGTCAGAGCCAATTTGCATTCTGAAAGCTGGCCCCACTATCGACGGGCGAGATATCCCGCAGAAAGTGATTGACGATATCGCGGAAACGTACGACCCGACGAAGTACGCCGCACGAATCAATGATGACCACTACGACTGGAGCTGGAAAGGCGGCACCGTGTTGTCGGTAGAAAAGCGCGATGACGAACTGTGGGCTGAAATCAAACCCAACTCTCACCTGCTGCGAAACATCGAAAACGGTCAGTTGCTTCACACCTCTTGTGAGTATCTCGAAGACTTCGCCAGCAGTGGCAAAGCCTACCTAACCGGGCTCGCCTTTACAGACAAACCCGCATCGCTGGGCACCACGCAAGTGCATTTATCGGCCAAACGCAGTGCAGAAAAAGCGTTGCATGTCTGCACCGGGCAAACCGTCAACTACAGCGCGGCGCCGCCTGCACTCTCGAACGAAGACGCGTCGCTGTTTCAAAAATTCAAAAGCTGGCTCAAAGGCGACAACGCGCCCGAGCAGCTCTCTCACACTGAGGAAGAAGACGACATGAGCAAAGAAACCGAAGAGCTGCTGAAGCAACAAATTGAGCAGAACACCAAGCTGAGTGATCAGCTCGGCCAACTGGTGCAAACACTCAGCGCCAAAGAGCAGCCCGCAGAACCGGAAGTCAAAGACGAGCCGCAGAAAAGCGAGCTGGAAGAGAAAGTCGAAAAGC
>NZ_JACDWZ010000017.1:0-682 GCF_016464285.1 Vibrio sp. bablab_jr001
ACTCAGTTCAACGGTGATGTCCGTTGACTTCTGCTCGCCCAGACCCGCCACTTCTGTCGCGGTCACCACAATATCGTGCACATTGGGGGCGGTTTCGTAATCGTTCGAGAACGCGGTGACGCCCGCCGCCGTCAGACTGATGGCACCGCTGACTGCATCGATCTCAAACAACGCTTCATTGGCATCATTGTACACGTTGGTGGTAATGGAATACGTCACCGCCTCGCCGTCACCATCGGTGGCCGACACCGTACCAATCACATACTCATCACTGCTGTTCTCATCATACGAGAACACATAACGTGGGCCGTCTTCATTATCCGGGTCATTCGGATCGAATACCGGACCAAACTCATCCAGATTCAGCTCACTCAGTTCAACGGTGATATCCGTGGATTTCTGCTCGCCCAGACCCGCTACTTCTGTCGCGGTCACCACAATATCGTGCACATTGGGGGCGGTTTCGTAATCGTTCGAGAACGCGGTGACGCCCGCCGCCGTCAGACTGATCGCACCGCTGACCGCATCGATCTCAAACAACGCTTCATTGGCATCGTTGTACACGTTGGTGGTAATGGAATACGTCACCGCCTCGCCGTCACCATCGGTGGCCGACACCGTACCAATCACATACTCATCGCTGCTGTTCTCATCATACGAGAACACATAACGGGGGCCGTCT
>NZ_JACDWZ010000018.1:0-247 GCF_016464285.1 Vibrio sp. bablab_jr001
ACTCAGTTCAACGGTGATGTCCGTTGACTTCTGCTCGCCCAGACCCGCCACTTCTGTCGCGGTCACCACAATATCGTGCACATTGGGGGCGGTTTCGTAATCGTTCGAGAACGCGGTGACGCCCGCCGCCGTCAGACTGATCGCACCGCTGACTGCGTCGATCTCAAACAAGGCTTCATTGGCATCGTTGTACACGTTGGTGGTAATGGAATACGTCACCGCCTCGCCGTCACCATCGGTGGCCGAC
>NZ_JACDWZ010000019.1:0-432 GCF_016464285.1 Vibrio sp. bablab_jr001
GAGCAAGGCTTGGCGCTGATTGAACGCAATGGCGTACTGACGATTGAGAACACCGCGCACAGCATCATTCAGGGTATCGGGCTTGAAGTCGGCAACAACATCGAACGCCTTGAGATTGCCCGTCAGTTCCATACCCGTTTTCACCGCACCGAAGTTCAGGGCACGTGGGACGATGCCAGTGCAGTGGTCATCGCGGCCGACATCGATGCTTCGCGCACGCGGGTGATTATCTGCGATCAGTTACAGTCCGCCGACGCGTGTTTGTCCCGCGCCCGGTATGAGCACAACCTGGCGATCGCGCAGAGCCTGACGGCCTCAGCAAGCATTGCCGGACTGTTCCCGGCGCTTGCCATCGACGGACTCAACCGGGTCATCCGGGTTATCGATCAGACGCAGCAGTTCAGCGAAATGCTGGTCATCAAAGCCTTGAGC
>NZ_JACDWZ010000020.1:0-226 GCF_016464285.1 Vibrio sp. bablab_jr001
GCTCAAGGCTTTGATGACCAGCATTTCGCTGAACTGCTGCGTCTGATCGATAACCCGGATGACCCGGTTGAGTCCGTCGATGGCAAGCGCCGGGAACAGTCCGGCAATGCTTGCTGAGGCCGTCAGGCTCTGCGCGATCGCAAGGTTGTGTTCATACCGGGCGCGGGACAAACACGCGTCGGCGGACTGTAACTGATCGCAGATAATCACCCGTGTGCGCGAGGCA
>NZ_JACDWZ010000021.1:0-498 GCF_016464285.1 Vibrio sp. bablab_jr001
AAGACTTACTGAATCAGTAAGCTTCGATACCAAGCACACTTGAATGTGTTTGTTGGTGTATTCCATTCAGGAATACATTGAGAACTTTACAAACAATCTTCTAAAAGATTGTTTTGTCAGCTTTCCAAATTGTTAAAGAGCTATGCCACTTTCTATCGAAAGAAACACTTTCTAAGGATTCTCAGCGTCAGAAACCCGAACCACACCCGTTTTACTGAAGTGGTTTGGCTATCCTATCCAAAAATTCTTAGAGAGTGGTGGGCGATACCGGGTTCGAACCAGTGACCCCCTGCTTGTAAGGCAGGTGCTCTCCCAACTGAGCTAATCGCCCACATTATTTGATTTCCTGTGGCAGGAAATGGTGGGTCGTGCAGGATTCGAACCTGCGACCAATTGATTAAAAGTCAACTGCTCTACCAACTGAGCTAACGACCCGTGGTATCCCGTAGGGGAGTCGAACCCCTGTTACCGCCGTGAAAGGGCGGTGTCCTAGGCCTC
>NZ_JACDWZ010000022.1:0-283 GCF_016464285.1 Vibrio sp. bablab_jr001
GAGACTAGAACGTTGATAGGCAGGGTGTGTAAGCGTTGTGAGGCGTTGAGCTAACCTGTACTAATTGCCCGTGAGGCTTAACCATACAACACCCAAGGGGTTTTGTAGTGGACTCAAAGCTAAGCGCATAAGAATGTGTTGTGAGAACGAAAAACAGCTTTCCGAATTTTAAGAATTTGCTTGGCGACCATAGCGTTTTGGACCCACCTGATTCCATTCCGAACTCAGAAGTGAAACGAAACAGCGTCGATGGTAGTGTGGGGTTTCCCCATGTGAGAGTAGA
>NZ_JACDWZ010000003.1:0-10199 GCF_016464285.1 Vibrio sp. bablab_jr001
GCTGCGGTGAAAGACGCAGAAACGCTGCCGTATTTCGCTTCGCTTAACGATGCGCGTCAGGCGGTGATCGTCGACATGATTTTCAACCTTGGCCTGCCCCGTTTTGGCATGTTCAAGAAAATGATCGCCGCCATCGAGCAGAAACTCTGGCATGTGGCCGCCAACGAAATGTTGAATAGCCGCTGGGCGCGTCAGGTTGGCAAACGGGCGAAGACACTCAGTGAAATGATGCGCACCGGCGCGCCGCTGCAATAAGGAGAGCACCATGAACTTTTTAACCAGTATCCTCGGCAAAACACTCTGGGAAGTACTGAAAGGTCTGTTTTTTCAGGTTGCCTGGAAAGTCATTCTGGAACGCTTTGCCAGCCGTCTGGTGATTTGGGGACTAGAGAAAATCAAAACCCTGTCCACCAATGACGTGACGCAGGAAACCGTGAACGACATCATCCTGTCGCTGAAAGGCAAAAAACTCAAAGAGGTCGAGCAATGGGAATGACGTTGGACCCAAGCTGGGTGAATGCGGTACTCGCCTTTGGCACGTTCGTGACGCTGATCCTGAGTTTGCTCATTGGCTACCTGTTCCGGTTGTCCAAAGAGCTGGGCGAATACAAAACCCATGTGGCAGAAACCTACGCAACGAAGGACGATGTCAAAGAACTCGGTGATCGGATTGAACGTAGTATGGTGAAAGAGTTCGACCGGATTCATTCCCTACTTCAGGGGAGAGAAGTCGCATAACCTATATTATTTTAGACTGGTAAATACTTGGTGGTGCTCTAGGTATTCATAATACAACCTGTAACACCACCAACGTTATTTATTAACTGGGTTTAGTTTCCAAATTTAATAATGCAAAATTGCATGCTAACGCCTAAATTTTGCCATCCGAGCTTTATTTAACGGAGTGGAAGCGATGTTATCTAACGCAGCACAAATTTTCCCTTCAAGCTCAGAATTACTCGAAGCCAGCAACATGAATGTTCTTATGTTCGAAGCCAGTTCTTCTCCCTTAAACTCTCTAAACATTTCTTCAATCTGATCTGTTGATAGTTCATTTAAAATCTCTACCTCAGACATATTGTAAGAGTTAGAGCCTTTTCTCTTTTGAAGAATGGCTTCAACTGTAGGTTTAGGATTGAGCGCCAAATAAGCTTCCCTCAGTTTCTCTATGAACTTTTCATCGTCTATACTGAAAGGATTAGACGTAATGCTATCTACATTAAAAACCTCAGGATTCCCTTTCCTTGCGTCAATAAAGAGATCAATCAACTCATCTGCTTTTTGGTCATAACCTATATTCCGCAATACCTTCAATCCACTTGAGTATTGTGAACAAGATGTTGAATCTACAATATCCCTCATTCCCGCTTCCATTGCTTCTGCGACTGCTCTTTCATTCGTATCAAACGAACCATGGAACAATTTCCAAGCTTCATCCCATTTTACGTTGCGATTTTCTACATCAATTTCCTTTTGCTTCAACTGGCACAAAGGAATGAGGTTTTCACGATCAATAAAGCCTTGTTCAATGCCTTGAGCAACAACCAAATCAATTTCGTCCGTAAGCTGATACCCGTAAGCATTTAGTAGGCTATCCCAACGCTTTGTCTCAGCCTTTGTCCAACCGCGGCTTTCATCTTCTTTTCTCAATCCAGGACGATTAACAAAACTAAATTCTGGTATGTTATCAGTATCAGCGCCATGGCAATAATAGCACCAGCTAAGAACAATCGAGGAATGAATACCTTGCTTCTTGATTTTCTCATCAAAATCATCGACTAACGATAAAAAGTCTTTTGTGTGATTAACGATCTTAGTGATTACGCGCTTATTTGTAATATTCAAGCCTATGCAACAATCGCGAACGTATTCTTTGAACTCGAAGTCATTTTCAAACATCGTATCAAAGCTTTCTTCAGCTGTTGGCTGGAAGTGAAGTTGCCTATCTACAATTTTTTCTTTGTACTTCCTATAGTCTTCAAAAGTCTCATCTCCGGCATCCTCGTTAAGCAATAGAACAACTTTGCAGTTCTTCCGATCTTTAAAGAAAGAAACTAGCCCCATGAAATCTTTCATGGATAAGCCATCACTTTTCCTTTCGAGATCATCAAAGCATATAATCGTATCTTTAACTGCTAATTGAGAAAGTGAGTTGAAAATATCGCCAAATCCACTTATGTAATTATCAATAAAAGGGATTTTTATACTTTTAAGTTTATCAAACCACTGTTTTGAGCTGGCCTTTATATCAATACTTTCACCAATTTTTTGGGTATCGATTGTGTTTAGGAACGTAGCTTGCTTTAGTGCATCTATAGAGTTAATACCAAACAATGAAACATAGGCATAAGATTTCAAAGCACACTCATTTTTGAGAGCTTCAATGTGCTGCTCCCAACAGTAAGTTTTACCTACCCCCCAATCACCTTTTATTGCTAGAACTTCAGGCGTACGAGTAGAAAGAAATTGTTTAATTTGTTCTTTAAGTAGTTCAGTTGACATGTTTGAGAATATCCATACGAAATAGCTTTTACAACAAACACTATAAATCTGTTCTGTCGTTCAGTGTGAATTTTAAATGTAAATCAACAAGTATGAAGCGCCAATGACGGCTTGTATTCTCTGAATGACCTGCATAAAGCAAGTGGAAACAAAGCCAAACACGCCCCTTTTCGATTCATGCGTAATGAACAAACCGTTGAACTAATCGCTGAAATAGAGCGATCACCAGATCTGGTGATCGGTTGCAAAGTGTTACGAGGTGGGAAACTCCAAGGAACTTGGGTATGCAAAGAACTGGTCTACGCCTACGCGATGTGGATTAGCGCCAGGTTTCACCTGCAAGTCATCCGCGCGTTCGACGCAATCACAAGCCAACCGCAAATTGCACCGTCCGGTGTCACTCTCACCGCCAAACAAGCCCGATTCTTACAATGTGCCTTTTCGCAGTTCGACGAACTCAAAGCGCGCCACGGGGAAAGCTACCGCCAGTATCAAACCTTGCAGCAGCAAATCAACATGATGCGTTCGTTTTGCGATCATATGGAAAGCGAGCTTAAAGCGTTTCGCTCGCACGTAGATGCAGAAGTTGATGCGATTAACCACATCAACTTATACAAGGGAATGGTGTTGGAATATCAAGGCGCCGACGAACTAAAGCGCTTCATTGAGCAAAAACATTGATGAAAACTGGCGTGAGCCTAGGCAACGTAAGTTGTTCTAGGCTCAGGTGGGCATGAATAAACTCACATTTAGACATATCCAAGTTAGGGCTTCGGCATTATCAGGAGAATTTCGGATAGAGATTTCTATGGATTAACGCCCAATTAAGGTGTGGGCAACGCAATACCGATGCCTCCGCATGCCACCTTAAACCTAAACGCAACGCATGGTAAAAATGCTACGCGTTGCGAATCACTCTTAAACGTATGTTAGGCTCGTTCTCTACATAAGTCGCTTACCCATAAGCCATTATTTTCCATAACTTTAAGAATGCAGTACCTAACTACACGCTCTAGCCCGTGAAAAATAGGAGCTTTCTCCAGTATTTTTGCAAACTCTCTATCAGGAACAACCGGACGACCTCCATGTAACTCTTCCGCCCTAACATTTGGTCGTACCCAACCTCCAAACGCAGCCCCAACATGGACATACTTGCTTCTGAGGTCGTAAGCCGCCCCAATACTGGTTTGTATTTTATCTTTGCTCAAGAACATGAAACCTTGTTGTTCACTAAAAAACTCATCGTCCAACAAGTTACAAATTGACTGAACAAACGAACGTTTGATCGACCTAAAGTTCCCTTGAAGTTGTCGAACAACTTTGGCTCCATCAGGCATGTTGGCTTCAATACTTTTAAACAATTCCAAAATTTGGGGTGCAACGATTTCATCACGTTCATAGGTGAAGAAACTAGCTAGGATTTCAGCTGAGGTAATTAAGTGTAAATAAGCTATTTCTGGATCAGTTTCAGCGTTTTGCAGTGCGCGCATATAGAATTTTGATGCTGCCAACAACTTGGTTACTACTTCTTTATCCAAGTCGGTACCTATTAAGAGCGGAAGGATAGACTCGACAGCATTCAAATTTAATGGAACTTGAAAGCAAGTTCGGGGCTCATATGAATTAAAATTATACCTATGATTGGAAATATGGTTATATGCGGTCAAATCGGGAGTTTGAAAAGAACCGCTCCCCTCAACCAACCCATGAGAGTCAAAGCGTTTTCCATATAACACGGATAAGTAAGCGCAGAAAACTTCCCCAAAACCTGAGTAATCAGGAATAACAACTCCCGGTCGTTTTTCTGGTGGTGCTTCTGTTCTAAATGCAATCATGTAAGCATTTCTTGAAACTGGACTCTCAGTACTTCTAACACGACCTGATTCACTAGCAAAATGGCTATGTGCATGAGTAATCAGAAAGGCTTCGCTTTCATATTCTCCAATTAGCCTGCTAGTTGTCGATACCAACAACTTTTGAATACTTTCATCTGGCCTTAATGATGATGTCATTTAACTTCCTCTGAGAGCCTAACGCCGCGTTAAGGGACAGCCTACGCTACTGACAAGCTTCCGCATAACACCGTAACCACAAAAGCCAACGCATTATAAAAATGCCACGCATTGGCTGTCCCTCTTTAACGCCTTGTTAGGCTATATTTCGTTTCAAGGTGCGCTTATGTGATGAGTACTTCTCTTTCAGTTTTTTAGGATCAAGGTTTTTTCTATTGGGATTATGAGGGATAATTGAACCAAATTCAGCAGCTATTTCATACATATCTTTATGTGAATGGGGTCGAGAATTAGCATACTCATTAATTGTTGATTCAACGATATTTAAAGTCGTATCATCTAACTCTATGTTTTTCACTCCATACGTCAAATTTGAATCCATTTTATTATCTAAATTTT
This sequence comes from Vibrio sp. bablab_jr001, assembly GCF_016464285.1. Classification (NCBI taxonomy): domain Bacteria; kingdom Pseudomonadati; phylum Pseudomonadota; class Gammaproteobacteria; order Vibrionales; family Vibrionaceae; genus Vibrio; species Vibrio sp. bablab_jr001. The sequence continues at coordinate 4,914 of NZ_JACDWZ010000003.1, forward strand.
TTGATGCAAAAATAGGTGGACTTACAACCTTGCCCTGAGTTAATGGATAACATATTGCAAAATCATAAATTTTATTATTAATTTCCACCCATGAGTGATCAAATAAATCATTGCTTTCAGACCTAACAACACCTGTGCATAGCGTTGGTTTCAAGTCATATTCAGATAAAGTCATGTAGAAAGCAGTGGACAAATCATGACAAGCTCCCCGCCATTGATTATGTAACATCGATTCTAAATAAACAGAGAATATGTCTGATAATAACCTATCATTCTCACGCTCTCCTATAGCCATAGCATTCATAATCCAATTTTTAGCAACCTTTATTTCAATTCCACCAATTTTATCCATTTTTATGCTCCGTATTAAAAATTAGCCTAACGCCTTGCTAACGGGCGATAACGCTATACCACCCAACTTAAAATTTGCTTCCTAAACACTGAAGCCGATTTGTATGAAAGTGGCCAAGCGTTAGGAGTCCCTGTTAAGCAATTTGTTAGGTTTTTACTCACCACTTAGTGCTTTCCAGCTTGTAAGGCTTAAGCGTTTACGCGTCCGCCTGATTTTGATTGTTAGGTTCAGTCTTTTTATCTCGATACAACTGAAAAGCAGCTCTCAATACCGCACCTATAATGCCAGTAGAAAACCACGCTCCAACCGTAACTATGAATATTGGGAATTCATGAGTGTCGTGACTATATTCAACGCCGTATTCTGATAATAATTTGACAAATACGACGGTGAGGGCGAATACAATAAATGAAAAGAAGAATATATAACGCTGCTTAAACCCCTTTGGAGACTTAAATTCTTCATTAAAGACATACGTGCCCATTAATCCACTTAGAATAGCAATAATCCATTTAAACCAAAAAATTTGTGACGGAAAAATCCAACTGATAAATCCAAGAATAAAGATTGCAACCAAAGAAGCGAAAAGTGATTTTAAATCAAACAGAGCTTGTTCTGGTTTTAGATGTTTCGTTCTTTGGTAGCTAAGGTGAAATATTTTCTTGCAACACTTACCCATCTTCGTGTTTTCGGGAGCGTAATACCACTCGTAAAAAAAAGACACTCCAACAAAGCTAAAAAATATGGTTAACGCCCATTGAGCAATTAGTGGGGCTGCTGGTAGCAAGAAAAAAACCAAAAAAGATGCCAAAGTGAAGCTACTCAATGCTCCGAGTATATACCACTTTAATTTTAATGCTTTCCAATACGAATGAATCAATTAAATCTCCTTAATCTGATAAACCTAACATTTTATTATTGCGCATGCGCATTTATCTCATTAGACCAGTAAAAACGCGCACAGTTAACTACTTGTATATAATGAACTTATCAGCATTTTGCTAAATTCACCATCTGGAAAAACGCGCATGCGCGTTTCCCAAACCTATTATCTAACCCATAGGTTTTGTAATTGCATGATTTTAAGAACATTTATGCATATCGGAATGTGAAAATGCGCACGAAGTTGAGATAAAAATCGTCTTGATTTCAATATAACTGTATATCTGCCCAGCTTTTAGGCTTTACAAAGAATGGCAAGACTTGAGTGAAATGGATGAAAATTTGTAGGCGAGAAAGTATGCGTTTGACTGCGCCACAAACAACGCGTTAACTCTTTTGGGGTAAAGATGAGTTACGTCGTTTATCTGCGAGCCAACGCAGAATACATTGGCCCAGATATTAGTCGAAGGCTTCAGCTTTCTTTTTCCAAACTCACATACTCATTGAGTTTAAGCACGTCACTCCCCACAAACTCGTTCAGTTCAGTCAGTGAATCAATCAGTGGCAGCAGCTCGTTTTTGTGGAACAGCCAGTCCACCTTGTTGAGGTCTAGTGAGGTAATGCTTTCGCGGCGGATGCTCATCAGCTCGATCGGTACGCGGTGCAGCGCCAACACATCATTCATCGTCTGGTTCTTCACGTCTTTGAACGAGTCTTTTGCTTCCACCTGGCCGATGGGTTTAAGCTCCGGTGCTTTGGTGTCTTTCCCTTTGGCATTCACAAACAGGTTTTTGAACGCCATCCCCTCTTTGGCCTGCAGCTTGTTGCGAATGTCATTCTCTGTATCCTTGGTCATGCTAGGCTCGTTCATATACAGCAGGTAACCTGCGTGGGAGCCGTTGCGGTAATACTGGCGGCGGAACAGCGTGGCATCGTCGTTGAGCCAAATAGAAGTTAACCCGCTGACGTGTTGCGGCAGACCGTACAGCTCCTGCGCCACATCGTATTCAGCCAGGTGAAAAATCTGCCCGTCGCGATAATCAATCCGCCCTTCGTTGCTGTAGGCACGGGGCTTGTAGGTGTACCCCAAATCACCGCGGCGGCGCATGTAGAGCGCCGGAATGTGTCTGATGTGAACCACTTGCCCGAACAGGTTGCGCACCACCTGAAAGTAACCGTTGCCAAAGGTGAGGTAGTCCTGAATAAACCGCTTAAGGTCGCGGCGCGGCAGTACGTCGCTCACCGTAACGGCGTACGTCAGCGTGTTGCGTTTAAACTCAATTGCGCTCGAGTGCATCGGGTTCACGCGCAGCGCTTTGGCCAGCGTATCAAGTGCAATCGGCGGCTCGTACAAATCGTCAATCAGCGCCACTTCAAGGTAGCTGAGAATATCGCTATTCATCACACTGACCGGGTTAGAAAATTCAATTTCAATCACGTTCTGTCTCCTAGAAGAACGACACCGTCGTGTCGTCCTCACTGTGAATATCAATCGGCTCCCAGTGCATCACATGCATCGAAGCCCAGGCCAGGTCTGCGTGCGAGCCCACCTTGCTGCGGTTAGAAATAAAGGTCACCTGATTGCTGGCTTTGGTGGTCTGCTGGCGGATCATCAAAAAGGAATGCACCAGGTCATCCCATTCACCGTCGAACTGCAGGCGCCCGTCGTTGATGATTTCGCGCGCCTTATACACCATCATCCGTTTCACTTCCGGCGAGTAGTCCAGCTCAATCAGGCTCGGGTAGAACTTGCGCACCAGCTCGGCCACGGCCGACCCGACGCCGCTGACATCAATCGCCAGGTGCACCACGTTGTATTTCTCGGTCATGGCTTTAATCGCAAGTGCCTGCTGCTCGTAGCTGGAGCCTTTCAGGCGCGCCCGTTCAATCAGCCGGAACACGCCGCCTTTGCGTTTGGGTTTAAGCGCAACCACCAATCCGGCATCGTCGGAGCCTTCACCCTGACCGCCGCCGCGCGGGTCATAACCCACCAACACTTCGGCGTTGCCCGCGGGCCGTGCTTTGTTGTGGTCCACGTCCTTCCACAGCGATGAATCGGTTTTACACGCCAGCAGCGCTTTGAGCGCAAAGATGGACGCCGAATCATCCAGAAACACGCAGCGCAGCAGGTTGTCGAATACGGTTTTGTCCGGGTACTTACGGCGCAGTTTCTCCATGTTGAAGAACGTGGCGCCTTTCTCAATCGCGTCATCAATGGTGATGATCTGGCGGAAAATGCCATCGACGCCCAGCGAGCCGTTTTTGAGCGCCGCATGGCTGATGTCAATGCCTTGCTCTTTCTTGCCCTGCCATTTCGGATACGCTTCATGCGCCACGGTCGACGGCGTCGACAGATACGTGGTGCGATACTTATCGTGAATCGACATCCCGCCCGCGTAGTCGTCCAGCTCTCCGAATTTGGGGATCCAGAACACTTCATCGAAATAGACATGGCCGTTAAAGCCCTGCGATGTGCGGGCGTTGGTAGAGAGGAAGTAAAACGTCGCGCCGTTGGAAAGTTGCAGCTCATCTTTGCCTTTGAGCTCCACGTCGCCAATTTCCAGCGCGAAGCGGCGGATGTAGTTTTTGAAGATCTCAGACTGCTTACGTGAAGCCGACAAAAACACCTGGTTGTCGCCATTCAGCACCGCATCCTCAAACGCTTCATAGGCGAAGTAATACGTCAGGCCAATCTGGCGCGATTTGAGGTAAAAGCGGAACTCGTTCAGCTCGGGATTGCACTTGTGGGCGTGAATCTCTTTCTGGTACTCGAAAAACGTCTTCTCTCGAAACTCATCCAGCACCGTTTGGGTGATGTGCGACACATCGTTCTTCACCTTATTCGGCTTGCGGCCGCGCTTATTGCCATCACTATGGCTGCTCGCTGGCCGATGCGGCCGGCTCTCGGCCTCATCGCGTTTGCGCTTTTGTGCCAGCAGCATTTCCAGTTCTTTGAGCTGCTCATCGTGCTTTTGGTCGAGCCACAGCAGATAGGCAATCCGCTGGCGCAGCATCAGCTCTACGGGCGCATCGTCCCGCATCGCTTTCCAGTCAAACTTCGAAATCCATTGCTGGACGGTTCGCACCGCAACGCCCACCGCCTGCGCAACTTCGGCAGGTTTGTACTGACGCAGATACAGCCCAAGCGCTTTGGTTTGGTCTGCGGTGTACATCGGGGAGGATTGCTCAATAGCCAGATTCGTTTTCATGCTGGCAGTGTGCAACAGAGCCCGCCGCGACTCAGCAGAGAGACTTTCTATATCGGGTATCTAGAATCGCCGTGAATACAAAAAGTTAAGGCCATTGGTTAGATTGGAATCATCGAATTCAGGAGCATTCAGGCATGTTTCAGTCACAACCCATTTGTATTTTGCAGGCAGGCACGACCGTCGACGGACGTGTGATTGGGCAGAACATCATTGATGAAATCGCAGAGAGCTATAACCCCGAGGTCTATACCGCGCGGATCAATGAAGAACACTTCGACTTTGGCAAAAAATTCGGTTCGGTGCAGTCGGTGGAAAAGCGTGGCGACAAGCTGTTTGCGGTGCTGAAACCCAACTCACTCTTATTGAGTGCGGTAGAACAGGGGCAACTGCTGCATACCTCGTGCGAACTGATGGAGAAATTTGCTGACACTGATAAGGCCTATCTGACGGGTCTGGCGCTGACCGACAAACCTGCGTCACTCGGCACCACGCAAATCCATTTGTCCAGTCAGTCCGATGGCAAGAAGTACGTGCAGACGCATTTCCCCATCAAACCAGAACACTTTTCACATCAGAGCACCGACGACGAACTCTCGATGTTTCAAAAATTCAAAAGCTGGCTCAAAGGCGAAAACGCACCCGAGCAGCTCTCTCACACTGAGGAAGAAGACGACATGAGCAAAGAAACCGAAGAGCTGCTGCAGCAACAAATTGAGCAGAACACCAAGCTGAGTGATCAGCTCGGCCAACTGGTGCAAACACTCAGCGCCAAAGAGCAGCCCGCAGAACCGGAAGTCAAAGACGAGCCGCAGAAAAGCGAGCTGGAAGAGAAAGTCGAAAAGC
>NZ_JACDWZ010000023.1:0-278 GCF_016464285.1 Vibrio sp. bablab_jr001
GGGAGAAAGAGAAAAGGAAGGGGAAAGGAGGAGGGGGAAGAGAAGGAGGAGGGGAAGGGAAGAGAAAGAGGGAGGAAGAGGAAGGGAAGGGAGGGAAAGGAAAAGAGAAAAGGAAGGAAGAGGAGAGGGGGATATTTTTTTTTTTCAGTTCGTCTCGTGGGCTCGGAGATGTGTATAAGAGACAGTATCGAATAAATGGTGCTGATACCCAGAATCGAACTGGGGACCTCATCCTTACCAAGGATGCGCTCTACCGACTGAGCCATATCAGCACACGA
>NZ_JACDWZ010000024.1:0-201 GCF_016464285.1 Vibrio sp. bablab_jr001
ACAGTGGGAAGAGAAAATCCTTGAGCTGGCTAAAGCACTGGACGAGTACATTCCAGAGCCAGAGCGTGCAGTAGACATGCCGTTCCTGATGCCAATCGAAGACGTATTCTCAATCCAAGGTCGTGGTACAGTAGTAACTGGCCGTATCGAGCGCGGTATCCTACGTGTAGGTGATGAAGTAGCAATCGTTGGTATCCACGA
>NZ_JACDWZ010000025.1:0-59815 GCF_016464285.1 Vibrio sp. bablab_jr001
GACTCCTGATAAATCAAGAGCTTAAAAATAATGGCGCGCTCGAGAGGATTCGAACCTCTGACCGCCTGGTTCGTAGCCAGGTACTCTATCCAGCTGAGCTACGAGCGCGCAATTTTCGAGACTAAACAAACCGCTTAGTATCAGGGCATTACCCTTATTCACAATATTCTTTCACAAGAAAGAATGGCGCGTCCGAGAGGATTCGAACCTCTGACCGCCTGGTTCGTAGCCAGGTACTCTATCCAGCTGAGCTACGGACGCGCAGGCTTGATTGTTTTCACAATCGGACTCCTGATAAATCAAGAGCTTAAAAATAATGGCGCGCTCGAGAGGATTCGAACCTCTGACCGCCTGGTTCGTAGCCAGGTACTCTATCCAGCTGAGCTACGAGCGCGCAGGTTGTGAAGAATATCACATTTTTATTCTTTTGGAATAAAAACTTGCCCGAAGGCGAAGAAATGGCGGTGAGGGAGGGATTCGAACCCTCGATGCGGCTATAAACCGCATACTCCCTTAGCAGGGGAGCGCCTTCGGCCTCTCGGCCACCTCACCACTTTTCTCTTCCAAAACTTACGTTTCAGAACTTTTCATACTCCCGAAGGAATATGGCGCGTCCGAGAGGATTCGAACCTCTGACCGCCTGGTTCGTAGCCAGGTACTCTATCCAGCTGAGCTACGGACGCGCATTTCACCTAATGTGCTAAATTAAGTGTCGCAAGAAATGGCGGTGAGGGAGGGATTCGAACCCTCGATGCGGCTATAAACCGCATACTCCCTTAGCAGGGGAGCGCCTTCGGCCTCTCGGCCACCTCACCGTCTTGCGGAGGCACATATTACGATTTACCAAAAATATGTCAAACACTTTCTTGGCGAAAATAACAAAAAAACGCTTAACCGTTGGCTATTTAACCAAAGCGGTGTGAAATTACACTTTTATTAAAAATGAATATCTGAAAGACAAAAAAGGCCGGCAAATTTGCCAGCCTTTCTTCGATAATTAGTAGTTGCCTGATGCAACGTTACCATTACCTTTTTCAGCTTGAATGCGCATGTAGATTTCTTCACGGTGCACAGAAACTTCTTTCGGAGCGTTTACACCGATACGCACTTGGTTACCTTTAACACCAAGTACTGTTACTGTCACTTCGTCACCGATCATGAGTGTTTCGCCAACGCGGCGAGTCAAAATTAGCATTCTTTGCTCCTTGAGTAATCTCTGTATTATCTTGCAACTACGTTATTATCCACTAAAAGTTATATTTTCGTAAACTCTCTATTGCAGTCAAATCAGCCTAAAAATGCATGTTTAGGTTGAAAGTCCACAAGTGTTTCCGAATCGATATAAGCTTCGTGCAAAATATTTGCCGCTTCGTCAACGCATTGCGGCGCAAGCATCAACATCAATGATTGTGAAGTCGTAGAAGCATAATGCACGTCGATGCCTTTTTCAGACAACAGTACACGAGAATGCTCCTCTAAGTCAGGCGCTTGCAGACCGACCGTAGTCAGTAAACTCACATGTTCACTATTACGGATTTTGTCGCTGAACACCAGATCCAACTTGGCACAGGCATCGCGTTTTACCACAACTCCTGCCCATTCTGCCTTTTCGATCACATTCCAGACTTCCACACCCAGCATCTGACACTGTTTTGTCAGGCTGGATAATGAGTCATGTTCAACAGTAATCAGAGACATATCGCGTTGAACCGCCAGACCACACACCGCTTGCGTACCGAGTTCGCCTTTAATCAGGCTTCCTTCGTTCACATCAAACGTCGACAATACTCTTAGTGGAACCTGATTTTCCCAAGCGTACTGAACACAAGGCAGATGGAGCACTTTCGCGCCTTTACGTGCCATCTCTTCCATCGAAGGAAAATCGATCACGTCCAGTTTCTTTGCATTCGCTACAACTCGAGGATCACAGGTATAAACCCCGTCAACATCAGTGAATATTTGGCACTCATCTGCGTTGAGCGCTCCGGCCAATGTCACCGCACTGGTATCCGAACCGCCACGACCTAAAGTGGTGATATCCCCATTCTCATTGATACCCTGGAAACCGGCTACGATAACAATCTGATCTTGCTCCAGAAGTTCCGTAATCGTTCGTGTATCAATCGTTTTAATCGTCGCGTCATTGTGTTGGTTATCCGTCACAATGTTCGCTTGAGCTCCGGTTAGAGAGCGAGCAGCATAACCCAGTTTATTCAGAGTCATTGCCACCAGTGCCATAGACACCTGCTCACCAGCAGAGAGCAAAACATCAAGTTCCCTAGCGGTTGGTACGCTATCTACTTGTTGGGCTAAACCCAGCAGTCGGTTGGTTTCGCCTGACATCGCAGAGACAACAACAACAACTTGATTACCATCATTTTTCGCTTTAATGATGTGTTCAGCGACAGTATGCATGCGCTCAATCGAGCCTACTGAAGTTCCGCCGAACTTTTGCACGATAAGGGGCTTTTTCACCAGTATTCACCTTCCCAAGACCAAAGTCTCATTCGGACTAAACTGTGCTCACCAACGAGTTGTCTATCAGTTTAGTAGTTGCAAAAACAAAACCAAGCAGCTAATCGGCTTTGTACAAAATTAAGCCAATTAAACCACTTGGTTGACCAGATAAAGTTACGCTCAATCAAAAATTGTTTTGATTGAGCGCTATTTATTTCAGTTTGTTATAGACGCTCAGCAATCCAAGCGTCTACGGACTCCAAGGCTGAAGGCAATGCTGCTGCATCGCTACCACCCGCTTGAGCCATATCTGGGCGACCACCGCCTTTACCGCCAACTTGCTGGGCAACCATGTTCACCAGTTCCCCTGCTTTCACTTTGGCAGTCAGATCTTTTGTTACGCCAGCAATCAGACCCACTTTATCGTCAGCCACGTTGCCCAGCATAATAATGCCGCTACCCAGCTGATTCTTCAGTTCATCAACCATGCCGCGTAGCGCCTTGTTATCTGCACCATCTAGTTGCGCTATCAGTACTTTCACACCAGCGATTTCTTTAACTTTGCTGGTCAGGTTGGCACTTTCTTTTGCAGCCAGTTTGTCTTTCAGTTGCTGAATCTCTTTTTCCAGACTCTTCGCTTTAGACGCCATCTCAGAAACTTTGCTCTCAAACTGAGACTGTTGTGCGTCAAGGTAATCCAGTGCCGCCTCGCCGGTTACCGCTTCAATACGGCGGATACCCGCTGCGATACCACTTTCAGAAGTGATCTTGAACAGACCGATATCACCAGTGCTGCTAGCGTGAATACCGCCACACAGCTCTGTTGAGAAATCGCCCATCGACAGAACGCGCACCTGATCGTCATATTTCTCACCAAACAGAGCCATCGCGCCTTTGGCTTTCGCAGCGTCGATGTCCATGATGTTGGTTTCAATATTGTGGTTGGTGCGAACCTGTTCGTTCACCAGACGCTCAACTTCTTTAAGTTCAGCCGCAGAAACAGCTTCCAAGTGCGAGAAGTCAAAACGCAGAGCTTCCGCACGAACCAGCGAACCTTTCTGCATCACGTGCTCACCAAGAACACGACGCAGGGCTTCGTGCAGCAGGTGCGTGGCAGAGTGGTTAAGCGAAATTGCTTTGCGACGTTTAGCATCGACAATAGCCTGAACTTTATCGCCCTGAGCGAATACACCTTCAGCCACAACGCCGTGATGCGCAATCGCATTGCCCAGCTTTTGCGTATCCTGTACGTGGAATACACCCGCTTCAGTCTTAAGCACACCCGTATCACCACACTGGCCACCTGATTCTGCGTAGAATGGAGTTTCATCCAGAACGATGATCGCTTTGTCGCCAGCTGACAGAGAAGCGGCTTCTTTGCCTTCCACAAACATGTCAGCGATGACACTTTCACCCTGAGTCGCGCTGTAACCGCAGAACTCAGTTGTACCTTCAACTTTAATCAACTGGTTGTAGTCGGTGCCGAATTGACCCGCTTCACGTGCACGTTGACGCTGCTCTTCCATTGCCGTTTCAAAACCAGTTTCATCGATAGTAAAGCCACGTTCACGAGCCACATCGTTGGTCAGGTCAGCAGGGAAGCCGTAGGTGTCGTAAAGCTTAAACACGGTTTCACCATCCAGCTCAGTGCCAGACAGCGCATCTAATGCTTCATTCAGAATCGTCATACCGCGATCCAGAGTACGGCCAAAATTTTCTTCTTCGATACGCAGAACTTTTTCAACAATAGCTTGTTGTTTTTTCAGTTCTTCGCCAGCCGTACCCATCACTTGTGCCAGAGGGCCAACCAGTTTGTAGAAGAATGCACCTTTCGCGCCCAACTTGTTACCGTGACGTACTGCACGGCGAATGATGCGGCGCAGCACGTAACCACGACCTTCGTTTGAAGGCATAACACCATCAACAATCAGGAAAGCACAGGAGCGGATGTGGTCAGCCACCACGCGCAGAGACTGATTCGACAAATCGTCGTAACCAATCACGTCAGCAGCAGCTTTGATCAACGTTTGGAAGACATCGATTTCGTAGTTTGAATGCACACCCTGCATGATGGCAGAGATACGCTCGATACCCATACCCGTATCTACAGACGGTTTTGGCAGCGGCTCCATCGTTCCATCAGCATGGCGGTTGAACTGCATGAATACGTTGTTCCAGATCTCGATGAAACGGTCGCCATCTTCTTCTGGTGAACCAGGAGGCCCACCCCAGATGTGATCGCCGTGATCGTAGAAGATCTCGGTACACGGACCACAAGGGCCGGTATCACCCATTTGCCAGAAGTTATCTGACTCGTACGCTTTGCCGCCAGGCTTGTCACCAATGCGAATAATACGATCAGCAGGAATACCAACTTGTTTGTTCCAGATATCAAACGCCTCATCGTCGGTCTGATAAACAGTGACGAGCAGGCGCTCTTTAGGCAATTGCAGTACTTCAGTCAGAAATTCCCATGCGAATTTGATGGCGTCTTCTTTGAAATAGTCACCAAAGCTGAAGTTACCCAGCATCTCAAAAAAGGTGTGGTGACGTGCGGTGAAACCGACGTTTTCTAGGTCGTTATGCTTACCACCAGCACGCACACAACGTTGGGCAGTGGTGGCACGCGTGTAAGCGCGCTTTTCCAAACCTAGGAAACAATCTTTAAACTGGTTCATACCTGCGTTAGTGAACAGCAGGGTCGGGTCATTTGCAGGTACCAACGACGAACTGTCGACGATTTGGTGACCTTTACTTTCAAAGAATGAGAGGAACGCGCGGCGAACCTCATCCGTGCTCATGTACATGCAGCTCTTCCTGAAATACTCAAGTTAGAATTTTGCGCTATTGTAAAGCATGGATAAGAGTTCGCCTAGTTTTCTTCAAGAAAAGACGAAAATGAATTGAAATACAAAGAAATGTCAGAGAGTTAAATTTGATTTAACCGTTAACAACGTGAAATGTCTGGAAAATCCCCACAATATCGAGCTGCGGTCAGCTTTCTTCATCACTCAATGCATACTGAATCTGGTCAAAACCAAACCCACGATATTGCAAAAAACGAACGCGCTTTGCGTACTCTTTGGGCTCCCGGGCAGAGAGCGGAGAAAACTTTTTCTGCGCCGTAACTTTAGCCAGTTCAAACCAGTCTGTGCCCTCTTCTTCTATCGCTTGGGAGACAATATCGGAATCAACCCGCTTTTGCTGCAGTTCCTGACGGATACGTCGTTCGCCATGACCTTTGGCCACATGTTGTCGAACCTGACTGTGTGCATAACGCAAATCGTTGAGATAGCCATGCTCTTGGCAATAGCGCACCGCTTGCTCCACTTCCTCCGGTTCGAAACCTTTAATAAGTAGTTTCTGGTGCAACTCGTATTCCCCATGATCCCGTCGTGTGAGCAAAAACAGCGCGTTTTCTTTGCAGGTCATTTTCGGTGAGCGTGAATACATGATTTTTCCATCAATTCTCTGATAGCAAAAAGCCCCGCAATAGCAGGGCTTCATCGGTAAAGAGTCGGATTAAAACTCTTCTTCTTGTTCTGGCACTGAACCAAATTCCGGCTCTTCGCTGACCGCAACTTGTTCAGGGTTCAGCAGCATTTCACGCAATTTGCTGTCGATAAATTTAGCCACTTCAGGGTTTTCTCTCAGATATTTACATGCGTTTGCTTTACCCTGACCGATCTTGTCGCCGTTGTAGCTGTACCAAGCACCTGCTTTTTCGACCAGCTTGTGCTTCACGCCCAGTTCAATCAGCTCACCTTCACGGTTAAAGCCTTGGCCGTACATGATTTGCGTGTTGGCTTCTTTAAATGGTGCCGCAATCTTGTTCTTCACTACTTTGATACGAGTTTCGTTACCGACAACTTCATCGCCTTCTTTGATAGAACCGGTACGACGAATATCCAGACGAACAGATGCATAGAATTTCAGTGCGTTACCACCAGTAGTGGTTTCTGGGTTACCGAACATCACACCAATCTTCATACGGATTTGGTTGATGAAGATGCACATACAGTTTGACTGTTTCAGGTTACCCGTCAGTTTACGCATCGCTTGCGACAGCATACGCGCCTGAAGACCCATGTGGCTGTCGCCCATTTCGCCTTCAATTTCCGCTTTTGGTGTCAGTGCTGCAACCGAGTCAACGACGATAACGTCAACAGCACCTGAACGCGCCAATGCATCACAGATTTCCAGCGCCTGTTCACCTGTATCTGGCTGAGACACCAGCAGTTCATCAATTTTCACGCCCAGACGACGAGCATAAACTGGATCCAGAGCGTGCTCTGCATCGATGAAGGCACATGTTTTACCTTCGCGCTGAGCCGCTGAGATCAGTTCCAGAGTCAGCGTCGTTTTACCTGATGATTCCGGACCGTAGATTTCCACGATACGACCCATTGGCAGGCCACCCGCACCCAAGGCGATATCCAGAGAAAGTGAACCGGTAGAAATCGTTTCTACGTCCATCGTGCGGTTGTCACCCAAGCGCATGATAGAACCTTTACCGAATTGCTTTTCAATTTGACCCAGGGCTGCGGCCAGAGCCTTCTGTTTGTTCTCGTCCATTACTTTCTCCAGACTGTCACTATCTATTTATGTTTGAGTACCGACAGTGATACGTGAATGCGTAGAAATCGGTTCGACATTTGTTGTCAGATTGCTGCTCATTATACTGTTGATTCATACAGTGTCCACCCCTGTATGGAAAAAAGTTGCAGCGAGTCGACAAACTTAACGCTTAAGCCATTGATAAATATTTGCTCAACGTCAGCAGGGCATGTTGCACCGCTTGATAGCGAACTTGCGCGCGATTTCCAGCGAAATGATGAGTTTCTACATGAAGCCAACCATGCTTACTCGCCCAGGCAAAGCATACGGTGCCGACCGGCTTTTCTGCGCTGCCGCCGCCCGGCCCCGCGATGCCACTGATCGAAATACCAACGCTGCCCTGAGAGTGTTTTAGCGCGCCGAGTACCATTTCAACCACGACCGGTTCCGATACCGCGCCGTACTGTTCCAGCGTTGCAGCCTTAACACCAATCATTTCCTGCTTGGCTTCGTTGCTGTAGGTCACAAACGCGCGATCAAACCACGCGGAGCTGCCAGCTATATCGGTTACCGCGGTTGCCACGCCGCCGCCCGTGCAGGACTCAGCCGTAACCAGTATTTCACCCGCTGCCAGCAATTGTTCGCCAACCTGCTGACTTAATGTTTGGTGTAATTCCATAACCAAAAACCTCTTTGCGTCTTTTCGCTCGATAGGGATTCACGTATCCTAAGCCGCTATGTCCACAAACAAAAGATGTAACCCGTGACTGCCGAACAAAAACATACTCCAATGATGCAGCAATACCTCAAGCTCAAAGCTGAGAACCCGGATATTTTGCTGTTTTACCGCATGGGAGATTTTTACGAACTGTTCTATGACGATGCCAAACGTGCATCGCAATTGCTGGATATTTCCCTCACCAAACGCGGCGCATCCGCTGGTGAGCCGATCCCGATGGCGGGCGTACCGTTTCATGCGGTTGAAGGCTACCTGGCGAAACTGGTCCAGTTGGGTGAATCGGTCGCGATTTGCGAGCAGATTGGCGACCCGGCCACCAGCAAAGGCCCGGTCGAGCGTAAAGTCGTTCGCATCGTCACTCCCGGCACTGTCACGGATGAGGCTTTGTTATCAGAACGGGTGGACAATCTGATTGCCGCGATTTATCACCATGATGGTCGCTTTGGCTACGCGACACTGGATATCACCTCTGGCCGTTTCCAGTTGTGTGAGCCGGAATCGGAAGAAGCGATGGCGGCCGAACTGCAACGCACCTCACCACGCGAACTGTTGTTTCCGGAAGATTTTGCACCTGTGCAGTTGATGGCGAGCCGCAAAGGCAACCGTCGCCGTCCGGTATGGGAGTTTGAGATTGATACCGCCAAACAGCAGCTCAATCAACAGTTCGGTACACGCGATCTGGTCGGCTTTGGTGTAGAACAAGCGAAACTGGGTTTATGCGCGGCGGGTTGTTTGATTCAGTACGTGAAAGATACTCAGCGTACTGCCCTGCCACACATTCGTTCACTGACGTTTGATCGTCAGGATCAGTCGGTCATTCTCGATGCTGCGACCCGTCGCAACCTGGAGCTGACACAGAATCTCGCAGGCGGCACCGACAACACGTTAGCCGAAGTACTCGATCACTGCGCAACAGCGATGGGCAGCCGTATGCTCAAACGCTGGCTGCATCAACCTATGCGCAGTCTGGAAACATTGAACCAGCGCCTGGATGCCATCGGGGAAATTAAACAGCACGGTTTATTCACCGAGCTACACCCTGTACTCAAGCAGATTGGTGACATTGAACGTATTCTGGCGCGTCTGGCACTGCGTTCTGCCCGTCCACGCGATCTCGCCCGCCTGCGCAATGCGCTGCAGCAGTTACCGGAACTGGCGGATGTACTAACCATCCTGACTCAGCCATATCTGGGCAAACTGCGTAACGACGCTCAACCGATGGACAGCCTATGTGAGTTACTGGAACAAGCCATCAAAGAAAACCCACCCGTCGTTATTCGCGATGGCGGTGTCATTGCCGATGGTTACAATGCTGAACTGGATGAATGGCGTGACCTGGCCAATGGTGCAACCGAGTATCTCGACAGGCTGGAAGCTGACGAGCGCGAGCGTCACGGCATTGATACACTGAAGGTCGGCTATAACGCGGTGCATGGTTTCTACATTCAGGTCAGCCGTGGGCAAAGTCATCTGGTGCCGCCACATTACGTGCGTCGCCAGACACTGAAAAATGCTGAACGCTACATCATTCCAGAACTGAAAGAGCACGAAGATAAAGTGCTGAATTCTAAGTCCAAAGCGCTGGCGTTGGAGAAACAGTTGTGGGAAGGGTTGTTTGATCAGCTTCTGCCCCACTTAGAGCAGATGCAAAATCTGGCGTCTGCCCTGTCGCAGATTGATGTGCTGCAGAATCTGGCTGAGCGTGCAGAAAGCCTAGATTACTGCCGCCCAACACTCAGCGATGAACCGGGGATTCGCATTCAAGCTGGTCGTCACCCGGTGGTCGAGCAAGTGATGGATGAACCATTTATTGCTAACCCGATTGAACTGAATCCGCAACGTAAGATGCTGATCATCACCGGCCCGAACATGGGTGGTAAATCGACTTACATGCGTCAGACGGCGTTGATTGCGCTGTTGGCTCACATTGGTTCTTACGTGCCAGCCGAAGCGGCGCACATTGGTTCGCTCGATCGCATCTTCACTCGTATCGGCGCTTCTGATGATTTGGCATCGGGTCGTTCAACCTTCATGGTGGAAATGACAGAAACCGCCAATATTCTTCACAACGCCACCGAACGTAGCCTAGTCTTAATGGATGAAATCGGCCGCGGTACCAGTACTTACGATGGCCTGTCACTGGCCTGGGCAAGTGCGGAATGGCTGGCCAAGGAAATTGGGGCAATGACTCTGTTTGCCACGCACTATTTTGAACTGACGGAGTTACCGAATTCACTGCCACATCTCGCCAACGTTCACCTTGATGCGGTGGAGCACGGCGACAGCATTGCCTTTATGCATGCCGTACAAGAAGGCGCAGCGAGTAAGTCGTATGGTTTGGCGGTGGCAGGTTTGGCAGGTGTACCTAAAGCGGTCATCAAAAACGCCCGAGCCAAACTGACTCAGCTCGAACAACTCAGTCTTCAGCAGCCCAGTCAGAAACCAAGCACGGTCGATATTGCTAATCAACTGAGCCTTATCCCAGAGCCAAGCGAAGTCGAACAGACACTGGCCGAGATTGATCCCGATGATCTGACCCCGCGCCAGGCACTTGAGGCACTCTATCGTCTGAAAAAGATGCTCTAGCCCTCTTCCTACAGTGATCAAAAAAGGCACTCAATGAGTGCCTTTTCATTTCAATCAGTCTGCTGTATTTAATCGTTTTCCACGTTGAACAGCGATTCCATATTCAGGCCTTGTTTCATCAGGATCTCTCTCAGACGGCGCAGACCTTCAACCTGAATTTGGCGTACACGTTCACGAGTCAGATTAATCTCGCGGCCCACTTCTTCCAGCGTCGAAGGTTCATAGCCCAACAAGCCAAAACGGCGTGCCAGCACTTCTTTCTGTTTCGGATTGAGCTCATCCAGCCAAGCCACCAACGAATCACGAATGTCGTCATCTTGCGTGGAGACTTCAGGATCAGAGTTGTTGATGTCCGGAATGATATCCAGCAGCGCCTTATCACCGTCACCGCCAATCGGAGTGTCCACAGAGCTGATGCGCTCATTCAGGCGCAGCATTTTGCTGACGTCATCCACTGGCTTATCCAGTTCAACCGCTATTTCTTCTGCGGTTGGTTCGTGGTCCAGTTTCTGAGACAGTTCACGTGCAGTACGCAGGTAAATATTCAGCTCTTTCACCACATGAATCGGTAAACGAATGGTGCGGGTTTGGTTCATCAGCGCACGTTCAATGGTCTGACGAATCCACCAGGTGGCGTAAGTCGAAAAACGGAAACCGCGTTCTGGGTCGAATTTCTCTACCGCACGAATCAGGCCGAGGTTACCCTCTTCAATCAGGTCAAGCAGTGCCAGACCACGATTGCTATAACGGCGGGAAATCTTGACCACCAGACGTAAGTTACTCTCGATCATGCGTTTGCGCGCAGCTTCATCGCCACGCAGAGCACGGCGAGCGTAGAGTACTTCTTCTTCGGCGGTTAACAGTGGTGAGAAACCAATCTCACTCAGATACATCTGAGTTGCATCGAGGCTTTTCGTTGAAGCGTCAAACTCTTCACGAATCTCTTCTGACTGGTCATTGTTGGTAGCAAGTTCTTCTTCGACCTCAGCAAGATTCGCTGTTTCAGGATCAAAATCAAACTCTTCGACTTTAGTGGCTGTATTGCTGATACTCATAGCGCCTCCCCTGGCGAGCTAGCAAGACATTACTACTCTGAATGTCACTACATGACTCTTAACAAGTATGTTTATGGTAAGTAGCGCTTCGGATTCACTGACTTACCTTGATATCGAATTTCAAAGTGCAAACGAACACTACTGGTTCCTGAACTGCCCATTGTTGCTATTTTCTGGCCAGCCTTAACACTTTGTCCTTCTTTAACCAGCAACCGATCGTTGTGGGCATAAGCACTGAGATAGTGATCGTTGTGCTTAATGATGACAAGATTGCCATAACCTCGTAATGCATTGCCCGAGTACACCACGGTACCTGCTGCGGTTGAAACAATGGATTGACCTCGCTGTCCTGCAATGTCGATACCTTTGTTACCTTGATCCCCAGCAGAAAAATTCTTAACAACTCTGCCTTGAGTAGGCCATAACCACTTCGCGACTTTATCGTTCGTTGGTTTAGGTTTACTTACAGTTTTGTTAACATTTTGTTTACTTGAGTTTCCAACATACTCTTTTGTTTTCGATTGATCAACACCCTTTTCTGGATATTTTTTAACCACTTTTGATGATGTATTAGTAGTTTGTGATGACGCTGCAGGTTTAGAGTTTTTGCTCACGTTTGGCACAGCAACGGGAGGTGCTACAGGTTTTGCTGCTACAGAAACCGCACCAGCCGCAGCAACTGCTGAGCCTGCGCCACTTCCACCATAAGCGGGTGGATTGTATGCAGGTTGCCATAGTTTCAGTTTTTGACCCGGATGGATCGTGTAGGGAGATTTAAGATCATTGTAACGAATCAACTCTTTTACATCTTTATCTGTGATGTAAGCGATAAAGTACAGCGTATCCCCGCGCTTCACTTCGTAGTAGCTGCCACGGTAGCTGCCACGCTCAATTGAGTTGTAGTCCTTTTTCAGCCCCGATACTGGTGCAGGAGAATGCGCCACGCAGCCCAACATCAGGCAGCACAGTCCAATCACAATCCAGTTTCGACGCTGAAAAAAGCTCATTACGCGAGATCACCTGCCACTAACGGTACAAAACGCACCATTTCAACCACTTGGGTGGTAACTTCATCACCTTGACGTACGATTTTCAGCAGTTGTTGATCTTCTTCGCCAACCGGAATCACCAAGCGGCCACCTTCGGCCAACTGATCCAGCAAAGCCTGAGGAACCACAGGCGCAGCTGCAGTCACAATGATGGCATCAAACGGGCCTTTCGCAGGCCACCCCTGCCAGCCGTCACCATGTTTGGTCGAGACATTATAGATATCCAGCTGCTTGAGACGACGCTTGGCCTCCCACTGCAAAGACTTGATGCGCTCAATCGAGAAAACATGATCAACCAACTGAGCGAGCACTGCGGTCTGATACCCTGAGCCAGTGCCGATTTCCAACACCCGACTGCCGCGTTTAAGCTCCAGCATTTGGGTCATTTTGGCCACAATATAAGGTTGAGAGATGGTCTGCCCCTGACCAATCGGCAACGCATTATTGTCGTATGCCTGGTGCATCATGGCTTGGGAAACAAACGCTTCTCGTGGTAACGCATGAATCGCGGCCAGCACACTCTGATCACTGATACCGTGACCTGCGAGCAATTGAATCAATCTGTCCGCTTTCGGGTTAGCCATCGGCACTTTCCTTAAGCCAGTGGTTCATTGCTCCCAGTGATTCGTGCGCCGTCAGATCCACCTGCATTGGCGTAATAGAGACGTAACCGTGCTCAACCGCATGAAAGTCGGTACCTTCGCCCGCGTCTTGTTCTTTACCCGGAGGGCCAAGCCAATAGATATCGTGACCACGAGGATCTTTCTGCTTGGTCATGCTCTCGGCGTGATGGCGCGCACCAAGGCGGGTTACCTGATGGCCTTTGAGTTTATCAAAAGGCAGATCCGGGATATTCACATTGATCAGACGATTGGTCGGAATCGGAGAAGAAAGATGTTGCAACACCAGCTGACGAGCAATTTTACCCGCAGTGGCAAAATGATGTTTTCCGACCAAAGAAAATGCAATGGACTGAACGCCAAGGAAATGACCTTCCATAGCTGCGGCAACGGTGCCCGAATACAGCACGTCATCACCCAGGTTGGCGCCATGGTTGATGCCACTCAGCACCAAATCCGGCAACTCATCTTTAAGCAGCTCATTGAGTGCAAAATGAACACAATCAGTCGGAGTTCCCTGCACAGAGTAGGTATTCGGCTCGATGCGGGTGACACGTAAAGGCTGCTCGAGTGTTAATGAATTCGAAGCGCCTGAACGGTTACGATCCGGCGCAACGATGATGATTTCCGCCAGGTCGGCCAGTGCATACGCCAGAGCACGAATGCCCTCAGCGTAAACACCGTCATCATTGCTCAGCAAAATTTTCAGTTTTTTTTCACTCATATACACGCTCTACAGGAATTTCTTCGATCAACTCACGCACAATCGAGGTTGCAAAACTGCCCGCGTCCAATGCAAATCGTAATGTAATCTGGTCGCCATCCACTTCCCAGCTCAGGTCTTGCGGCATTAACGAGACTGCGCGGCGATCATGGCGCATGCGGTTACCGCAGATGAGCGCCATCAAATCCGGTTCCGCATCTAATTGTGGCTGTTCCAACGCTAACGCCTCCTTTTGAGTCGGCAGCGCATTGTCACCCGCCAGAGCCGCTGAAATCACCGCTTCACCACGTTGCAATTTGGCGTTCCACTCGTTTAACTGGCCCGCTTCTACCAGCATTTGTTCTCTGCCCACCAGCGCCACATCGCCGTCGACAAAACGGTAGAAACAATCAGCCTCAATACGCGCTGACACAATGTGGTTAAAGATCCACGAACGGGCGCTCGACAGATACAGGCTGCGCTGATTCTGATTGCGACTGCGAACATTCTCACGCCCCCAACGGCGTGCCTCAGTGACGTTGTTACCGTCTCGGCCAAAACGCTGGTTACCAAAGTAGTTCGGCACGCCCTGCTGAGCAACAACGGCCAGACGGCGCAGCACATCATCCACGTCAGTCACTTCCGACAGGACGACTTCAAATCGATTGCCGCGCAGATCGCCCGGGCGCAGCTTTTTATTGTGACGCTGCATTGCCAGAACTTCGATGCTTGGGTATTGCGCCAGAAACAGACTCAGGTTCGGGAACTTGCCTTGTGGCATGTGCACGCTCAGCCATTGCTCGGTCACCGCATGGCGATCCTTGAGGCCTGCCCAGCTGACATCTTTCGATTTCACGCCACACGCTTTGGCCAGTTCATTCGCCACAAAACTGGTGTTCTCACCAGTTTTACGGATACGTATCATCACTTGCTCGCCACTACCGCTGAAGTCATACCCCAGATCTTCAACGACTTTAAAATGTTCCGGTTTAGCCTTAATTTTGGCCTTAGCTGTTGGTTTACCACATAAATAAGCCAACGAAGATAAAAGATCTGTCATTTTTTATTCCGATATGTGAAGGCAGTGACAATCATGCCTTCACCAGTAATACGACGGCTTCACATGCGATGCCTTCTTTGCGGCCGGTGAAACCAAGGCGTTCTGTTGTGGTCGCTTTCACATTCACGTTGCCCAGATCCGTTTCAAGATCTTCAGCAATCGCGGCACACATCGCTTCAATATGCGGGGCCATTTTCGGAGCCTGCGCCATGATGGTAACGTCAGCGTTGCCTAAACGATATCCCTGCTCTTTGACACGGCGATAGACGTCTTTCAACAACTCACGGCTGTCTGCCCCTTTCCACTTATCATCAGTATCCGGGAAATGACGACCGATATCGCCTGCGGCAATCGCGCCCAGCAGAGCATCGCTCAATGCATGCAGCGCCACATCACCGTCTGAATGGGCGATCAACCCTTGTTCGTAAGGAACGGCAACACCACCAATGATAACCGGACCTTCTCCACCAAATTTGTGTACATCAAAACCGTGGCCAATTCGAATCATGTTCAGTCCTTGCTGTTGCTTAGATAATTGCGGCTTAAATAGAACTCGGCCAGTGCGAGATCTTCAGGTTGGGTAATTTTAATATTATCGGCGCGCCCTGCCACCAACGCAGGTTTCTGTCCCAGCCATTCAAAAGCAGACGCTTCGTCGGTAATCACCGCCTGGGCAGCGAGCGCTTGCGTCAAAGCCTGCATCAGCGGCTGCGCACGAAACATTTGTGGAGTCAGTGCGTGCCATAGCGCGACGCGATCCACGGTATGGTCGATATTCTGTCCACCGTCGGCGCGTTTCATGGTGTCACGCACTGGCGCGGCCAGAATCGCGCCCACAGTATGGGTTTGCGCTGTGGCGATCAGTTGGCTGATATCGACATGTTCAACGCACGGGCGGGCAGCATCGTGCACCAACACCCACTCACTCAACTGATGCCGGCACACATAATCCAGCGCGGACAGCACCGAATCGGCGCGCTCTTTCCCACCGGAGACCCGAACCACACGCGGATGATTAGCCAGTGTCAGCGAGTCGAAATAAGGATCATTGTCGCTGACGGCCACCACCACTTGTCCGACATTGGGATGACGCAGCAAGACTTCGACGGTGTGTTCAAGCACAGTATGTCCATGCAGGATTAAATATTGCTTGGGGCGATCAGCCTGCATACGACTGCCGACGCCAGCGGCGGGCACAATTGCAGTAATCTTAGCGGTCATGGACGGTCCTCACCGATGATGCGATAGAAAGTTTCCCCCTCTTTAACCATGCCCAGTTCATGTCGGGCACGCTCTTCAATCGCATCCAGCCCCTGACGCAAATCGTCAATCTCCGCAAACATCTCCTGATTACGCAGATGCAGGTTACCGTTTACCTGCTGTTGTACCTGAATTTCGCTCGACACAGCCCGGTAATCGGCAATACCGTTTTTCCCCATCCACAAGTCGTATTGTAGTAAGGCAAACAGCAGAGTCAGTGCCACCGCAAATACTCGCATAACCGTCTCTCTCGTTGATTGAAACTATGCCGCACAATGGCGGCATAAGATGAGATTCATTGTTAAGAAAAGTTCACCACTTATACCACAAGCCCGAACTTCAGGCGAGTCAGCACAAGGGCAACGCGCTTACTGGCTGAGCAGAAACGCGAACAAACCCGCGCCCAGCAGCAGGCGGTAAATCACAAACGGAGTCATCCCCATACGGGAAATCAGCTTCAGGAAGAAGAAAATACAGATATAAGCGCTGACAAATGATGTCGCGATACCCGTCAGTAGAAAACCGGTATGCACAGGCTCACCGCTGGTCACCAGTTTCAGCCCCAGATAGCCACCCGCCAGCATGATGATCGGAATTGACATCAGGAACGAAAAGCGGGCAGCCGCTTCACGGGTAAACCCTAGGTAAAGTGCAGCAGTGATGGTCGCACCGGAACGAGAAGTGCCCGGGATGATCGCCACAGCCTGAGCCAAACCAATAAACAGCGCTTTTTTCCAGCCCGCCTGATACTCATCTTCAAGCAGCGATGCATTCTTATCGACGTACCACAACAGCAAACCAAACACGATTGTAGTAGTCGCAATCACCCATGCGCTGCGCAAGTACACTTCCACAATGTCTTTCATCAGTAGGCCAAATACACAGGCCGGAATCGTCGCCAGCACAATAAGCCATGCCAGTTTGGCTTCTTTGCTGCGATCACCTTTAAAGATTGAGCCGAAAAATGCCCGCAGCAACGACACCACTTCACGGCGGAAATAAATGACGACGGCCGCCAGCGTACCGACGTGAACCGCAACGTCAAACGCGAGTCCCTGATCCGCCCAGCCAAATACAGCTGACGGCAGAATTAAATGCGCAGAGCTGGAAATAGGAAGGAATTCGGTTAAGCCCTGAATTAAAGCCAGAATGAACGATTCAAAATAACTCATTGTTTTCTCGTTGATTAGTTAAGAGTAAACCACAGTTCAACCGGCTTCAGAGCCGTTAATCCCTGGGCTTGTTGCCACACATGTTCAATAGTGTCTTGCGTGCCGGGAACCGTCAGCATCGGACACAGTTCGTGCAGGGGCTGAATCACAAAAGGGTATTGGTAGATATCCGGGCGAGGCAGAACGGGTGCCACGGCCGAAACGGTATCGCCGAACAGAATGATATCCAGATCCAGCGTACGATCCTGGAACTTCTTCGCCTGACTGTCACGCCCCCAGCGCAATTCAATCTCGCGCAGGGTTAGAGCAAAATCAGCCAGACTAAGTTCCGTTTTCATCTCAACCACCAGGTTGTAAAACGCATGGCTGTCAAACCCCACCGATTCACACTCATAAATAGTCGACAAACGTAGATCGCAACCAAGCCGACACAATTCATCAATTGCCGCTTCGATATGCTTGTGACGCTGCAGGTTTGAACCGATTCCCACATACGTGGTGATCATGCCTGACCGCGCTCAATGATCACGCCGACACCTTTTGCCTGAGCGACCGCGCCTGGCTTCGTCAGGCGAATGCGAATCCAAGGCACAGAAAAACGTGTCATGATCAGTTCTGCGACCTCTTCTGCCACTCGTTCAACCAACAGAAAACGACCAGTTTCAATATGTTCAATCACGGCCTGACTCACTTGAGCGTAATCCAGTGCATCTGCAACATCATCACTTTTACCGGCAGGCTGATTATCGTGTGCCATTTCCAGATCCAGCACCAGCTTCTGCTTGATTTCCTGCTCCCAGTCGTAAACACCGATTGTCGTGATCACTTCCAGCTGTTCGATAAAAACTTTATCCATATTTCTATTGCATCCTTTTTACAGGTCGGATACCCAAATTGAGTAAAAAAACGTACTATTTTTGCTAATCGCGATATCATATACCCAAACCACCTCAAGATGCGAAATCCAAACAGAATTTTTACTTTTGAGCTTGGTTTACAAAGACTTGTGAGCCGTCGCTTAGGTAAAACACCACTCTGAGGCAATTATGACTCCACTGGCACTCATTATGATCATTTCCGCTTACCTGCTGGGCTCAGTATCCAGCGCGGTGCTGATCTGCCGTCTGTTGGGGTTGCCGGATCCACGCGCAGTGGGCTCACACAATCCTGGCGCGACGAACGTATTGCGTATCGGCGGCAAGAAAACGGCCGCTGCAGTGCTGTTGTGTGACATGCTCAAGGGCACCATTCCGGTGTGGAGCGCCTATTTTCTTGGTATCGATTCGCTGATGCTGGGTATCATCGCGATTGCGGCCTGCCTTGGCCATATGTACCCGCTGTTTTTCCACTTTAAAGGCGGAAAAGGCGTCGCCACTGCTCTTGGCGCCATCGCACCGATCGGGCTAGACCTCACGCTGATGATCATGCTCACCTGGCTGGTGGTTGCCGTGATCTTTCGTTATTCCTCGCTGGCCGCTCTGGTCACGGTATTATTGGCACCGTTTTATACCTGGATGATCAAACCACAATACACCTTGCCAGTGGCGATGTTGTGCTGCCTGATTGTGCTGCGTCACCATCAAAACATTAAGCGCTTATTTGCTGGCACGGAACCCAAAGTCGGTGAAAAAAAACCGAGCAGCCTCGACTGACTCAATATCATTGGCAATAAAAAAGGCCAAACGGCCTTTTTATGTTTGCGTTATGCGTACACCTTAGCGAAGAAGCGCATCAGCATATCGGTGACAAACTGCGGTTGCTCCAGATTACTGATGTGGCCAGCTTGTGGAATCACCACCAACTCACTGCCGGTAATACTGTCATTCATTAAATAAGATTCGAGCGCCGGGCGCGGCGCATCTTCTGCTCCGACCGCAATCAGTACAGGAAGCGCAAACTTCTCAACCTCTTCCATTAAGTCGCGGCGGCCAAACACCATACGGCCAATTCGCGCAACTTCAACGGCCTGCTCGCCACTCAACGCCGCCAAACGGTTGCGGAATGATTGCACCAGCTGTGGCGAGCTCTCTGCGGCGTTTTGTGCAAAAAACATTGGCGTGACCACATCGACAATCGGCGCTGGGACCGCTTGAAGTTGGCTGATGGTATCCAGCATATGGAAGTATTTCGCATGTGTGACTTCTGGTTCCAATCCGACAAAAGTGTCCATCATCACCAAAGATTTTACTCGTTGCGGCGCAAGGGCAACCAACTCGGCGCCCCACATACCTCCCACCGAGAGTCCCAGTACAGAAAACGTTTCGATCGCCAGATGATCCATCAGTGCCAATATATGCTGCGCGTAGTCAGCCAGATTGCGCATTGCAACTGGAGCAGAATCGGACGCCCCGTGCGCCCACAAATCAGGCACAATACAGCGATAGTGCTGACTGAGCGCTTCCACCTGCGGAGCCCACATTTGGCTATCCCACAAGTAACTGTGACCCAGCACAATGACTTCGCCCTGCCCCACGTCCAGATAATGCATCTGCTGGCCATCAACGTTAAACATGTTCATTCTTATTTTTCCTGTTATCAATTTTGCAGCGACTATAGCATTAAAAACACTACTGTCAGCTCTGAGCAGACACGTCAAAACTGTACTAATCGATTGATTCATAGAAACAAAAACGGCCGCTTCAGCGACCGTTTGACAGTGATTAATCGTTGATTGGCGTCAGTTGATCTATCGGCCAGCGCGGGCGCGCTTCCAGAGTCAAATCCGTCACATCACCGTTTTTCAGACGCTGCATGCCAGCGTAGGCGATCATGGCGCCGTTATCGGTGCAAAATTCAGTACGCGGATAGTAAACTTCACCGCCGACTTTCTTCGCCAGTTTGCCTAAGTCTTCACGCAGCTGTTTATTAGCACTCACACCACCCGCAATCACAATGCGCTTCATGCCCGTCTGTTCCAGAGCACGGCGGCACTTGATAACTAAGGTGTCACACACTGCTTCCTGAAATGCATAGGCGATATCCGCTCGGGTCTGCTCATCATCGCCGTTAGCCGCAATCGTATTGGCAGTAAAGGTTTTCAGGCCAGAGAAACTCATATCCAGCCCTGGGCGATCCGTCATCGGACGCGGGAACTTAAAGCGACCCGGTGTGCCTTTTTCAGCCAAACGCGCCAGCAGCGGACCACCAGGATAATCCAGCCCCATCAGTTTCGCGGTTTTGTCGAACGCTTCACCGGCAGCATCATCAATCGATTCACCCAAAATCTGATATTCACCAATGCCGTTCACTTCCACCATCATTGAGTGTCCACCTGAAACCAATACCGCAACAAACGGGAATGGCGGCGGGTTGTCTTCCAACATTGGCGCCAGCAAGTGACCTTCCATGTGATGCACAGGCACCGCGGGCACATTCCAGGCATAAGCTAGGCTGCGGCCAATCGTTGCACCCACCAACAAAGCGCCAACGAGGCCCGGGCCTGCGGTGTACGCGACGCCATCAATGTCTGCCGGGGTTAAGTTAGCTTCAGCCATCGCCGCTTTGATCAAAGGAATGGTTTTCTTAACGTGATCGCGTGATGCCAGTTCCGGCACTACGCCACCGTAGTCTGCATGAAGTTTGACCTGACTGTAGAGTTTATGCGACAGCAATCCTTTCTCATCGTCGTAAATCGCTACACCCGTTTCGTCACAAGAGGTTTCAATACCAATAATGCGCATAGTTTTCTCAGCACGCTGTCATCTATAATTCGAAATTGGCGCCATGTTACCTCGGCTTGGCTTCACAAACAAATTTTGTACAGACTGTAAGCGACAAAGTGCTTTACAAAGCCGTGGCTATCGGATTAAAATTCCGCACCATTTTTGATCAAGCTGGTTTCGACCAAACTAATTGTTGTTTTGGTCACACAACGCCAGCGTTAACGAATTAACCCCTGAGGTGAAAGGCATATGCCAGTAGTTAAAGTACGTGAAAACGAACCGTTCGACGTTGCACTACGTCGTTTTAAGCGCTCTTGCGAAAAAGCAGGTATCCTTTCTGAAGTGCGTCGTCGTGAGCACTACGAAAAACCAACTACAGTTCGCAAACGCGCTAAAGCAGCAGCTCAAAAGCGTCACGCTAAGAAGCTTGCTCGCGAAAACGCTCGTCGCGTTCGCCTGTACTAATAACTGATTCCTAACTAAGGAATTCGTTATGGCTCTGATTGACACTCTCAAAGATGAGCAAAAATTAGCGATGAAAGCCAAGGACAAAGCGCGCCTTGGCACTATTCGTTTAGCCCTTTCAGCCATTAAGCAACGTGAAGTTGACGAGCAGATTACTCTGAGCGATGACGACATTCTTGCTGTGCTGACCAAAATGGTTAAACAACGTCGCGATTCTGTTACGCAATTTGAAGCAGCAAACCGTCAGGATCTTGCTGACGCGGAAAAAGCAGAAATCACAGTTCTTGAGGAATTTATGCCTCAACCACTGAGCGAAGAAGAAGTGGTCGCACTGATTGACAGTGCAATTGCTGAATCTGAACCAGCGGGCATGCAAGACATGGGTAAAGTGATGGCGCTATTGAAACCGCAGATTCAAGGGCGTGCAGATATGGGTAAAGTTAGCGGCTTAGTTCGCGCTAAACTCGCTTAACCTGACACCCAATTGCATCAAGCCGTGCTATCCTCTGGAACGCACGGCTTGTTTGTATCTGTACTCTGCCTGAACGCGGGTACGTTTCTTTGAATTTCAGTTCTTTCTTTTAGGTTTTATGGCAGGACAAATCCCTCGCAGTTTCATTGATGACCTCCTGGCTCGGCTTGATATTGTCGACATCATCGACGCACGTGTAAAACTTAAAAAAAAGGGTAAAAACTACAGCGCCTGCTGCCCATTCCACAACGAGAAAACCCCCTCCTTCAGCGTCAGCCAGGAAAAACAGTTTTATCACTGTTTCGGGTGTGGTGTGCACGGTAATGCCATCGACTTTATGATGGAATATGAGCGTCTGGAGTTCCCTGAAGCCATTGAAGAGCTGGCCTCTTTTCTCGGACTTGAAGTACCTCGGGAAGAGCGCAGTAACGGGTCGTTTAACAAAAATGCCCCTCGAGCCAACAGCGAAGAAAAACGCAACCTGTATGATTTGATGGGCAGCATCGCTCAGTTTTATCGTCAGCAACTCAAAGTCGCATCCAACCGTCACGCGATTGAATACCTGAAAAACCGCGGTTTATCTGGCGAAATCGTCCAGAAATTCGGTATTGGTTTTGTAGCAGACGAATGGGATTTGGTTCGTAAGAACTTTGGTCAAAGCCGCCACAATCAGGACATGCTGGTATCAGGTGGTATGTTGATCGAGAACGACAATGGCAACCGCTACGACCGTTTTCGCGGTCGAGTAATGTTCCCGATTCGTGATCGTCGTGGCCGCGTGATCGGCTTTGGTGGCCGCGTGCTCGGCGATGGCACACCGAAATATCTCAACTCGCCAGAAACGCCCATCTTCCATAAAGGTAAGGAACTGTATGGCCTTTACGAAGTACTGCAGGCCTATCGTGAACCACCACAGATTCTGGTGGTCGAAGGCTATATGGATGTGGTGGCGCTGGCGCAATATGGTATCGACTACTCTGTCGCCTCACTGGGTACGTCAACCACCGGCGATCACTTACAGCTGCTATTTCGTCAAACCAATACTGTGGTTTGCTGTTACGACGGTGACCGTGCAGGCCGTGAAGCCGCGTGGCGTGCACTGGAAAATGCACTGGGCTACTTAAAAAGTGGCAACATTCTGAAGTTTTTGTTCTTACCTGATGGAGAGGATCCGGACAGCTACGTACGCAAGTTTGGTAAAGATGCCTTTGAAGAACAGATGAACCAGGCAGAACCTCTGTCGAAATATCTGTTTTCTAATCTGTTGTCACAAGTCAATGTCGGCAACAATGAGGGTAAAGCGGCGCTTGAAGCCATGGCTCTGCCACTGATCAATAAGATCCCAGATGAATCTTTACAGGATCAGTTGCTGAAAATACTTGAGCAGAAAACCGGTATTTATAAAAAGCCGAATTTACCGAGTGAAGCCAATAGTCGACCGCAACCGCACAAAGAAATTAAACGCACGCCGATGCGGGAAGTTATCGCTTTGCTTCTGCAAAATCCGAGCTATGCTGATATGGTACCTGACCTTTCCAGCGTTAGAGGTCTGGCTATTCCGGGGCTGAGTTTGTTGGTAGAAGTCCTTGAAAATTGCCGACAATACCCCCATATCTCAACGGGCCAATTACTTGAACATTGGCGCAACAGTAAAAATGAGGCACTTCTGTCTCGTCTGGCAAGCTGGGAAATCCCCCTTGTCGAAGACAACCAAGAAGAACTATTTTTAGACTCATTGGACAAAATTCTTGCCCAGTGCGTAGAGAAACAAATTGAAAACTTGCAGGCTAAAGAGAGAAGCGTCGGTTTATCAGCCGAGGAAAAGCGGGAGCTAGTAGCGTTAATGCTAGAATTAAAAGCGTAACCCAGTTTAAATAGTCAGCAACGAATAAATTTGTTAATATACGTGGTTTGCATTTCGCATACTATTCCTTCACCAGATACGAAGTTGGATACCGTCTATGGATCAAAATCCGCAGTCACAGCTTAAACTACTTGTCATTAAAGGCAAGGAACAAGGCTATCTGACCTACGCCGAAGTAAATGACCACCTACCTGCTGAGATCGTCGATTCTGAACAGGTAGAAGATATTATTCAGATGATCAACGACATGGGTATCAAAGTAGTAGAAACTGCTCCTGATGCCGATGACCTCGCCCTTAGCGACGACAACACGATCACTGATGAAGATGCAGCAGAAGCCGCTGCAGCTGCGCTGTCAAGTGTAGAAAGCGAGATTGGTCGAACGACCGATCCAGTCCGCATGTACATGCGTGAAATGGGTACAGTAGAACTACTGACTCGTGAAGGTGAAATCGATATTGCTAAGCGTATTGAAGAAGGTATCAACCAAGTTCAAAGCGCCGTAGCTGAATACCCGGGCACCATCCCTTACATTCTTGAACAGTTTGACAAAGTTCAGGCCGAAGAACTGCGCCTGACCGATCTGATTTCTGGTTTTGTCGATCCAAACGAAGAAGAGACCACCGCACCAACAGCAACCCACATCGGTTCTGAGCTAAGTGGTGCAGATCTCGACGACGAAGATGAAGAAGACATCGACGACGAAGATGAAGACGAAGATGAAGACGGTGATGACGACAGCAGCGACAGCGATGAAGAAGTCGGTATCGACCCTGAGCTGGCACTGGAAAAATTCACCGAGCTGCGTAACAAGTTCCAAAACCTGCAACTCGCGATCAACGAGCACGGTAACGAAAGCTCAAAAGCGCAGCAGGCAACGGATCTGGTACTGGATGTCTTCCGTGAATTCCGTCTGACACCAAAACAGTTCGATCATTTGGTTGATACCCTTCGCACGTCAATGGATCGCGTTCGTACTCAAGAACGTCTGATCATGAAAGCCGTGGTCGAAGTGGCAAAAATGCCGAAGAAATCGTTCATCGCTATCTTCACGGGTAACGAATCAAGCGAAGCATGGTTGGATCAGGTTCTGGCATCAGATAAGCCGTACGTGGAAAAAGTTCGCCAGTACGAAGATGATATTCGCCGTTCTATCCAGAAACTGAAGATCATCGAACAAGAGACCTCTCTGACTGTTGATCGTATCAAAGACATCAGCCGTCGCATGTCTATCGGTGAAGCGAAAGCTCGCCGTGCGAAGAAAGAGATGGTTGAAGCGAACTTGCGTCTGGTTATTTCTATCGCGAAGAAATACACCAACCGTGGCCTACAATTCCTGGATCTGATTCAGGAAGGTAACATCGGCCTGATGAAAGCGGTTGATAAGTTTGAATATCGTCGTGGCTACAAGTTCTCGACGTACGCAACTTGGTGGATTCGTCAGGCGATCACTCGCTCAATCGCAGACCAGGCACGTACTATCCGTATTCCGGTTCACATGATCGAAACGATCAACAAACTGAACCGCATCTCTCGTCAGATGCTACAGGAAATGGGTCGTGAGCCACTGCCGGAAGAGTTGGCTGAACGCATGCAAATGCCGGAAGACAAGATCCGCAAAGTACTGAAAATTGCCAAAGAGCCTATCTCAATGGAGACACCAATCGGTGACGACGAAGATTCGCATCTGGGTGATTTCATCGAGGATACCACTCTGGAACTACCACTGGATTCTGCAACAGCGACAAGCCTGAAAGCAGCAACTCGTGATGTTCTGGCTGGTCTGACGCCTCGCGAAGCGAAAGTACTGCGTATGCGCTTTGGTATCGACATGAATACCGACCACACGCTCGAAGAAGTGGGTAAACAGTTCGACGTAACTCGTGAACGTATCCGTCAGATCGAAGCAAAAGCACTGCGCAAACTGCGTCATCCAAGCCGCTCAGAGACTCTGCGCAGCTTCCTCGACGAGTAAGCAATCATTGCAAAGACAAAGGTGAGCCACGGCTCACCTTTTTTATTATTCGGGATGCTAAGTGAATAAAAACTAAGCGCTATTACCCTACTTTGCGGCTAGACACTCCAAAGCCCATCCCCTATAATCGTTCCCCTAATCGGCCCCTTAGCTCAGTGGTTAGAGCAGTCGACTCATAATCGATTGGTCCCCAGTTCAAATCTGGGAGGGGCCACCAAATTGCAAAAGCCTGATGAGGAAACCCATCAGGCTTTTTTGCATTTGGAAATTGAGGAGAAAATTGCCACTACCAAAAATAGCGGAATTTGAGCAGCACCGAATTCATGCCTGCATTTTGTGAATATATGCCGCCATTAGAATAATGCAGGTAAGTTAGCATCAACGTACCGAAGTCATAGTGCAAACCAAACGCGATCCGATCCTCGAACTGGAATTTACCACCCATATCTCGATCGTTGAATACATATTCGCTAATGTAGCTTCCCCCGATACCGCATTCTAGATTGGGTTTGGCTCCGAACAATCGCGTAGAAAATTGGTACGTAAACACCGGGGAGATCGCAACAATGCGCAGGTCATCTTTTCCAGGTAATGACCAATTGTTCAAAGACAAATCTAGATAGGCTGAAAGGCTTCCAGAGTCACTCTCCCACCATTGTTTATCAAAATTGTGCTGAATACCGATATGCGCGAGAAACTCGTGATCAAATGAAGTTCCAGCGCCAACACTCACACTGTCGAACCAAGATTGGCAATAAACGGCAGACGAAAAGCAAAACGATACACCCACAATCAATGACCTACATAAACAGACATTCATCATGTATATCTTCATTATTACTGATAGATATAATTTTAGTTCGCAATACCTATTTTGGTAGCTAAACGCTTTTCTTCTATCCACTAAAACTGGCTGTAATCCGGATAACATAATCTTTAATAACGAAAGCAGATGTTTGAACCCATGCCACGAAACAGACACTGAGTGATCAAAGACAGCACAATGCCCCGAGTCCAACTACTCTGTTCCACGTTCAGAGACTACGCTTAGAGCTACTATCTGTGATGAAAAGGTTCCACCATGAGAAATGTAACGGCTTTACTCGCTATGGCGCTCAGCGCATTCACGGCTCACAGTGCTTTTGCCAGCGACTATGTCTTGGACTCCAGCTTATCGTCGATCAGTTTTGCCACGATTAAGAAGCAGTTTGTGGTCGAACCTGCCAGCATCAACACCCTTTCCGGGCAACTGAAAGAGAATGGTCAATTTCAAATCAGTGTCGATTTAAAGGGCATCAGCACTGGCGTGCCTATTCGCGATACTCGCCTCAACGAGATCTTCTTTGACAGCATGACCTACCCAACGGTGTCGATCACCGGTAGCGTCGATGCTGGTTTGTTAAGCGGCGAAGCCAAACAAGTCGCCTTGCCCGTCAAGGTGACCATGCACGGCCAAACTCAAAGCGTAACTTTTCCGGTTGTAGTGATGCCAGCCGGCGATCACATCATGGTCAGCTCATACGCCCCCGTAGTGATCGGGGGCAGTGATTTTGGTATTCCTGCTGGCAATTTAAATGCGTTGTCAACCACGGTGGGCGACATCAGCATTTCGGATCGTGTGCCAGTGACACTGACACTGATGTTTCGTAAGTGACTAAGTATTTAGGAATAAAAATGCCCGCAATATGCGGGCATTGAAAACAGCAAAATCAAAGATAGGTGTAACATTATTCCTGATATGAATAACTGTA
Source organism: Vibrio sp. bablab_jr001 (assembly GCF_016464285.1). NCBI lineage: Bacteria > Pseudomonadati > Pseudomonadota > Gammaproteobacteria > Vibrionales > Vibrionaceae > Vibrio > Vibrio sp. bablab_jr001. The sequence goes on from NZ_JACDWZ010000025.1 coordinate 27,448, forward strand.
ATAACCATATCCGTAGTTAGACGCTTTTTTCTCTGTTGCATTCAAAATAACGCCTTTTACTTCGATGCCCGCTTGTTCGAAGCGGTTTCGAGCAACATCAATCTCTTTCACTGTGTTCATACCAAAGCGAGCAACCATAAGAGTTGTCCCAGCTAATGCACCAACAATGCTTGGATCCGTAACAGCTAAAACTGGAGGTGTATCAATAATAACCAAATCATAGTGCCCACTCGCCCACTCCACTAATTCATTGAATCGAGGATGCATAAGAAGCTCAGAAGGATTAGGGGGAACCTGACCACGTGTGATGATGTCCAAATTTTCAATACGGGTCTCTTTAACCGCCGTTGCAAGAGGAATCTTGCCCCCCAGATAATCTGATAAGCCATTTTCCCAATCCATTCCGAAAGGTTGCTGCAAATATCCCTTGCGCATATCTGCGTCAATCAATAGCACTCTTTGACCTGTCTTAGCTGCAACGACTGAAAAGTTCGTCGATACAAAAGATTTACCTATACCTGGTGCAGGCCCAGAAATCATGAGGACATTATTCTTTGCTTCCATCATCGCAAAATGCAAGCTGGTACGTAATCCGCGCAATGCCTCAACTGATAAGTCTGCAGGATTGGATTCAGCTAATAATGTAAGATCCCTATTTTGTTTACGATGGCGTTTGAGCTTGTTGAAGAGTTCTAGTTGAAGACTTGACTTGGGGATACTGGCATAAACTGACAGGCCTATCTGCTCAATGTCATCAGGATTCTCAACTCCACGGTGTAGTGCTGCTTTAACTAAAACAAAAGCTAAACTTAGCATCCCTCCCAATAATGTTGAAAGCAGAACAATCATAGTTTTTTGGGGCTTAACTGGGGTTGCAAACGTCTGTGCATTGTCTAAAATGCGAACGTTGCCAACTGTACCTGCTTTTACGATTGAAAGCTCCTGAACTTTGTTTAATAGCTGAACGTAGATTTGTTGATTCACCTCGACATCACGCGTCATTCGCAGCACTTCCCTCTGCGTTTTAGGCATCTTTTGAATCTGTTGATTTAAGCGTTCTTTTTCTTTTAGAAGCGTAGTACGCTTGTCTAACAGAGATCGATATGCGGGATGATCCTTGGTAAAGCGCTGACTGATTTCACTTTCTTTAAATGTCAGTTCATTAAGCTGTGCTTCAAGCTCCACCATAACCTTCAATGTTGATTGGGCCTCTAGTCCCAAATCGATTGAGTCATTTTTTTGACGAAACGTGTTAAGAACGTCTTCGGCGGTAGTCAAGCTGTCTTTTACATCCGGTAAGTGACTTTTCAGGAAGCTCAAACTCTTCTCTGCTTCTGCTGAGTTACGAGCGACATTCTGTAAAAAGTAATTCTGTGCTATATCATTAAGCACATCTGAAATCAGTGCTCGATTCTCACCAGTAAAACTCAGTCCTAATATACCTGTTTGCTTTCCTCGCTCACTGACAGACAAGTTTTGCTTTAACCACTCAATCGCCTCCAATTGACTACGCTTCGCGATAGAAAATTCAAAGCCATCATTCGCATAAAAAGAAGAAACGAATACTTCATAACCATCTTTTTTTGCTAATGCACCAGCTTGACCTTTCAATACTACACGGTCATCTCGAAGCAACTGATAAGTTTGCTGATCATTATCAAGAACAACAATGGTATGGGTTGACTCTTGGGCAAACTCAGGAATGGCAAAGCGCTTCACACTTATTGCACTTAAATCACCACGAATACGTGCCAATCCCTTGCCAAAAAATGGAAAATACGACGGTTCAACGACTGTTGTTAAATTAAATTTATCAACTGTATCCCCTAAAATCATACGAGATTTAATGATTTCTATTTCGGTTGTAGCAGAAGACTCCGAAGAAAATAGCTCTCCCATATCTCCAACCAAAGAGCCAATACCACCTGAGCTTTTTTGTTCTATCTGGATCAATGAATCAGCTTTGTAGATCGGTGTAGAGAGAAGAGCGAATGCCACACCCACGAGAGAAAATAACAAAGTAGTTAAAAGAATGATCCATTTGGAATCAAAAATAATACCGAAGAGTTTTCCTAACTCGATTTCATCAGAACTATTTTCAGCCGCTGTTCTCGATAGTTTTGTTGTCATAGTATTGTTGTGTCCTGGGTCGTTCCGGGAAAGAGTGAAATTAATTGTGTGGTCCAGCAAGCAGTTTTCATATTTATAGCTTTTTCACCCAAGCTTTAGCGGACTGTTCAATCAATTCATAAGCATATTCAAACGCTTCTCTGCTTTGTCGAAAAGGATCAGGGATATCTTTCTGTCCTATCCATTGTCCAAATAGCATAGTTTTGCCACGAGCCTCTGGCGCAATCTCTGTCAGCGCTTCTATATGCTTTTTTTCCATAACCAGAATCAAATCGTATTGCGCACAAAGTGAACTCGTCAGCTGTTGCGCGCTGTGGTCACTCAGGTCCAAATTATGTTTTTCCGCAACTTTTAAAGCCAATTCATCAGCTGGCCTTCCTGTCAGACGGCTTTTGTCTGTACCCAAGCCAGCTGAAGCAATATGCTTGTGTGGGAGCAACCTGTTCAACAAGCGCTCCCCTGTAGGAGAGCGACAAATATTACCAACACAAACAACTAAGATATTGTTAAACAAAATTCCCCTCCTTACGGCCAGTTACGGATCCGCAACACTCCCTCGGTGAGGTCATTAAACCCAGAGATAGTCGGGACCAATTGACTAACCACACGATTCCAACGTGTGAGTGGAGCAGCCGTAACATATACAATGTCATAAGGCTGAATTTCAAATTCCGTACCAATCACTAACGCAGAAGCGTCTTTGATATTCAGTTGATAAATATCTGCCAAGCGCTCCGATTTATCATTAGAAGTGCGAATCACGAACACGCCCGTAGCATCAGCCGATAGTTGGTTAATCCCGCCCACACCACTAAGCGCTTCAGTGAGACTCATTCCAGAGCGATCAATCTTCAGCATTTTGGGCTCATTCACTTCCCCCATAACAAACACTTTCTGACTATCATTTCGAGGAACGTGAATAATATCGCCAGCTTGTAACAATTTATTTTGAGTCAAATCACCATGTTGCATCAATGCATACAACGAAATATGCAGCTCTTCGCCGTTACGTGTTAATGTAACATTACGCCAATCAGCATCGTCGGCTAAACCGCCAGCATTGTTAATTGCATCGAGGATGGTCAAAGGGATATTGGTTATAGCTTGTTTACCCGGAGTTGAAATTTCACCAGTAACGTATGCCTTCTGAGATCGAAAAGCCGCAACACTTACGTCCACCTGTGGGCTTTCAATATACTTGGATAAACGTTCTGAAATTATCGCGCGAATCTCACGCACTGTTTTTCCAGCGACATCAACCGTGCCAATGTAAGGATAGAAAATTGTACCATCGGAATGAACCCAGTTACCCGCTTCAGAGGCACTCCGATAGGATCCCGCAGGAATAGTCAGTTCAGGATGATCCCAAATCGTAACATTTAGTATGTCACCAACCCCTACTTGATACTCGTAGGTCTCAATTTGTTTATCAAGCTCAGCATTTGCGCGAGAGCGAACATCTTTAGCAGAGTTATAGCGACTAACACTGTGCGCATCTAGGGGATAAATGTTGACTTGCTCAGTCGTATTATCGTTTTGATCATTCGAATCAGCTTGAATGATGTTTTTATTATCAACGGAAAGATGCGAACCTGGTACAACAGTGCAACCAGCCAGAATCGTCGGTAACAATACCGAGAGAACGAGATATTTTTTCACTTCCATTTAAGCCAATTTTTTCATGAGTACTTTACAGTTACTCTTATCATCTCCGGTAAACATTCAACTGTACAAAAGTAAGAGCACAGCTCTACATAAAGTTTGAAAGTTTTAGAACAGCTATTGTTACCAGAACTATACCTAGCCCTTTACAGGCTCCCTATACGTTGTTGTTCGTGGATTTCAAAGAAAATTTAGCAATAATAAAGACACATAACACTAGACTTAAATGTTCACTCTCATCTAATTTCGCCTAAATTTATCCTTAAGACTCACCCTTACCAACATATTGACAAAATTATCATGACGGTTACTTATACCATCTTTATTCTTAGGTCGATTATTATGCATATTGCAGCCAAGATGACAATTTATTGTCTCAAATATCTTTTAGAAACCGCTGTCCTGTTTAAGCAAGTTTGAATCTAAACTTATCGAACACATATGTTCGTTTACTTTCCAAACGATTTATATCTACAATTGGCTTCGAAGTGAAATACACACTTCAAACATCGATGTTTAAATTTGTATATTAAGGACTCTCTATGAAAAAAATCGCATTAGCATTGTTCGTTGCATTGGGTGTTTCAACATCGGCTTTCGCAGCTGTTGAAGAAAGCTCTGCTGCTGCAGCGTCTGGTGGCTCAGCTGGCGGTGCAGCAGCCGGGACTGCTGCTGTCGGAGGCGTTACTGCTGCTGGCGTTGCTGTGGGCACCGCATTAGTAGTGACAACCGCTGTTGCCGTTTCTCAAAACAACAGCACTGATGGTACAACAGGTACAACAGGTACGAACTAGTTTGCTACCTAAAGTAAAATCACACGCTATAAGACCAACTGCGGTTGGTCTTTTCCTTCAAACTTTACACTAATTTGAACTTATCGAATTAAAAACAAAAATATCAATAAACAAACCAGAACAAATAATAATCAATTCGATGTTCTTAAGATTGAAAATAACAAAAAAATAACAAAATCCCTTCTGGAATTAATTAACACAAAACACAATAAGGAATAGCATTAGCCATGAACGACATGTCAGGATGGCGTAATTTATTAAAAGTAGGCAACGCCACGGTTTTGCTCTTACTAGTTGGTTGCTCTTCGCAAATATCGAGTGTCAATGACACATTAAAAGAAGCATTTTGGGGTATTGATGATGTCACTCTTTCTGCTGAGCAAGTCAATGAATTACCCTATGCAAGCACTTATGTGCGACTGAATAATGGACCACGTGTGTTTATGGTATTAGCCTTTGCCGAAAAAAACCCGGTGACTGGAAATACTCAATTAAAATGGGTCTCTAACGATCATGCAATGATTGTGACCGAGCAAGGCAGAATTGTAAAAACGCTCAACCTTCCAGAACAGAACTTGGCTGCTATTAACGGAGAAATGCCTGAATGGACTTATCCAGGTCGATGGCAAGCAACTTATGACTGGCAAACCAGAAACCAATACGGATATTCCGCCGATGTCTCAACAATCAAGTTAAATAGTGATTTTACTCAGCCCGAACTATGGCAGGAAGCCTTGGAACATTGGCAAGAAACCATTTCCTTTTCGGATCTTTCATCGAGTATTCAAAATCACTATTGGGTCAACCAGCAAGGCGTGGTGCTCAAGAGCATCCAACACATTGGGCCGAATATGGCCCAGATAGAAATGGACATTCTCAAACCTTATCTGGAAACTCGACAATGAACCGCTTGAAACCACTATCGCTTTTCATGACTGTTTTAATTTTAGGCAGTTCCGGTATTTCAGCTCATGAGTCAACACATGTTGTATTGCACAATCACCAACTTGTGCTGCAGTACAATCAGGCAGTTCGCCTCGATCGAGTGTTAGCAGATGCGCTGATTCAAGACATGAAATCTATAGAACCACACGCTTATCATGAAGGGAGCAAACTTTTTTCTCTTAATCAGAAAAAACAAGCCGCTCAGTTCTACTTAAATGTACAAGAACAATTAAGCAACTTACTGAATGACAATGACTATCGTGTCACTGCCAAGCAGTTGTTGACTCAACTCAATCAGTTTCAATTTGGTTTTAGGTTGAAAACCAATCTGGACGTCGACGCCGTTCGCCTCAAAACTGAGCTTAATCCATTGCTTCCAGGCAACTATCAGCTTGAGTTGGCTCATAGACCCAATTCAATAACGCTATTCGGCCTCTCTGAAGAACAAAGCACTGCATTTCAGTCAAGTTTTACTGTTGCCGATTACATTGAACGTTCTCGCGCCAGACACAAAAGCTATTCGAGCTACGCTTGGGTTATCTCTCCAAACGGCGACATTTCACGTGTCGGCTATGCCTACTGGAACAATGAGTCAACAAAACTTCAACCAGGCAGTTCGATTTTGGTCGGGTTTAATACTACAGACCATCAATTGATTCAACTCGAAAAAGACATTGCCACCCTTATTAGTATGATCGAAGGTCCTTATTTATGACAAACCTTGAACGCTCAATCACGCCTTTTACTTATGCCATGAGCGCGGTTTGTCTTGGCATGCTTTCCAGCCAAGTTTTCGCCTCATCTTTGACACCACTGTCATTACAACCTTCTCAATCAGATTTTGGTGGTGTTGGGTTGATGCAAACACCAACGGGTAGAATGGCCGACGAAGGTGAATTCAACTTTGGAATCAACGTCAATGATGATTACCAACATTTCTATACCTCTATACAGTTATTTCCTTGGTTGGAATCTACGATTCGCTATACGCGGGTACCTGATATGCTGTACAACCCAAATCCGTCCTACAGCGGAGATAACTTGTATACGGACAAGGGGATAGACGTCAAATTACGCCTTTTGGAAGAAAGTTACTGGTTGCCAGAAACCTCTATCGGAATTAGAGATATTGGTGGTACTGGGTTATTTGACGGCGAATTTATTGCTGCGACAAAGCGTTTCGGCAACTTAGATATGACCCTTGGGATGGGATGGGGATATTTGGGTCAGAGTGGTAACATCGGTAATCCATTCTGTCACACTAGCAATTCGTTTTGTGATCGCAGCGCGGAAGTAAAGCAAAGTGGTGGTTCTATTGATGCAGGCCGTTGGTTCCACGGTCCAGCAGCACTATTCGGAGGGGCTGAATATCAGACGGCATACGCTCCACTTCGTCTAAAAATCGAATACGATGCAAATGATTATTCTCAAGATTTCCCTTATGTGCAGGGAGGCAAGCCAATGCCTCAGCATACTCCTTGGAACTTTGGTGTTCTTTACAGGCTTGGGGATTGGGGCGATGCAAAGCTGAGTTATCAACGAGGCGATACTTTAACGCTAGGACTGAATCTCTACACTAACTTCAATCAGTTACAATCCAGTTGGAGAGATGAGCAAAAAGAGTCGGTCGGCGCAGCGCCGAACAGTACCCCCGACTGGAATGAAGTGAGCGCGAAACTCGCAACCAATGCGGGTTATGTGAACAATACCATCAGCCAAAATGACGAGACTTTGGTTGTGACAGGTCAACAAGTCAAATATCGCGATCGTGAAGAAGCTCAAGATCGATTGGCCGCGATTCTGGCTAATAATGCTCCAAGCACGATTCGAACCTATCGGATCGTAGAGCAGCGGAATGGCGTTGCACTTACTGAAACGGATATTTCAGCAACTGGCTATAAAAAAATTGCTCGCAACGAATACATCGGCGCTCAAATGGCGGATGCCACCAGAAGTTCAGAGCCTAGGAAAGGATCATCCGGTACGATACTGGCTGAGAACCACAACCGATGGAACGCAGGTATAGCTCCTGTTTTACAGCAGTCTTTTGGTGGGCCAGAGTCCTTTTATCTTTACCAAATAGGCTTCAATACTAATGCCAACCTGTGGCTTACCAACAATATTGAGGCCAGTGGTTCCATTTACTTCAACTTGGTCGATAACTATGACCAATTTAACTATGTTGAGAACAACCCTCACATTTCCAACTTTGCCGTACCACGCGTGCGTACCATGTTCCGAGCCTACGTTCACGATAACCCAGTGCGACTGAACAATCTTCAGCTGACCTGGTTTGAACAACCGTTCCAACAAATCTATACACAAGCCTACGCCGGTTATTTAGAAACCATGTTTGCTGGTGTCGGGGGGGAAGTTCTGTATCGCCCAATGAACAGCAACTGGGCTGTTGGTGTCGATGCTAACCTGATTTCACAACGTGATCCTGATTCCTGGTTCGGTACATTCAGCGATTCTTACGTTTACTATGATGGTTATAACGCCAACAACTGTGCAGCAGGTGACGTCAGTTGTCAGGCCTATGTTCTTGATAAAGGAACAACTGGGCAAATCACCACATATTACACACCGCAATGGCATTGGGTTGATGACACCTTATTCAAAGTCAGTGTTGGAAAATTCCTTGGGGGAGACAAAGGGGTGCGGGTAGATTTTTCCAAGCAATTCAAATCCGGTGTGATTGTCGGTGCATTTGCCACTGTGACTGACCTGACTACCGAAGAATACGGTGAAGGCAGCTACAACAAAGGTTTCTATGTTTCCGTGCCATTCGACGTTATGACGATAAAACCATCAACAAACAGAGCCAACATAGCATGGCAACCTATTACCCGCGATGGTGGCCAGACGCTGAGTCGGAAATATCATCTCTATGATATCACCGATGCTCGTAGCCCTTGGTTTGAGCGCAAAAACCAAGTTTCTTCCAGTCAGTAATCATTAATTCTGTCATGCCTACGCACCGTAGGCATGACTTTTCCCTCTGTATACCTTTCAGTTGTTACCCCACTTTAAATCCTCTGCCGTTCATCGTCACCAAACTGCAATCGAAACGCCATCAAAGCCTCATCCAATCGCAGCGGTTCTGACACAATCGCGCTCTAGCATGACGATAAAACACGGATCGTGAGGACGTTATGCTTTCCACCAGCCCTTTTAAATTGCCGCGCAAAACCCCGTTTGGCCTGGGTGAACAATTCGCCGAATGGGCGACCGGTTTAAACCAACTTGATAAATTTTACGCCCAGCGTCCGGCTGGGTGCGATACGGCGCAGTTTCTGCGTTTCACGCTCGAAGTGTTGGGCATTGATTACCAATTGGTGAAAGGCTCACTGGGCCAAGTGCCGCAAACGGGTGCGACTGTGGTCGTGGCGAACCACCCACTTGGCTGCGTGGAAGGGGTGATTCTGGCTGAACTGCTACTGACTCGCCGCTCAGACATCAAGATCCTCGCCAATCACTACCTCAAAACCGTCCCCGAGCTCGATGAACTATTTATCGGCGTGGATGTGTTTGAAACCCGCCAAGCGCACAAGGCCAATTTACTGGCTCTGCGTCAGGCACATAAACATCTGGAGCAAGGCGGCTTATTGCTGATGTTCCCCGCCGGCGAAGTGTCACAACTGGTCGACAACAAACAACGTCGTTTGGAAGACAAAGAGTGGAGCCAGTCGGTCAGCCGCCTGATCAAAAAACACAAAGCCAAATCGGTGCCGGTGTACATCGATGGCCAGAACTCCAAACGTTTTTATATGGCGGGGAAAATCCACCCACTGCTGCGCACCCTGATGCTCGGGCGCGAACTGCTGAATAAAAAGCAGAGCTGCATCGACATCGCGATCGGCGAAACCATTCACTACAAAGAAGTGAACGATCTGTGCGATCAGCAATTGGTCAACTACCTGCGCTTGAACACCTATTTGTTGCACAACCCTGCCACCATTACGCGCAACAAAACCGCGCAAGATAGTTCGCTGGCACCGATCGATGCCCGCTTGCCGTTGGATGATCTACGCCAAGACATCGCGCGTCTGTCATTTTCGGATCATCTGCTGCGCCACAACGAATTTGATGTGTACTGCACGCGAGCCGAGAACATTCCCGCCATCCTGCATGAAATTGGCCGTGTGCGAGAACTCAACTTTCGCCAAGTCGGTGAAGGCACTGGTTTATCATTGGATATTGACGAGTTCGACCGCGACTATCTGCACCTGTTTATCTGGGATCGCGAACATGAGGTATTGGTCGGCGCGTATCGCTTAGGGTTGGTCGATGAACTGCTGACAAGTCGCGGCATTGATGGGCTGTACTCCAGCACACTGTTTCAATACGACCCGCGCTTTCTGCACAACATGGGCAAAGCGATTGAGATGGGGCGCTCGGTGATTGATGAAGCGTACCAAAAAAGCATGGCGCCTCTGTTACTGCTGTGGAAAGGTATCGCCACTTACGTGCAACGCCATCCGGACTACACGCACCTGTTTGGTCCGGTGAGCATCAGCAGCGACTACAGCGATCAGGCACGTCGCCTGCTGGCCGACACCATGACGCTACATTACTACGACAAAGCACAGGCCGAACTGGTGGAAGCGACCAATCCGCTACCGACGGGTCAAAACCTGTGGAATGCCAGTCTGCTGACGTCGCTCGCCGACCTGCAATTGCTGTCGCGTGTGATTGCCCGCATTGACGAAGGCAAAGGCATTCCGGTGTTGTTGCGCCAATACCTTGGCCTCAATGGCAAACTGGTCAGCTTCAACATCGATCCGGATTTTAACGATGCGCTCGATGGTTTGATTGTGGTCGATTTGCGTAATGTGCCACAGCGTACCCTCTCTCGCTACATGGGCAGTCAGGAAGCGCAGCAATATCTGGGCTATCACGGCCGTTAAACCACTCAACACGGCGATGGTCACTGGATCATCGCCGTGACCTTACAGACAGTTTTGAAATCATAACGAACGGTCATAAACTCGCCTTCAAACCAAACATATCGCTAATACTGAAATATAAACCAACATTAAAAGCCTAAAATAATCCGACATACAGCAGACTCCTTCAGCATCACTCTCCTTCTTTTCTCCACAGCCAATTGACGTTTTTTTGTTCTAACCAGAAGATTATCCGGTCAATAACAATAAAAATGAGGAAGTTATGTTGACTAAGTCTGCCATACACAAAGGAATGACCACCGCCTTACTCTTGTCTCTGACCCTATTCAGTGGCCTCAGTGCAGCAGCGGAAAAAGTCTATCGTCTCAAGCTGGCCGAAACGTGGGGGGCGAACACTCCAATTCTCGGTGATGCCTCACGCAATATGGCCAAACTGGCGGAAGAGATGTCGAACGGGCGACTACAGATTCGCATCGATTCGGCCAATAAGCACAAAGCGCCACTGGGCGTGTTTGATATGGTCAAATCCGGTCAGTACGATCTGGGTCATTCCAGCTCTTATTACTGGAAAGGCAAGGTACCGAATACGCTGTTTTTCTCTTCTATGCCGTTTGGCATGATCACTATGGAACAGTACGCCTGGTTCTTCTACGGCGGCGGCATGGATCTGATGCAGAGAGTTTATGAACCTTTTGGTCTGCTCTCATTTCCCGGCGGCAACTCCGACATTCAGATGGGCGGCTGGTTTAAAAAAGAGATCAACTCCATTGATGATCTGCAAGGGCTGAAGATGCGCATTCCGGGTTTTGCCGGCGAAATATTTGCAAAAGTCGGCGCTAAGCCTACGAATATTGCACCGGGGGAACTGTATACCTCACTTGAGCGCGGCACGATTGATGCGCTGGAATGGGTGGGACCAGCGTTTGATCTGCGCATGGGTTTTCAAAAAATTGCACCTTATTACTACACAGCCTGGCATGAACCAGGGTCAGAGACACAGTTCCTGGTGAACAAAAAAGTCTGGGATTCGCTGCCGAATGATCTGCAGGTGATCCTGAAAACAGCATTCCGCGTTGCGGCATTTGATATGTACGCTCAGGCGATTGACGCCAATGCGACGGCATGGGCACAGATGACGACTGAACATCCGGACATCAAAGTCCGCGATTTCCCGCCGGCGGTGTTAGACGCCATGCGTAAAGCCAATGATGAGCTGTTACAAGAACTCGCAGCCAACGATCCTCTCGCCAAAGAGATCATCGAATCTCAACACAGTTACCTGAAGAAAGTGCGTGACTGGACTAAGATTTCGACACAAGCCTATCTCAACTCTAACCCATAACGAAAAAGGGCTGCCAATGGCAGCCCTTTTTGATTCAACTAATTAGCCTGTTACTCTACGGTCACCGCTTTTGCCAGGTTACGTGGCTGGTCTACGTCAGTGCCTTTGATCAGTGCAACGTGGTAAGACAACAGCTGCATTGGAATGGTGTAGTAGATTGGCGCCGTGATTTCACTCACGTGCGGCATGGTCACAATCTTCATAGTGTCATCCCCTTCAAAGCCAGCCGCTTGATCAGCAAACACATACAGCAGACCGCCACGTGCGCGCACTTCTTCAATGTTGGATTTGAGTTTTTCCAGTAGATCGTTGCTTGGAGCCACCACAACCACTGGCATGTCAGCATCGATCAGCGCTAGCGGGCCGTGTTTCAATTCGCCGGCAGCGTATGCTTCGGCGTGAATGTAAGAAATCTCTTTCAGTTTCAGCGCCGCTTCCAGAGCAATCGGGAAGTATTCGCCGCGGCCCAGGAACAGTGTGTGGTGCTTCTCAGCAAAGTCTTCGGCGATCGCTTCGATCTCTTTTTCACACGCCAGAGCGGTTTCAATCTGTTGTGGCAGAGCGTGCAGCGCTTCAACAATCTCTTTTTCCTGCGCTTTGTCGATCACTTGCTTCTGTTTGCCCAGTGCGGTTACCAGCATCAATAGTGCGGACAGTTGAGTGGTGAAGGCTTTGGTTGATGCCACACCAATCTCAGTGCCAGCGCGAGTCATGAAGGCGAAATCTGATTCACGCACCAGTGATGAGCCAGCCACGTTACAGATGGTCATTGCCGCCATGTAACCTTTTTCTTTCGCCAGACGCAGAGCAGCCAGCGTATCCGCAGTTTCACCCGACTGCGACAGCGTGATCAGCAGGCTGTTTGGACGCGTTACAAATTTGCGGTAGCGGAATTCAGACGCGATTTCCACGTCACAGCTGACACCAGCCAGAGCTTCAAACCAGTAACGCGCTGTCATACCCGCATTGTAAGAGGTACCGCAAGCGACGATTTGTACGTGTTCAACTTTGTTCAGAATATCCGCCGCGTGCACACCAATGCTTTCGGTAACCACAGAATCTTTGGTCAGGCGACCTTCCATGGTGTTGATCAGCGCTTTTGGCTGTTCGAAAATTTCTTTTTGCATGAAGTGACGGTAGTGCCCTTTGTCACCCGCATCGTGTTCAGCATTTGATTCCACGATTTCACGTTCAACCGCTTCACCGAACGTGTTGAACACTTTCACTTCACGGCGAGTCACTTCTGCCACGTCACCTTCTTCCAGATACATAAAGCGGCGAGTCACGCTCAGCAGCGCCAATTGGTCTGATGCCAGGAAGTTCTCACCCACACCGAAACCAATCACGATCGGGCTGCCAGAACGCGCTACCACTAAGCGGGATGGATCTTTACGATCAACCACAACCGTACCGTACGCGCCTTCCAGCTGTTTTACCGTTTTCTGCACCGCTTCCAGCAGCGAACCTGCAGTGCGCAGTTCCCACTCCACTAGGTGGGCGATCACTTCGGTATCGGTTTGTGACTCAAACACGTAACCGCGCTCACGCAACTGTTCACGTAGTACTTCGTAGTTTTCAATGATGCCGTTGTGTACCACAGCGATATCACCAGACATGTGTGGGTGCGCGTTGATTTCAGATGGCTCACCGTGAGTTGCCCAGCGTGTGTGCGCAATACCCGTACCGCCCGCAACGTGCTCCGCTTCAACGGCATCTGCCAGCTCTTGCACTTTACCCAGGCGACGAACGCGCGTCAGCTGACATTCACTGTCTACCACTGCCACACCGGCAGAGTCGTAACCGCGGTATTCCAGACGGCGTAGGCCTTCCACCAGAATTTCAGCGACATCACGTTGTGCTACTGCACCAACAATTCCACACATGTTTATTACTCCGTAACTATTTTTGTTTCAGCTTCTCTGCGACATTCCAGCCGGGGCAGCAAGCAAAAGGCCCGTCAGAGAAGGAGGGTATTTGTTATGCTCAGGCCCGAATCACTCGGACCTGATGAGATTCAATTTGCGCCGCGTACTCGTCGGGTAACTCTTTATCGGTGACCAGCACATCGATATTGTCCCACGCCAGTTCTAAGTTCGGGATTCTGCGGCCAACTTTGTCCGATTCAACCATGACGATCACTTCACGCGAGACTTCTGCCATGACTTTGCTTAATCCCACCAACTCATTAAACGTAGTCGTGCCGCGTTCAAGGTCAATGCCATCAGCACCAATAAACAGCTGGTCAAAATCGTAAGAGCGCAGTACTGATTCCGCGACTTTGCCCTGAAACGATTCGGAATGGGTATCCCAGGTTCCGCCCGTCATCAGCAAGGTCGGTTCACTTTCCAGTTCGTTGAGCGCGTTCGCCACATGCAAGGAGTTGGTCATCACCACCAGCCCACGTTTGTCGTTCAACTGCTCAATCAAAGCACCGGTCGTACTGCCGCTGTCGATCACAATTCGATTGTGGTCACGAATTAATTTTGCGGCGGCTTTGGCGAGTGATATCTTTCGAACCGAAACTTTTGAACTCATTTCGTCAGCGACCACTTCTTTCGGCAAAGCGATCGCACCACCGTAGCGTCTTAACAGTAGCCCATTGGCTTCTAAAGAGGCCAGATCCTTTCGAATCGTGACTTCGGAGGTTTCAAACTGACTAGACAAAGCCTCGACACTGACCTCACCCTGTTCATTCACCAGATTGGCAATCGCATGGCGTCTCAGCTGTGTATTTCGTTTCGACATGGTTTATTTTTTATCAAGTTTCGAATCGAAACAAATTATAATCAAACCGAAACATTTGTGTCTATTTATTTTGATCCAAAAAATTAATATTTCGCGCTAAAACCTTGTCCTAAGACAAATCTTAGACAGTGATATTGCCGCCATTCAGTGGTAGAATTCACACCCGAAAAGAAAAAAAATTACAGAATGCGGCGTGATATTTTTGTAACTTTCGCCGTTTAAAGTGACTAAGTCACAGATTTCTGAAATTTCATCCCAAACAAATGGTCATAAAATGACTAAATTTGTTGAAAGACTTTCAGCTTTGGAGTGAAAGAAACTCGTGAACTACACTTGGCAATTGAAGACGAAATGTTGCCACCACCGAGATCACTTTGGGGCTACGCACCAAACTTCTATTTCTTAATATTTATTACCGGAGAGACCCTTCCATGAAAAAGACCAAAATCGTTTGTACGATTGGCCCTAAAACTGAATCTGTAGAGAAACTGACTGAACTGGTCAACGCAGGCATGAACGTAATGCGCCTGAACTTCTCTCACGGTGACTACGTTGAACACGGTACTCGTATTGCGAACTTCCGCCAGGTCATGGAAAACACTGGTAAGCAACTGGCTATCCTGCTGGATACTAAAGGTCCTGAAATCCGTACCATTAAACTGGAAAACGGTGATGACGTTGATCTGGTTGCTGGTCAAGAATTCACTTTCACTACAGATACCTCTGTTGTGGGTAACAAAGACATCGTTGCCGTGACTTACGCAGGCTTCGCACAAGACCTGAACGTAGGTAACACCATTCTGGTTGACGACGGTCTGATCGAAATGGAAGTGATTGCGAAAACTGACTCAGAAGTAAAATGTAAAGTGCTGAACAACGGCGCACTGGGCGAAAACAAAGGTGTAAACCTACCAGGCGTATCTGTGAACCTGCCAGCCCTGTCTGAAAAAGACAAAAACGACCTGAAATTTGGTTGTGAGCAAGGCGTTGACTTCGTTGCTGCTTCTTTCATCCGTAAAGCATCTGACGTGAAAGAAATTCGTGAAGTACTGGCTGCAAACGGCGGCGAGAACATTCAAATCATCTCTAAAATTGAGAACCAAGAAGGCGTAGACAACTTCGACGAAATCCTTGAATTGTCTGACGGCATCATGGTTGCACGTGGCGACCTGGGCGTAGAAATCCCAGCGGAAGAAGTTATCTTCGCGCAGAAGATGATGATCGAAAAATGTAACCGTGCCCGTAAAGTGGTTATCACTGCAACTCAAATGCTGGATTCAATGATCAAGAACCCACGTCCAACTCGCGCAGAAGCGGGCGACGTAGCGAACGCGATCATGGACGGTACTGATGCAGTGATGTTGTCTGGTGAAACAGCGAAAGGTAAATACCCTGTTGAAGCAGTTACTATCATGGCGCAAATCGCTAACCGTACGGATTCTGCACTGAAAGCAGAACTGGGTTCTCGTCTGGACAGCCCACGTCTACGCATTACTGAAGCAGTATGTAAAGGCGCGGTAGATACAGCTGAGAAACTGGCTGCTCCACTGATCGTTGTTGCAACTGAAGCAGGTAAATCTGCACGTTCAGTACGTAAGTACTTCCCAACTGCAAACATCATTGCCGTAACGACTAACAAGAAAACGGCTGCGCAGCTGGTTCTGAGCAAAGGCGTAGCGCCAGTTGTTGTTGACTCAATCGACAGCACTGACGATTTCTACCGTCTGGGTAAAGAGATCGCTCTGGAATCTGGTCTGGGTAAAAAAGGCGACATCGTCGTGATGGTTTCTGGTGCTCTGGTCGCTTCAGGCACGACAAACACGACTTCAGTACACGTACTGTAATCCGCGTTTAACGCATAAAAAAATCGGGGCATGGCCCCGATTTTTTGTTTCTGTCTCTTACCAACCAAAAAACTCTTTGTGGTGAGTGTTAAGCAATAACACCATAGGTAGGAAGTAAAGCGCACTGAGCTTAAATCCTAATACCACCAAAAAGCCAAT
This sequence comes from Vibrio sp. bablab_jr001, assembly GCF_016464285.1. NCBI lineage: Bacteria > Pseudomonadati > Pseudomonadota > Gammaproteobacteria > Vibrionales > Vibrionaceae > Vibrio > Vibrio sp. bablab_jr001. Next base: position 43,979 of record NZ_JACDWZ010000025.1, read on the forward strand.
TGTGAGCCTTACTAGAAAATGATTAACCATACTCTGCCCCGTCTTGCCCAGAGTGTGCGATTTCCGTTCCCTTTCACCGCCCCACTGCGGAGAAAGTGACTGCTCCATTCAAAATTTGGGCGACCACTGATGAAAATATCAACAGTGTACTTATTAATCAGTTTAGCTCAAGAGAAATTTAAAATTCGACTTTAGTCGAATTGTCAGAAAAGTGTGACACTAAGCAATCTCATCACTGCTTCGGCAAAGCGAGACCTGGTTTCGGCCCAATGTTTTCGATTCATACAGGGCGATATCCGCACACTTATACGAACGAGTACTGTCTTGCGTCAGGTCCGTAATCCCGGCGCTGATTGTCACCGTTAGACTTTGGTCTATATCCACAGCGACACGAAGACGCTCTACGACAGCCTCTGCTTCTTCAATATCAGTATGCAGCATCAGAACCGCAAACTCTTCCCCACCGATACGGGCAATAAAGTCGGTCGCTCGCAGTTGCTGCGCAAGAATATGAGCAACTTTCGCAATCACGCGATCCCCTTCATCATGACCAAGCTCATCATTGATGCGTTTGAAAAAGTCGATGTCGATCAGCACCAGACACGCGTCGTGACTATCCGGATAACGTTGCACCAGCTGCGTTTGAGCTTGCAGCTCCTGTTCGAACTTACGGCGGTTCCAGAGATGGGTCAGTGAATCTTTTTCGCTCAGCTCACGCAGTTTGTTTTCCAATGCTTTACGTTCGCTGATATCCACCAGTGACGTGATGTAATAACTGACTCGCCCGGCTTCAAAGATTGCCTGAATGCGCATGATGGTAGTGAGTGTCTGATGCTCGGCGGTCACCAGTTCGATTTCACCTTCCCAGAAATGATTCTCCGCCACCTTTTCCAACACATTGAGGACGTGATCCATACCATCGTGACACAGCAGCACTTTCAGTGCATTGCGCCCCAACACCCAATGACTGCTGAGACCAGTGATCTTTTCAAACTCCTGATTGACCATGATCACTTGATGTGACTTATCGGAAATCATCACCGCCGACATGCCATTCAGCGCGGCTCGAGCCAGCTTACTTTCTATGTTGCGGCGATGATAATGCAGCGCCATCGAAACGGTCGGCAATGCAAAAATCAGCACGATAAGAAAGACAAACACCCCTTCTTTGACCAAATCATTGAGGTCGCGCTCAACACGCTTGGTCAGTTGCTCAGGTGTCAGATTGATCACCAGATGGAGTTGCTGTTTGTCCGAGATAGAAACCGTGGTAAACACCAAAAGATGCTTTTTCTCCAGCAAGTAGCCACTCCCTTCGCGCTTGATGCGATCCCAGCTCAGGGGATAATGTTGGGCAAGGTTATCGCTGTGAAACTCTTCATGAGCGAACGTGAGATGCGTATCGGCGTATTGATCCGTGAGGTAAACACCAGCATCAGACACCAGCTTAGGACGCAGATCTTTTTCCAACGCATAGTTAAGGCGATTGGAGAGGTTCCAGATATCCACATCAATCATGATGTAGCCATAGCGCTCTCCTAAGATACCAACCGGAGTGACGATCCTTACGGACGGAACGGTTTGAATGCTCTCCCCGATTTTAACGATCCGATTGGCGCTCCAAGAACCAACTTGGTCGTCAGAAAGCGTCTGTGCATAGCGAAAAAGCTCGCTATCCTGATAACTCTGCAACGTCTTGACCGAATTTGCCTGATGCGTAGCCGATGAGTAATCAACCCGAATCAGCTCCAGGCCTTGCGGATCAATAAAGCGAATATGGTTGTACCATTTCTGGCTTTTAGCCACGGAAATAAACACGTTTTCCAACTGAGACCGGTTGGTTTCGTTAGGAGAAAGGGCAAAATCGCAGGTGCTCTGACCGTGGCCAAGCAGGTCAGCCACAGAAAATAGCTGTTCTTGAATACTGGTAAATTCGCGTTCACTGTACGCGAGTTGATTGAGTGCTTCGCGCGCCGTCTGGCTGATGTTGCTCTGTTTGAGCTGCTGATAACGCTGAACGTAATAGGCGACAATGACGGTCGTGATCAACGTACAGGTGATGAGAAGAAATATGACGACTCTGGAAAATCTCATAACCTACGCAACTATCCGACCACTCAATGAAGGCGCGCATTATATCACCTTCACGCCCAGACTGAATAAAAAGCTAGCGATTCCGTACCATTTACTAGGATTGGTATTGCATCCAGAGCTTTAGTTGGCTCTGGATGATTTCACTAGCGGGTTGTTCAGTTAATCGACAAGTTTATAGATAACATCCACACGGTCGCGAATGACCAGGGTGGCATCCTGATAGGTATCGCTGGCATCCATTTTTTCATTCATGCTCATCGCGCGCATCATGACGGGTTGAGGATTCATGGTGTTGTAATCCACGCGCCAAACGCCGCCCAGATTACGTTTAAAGCCTTTCGCAATCGAACGAGCTTTCAGTTTGGCATCCTCAATCGCCGCCATACGCGCTTGTTGCTGATATTTCGCTTCATCACGCACTTTCAGTTGCACGTTGTCGACCTGATTAATGCCGTTCGCCAATGCAATGTCCAGATACTGATTCAGATTAGCGACGTCATCCACCTCCACAGTCACACTGCGCGACGCACGATAACCGACCAGTTCCGGCTGACCTGATTTAGGATAATGGTATTGCGGCGCCAGATAGAGATTGGAGCTGGAAATTTGCTGCGCGCTAACACCGGACGATTTCAATTGAGTCGTAAACGCCGCTACCACTTTATCCACCGCCGCTTTGGCCTGCTCGGCGTTCATGGTGGTTTCCGTTACTTTGACCGAAAACTGCGCCATGTCCGGCTTAGCCACCACTTCACCATAACCAGAGGTTACCAGATGAGGGAAATTCGGTTCCTGTGCCTGAGCGGTAACCGCACCCAAGCTAACAATCACAACGGCGAGCTGAGAGATCAATTTCATTCCATTTATCCTTCATGTTAATGGCTGGGCGGAATTATTGAGGCCCAGTCGCAGAATTCGCCAATGCGAACCTGCAGAAATCATTGGCTCTATCATAGGTGAAATAGTGCACATACTCAGCGGCTTCGCGTGAAAATGACACAACTTTGACGTGCCTTGTCTGCGTCAGATTTCGTCAATCTTGTGGCAGCACTTTGCGCGCGTACGCCACGATCGATTGCGAGATGGTTTTCAACATGCCACTTTCGAGCTGCCAGTGATGCCAGTACAGCTGTTGATCGATAAAGTGCCCCGGCAGGACATCGACCAGTTTGCCTTGTTTGAGTTCGTGACGAATCTGAATCTCCGGGATGAGTGCAAAGCCAAACCCGTGCAACGCCGCTTTTACGCACGCTTCGGAACTGCCTACCGAATGTTTTACATCGAAGTGCACTTCATGCCCGACAAACGCCTGTACGAAACGTTCATTGATGAAGTCCTGCTGGTCAAAAGCGACCGAAGGTGCAACCTGAAACCTCTCACCCGTAACCCCTTCGGCGAAATAGCGCTGATAGAACTCCGGTGAGCAGACACAGAGATACGGCATATTTCCCAATAGCACCGCCTGACAACCGGGGATGGTTTTCGACGATTGGCTGATGGCGCCCACGACTTCACCATTCTTGAGTTTCTCTATCGTGCGGTGCTCATCGTCCACCAGCAGGTTGATTTCCACTTTTCTGGAGGCAATCAGTGGGCCGAGTGCAGGCAACAGCCAAGTCGCCAGACTGTCAGCGTTGGTGGCGATCGACACGGCCACGGGTTTCTCTACACCATCATTATTCAATTGCGGCAGAATGTCCTGCTCCAGCACACAAACCTGCCGATAGAGCCCAAGTAACTTCTGTCCCGCAGGTGTCACCTTGGGTGGTGTCTGACGCACCAGCACGGGTTGCGCTAACCATTTCTCCAGTTGTTTGATTCGCTGAGACACCGCCGACTGAGAGATGCACAGCGTTTCCGCCGCTTTTTCAAAGCTACCTTGTGCGATAATTTCATCCAATGCTTCTATCCAGCGGTAATCCAATCCACGCATTTCATCACCATAAGTTAGTCTAATGACTTATTAATATTATTAGTTTTATTTATTTTCAACTATCCCTTATTTTGCCTTCAGATAACTATTTACTCACTTTTGGAATATAACTATGAACTTTTGGATTTTGCTCCAGGGCTTTGGATTTGGTGCAACCATGATCATTCCGATCGGCGCTCAAAATGCTTACGTACTCAATCAAGGCATCAAGCGCAACCATCACCTGACGACCGCGACGATTTGCAGCTTCCTCGATATTTTCTTCATCTCTCTGGGGATCTTCGGCGGCGGCGCTATTTTGTCGCAGAGTGAGTTACTGTTAACTTTCGTGACTGTGGGCGGCATTGCCTTTCTGACCTTCTATGGCCTCCAGTCTTGGAAGAGCGCCTTTACGGCACAGAGTGAGGAAAATGCCACGACAACCACAGCGAGAGGACGCCGGGCGGTGATTCTGGGCACTTTGGCTGTCACTGTGCTCAATCCTCATCTATATCTGGATACCGTGGTGATTCTAGGCTCAATTGGCGGCCAGTTTGAGGGCAACGATCGACTCTCGTTTGCTATCGGCACCATTATGGCGTCGTTCGTGTGGTTCTATTCGCTCTCCATTGGCGCAGCGAAACTGGCACCGACACTGTCCAGACCCAGAGTGAAGCAAGCGATTGATATTGGTGTCGCGTTGATGATGTTTGGTATCGCCATTGCGCTGACCAAGAACTTGTATCAGTTGTGGAATTAAGGAGCAACGATGTCAACGTTAGAAGAGTTGTATCAAGCCAATATTGCTTTATTGCATGAAGCGGGCGTGCCCTTCCAACAGTGGCAGCATGAACCGATTTTGGATTTCGCCACCGATGAGAAAGTAGCTCAAGAGCTCGGTTGGACAGGCACTCACACCAAAAGTCTGTTTCTGAAACTCAAAGGTGGCGGTTACGCGCTGCTATTTACTGAAAAAGATGCCCGTTTGAATGCCAAGGCCATCAAAGCCCTTATCGGCCAACGTCCGTCGATTTGCGAGGACGATGAGATGACGGCTGTCACCACCTGTGTGCCCGGCGCGGTCGGCCCGTTCGTCTTGCCCAAAGACATTCCGGTGATTGTCGACCCGGCGCTATTTCAGAAAACTGAGCTGCTTTACACACCCGGACATCCGCACCTCACACTTGGGTTTGCTGGTATCGATCTCGATAAATTACTTGCCAGGCTTCACAACCCCATTCTGATGCTGACATAAAAAAACGGAGGCCAAGGCCTCCGTTTTTAGTAATCTGTTCAAGCTTAGTCGAGCTTGTTGAGATGCACATCCATTTGTGGGAATGGAATCTCGATGCCGTTTGCATCCAGCGCTTCTTTGATGCCTTGCATAGCATCAAAGTACACTCCCCAATAATCGGAAGTTTTACACCATGGGCGCACCACAAAGTTGACGGAAGAATCCGCCAGCGCCAGTACACCGATCGTGATGTCAGGATCTTTAAGAATGCGTGGATCTTTTTCCAGCGTCTCACGAATCACTTTCTTCGTCAGTTTCAGATCCGATTTGTACGACACACCAATCACCATGTCCACACGGCGAGTCTCATGGCGTGAATAGTTGGTGATCGCACCACCAATCACACCTGCGTTAGGCACAACAACCATTTTGTTGTCTGGTGTTTTCAGTATCGTCTGGAAAATCTGAATAGAGTCCACTGAACCGGCAACACCGGCCACTTCAACATAATCACCAGATTTGAACGGACGGAAAGCAACAATCAGAACGCCAGCTGCAAAGTTAGACAGAGAACCTTGCAGTGCCAGACCAATCGCCAGACCGGCAGCACCAATCACCGCAACAACTGATGCTGTTTGTACGCCAATACGGCCCAGAGCCGCAATCAATACAATCACAAACAGTAAGTAGCGAACCAGACCATGAACAAACGAGACCACCGCTGGATCCATGTCTTTTTTCTTCAGTACTTTAGAGACACTGCCCGCCACTGCTTTAACTATAATGTTACCGATAAAAAGAATCAGTAGTGCGGAGATAATGTTTACACCGTATTGAATCAACAAATCTGAATTGTCTGACAGCCAGGTATTTACGTGACTCAGACTGTCAACAATCGGCATTTCAACGCCGTTCGATTCACTAGCCATAGTGTATATCCTCTAGAATTTTCGTTATTCAATATTTTTATGTAACCCACTGACCATCAAACACATTATCGCGCAACGTCCTGACATCAGATTTTTGGCAATTTATCGTAATCTTGGTAGCTTGCAAAGTCAGCTTTTTGCAAAGACTGGCAAAACAAAAGGTTATCTCGATTTTGATAAGCCTGTATCAGATTAAGCAATAAATAGTTACTCTGCCAGTGCTTGACTAAAATTTAATGACAACCAGAAACGAAAAAACCCGCTCAATGAGCGGGTTTTCTTAATTGTGAGAAGACGACTTACAGTACGTCTACTGCGTTCAGGTCAGCAAAGGCTTTCTCAAGACGAGCAACCATAGAAGCTTGACCAGCACGTAGCCATACGCGTGGATCGTAGTATTTCTTGTTCGGAGCGTCTTGACCAGTTGGGTTACCGATTTGACCTTGTAGGTAATCGTGGTTTTCTGCTTCGTACTTACGGATACCATCCCAAGTTGCCCACTGAGTATCAGTATCGATGTTCATTTTGATAACACCGTAAGAGATAGACTCTTTGATTTCTGCTTCAGTAGAACCAGAACCACCGTGGAATACGAAGTTCAGAGAGTTAACTGGAAGGCCAAACTTCTCAGAAACGTACGCTTGAGAATCACGTAGGATGGTTGGAGTCAGAACAACGTTGCCTGGCTTGTAAACGCCGTGTACGTTACCGAAAGAAGCCGCGATAGTGAAACGGTGGCTAACTGCGTTCAGTTTCTCGTAAGCGTATGCAACATCTTCAGGAGAAGTGTACAGCTCAGAAGAATCCATATCTGAGTTATCAACGCCATCTTCTTCGCCACCAGTACAACCCAGTTCGATCTCGATAGTCATGTTCATTTTAGCCATGCGCTCTAGGTACTTAGCACATGTTTCAACGTTCTCTTCCAGAGACTCTTCAGACAGGTCTAGCATGTGAGAAGAGAACAGAGGCTTACCAGTCTGAGCGAAGAACTCTTCACCCGCGTCCAGCAGACCGTCGATCCATGGTAGTAGTTTCTTAGCCGCGTGGTCAGTGTGCAGAATCACTGGCACACCGTATGCTTCAGCAACAGCGTGTACGTATTTCGCGCCCGCTACTGCACCAAGAATTTGTGCACCTTGACCTTCCAGTTTAACGCCTTTACCTGCGAAGAAAGCTGCGCCACCGTTAGAGAACTGAACGATAACTGGAGCTTTAACTTTCGCAGCCGCTTCTAGTACGGCGTTAACAGAATCTGTGTTCACACAGTTTACTGCTGGTAGAGCGAAGTTGTTCTCTTTAGCTACTTGAAATACTTTTTGTACGTCATCACCAGAGATAACACCAGGTTTTACGAAATCGAAGATCTTAGACATGGATGTAATCCTATTTTCTGTCGTTTTAAAAATAAAAACGGTAAGTTTAAATTCTTGCAAACGTTTGCTCACAACGGGCGTCATTCTAGCAGAAGAAACCGGCGCATGCAGCAAACAAGAAAGCGGGAGATTTCTCCCGCCCTCGACACATTGATTAAGCTTTAGCGCGTGCTTCTAGCATTTCTACTGCTGGAAGTACTTTACCTTCTACAAACTCAAGGAACGCGCCGCCACCAGTAGAGATGTAAGATACGTCAGCTTTGATACCGAACTTGTCGATCGCAGCCAGAGTGTCACCACCACCTGCAACAGAGAAGCCATCAGAAGCAGCGATGGCTTCAGAGATACCTTTAGTACCCGCTTCGAAGTTCTTGAACTCGAATACGCCTACCGGACCGTTCCACAGGATAGTTTTCGCGCCTTTCAGAATTTCAGCCAGAGCAGCCGTTGATTCTGGGCCAAGGTCGAAGATCATGTCATCGTCTTGAACTTCAGAAACGTGTTTGATTTCTGCTTCTGCGTTTTCGTCGAATGCTTTTGCACACGCAACGTCAGTGGCTACTGGAATGGCACACTCTTCCATCAGTTTCTTCGCTGTATCAAGCAGGTCAGCTTCGTACAGAGACTTACCTACGTTGTGGCCAGCAGCCGCGATGAACGTGTTTGCGATACCACCGCCAACAACCAGTTGGTCAGCGATTTTAGACAGTGACTCAAGCACAGTCAGTTTGGTTGAAACTTTAGAACCACCCACGATAGCGACCATTGGGCGAGCTGGGTTATCCATAGCTTTGCCCAGCGCTTCAAGTTCGTTCGCCAGCAGAGGGCCTGCACATGCGATAGGAGCAAACATACCCACACCGTGAGTTGATGCTTGAGCACGGTGAGCGGTACCGAATGCATCCATTACAAATACGTCACACAGTGCTGCGTATTTCTTAGAAAGCTCTTCTTCGTTTTTCTTTTCGCCTTTGTTGAAGCGAACGTTTTCCAGAACAACCAGTTCACCAGTGTTCAGTTCCAGACCATCCAGGTAGTCTTTCGCCAGTTTCACTTCGCAATCCAGCGCGTCGTTCAGGTAGTTCACAACAGGCTGTAGAGAGAACTCTTCTGCGTATTCACCTTCAGTTGGGCGACCCAGGTGAGAAGTCACCATTACTTTAGCGCCCGCTTCCAGACAGTGCTTGATTGTTGGCAGTGATGCGATGATACGAGCATCTGAAGTCACTTTGCCATCTTTTACTGGCACGTTAAGGTCTGCACGGATAAATACGCGTTTACCAGCCAGGTCCAGGTCAGTCATCTTGATTACAGACATGGTTTGTCCTCTCAAATATTCAAAGAAAATAGAAGTTTTCGTCAACTCGGCGATCCTGCCGAGCCTGTCAATTCTTAAACTGCTTTAGATATGGGGATTCGAATATTTATTTCAATGCAAAAAATAAATATTTTCCCCCAGCAGGTGGCGACTACTTAGCTGCCTGCATTGCTAACGCGGTATCAAGCATGCGGTTAGCAAATCCCCACTCGTTATCACACCAGACGAGCATTTTTACCAGTTGCCCGTTACTCACTCGAGTCTGGCTTCCATCCACAATCGCGCTGTGCGGATCGTGATTGAAATCGATGGAGACGAGCGGTGCTTCAGTATAGTCAACAATGCCACGTAATGTACACTGAGATGCGTTCACTATGGTTTGATTTACGTCATTAACTTTCACATTTGTATTAATCGTGACACTTAAATCCATCGCAGTGACGTTTACCGTTGGAACACGCACGGAAATGGCTTCAAATTTGTTAGAAAATTTCGGAAAGATTCTTTCAATCCCTTTATGCAACTTTGTGTCTACAGGGATGATCGACTGACTGGCCGCTCGCGTGCGGCGTAAATCGGTGTGGTAAGCGTCAATGACCTGCTGGTCATTCATGGAAGAATGAATGGTGGTGATGGTTCCCGAATCAATGCCAAACGCATCATCGAGCACTTTAATGATCGGCACGATACAGTTGGTGGTGCAGGAGCCGTTCGACACAATATGGTGATCGGCCGTAAGCGTTTCATGATTGACGCCGTAGATGATGGTGTTATCCAAATCGGCAGCCCCCGGATGGGAGAACAGCACTTTACGCGCACCAGCATCCAGATGTTGCAAACCATCAGCCTGCGAACCGAATACCCCCGTACAATCGAGTACGATGTCGACATCAAGGTCACGCCATGGCAGCAGCGGGATATCAGACAAATGCAGAATGCGGATTCGATCAAAATCGCCATTGTCGTGATGCACATAGATGTGCTCCTGATCATGGGTGATCTTTTTACCAAATCGGCCATGGCTGGAATCATACTGCAGCAGATGCGCCATCGCTTCTGGCTTGGCCAGTTCATTCACTGCCACCACTTTGATGTGTTGGTTCTTGCCACTCTCGTAAACGGCCCGAAGAACATTCCGACCAATGCGTCCGAATCCGTTGATCGCCACTTTTAACATGGGTTCATTTTTCCTTATGGTTTATCCTGCCGATGTTAACGAGAAACGACCTGTGATTCACGTAAAATCCCCAACTATTTCACACTCGTCGTACCTTTGTGCCAACGTATCGGCGCAATAAAAAAAGCCCTCACCAAACGGTAAGGGCTTCGAGTCAACCGATAAGGCCAGCAACAGTGCCATCGGCGCAGATTAGAACGCCACGTCCAGACCTACCCAGTAACGACGGCCATCTTCAACGTAGCCGTACTCTTCGTACGTCACGTCTTCATCAAACAGGTTGTAGATCGCCGCTTTGACGCTGGTATTGCTGGTCAACGCATAGGTAATCCCCGCATCCACAAACGTGTATGACGGTGCAGTCAGCGTATCTCGCGTGCTCGCAGGATCAGACTCTTTGCCATGGTAAGTAACTTTCGCCCAACTGCTCATCAGATCAGTGGTTTGCCAGTTCAACTGAGTCGTGAACAGGTGTTTTGGCAACTGTTCGAGCGGCATGCCCGCGTGATCGCCGGTTTTTTGTTTGGAATAGGTGTAAGTGTAGCTACTCGTCCAATCCCAGTTGTCGCCGAGCGGCAAGTCCAGAGACGCTTCAACCCCGCGGGTCACCGCTTTGTCGACGTTGGTGTAATAGCGCGGCGCACTGCCCCACTGGTTATTGCCTTCACTGCAGATGCTGTCCGGGCAGCTGACACTGGAAATCTTGTTTTTGAAATCATTGTTGAACAAGCCAAGCGACGCTTGCAGACCTTGCTGGCCGTTATAGATCAGGTTGATCTCTTCACTGACTGAAGTTTCTGGATCCAGATCCGAGTTACCGTGAATATTGCCGCCGCGGCTGACAGAAACCCAGTCATCACTGGCCTGACGCAGATCCGGCGCTTTAAAGCCGGTAGAAACACCGCCTTTAAGTGTCCATACATCGTTGATGTTCCACACCGAGTATACACGCGGGCTAAAGTGAGAACCGTAATCCTGATTGTAATCGTAACGGCCGCCGAATGTCAGAGCTACCGAATCAAGCACCCGCCACTCGTCTTCCATAAACAGCGCCATTTGCGCATTATCAAGTTCCGTTACGCTGCCGCCGGTGTTGCCGGTCAGGTCTTCCAACTCGGCTTTTTCGCCCTGAATACCGATGCTGAGAGTATTGGTTTCAAATGGGGTGACCAACACGGATTTTGCGATGGTGTTGGTCAGCGTCATTTCACGTGATTCGTTGTCGCTTTGCTCACGCTGAATGTAACTGTCAGAGCGGCCAATGCTGCCCCAGTCACCTTTGTGGCTCAGAGCAAATGAGGTACGGTTGTACTCGCCCAGACTTTCGTCATCACCAGTTGTGACCGATTTGCCCGGCGTACCTTCACGCTTCTGCTGGGTGATGTCAGCGCTGAACGCCAGCTCATGATTCTCACTCAACTGATAAATCAGTTTAGAGCCGATGCTGCGCAGCGTTTTGTCTTCAAAGCCGTATTCGATGTTGTCTTCATCGCGGTGTTGATTCTGGCCATACACTTGCAGAGAAAGAGAGTCGGTCAGCGGACCTGACGCAAAGAAGTTCACATTCTGCTCGTCGCCGGAATCGCGGTTTTCCTGCAGCACAGTGCTGAGCTGCACTTTACCCGACCAGTTCTGACCTGCTTTTTTGGTGATAATGTTGATCACGCCACCCATCGCTTCTGAGCCGTACAGCGTCGACATTGGGCCACGGATAATTTCAATACGTTCAATCGCTTCCAGAGGCGGAAGCCAAGCCGCTTCAATACCCGGACCATCGCTGTTCGGACGGGTTTGACGTGAAGACAGGCGCTTACCATCGACCAGAATCAGCGTGTATTTTGAGCCCATGCCACGAATACTGATGTCCTTGGTATCGCCACCGCCAGTCACCACTACGCCCGGCACATTGGTCAGTGCATCGGTGACATCACGGTAATAGCGTGAGGCCAGATCTTCCTGAGTCAGCACGGTGACACTCGCCGGAGCATTGGTCACCACCTGCTCATAACCGGCCGCTGTAACCACAACGGTTTCATCCGCTTTTACACTTTCCTCTGCATTAACCTGGGCAGAAACCACCAAACTTAAGGTCACCGCCAACGCTACTTTAGATGGATTCAGTCTGGACATGAACCACTCCTTTAAATGATAATAATTATTAATTTCAGGAAGGCATTATTCATAAATTACTGACGTAGAAAAGGTTCACAAATGGAATAGTTGGGACCAGTTTTGGAACAAGACGTCGCATTTTTCCACAGAGGTGTGTCATCAATGCAGGATCTCAGCGCTGTACGTGCGTTTTATGCACTCTGCCAACATAAAAGCCTGACCGCAGCAGCGAAATCGCTGGAGCAACCCAAATCGACCCTAAGCCGCCGTCTGGCTCAACTGGAAGAAGATCTTGGTCAGGCACTGGTTGCCCGGCAAGGAAATCGCCTGTCATTAACCAAAGCCGGTGAAGTGTTTGCGGCCTATTCAGAACAGTTGATTGAACTGGCCAATCGCAGTCAGGAAGCACTGCACGAGCTCAATACTCAGGTCAACGGCGAGATGACTCTGGTCGTGCACCCCAACCTGACCCGCGGCTGGATGAGTCGGGTGTTAGACAGCTTTATGCAGGAGCACCCGCAGCTGAAAGTGCGGCTGCACAGTCAATTCCAACACGGAGATGGTTCACTCGATCCGGATCTGATTATCTGGATTGGCGATATTGCGCCAGCTGGTTACCGCCGAGAACAACTTGGCTTGTGGCGCTATGCAGCCTACGCGTCGCCACAATATCTGAGTGAGCGTCCGCGTCCGGCTCACCCCAGTGAGCTGAGCGATCATCCCTGGATCGACTTCATTGCTTTTCGTCAGGAAGCCTTAACGCTTCACCATACCGAGCATGGCCGTTATGTCCTGCCAGCCTTAGAGAGCCGCTTGCAGAGTGACAATCTGGCAATGCAAGCCGATGCGATCGCCAAAGGGCGTGGGATTGGCCTGTTGCCGACTTGGGTTGCCAAGGGGTTTGAGAAAAACCATCCTGGTAGCCTCGAACCCTGTTTGGAAGAATGGTATTCCGAACCAGCCAGCATTCACTGTTTCTATCCGATAGGCCGTCACCCGTTGCGTTTACGGCTGTTTATTGATGCTCTGCGCGCCGCCTGTCCGAACGAATGGAAATAGTGAAGCTATATAACGATAAAAAAGCCCCGCTCATTGAGCGGGGCTTTTTTATCGTTATATAACATCATAGTAAAATTTAATTAGATTTATATGTATTCAATCTAACTTTATTTATGTAATTAATCGCTTGTTCGGCATATTTTGTATCCACAGAGGCCCTTGTATCATCACCATCTAGTATTATATCGAATTTATCATCTTCACATAAAACAGACACTTTGGATCTTTCATCGCCTCTTGAATGATAAACACATTTAGACGGAATTGAACGTTCTAGAGGAAAAATCGCCCCCGTAGAATGGTTGTGACATAGTTCGCCAACAGATGAATTATATACGCTTCTTAGTACATCTTTTTGTTGATAATATTGAACAATAACTTTTTTTCATTATTCCAAATAACAAACATCGGAACCCTACTTGATGCCATTTGTTGAGAGTCCGATATTTCTTTCTCTGACAACGGAGTCATCGCTCTATGATCACTCATCACGATTATCATATTGTTACTCTTTGGGACTTTATTTATTAGATTAAATAATTTTTCATCTGCATACTTAAAGGCATATTCTTCTGAAATTTTTACTTCGTTCTTGTCAGGGTAGTAAAAAGGTTGGTGTGTATTGACATTTTCAACAACTATAAAATTGTTTTCATCACTATTTATTTCATTCAATACTCTTTCATAGAGAGTTTCATCTGAAACAGATCGAAATAAGAATTTTCTTTCAGTCTTATCAAAAGACTCATTACCAATGATTTTATTAAAACCCAAGGATTCTAGCCAATTCCTCTTATCCAAGAAACTCAGATCTCCAGACGTAATAAACTTTGTATTATATCCAAGATGACTAAATTCGAGTGGAAATGATTCATTGAAATTTATGTTTTTTAACACAAGTGCGCCATCAGTCCCTAGTTTGATTTTATAAGGTAATAGTGGTGAACCAGTCAAAATCGAATACAATCCACCTTCTGTAGAAAAACCATTTGCATAGAAATTCTTAAACGATACACCTCTTTTAGCTAAAGAGTCTAATTTTGGTGTCCAGTCATTATCACCACCAAACCATTTACTATGATAATTAGACCAAGATTCAACGATGAATACTATTATGTTTTTCGGTCTAGATGCAGTAACATTATCACATACAATTTCATCAGATTTTAATCCTACCGATTTTTTGAATTTATCGCTATATTCTTTGTCATATGTAGATTCAATGTTAATTAGTATATAATTCTTAAAAAAACCACTTCTTACAGATGAGTTGACATTATAGTTGTAAAGAAAAAAATCAACGGAATAAAAAAACAAATATTTTTCTAAATTTTATTTTATAGTTACCATCTAAAAACAAGAACATTAAAACCAAAAATAAAACTGCCAACAATAGAAATATAGTATAAATATTAAACATACTAAAATCTATTTCAAAGATAAATTTAAAAAAATCATCAAAATACAATCTAGAATTAAAAACAAAAATAACAAATAAATCAGCAATATAAAAAACCACCAACAAGGAAATAACTAATTTTATTAAAAACCTAAAACCAGAACCGACCAGAGTAGAGATGAATAAAAAAGACAAGCACAACACAACAATAAAACCATCACTTAGAATTATATTCATAAAACTACTTTGATCATCAATATAAAAAGCACTACCAACCTTATAAACTTTCAGTATATATAGAGATAAGAGAAGAAATATTATAATCATAATAATTATACAGATATGGTTTATATTGATTTAACTATAGTACAAAAAAGCCCCGCTCATAGAGCGGGGCTTTTACTAGGCGTTCAGCTTAAGAAGCGGGCTTATGCCAGCAGTTCTTTGGCTGTGTTCACCACGTTTTCAGTGGTGAAGCCGAACAGTTTGAACAGCTCGCCGGCTGGTGCGGATTCGCCGAAGCTGGTCATGCCGATGATGCGGCCACCAAAACCAACGTACTTGTACCAGAAGTCTGCAATGCCGGCTTCAATAGCGATACGAGCGGTCACGTCTGCTGGCAGTACCGATTCACGGTATGCGGCGTCTTGTTTGTCGAATGCATCCGTAGATGGCATCGACACTACGCGCACTTGCTTGCCTTCAGCAGTCAGTTGCGCTGCCGCTTCCACAGCCAGCTCAACTTCAGAGCCGGTGGCGATCAGGATAAGCTCAGGTTTGCCTGCACAATCTTTCAGGATGTAGCCGCCTTTAGCGATGTTGGCCAGTTGCTCTGCATCACGCGGTTGTTGAGCCAGATTCTGACGCGAGAAGATCAGCGCGGTTGGCGCGTCTTTACGCTCGATAGCCAGTTTCCAAGCCACCGCCGATTCTACCTGGTCACATGGACGCCATGTGTTCATGTTTGGAGTCAGGCGCAGAGAAGCCATTTGCTCAACTGGTTGGTGAGTCGGACCATCTTCACCCAGACCAATCGAGTCATGCGTGTAGACCTGGATGTTCTGAATCTTCATCAGCGCGGCCATACGCATCGCGTTACGCGCGTATTCCATGAACATCAGGAAGGTCGCGCCGTAAGGCACGAAACCGCCGTGCAGCGCGATACCGTTCATGATGGCCGTCATACCAAATTCACGTACACCGTAGTGGATGTAGTTGCCTGAGAAA
>NZ_JACDWZ010000026.1:0-75118 GCF_016464285.1 Vibrio sp. bablab_jr001
AAAACGGGTATGGAACTGACGGGCAATCTCAAGGCGTTCGATGTTGTTGCCGACTTCAAGCCCGATACCCTGAATGATGCTGTGCGCGGTGTTCTCAATCGTCAGTACGCCATTGCGTTCAATCAGCGCCAAGCCTTGCTCCCGAATCAGCTGCGCGATGTTTTCCACCGGCGACTCTGCGTTGATCTGAAACTCCGGTACGGCCTTCAATGCGGAGACCAGACTCTCTACCCGCAGACCAAACGGCGCGGCCAGGCGGCGCAGTAATTTGTCCGTCGGCTGGTCGTAAAGCGCATCCATGGTGATGCGCGAGTCAATCATGTTGGCACTGACGGAGCGGCCAGTGATGGTGACTGAGCGGCTGCCTGAATCGGTGGCGGACTCAACCTGGTCAATTTGTCCTTTCAGGATAAGCTGACCGCCGAGGTAGAAGCTCACCGGCAGAGGCTGGTCAATGGCCATCACCGGTACTTTGCAGCGAAAGGTGTGCGCGAGCTGCTCGAGAGAGTAGCTGAGTTCGGCTGAGTAAAACGCAGTCTGCGCACTATTGATGTGCATCGTAAGCTGGCTCATTGCGGATTCCTCACGGCAATGTCACCACGCAGAAACAGAGGGTGTTGCAGTGCATTCATCGCGGTAACAATAGGCTCTGCCGTGTATTGGTCGTGCGCGATGGTCAGGGCGGGTTTGCTGCGCGGCTGCTCAATCACACGGTGCGCCGCGGTGCCTTTGATGACTTTGTCATGCTGCGTCTGAATGCCGCCTTCCAGCGCCACCAATGCATCGAAGATGTCTAAGCTCTCAACCGTTGAGACGCTTGTCGTTTCACGCACGCGCGCATCAATGCCGTCAAGCAGTGCTGCGAGGTCGCTTTGAATAATGGCTGGCTGTTTGCTCACGGCGGTGATATCAAACTGGTCCTGCTTCTCCAGACGGGTGACATCTTTGCTGACCTTCACGGCTCCGGTCACCATCTGGATGTTGTGATGAGGGGTGGCAGCGTCCTCTTTGACCTGACTCAACATCAGTTGCTGCGCGGTGCGGGCGTTGTCGACGGCCTCACTGTCGGAGTCAGGCTCAAGCTGAACGCCCTCGGCGACGCGATCAACGGCGGTGCTCAGCAGCGTGGCGAACTTATCCGGCGCACTGCTGATGCTACTGATGGCACCAAACGCTTCGTTGATGGCTGAGTTGATGTTTTGCAGCTTGTCATCGGCGAGGCTCAGACGATGGGTGATGTCCACCAAGACGTTGAGTGACTGAGTGAAATCGTTCTGTGTCTGGTTGATGTCGGCCACGCTGAGGTTTTTCACATCACGGGCGAACGACTGCGCTGAGACACTTTCTACCGTGCTGGCCTGTTGCTTCACCCGGACGGTCGCTGATGTGTTGATGGTCGGCTGCGTGCCGGCTCGCACAAAGCTCAGGCTGAGTGTAACCACACCGCGCTTGGTGCTGATGCTTTGCGAAAAGGTTTCGAATACCAGCGTCAGCTCGCCCAGCCACGGGTGCTCCAGCTCTCCTGCCGGGGATGATTCAAGGTTAGCAATGAATGCGTTGGCATCGGCCAGCGAGTCGGCGCCGACAAAGACGACATCGAGTTTGATGATGCGGGATTTACTGCCCATCACACGGATGTTGGGCAGCTCGGCGTAGGGAATTTCACTAACATGCAGGCGCTGGCCACCATCAATGGCGGTCGCCAGGATGTTGAGCTGATGCCCGTTCCATCGCCCGCGCTCGTACTGTCGTTCCCACATGAAAGCTCTCACTTCATCTCAAATAAATCAAAGAAGGCAGCAGACTGGAAAAATGATGGCGGGGACAGGCGCTCAGACCTGATTCGGACTCACCCCTCCCTCCGCACCAAAATTCAGCACTGCAACTTTGCGCAATCAAAGACGCAAAATAATTAGGTAGGGTTATTGCACCACAGCCCTGATGGGAACTGAACTCAGGGCTGTTTTAGATTGGGGATTTAGAGAAGTGCCGAGATCGCAAACGTGCGTTTTTGATCGTTTTTGGATCCTTTAATAGCTCTACCAATTAAAATAGAGTGTCATAAATAGGCAGTTTCTAAGGAAAGTTGTTTTTACGGTTTAGCCTCTATCGCATGCGTACCAATTGTCGGGCCAGTCCCAAATAGTGTTAGAGCCAACTACAACTTTAATTTTCTTATCAGTCGAGTCTTCTGTGTAAGCGACAATTTTGTTGTCTAAAGATACGCTACAAATTCTCGTACCCTTAGTTAAAACTTGCGATCTGGTATCTAAACTTTTTTGTTTTAACTCTGCGATTTCTTTCTGTTGTCTTGACAATTCGTACTCTTTCTCTTGACGCTGTTGTTCTTTCTTCTCAGCCAGTTTAGCTTCTCTGGTCGTAAATTTAGGGAAGTGATTTTGGGGAAGAGTTGATGAGTTCTTGAGTTCATAGTATCTGAGCACCCATCCTTTGAACGACTCTTTTTGGATCGGTTCGTACAGGGTGCCGTACCCAAAAATCTGATGGTCTCTATCTACTTTCGATTCGCATGCCGCAAATCTTTGGTTAGGGTCTATACCCTCGTATATGTACACATCACCACCTGAAGAAGAGCATCTTTCTTGCATTATCCTGTCTATGTAACCTGTTTTTTCTTTGACCAAACGAACTCTATAAATATTGGAGTCTTCGCGTGTTTCAAAGGAATCAATGTAATCTCCAGACATCAACAAAATTCCAGAGCTACCCAAATCAACGTTATACGTCGCTATATCTCTAAAAAATTCATCTAGTTCTTCATTTGAAATCATCTGCGTTGATTGGCATCCACTGAGAATTAATACTGTCATTATTAATAAACGATTCATGATTCCTCTTTGATTATCTTTGGTGATAATAATTATACTTTCACTCGAGATACTATCATTTATAACAGTAATCGATATTAAATTCATATGGTTATATGACCAGAGTCAACTAATAGAAAATGACGTTTGTTGCCAATTCGATTTCAATTGTTTCTTAGCACCCAAACATCTCCATCTGATCCACATCTCCCTTGCACAGCTCCGGTTGCAGTTCTGGGTCTGGCTTGGCGCCAGTCGGTTCAATAATGCGGTTGACCGTGGTCAGCGTGGTAAACGCACGGCCGCAGTTTAGGTTCAGGCATTGGCAATAGGCTTCGCGCGTTTCGTTACTCATCGCTTTGGACGTTGCAATACGTGCTTTGCTTCCGCAAATAGGGCAGGTGATTAACATGGGATCTCCTCACGCTAACGGCCAGTCGTCTTCCAGTTCTGGGAAGAACGACAGGTCCGGTTGTTGATACTCTTCGGTTTCTGGTTGGGCTAACACTTCATCCCAACCTTCAAAATTCATCCACGACAAATCATCGGCAGGCGCTCGGCTGACTTCGACCAGCTGGGCCGGGCGTTTTTCGCCGTACTCGTCTACCTCCGCAGGGCGGAATTGGATACTTCGTTCATTATCGATGCGAATTGAGCTGCCTTTTTTGAGTGCGGCCAGTGCCGCTTCATCAATATTTGGCGGTTTATTCGCCTTTCTTCGCTCTGGTGCTAACAACTTGGTGAGCTGATCGCTGACCTGATCCTCGCGGGGCTCCGTACAGTTATTGACAGAACTCCGAGAGGCGGCGGTGCCGCCAATGACGGTCGCTGCGCTCCCTTGGGCGATCGCTTCCGCATCATCGCTAACCTTGGATTTCTGCTTAATCGTCCAGACTCTGAGGCGTGTTTTGATGAACACGCCTGATGCGTCAAACTGGTAAGGCCTGAGACTCATAGACACTTTTTATGGTAAAAATGTAATCAAACTATAAAGGGTAAAACTATGGCAAAGGGAAGTCGCTACACCGACGAATTTAAGCAAGAAGCCGTCAATCAAGTTATTCAACATGGTTACTCAGTGAACGATGTTGCGGCTCGTTTAGGCATCTCAGGCAAAACGTTATACAACTGGGTATCGAAGTTTTCCAAACCACCTACTGCTCGCAAGCAAGACAATGATCTTCAGGCCGAAATTGCTCGTTTAAAGAAGCAACTTAAACGAGCCGAGCAAGAAAGAGACATATTAAAGGAAGCCGCAAGGTTCTTTGCCAACGAGTCAAAGAACGATACGCATTCATAAAATCTCGCATTGATCGTTACCCCGTTAGAGTCCTCTGTCGCAGTCTGGAGCTTCATCCAAGTGGCTATTACGCTTGGCTCAAGGTTCCGCATAGCCATCGGCAGATTGAAGACCAACAATTACTTACCAAGATAAAGCAACTTTGGTTGGAAAGCGGCGGCTTACACGGTTACCGCAACCTTCATCTTGATTTGCAAGAAGAGCAGATTGAATGTGGTCGAGATCGCGTGTTGAGATTGATGCAAAGTGCGAAGATCCAGGCTTTACGGGGGTATAAGCGCCCTAAAGTGGATTATTCAGGACACGAACTCATTTCGACACCTAATGTGCTTAACCGTCAATTTGAGGTGTCGGCACCCAATCAATGGTGGGTCAGCGACATTACGTATATCCACCCCCATGAAGGCTTCTTGTTTTTGGCCGTTGTGATGGATTTGTATGCACGTAACATTGTGGGCTGGTCAATGTCGGAAAGAATGACAGAAGACCTTGTTCTCTCGGCGATTACCATGGCTTATTGGAAAAGAAAGCCAGAATCTATCGTTCATCTGCACTCCGATCAGGGTAGCCAATATTCGAGTCGAAAATGCAGAAAGTTACTGGAGTCATTTAATATCCAGCAAAGCATGAGTCGACGCGGAAACTGTCACGATAACGCCGTAGCAGAGAGCTTTTTTAGTAATCTGAAGAAGGAGAAAGTGCGTGGCAGGCAATATAAAACAAGGGCGGAAGCTCGGCTGGATATTTTTAACTATATCGAGATGTTTTATAACCCCAAAAGGCGTCATACTAGCAACGGGCGATTATCGCCAACAGACTATGAAAACCATTATTTTAGTAGCCTGAAAGGTGTCTAGAAATTTCAGGCCTTACCAAAAGGTAGGCTCAAACCTATGAAAGGACCGGAAGCAAAAATAGAGTTTACGGAAGTAACTATAAATAAGTCCTTTACAACAATTAGTCGCTTGCCACTTTGCCAAATTAGTTTTGAACATGAACTGCGGGGAAAAGGTAAGCAAACGGAAGTGATTCACGCTGTGAAATTTTCGGGCTTCCTGGCTTCACTGTTCGGCAGGTTAATAGGTAAACAGATGAAAAGAGCCTTACCTGCGACGATGAAAGGGCTTAAACAAGCAGTAGAAAATGGAGGCATACAAAGCATTCAAGAGTGATTCGTAACGTTTGGCAGTTTAGGTGGAAGTGTAGATCGCGACTTAATTAACGTTGCGTCGTGCGCCAATGAAAAAAAGACAGGAGTTAACAATGAATCAGCATGAAAAGATCAATTATGTAGAGTTTGCAGCTAAAGACTTGGAGTCAACGAAAGCGTTTTTTTCAAAGGTTTTTGGCTGGAGCTTTGTTGACTATGGATCTGACTATACCGCATTTTCAAATGAAGGCTTAGACGGTGGCTTTTTTAAGGCTGAGCTTTCTAGTCGGACTGAAAATGGTGGTGCACTTTTAATATTCTACAGTGCGGACATTGAATCTACTTTGGATAAAGTCGCGAACAATGGCGGCCATATTATCCGTCCCATCTTTGAATTTCCCGGTGGTTGTCGTTTCCATTTTGTAGAGCCAAGTGGCAATGAGTTTGCAGTTTGGTCGGAAGCACGTGCATGACAAACGCCTCACGTGGCGTTATTCCCTTAAAAAGGATGATAATTTTGGAAATTATAAGAAGCAGGGAGTTTAAAGCATCGCGAGCTTGGGGAGCTAAAGACATAGCGAACATGAATGGCATCACTACGCGCTTACATTGGACAGATCAACCCTATAAATGGCATATCAACGATGGTGAAGAAGTTTTTGTTGTACTAGATGGTGTTGTTGAAATGCTATATCGCATTGATGGACAAGAAAAAACGACAACCTTGCAGGCAGGCGATATTTTCTATGCGTCAATGGGTACTGAGCATGTAGCTCATCCACAAGGTGAAGCAAGAGTTTTAGTCGTTGAAACTGCAGGCAGCGTATAACAGCGTGGCACATTCCCAACGCTCACACCAGTTTTCGTCACAATGAAGCGCTATAGCTCGTCAGTTCCTTTATAAACCGACATCATTGATTTGCCTTCTCACGTTTCATTTAGAGCTGGTGAGCAATGAATCAGTTTTTGCAATGCAAACGAAAAAGCTATCTATTTAGTTTGTTGCGTGTATAGTGTGCCTTGCTCATAAAATATGAGCTATTCATGTAACATCAAGTTCAAGTCTCTTCCCTGTATCTTTTCGAATTCTTTCGTCACATACCTGCGATTACTTCCTCTTTATATTCCATCAAATAGCTTAAGTATCCCTATACATTTTTTATCGAAGTATTTTTAGGTTCGCACGGCTGAAACTCTCTCATGCCATGCTTGCCTTTCCGTAAACTAAACAGAAGTTAAATTTATTATGGCTAGACGAACCAGCCGACAAATCTATTGGTATCACACCAATCGTGACCAAGAATCCGTACAAGGAAAGAAACAAGAATGTTCAAAATAGAATTTTACCTAAACCACAATGAACTGAGTTGGTCAGAATTTATTCACCAACTGAATAGCGATATTTTGAGACGACACGTTTTTCAAAAGCTGCCTGTTTTCGATAGGAACGTGAGTTTTTTGTACTGCGAGCAATCGAGCTGCGGAGAAATTTTGAACGGCCAAGGTGAAAGCCTGGGTAAGTTCTCCATTCAATAGTGTTCAATGTTTCATCGTTGCCTCGCTCCATCCCTTAGTTAGCATCCCAAAAACTAGATCTGCCATTTCTCAAAACGTCCTGCTGACTACTAACGCTTAGGCACTGGTATCATTAGATTCACGAACGAAATCATGGAAATATTTTTGATACAAAAATTGGTTGTTAGAGAAAATAAATCAAAATATTCCTATCTATTTGAGTACATCCGTGTATAGTACCCGAAGCTCTTAAACGAGAGCTATTTATGAAATGTTTAGTTCAAGTCTCTTCTTAGTTTTCTTTCGAGTTATTTCGTTATATTACTCCTGCAGTAACTTATGCTTCATCTTCCATCAAATAGTCTCGCTTTCGAATCTTTAATTAATAACGAGGTATTTATGTCTAATAAGACTACAGGTTCAGTAAAATGGTTTAACGAAACTAAAGGTTTCGGTTTCATTACTCCAGACAACGGTGGCGCGGACGTGTTCGTACACTTCAATGCTATCGCTTCAGAAGGTTTCAGAACCTTGACTGAAGGCCAAAAAGTAACGTTCAACGTAGAGCAGGGCGCGAAAGGTCCTCAAGCTGCAAACGTTCAAACTGCATAATCTAGCTCCGGAAACACACTGTCTATTCCTTCCTGGATGATAATGTGTGTTTTTGTTGAAGCCATTGGCAGCAATAAGAATTAATTATTATAAAGGTGCGATGTGAATTACACTCTAATTTAAGTGAGTGTAACTGAATATCGTATCTTTATTTTTTTGTGCTTAATAAACACTAACAGAGATAATATTAATTTAGCTCGGAAATGTATTAGTTATTGTAATTAATTATTTATTTGAGGTGATATATTTAATGTTATTGACGTTTTGCACTTAGCAATAAGGAACAGTTAATGAGAAAAAGTCGACACGAAAAAGCGCAAAAGAAAGCGTGGAAAGGCGGTTATGAAGCAAAATTCGAGCAAATGGTTGGTGAGTACCATAAAGCTAAGGCTGAGCTCGAAACGATGGAAAAAGGGACACCAGAATACTTGCAACATGAAAAACACTGTAACTCTCTGTTCGCTAGCGCTGAGCGTTTTTTCAAGCAACATCAGTAGCCTAAAAGCAATACCCCCATTATATTTTTCTAAGTGTCACTTGTGTGTAGCACTCGTACACTGAATTATCACTTCCTTTTAGGAACGACTATGGTGGTGCCATGGTACTGGTTCTCAATGTCTCCAGCTACACCACCAAAGCCTCCGGGTAACGTTATAGCTGCGTCGTCAACTGAGATGTGTGACTTCATGCATGATCAGAGGACCGAATGGGTACCCGTTTAGGCCAGCAAAACATTCGAGTACCTTTGTCCCGTTTCTACAAGGCAATCACTGAATGTGATAACGACTTGTAAATTGCACCTATCAACTTAAGTTTATCAGTATTGCCTTTTAATGGATGATTCAGTGCCTGATTGAACCTGAGATAAAATATTGCAGATTTTATCAAATGTAGGTCGAGCCATAATGTCGCGATGTTGACAGCCAAAAGCTAGTGCCTCCAACTCTACTCGAACTTGATCATTTAAATCATCACTACGTTCTGTCAGTTCTTCCAACAAACACCCAAACGCTCTAACTTCCAAACGTTGCAATTTCGCTGATTGATTAGGATCTGTAACATCAAAAAATGATGCAGCACCAGTCAGTTAGTAGAGCATCTCCTGATGATGTAATCAGTATATTGTGTGCGTACAAATCACCATGCATCACCCCCTGTTGGTGAAGATGACGTACGGCATCCGCTATTGTGCCGGCAATCCGGAATAGTACTGATGTAGAAAACTTCCTATCGCTAACCAAAGTAATCTAGGCAAAGGTAATAACCATTCGGATAGAGCTTTGAGCTGGTTCGCTGCGATACGGGCGAGTTCTAAGCGGTGATATCGGGCCAGTGAATCAGGCAAGTTAGTAAGCTGATTTCCGGCTAATATCAGTTTTTGCAAGTCAGAGCATTGCCCAATGCTTTCAGGTAAAGCCTGAATACAATTATCTGCAAAAAAGCTCTCGCAACTTTGCTGGTAATGACTCCGCTGGCACATCTACTATCTGGTTGGATTTAAACCCCATCATGGTCCGCAGTCTCGGAGAGGGGCGGCTGTCCATTCAACAGTTAGATCTTCGTTCATAAATTCACATCGGCAAATGGTGCTGAATTCGACAATAATAAATAGACAAACTTTTGGTTTAGAACGAAAGTTTAAATACTATTCAAACAAACGCCGTTTCGGCAGATAACCTACTAAGTCAGTTTATAAAAGCAACCTGGATGCTTTTTGCATTCGAGTTCAAACACCTTATTACCAGACAGGGCCACTATGTTTTTCAATAAGTCACTTCAAAAGGAAAATCAGCAGCTTAAAGAAGATCTTCACTCTTGGGTTCAAATACGTGAAAGTCTTGATGAAGATATGCTGCGCATTACGTTGGATCCCAAAGGTGTTGTTGTTTCGGTCAATGCGCGTTTTGAGGACGAGCTGGGCCTGAAGCAAACGGCAGTATCCGGTAAACACATGACGGAACTCGTGCCGGAGAAAGCGCGGGATACTGAGCATTTTCACCGGATGAAAGAAGCGTTGGTGCGTGCGGAGCATTGGAACGGTGCAGTGCAGTTGAAGAAGGGGACCAGCGAAGAGGCTTGGCTGCGTACCATTATTCAGCCGATAAAAAACAGCAAAAATCAGGTGCTGCGCATCGCTGTCTATGCGGCAGAGCTGACTCGAACCATCAAAACGTCGCGTGAGCACGAAGATATGCTCAAAGCGCTCAATCGCTCCACAGCGGTGATTGAATTTACATTGGACGGCACTATCATCCGCGCTAACGACAATTTTCTGCGAACCATGGGGTATTCCAACAATGATCAGATTGCGGGAAAACATCATCGCATCTTTTGCGAAGCAGAAGAGGTTAACTCGCCCGCTTATAAAGAATTCTGGAGAAAACTGGCCAGTGGTCAGTTCGTTTCCGAACGCTTTAAGCGCGTGGACAGTCATGGGCAAATTGTTTGGCTGGAAGCGTCTTATAACCCCATTCATAACGATTTAGGTGAACTGTATAAGGTCGTAAAGTTTGCCACGGTGATCACCGACCAGGTGAATCAGGAACTGGCGGTGGCCGAAGCGGCGAAAATCGCCTTTGATGTTTCTGAAGTGACAGGGCAACAAACCTCTCAAGGTCAGCAGGTCGTAAGTACCACGATTGACAAAATGGAAGCGCTGGCGCAACAAATGCAGCAGGCGAGTCAGGGGATTGAAGCGTTAAGTGAGCACTCGAAAAAGATCAGTGAACTGGTCAGCAGCATCAGCGGCATTGCTGATCAAACCAACTTGCTGGCGCTGAATGCAGCGATTGAGGCTGCGCGAGCGGGGGAACAGGGGCGCGGGTTTGCCGTGGTGGCTGATGAAGTGCGCCAGTTAGCCTCTCGCACCAATAAAACCACCGAAGAAATTGTGGCGGTGGTGAGTGAAAACCTCAAACGAACCAAAGATGCTGTTGAGTTGATCGCGCGTTGCCAGAATCAGGCTGGTGAAGCATTGGAGCTATCGACGGAGGCAGGTCAGGTCATGGGTGATATTCAGCGCGGAGCGCAGAAAGTGGTTGATGCTGTCAGTCAGTTTAATCAGCAACTGTAATGCTTCCTGTCAGGCAATGTATATGAGCCATAAATGCGCTTCACACTCATAGCGATGCTTATTTATCCTGAATGCCGCTGATTGGTAACTTCGTTAATTTTAACTATGGTTTATAGGCGATTCGCTCACACAGTCAGTGGCAAAAGGATAAAAGATGAAAATCACCGTGGAACAGAAAGTCGCCGCCCCGCTTGCTCGGGTGTGGCATGCCTATACAACACCGGAAGATATTGTGCATTGGAATGCGGCGTCTGATGATTGGCACACCACCAAGGCGACCGTGGATTTACAAGTCGGTGGAGAATTCTGCTCTCGAATGGAAGCGAAAGATGGCAGCATGGGATTTGATTTTGCTGGTGTCTATACCCATGTCGAACCGGAATCTCTTCTTGTCTATGAATTCGGAGATAGGAAAGCAGAAGTCACCTTTACTGTCCATATTGATGGCGTGCTGGTGCGTGTCACCTTTGATGCGGAGACGACGCATTCAATCGAGCAACAACGAGAGGGTTGGCAAACCATTCTGGCTAGCTTTGCGCGTTATGTGGAACACGGAGGTGGAGAGAGCTGAGGTGCAATCAATTCTGCCTGTCTCATGAGTGAAAAAGTCGTCATTACTCTATCTGTAAACAACCTCACAAAATTTATGGCTATCGAGGTCTACACTCTGAGTTGTGTTTACAGGGAAGGAGGGATGTATGATTCGTAAAGCTTCATGGCTATTGATCGGATGTTTTGTCGTGTCTCTGCCCGCTTATGCTGCAGGAAACGCCACTGGGAATGGTATGGGGAAAGGCAATGGCGGAATGGGGCCCACGCAGATGCCGACCTTTACTGAGATCGATGTCGATCACGACGGTGCAATTACTCAGCAAGAGTTTGTGGCATTTCAACAAGCCAGACAAGCGGAGCGTGCCGCGGATGGTCGCATGATGAAAAATGCCGCAAATAGCGATGGCATGTTTGAGCAGATCGATGCTGATGGCAATGGCTTAATCGATGAACAAGAATTTCTCGCTCATCGTGGCAGCATGAGATACGCCAAACCGCAACAATGATTGTTACAATTTACAAGAGGCCGTATCTGCGGCCTCTGTTTATTTCTGGACCCTATATTCGCAGAGTCTGAATGGCGCGAAGCAGCAGTTCCGGAAATGAATTCCAGCAAATATCAGCGTTGTTTTTGGTGTCAGAGAAATATTCATTCTGGTGCTTATTTACTCCGATGAATCATTGACCAATAAACAATCGCTTGCATTGTCAGGAATGACGTAGTTAAATGCGCGCGTTTAAGGGAGTAGCCTTCTTCAATTGATTGAAGAGTGAATATCAACAGTCTCCAAGCCTCATGCTTGTGGTATTCACGTTCCTGATGTTCTGGCAAGACTTAAGCAAGGTAGGGGTAACGACAGGTCCCGCTGCTTTGCTTACGTAAATTTGCCTGTCGATATTCGGAGTTTTATGATCAGCTATTCCATCACTTGCTGAAAGTCTCAGCGCAAACGTTCTGATGTAATCCATGTTGAGTAAAATATTACCTTTCACAACCAATGTGAGAATTGAACGTTATACTGAATGCACCAACACATCTTTGTTTCTGGCAACACTGACCAACAGACACAACAGCTTTTTGTAGCGCCGCCAGGTTGCGACTCCTTTTTAAGCGTGTTTGAAAGTGGGAAACGAGCTATGTTGTTAGCGATTGTGGCAATTATTGCCGGATTTGGCCTTTTGGTCTGGAGTGCAGATAAATTTGTTGAAGGGGCTGCGGCGAGTGCAAACTACGCAGGCATGCCGCCTTTACTGATTGGTATGCTGGTGGTGGGTTTTGGCACTTCGGCGCCTGAAATGGTCGTCTCTGCAATGGCCGCGCTGGATGGTAACCCTGCGTTGGCGCTGGGTAATGCGCTGGGCTCCAACATCGTTAATATCAGCCTGATCCTGGGTGTCACCGCACTCATTGCTCCGATTGCCGTTCACTCCAATATTATCCGTAAAGAACTGCCGATTTTGCTGATCATCACCTTGGTGCTTGGTGGCATGCTTTGGAATCACGATATCAGTTCGGCAGAAGCATGGGTGCTGCTGGTGGGTTTTCTGACGATCATCGGTTGGTCCATCTGGAGTGCTCTTAAAGCCAAACGTGATTCTCTGCAGACTGAATTTGAACAAGAAATGCAGCGTCCTGAGCTCTCAAAAGGTAAGGCTATGTTCTGGCTGGCAGCCGGTTTGCTGCTGCTGGTTGTCAGTTCCCGCATTCTGGTTTGGGGCGCGGTCACGATAGCCCAGCAACTGGGTGTCAGTGATCTGCTGATCGGTCTGACCATCGTTGCACTTGGTACGTCTTTACCGGAACTTGCGGCATCCATTACGGCAGCGCGCAAAGGGGAACATGACATTGCGGTTGGCAACGTGGTCGGCTCAAACATGTTTAACTCATTGGCGGTGGTAGGTATTGCCGGAGTCATCGAGCCCATCAACAACATCGGCGCTGAAATTTTCTGGCGCGACTGGACCGCAATGCTGTTTATCACTGCATTGCTGCTCATCATGGCACTGAAATTTGGCAAGGCCAAAACCATAACCCGTGTTGAAGGTGCGGTTTTTGTTTTGTGTTATCTGAGTTATAACCTGTATTTGATTCAGGGAAGTGTGGGTTAGTCACCCACCTTCTTAGCCTTTAAACCCATCCATATAACCATTGCGGAGATATTCATGGATTCATTAGTCGACTTCTATAACACGCATCAGGCATTCCTGTTGGACGTAGCGAAAAATACGCTACTGACCATTCTTATTCTCGTGGCTGCGTCAATTATCTCGAAACTTGTTCGCAAAGCCGTTTTTAAAGGCGTGATGAAAGTCGGTAGCAGTGATGAAATCGTGGCGCGTTTGCTATCGAAAATTGCTTCTTATTCTGTTTACTTGCTGGCGCTGGTGATCATTCTTGATCTGTTTGGCGTGAATACAGCGAGCTTAGTTGCTCTGGTCGGTGCCGCTGGTCTGGCTATTGGTCTGGCATTGAAAGATACGCTGAGCAACATTGCCGCAGGTATCATGATCCTGTTCTTAAAACCGATTAAAAAAGGTGAGTTTGTCGAGTTTGCGGGTTATACCGGCAGCGTGAGAGACATTGGCTTGTTCACTTCGGTGTTTGAAACATCAGATGGTCTGTATATTTCCAGCCCAAACCGCACCGTTTGGGGCGCGACCATCAAAAATTTCAGCCGCAACAATCGTCGTCGTATGGAAGTCACGGTGGGTATTTCATACAAAGATTCGGTTGATGTGGGGTTAGAGGTTCTGAAAGAGTTGGCTCTGAGTCATGAAGCAATCATGCGCGATCCGCAGCCTCAGGTGATGGTACAGATGCTGGCAGACAGCTCGGTGAATCTGCAACTGCGCGCCTGGTGTCCGACAGACAAATACTGGGAAACATACTGGAGCATTCAACGCCAGCTTAAAGGCAAAATTGAAGAGGCGGGTTTGTCGATTCCATTCCCGCAGCGCGACCTGCACATTACGATGGCGCCGCAAGATCTCATCAAATAAAACTAAGCCCCGCTATTGCGGGGCTTTTTGATCTTAGTGATTGTGACAAGTTGAGGAAGAAAATCAGTATCCTTCTTCCCACATCACATCGCACTCTTCCTGCGATGCTGCCTTAAGCAGCGCAATCAGTGGTAAAGCGCGATTTGCAATGCTGACCGGCAGCTCAATCGCGGACTCATTGTCTTCATCATCATCCGTTTCAGGCTGGGCCTTCTTCTTTTCGAGCTCTATCGCAGCTTGCAACAAACGAAGTGCCTCTGGCACATCCTTGGCGAGAATGGCTCCTGGGACGGTTTCACTGTGACCCATCATCGTCAACATTTGCAGGCCGATGCTGCCAAACATGGTGACGTTTGCCGACGCCTTGCAGCGAAAAGTCATTAACATAGAATGCCTCTTTGTGATTATTGAGTGTGAGTGCAATGTTCACTTTACTCCGTTGAAAAATGATCGTCTATCTTGGTTGAAAAACTCATCGAAATCGGGCCAGATTTTCCTTTGCCGACAAGGAGATCAACCGTGTTTCGGGACCCAGAAAAACCATTACATAATGCAATCTTTACCACAAAAAAGTTTTAGTTTTAAACACCGCATTTTTTATTGCGCTGACCAACTTATGACCTTACTATCGCCTCGCTTCTTGATGATAGCCAATCCGAGTACATCACAGCTGGTTTTGTGGCAAGGCGATAGAGCAACTATCCAAGAGTGACTTTGACAGCGCAACCGCGCTTTTATTGACGCTCCACTTTTCATCACAACGCATATGAAAAGTGCTCACTATTTTGGAGGTTTGCCATGGCGACTGCTCGTTCAGTTCTGAATTTTCAATCTTTCACTTCTCAAGCGCTTTCTGCTGACGAAATTCATTTGATCGAATCATCGGTCGAACAGTTTGGTGCGCCATTACTGATGCTTGACTGTGACATCATCCGTCAGCAATACCGTGCACTGAGCGCGGCACTGCCAAACGTCACTTTGCACTTTGCACTGAAACCACTGCCACATCCAGTGGTGGTAAGAACGTTGCTGCAAGAAGGCGCAAGCTTTGACTTGGCGACAACCGGCGAAGTTGAACTGGTTGCTCAGGAAGGTGTACCTGCAGAACGTACGATTCATACTCACCCAATCAAACGTGATGCCGACATCCGTGACGCTCTTGCTTACGGTTGTAACGTGTTTGTGGTCGACAACCTGAACGAACTGGCGAAGTTCAAAGCTTATCGCGATGATGTAGAGCTTCTGGTTCGCCTGAGCTTTCGAAACTCTGAAGCGTTTGCTGACTTGTCGAAAAAATTCGGCTGCTCGGCAGAACAAGCACTGACCATTATTGAAATGGCAAAAGAGTGGAACATTCGTATCAAAGGCTTGTCATTCCACGTTGGTTCTCAGACCACCAATCCACAAAAATACGTGGAAGCGATCCACACGTGTAAAGAAGTGATGGAACAAGTGGTAGAGCGTGGTTTGCCTGCCCTGAGCACGCTGGACATCGGTGGTGGTTTCCCTGTGAACTACACCAAACAAGTGATGCCGATTGATCAGTTCTGCGTGCCGATCAACGAAGCACTGGCAGAGCTGCCTGAAACCGTTCAGGTGATTGCTGAACCTGGTCGTTTTATTGTCGCGCAATCTATGATGAGCGTGGCGTCGGTAATGGGTCAAGCTGAGCGCGATGGTCAGACTTGGTACTACTTGGATGACGGTGTTTACGGTTCGTTCAGCGGTTTGATTTTTGACGACGCACAATACCCATTGGTGACGCTGAAGCAAGAAGGCGAGTACGCACCAAGTGTGCTGGCTGGCCCGACTTGTGACAGTATTGACGTGATTGCAGAAAACATTCTGCTGCCAAAACTGGATAACGGTGATTTGATTATCGGCCGCATGATGGGGGCTTACACCAGTGCGACGGCAACCGATTTCAACTTCTTCAAACGTGCGCAAACGGTCGTTTTCAATGAAATGGCCGAAAACAGTGAACGCATGATTGGCTAATGAATTGCTGAAAACTCCCACCTCGGTGGGAGTTTTTTTATGTTTGTGAGTAGGGCTTTCTGCCAGTTCTGCATAGCGTTTGGGTCCACATTGTCGGCGTTTTCACGTATGCTTGAGCTATTCCTCCGCGATAACAGAACCTGCCGTGAAACTATTAATTATCGAAGACTCCGAAACGCTCCGCCGCAGTTTGATTGTGGGTCTTAACCATCTTGGGTTTGCCACTGATGACACGGGTGATGGTCAGGAAGCGCTGAGTATGGCGCTTAACAACCAGTACGATGTCATCATTCTCGATTTAATGCTGCCCGGCTTAAGTGGCCTGGAAATACTCAAAGCACTGCGCAAACAGAAGAAACAGACTCGCGTGTTGATTCTTTCCGCCAAAACCGACACTCAGGATCGGGTGGAAGGCTTGCTGCAAGGCGCTGATGATTACCTGACCAAACCCTTTTCATTTGAAGAGCTGCATGCCCGTATTCTGACGATCATGCGTCGAGGTAGTCTTGAGCAGGTGGACCAGACACTGTCCATCGACGAATTCTGTGTCAATTTAGCGGATAAAACCTTTCTTTATCAGGGACAGGTCATTGATCTTACCCCGAACGAATTCAAAATCGTACAGTGCTTGTTCAGTGCACCAAACCGGGTGATGAGCGTGGAACAGATCAGTGAATCCGTGGTGGGGCATTTTGATTATGTCGCCAAAAACACGATTGAAGCGCACCTTTCCTCCATTCGTAAAAAGGTGCGTGATGCTGGTGGCAATCTGCCAGTGAAGAACAAACGTGGCTTTGGCTATGTAGCGCAAAAGTGCAGTTAAGGTAGAAAGTGGCAATGAAATCTTTGTTCGGCTCACTGTCAAAAGCGAATCAGTTTGCTTCCATTGAACGCAACCTGATTAACTCCGTCACCCTGATTTTCGGGGCTTTCTTGTTTATGGTGTTTTTGTCCGTGGACTTGGGGCTGGACGATTGGGTTGAAGACCAATTTGATCAGGCGATGCTCAACAAAGCCAACTATCTGAAATCTCAGATTCGAGTGGCTGACCATCATGTTGAGTTTTTGGCTGATGAACGTTTTATGCCTGAGTATGCTGAAAGCGACGATCCGCATTTCTTCCAGCTGTGGCGCGATGAAACCACAATCAAACGTTCAGAGTCATTGGCTCAGTATCCACATGTTGATCTGCTTAAACCGGATGTGCAGCTGGGTCGTGATCGCATCGTAGATATCGTTATGCCCAATGGTGACATGGGCCGCGCGACGCTGTCCTATTTTGTCCCTGAAAGCAGTGATGACGAAATTCTCCCGGTTGCACTGACGATATACGAATCCTCGACTGGCTTGGAAAGGCTGGTTTGGGTGGTTGACGGGCTGCTGATCGGCAGCTTCATTCTGGCGATGATGCTGATGCGTTATGTTACCAAGAATGTGATTCGCCGTGGCCTGGAGCCACTTGAAAAACTCAATCAGGATTTGAAAACACTGCACAGCAGCGATCAGCCAGCGGCCGGAGAGCTGGAGTTGCCTGAGCAAGTGGTGGAAGAGATTGAGCCAATCCGTAAGGAACTTAATCGTTACATTCGCAGCAACCGAACGCTGATCAACAATGAAAAACGTATTACGGCAGATATTGCTCATGAGCTAAAAACGCCTCTGGCAGAAATGATCACGCTGAGTGAGGTCTACATTCGCTATCCGCAGGATGAACGCATCAGTAAAACCTACCAGCATGACATGCTGGCGATCGCTAAACGTATGAAAGCGATTGTGGAGAACCTGTTGTTGTTGCAAAAAACGTCTTCGATTGCGATGAACACCGAATGGCAACTGCTGTCGATCAAAAACGTATTTGGCCAAGTGAAGCATGATTTGATGTTCAAATATCCGGATATCGATCAGAGGCTGGTAGTCAGCAGTTGTGCGGACGAATTTTTCTCTGCCGACCGCTTCAGCATTGAAACCATCTTAAAAAACCTGATCGATAATGCCTTGTATTACAGCCCGCATGAAAGCCTCGTGACGCTGGGCTGGAGTGAAGTGGATGATGACTATCAATTATCCATCACTAACGCGTTGGTGCAGTCGATTACCGACGAGCAGCTTGCAAAGCTGACGCTACCCCTGTTTCAGATAGATACGGCGCGAACCAGCAATGAGCGTTTTGGTCTGGGGTTATCGATCATCAGCAATATCTGTCGTCAACAAGGATATACATTGAGCTTTACTCAACCAGATACCATGACTTTGACGGTCAGTATCGCTATTCCCAAAGAGGTTCCGTTGCTTCAGCATCACGATGTGTGAGAAGTCAGTATAATGTCGCGATGATGGTTGTGGGAGAATGAACAAGTAACATCAAACATGACCATCGTCGTTATTATAAATATGATCTAGGTTCCAGTATCTCTTTCTTTGGGGATTGGCTTTAACGAAAAAGTTTAAACAATATGACGTTTAAATTGATGGGTGTTTAAACTTTTATTCTTTCTATCCACATTTTTATCATGCCAAAGTTATATATTTTTCAATTTGTGATTTAGATCGTTAATATTCACAATCTATTCTTTGTTAGTCCAATCTGTTTCTTTGCGAAGATTTAATAATAGCGTTAGATCGACATGTTTAGCATGTTGCCATTCGTCGCGTTGTTATATGTTGTGCCTATTGGTTCCTTTGCTTATCTTTGTTTTTTTTCATGTTTTGTAAGGATTTTCTTAACTTCTCTGTTTCCAGTTTTATCGTTGACTTCATTTCATTGATTCATTTGATGCAATTGGTTTTGTATATAAGTGAGTTTCATTTTTGTTTATATTTTCTAAAGCGAGTTTCTACTATTGGTAAGAATAAAAAATCTGAATCGATGGATGGGTTATTATTTTCTGTTAAAAATGTTTACATATTCTATTGGTGAAAAATTCTTTGATAGGTTTTCTCTATTGAAATAATTGCCATAAATAATGTGAATATTTGAAACATCGGGACTAGACTCACTTTCGTAGACAATAATTCTGACTAATTTTAATTAACTGACTCAGCGCTTTTGAATCTGAATCAACGAACTTGAACCAAACAGGTAAAGGGACATCTTATGGCAAATCATGAAAGTAGTTCTTCCGGTAAATGCCCGGTCATGCATGGCGGCATGACATCCACGGGTACGTCAAACATGGATTGGTGGCCTAAGGCACTAAATCTCGACATCCTTCATCAACATGACACCAAGACAAATCCTTATGGCGTCGATTTCAATTATCGTGAAGAGCTGAAAAAGCTCGACGTTGATGCACTCAAGAAAGATTTGAAAGCGCTCATGACCGATAGCCAGGAATGGTGGCCAGCGGACTGGGGGCACTACGGCGGTCTGATGATTCGTATGGCTTGGCACGCAGCAGGCAGCTACCGTACAGCGGATGGTCGCGGGGGTGGTGCAACTGGCAACCAACGTTTCGCTCCACTCAACTCGTGGCCTGATAACGCCAACCTGGACAAAGCTCGTCGTCTGCTTTGGCCTCTGAAGAAAAAATATGGCAACAAAATCAGCTGGGCGGACTTGATCCTGCTGGCGGGTAACATGGCTTACGAATCAATGGGTCTGAAAACCTTTGGTTTCGGTTTCGGTCGCGAAGATATCTGGCATCCGGAGAAGGACATTTACTGGGGTTCAGAGAAAGAATGGCTGGCACCAAGTGGCGGTGAAGGTACCCGTTACTCTGGTGAACGCGATCTGGAAAACCCACTGGCAGCCGTAATGATGGGTTTGATTTACGTAAACCCAGAAGGTGTCGATGGTAACCCGGATCCACTGAAAACGGCGCAAGATATGCGCGTCACGTTCGCCCGTATGGCCATGAATGATGAAGAGACCGTGGCGTTAACCGCTGGTGGCCACACTGTTGGTAAAACGCACGGCAACGGAAATGCAGCAGAACTTGGTCCGGATCCAGAAGGCGCGGATCTTGAAGAACAAGGCTTGGGCTGGATGAACCACAAATCACGTGGTATCGGCAGAAACACGGTAACGAGCGGTCTGGAAGGCGCGTGGACAACACATCCGACGCAATGGGATAACGGCTTCTTCAAAATGCTGCTGGAACATGAGTGGCAGTTAGCGAAGAGCCCGGCAGGCGCTTGGCAATGGGAGCCTGTGGACATCGCAGAAGAAGACAAACCGGTGGATGTTGAAGATGGCAAAGCCCGATACAATCCAATGATGACCGATGCGGACATGGCGCTGAAAGTCGACCCTGAATACCGCAAAATTTCGGAGCGCTTCTACAAAGATCAAGCGTACTTCGAAGAAGTGTTTGCCCGTGCATGGTTCAAACTGACCCACCGTGATTTGGGGCCGAAATCGCGCTACCTGGGCCCGGATGTGCCAGCTGAAGATTTGATTTGGCAAGATCCGGTACCAGCAGGTCGCACCGATTATGATGTCAACGCGGTGAAAGCAAAGATTGCTGCGAGCGGTCTGAGCACAGGGGAAATGGTGTCTACCGCTTGGGACAGTGCTCGTACGTTCCGAGGTTCAGATAACCGTGGCGGCGCAAACGGCGCGCGTATTCGTCTGGCTCCGCAAAAGGATTGGGAAGGCAACGAACCTGCCAAATTGGCGAAAGTACTGGCAGTGTTGGAAAACATCGCAGCTGAAGCGGGTATCAGCGTTGCTGATACGATCGTTCTGGCTGGTAACGTGGGTATTGAACAGGCGATTAAAGCGGCTGGTTTCAATGTCGCTGTTCCATTCAGTCCAGGCCGTGGTGACGCAGCGGCAGACATGACCGATGTAGAATCATTCGATGTGCTGGAGCCACTTGCAGACGGTTTCCGTAACTGGCAGAAGAAAGACTACGTGGTGAATCCAGAAGAGATGTTGCTAGACCGCGCACAACTGCTCGGCCTGACTGCACCAGAAATGACGGTTCTAGTTGGTGGTCTGCGTGTCCTTGGCACCAACTACGGTGGCAGTGCGCACGGTGTCTTCACTGATCGAGTGGGTGCGCTGACGAACGATTTCTTCGTCAACCTGACCGACATGGCGTATACCTGGAAACCAACGGGTCGCAACAAATACGATATCGTTGACCGTAAGTCAGGTGCCACGAAGTGGACGGCAACCCGTGCTGACCTCGTGTTTGGTTCGAACTCTATCCTGCGCTCTTACGCGGAAGTGTACGCTCAGGACGACAACCAAGAGAAGTTCGTGAAAGACTTCGTAGCCGCTTGGACCAAGGTGATGAACGCGGACCGTTTTGACCTCGTCTAACCCAGGTAGCATTGCAATTGAATCCCTCGGCATCGCCGGGGGATTTTTTATCAGTTCAACGCTGTATCGTTTACTCTTTGCGCACGGTTACGTTAGATTGGCAAAAGTAGTCAATAGATTGCATTGATAAAGCAAAGGAAAGGCGATGGAAATACGCGACATTCAGGACTTTGATATCGTAACAATTACCGAGATTTATAATCGTTACATCGAACAGACGACAATTACCTTTGAAGAAGTGCCGATCAGCGTGAGTGAGATGGGCGAAAGGGTGAACAAAATTCGCGCGGCCGGATTGCCATGGTTGGTCGTCGCACACGAAGGTACGGTAGTTGGCTACGCTTATGTCGGACAATGGAACGCCCGCAGCGCTTATCGCTTTACCGTCGAACCTTCCATCTATCTTTCACCACAAGCCAAGGGGCAAGGGTGGGGACGAGCGGTTTATCAGGTGTTGCTCAGCAAGCTCAAAGACCTTGGGATCCGCAATGTGTTGGGCGTTATCGCTTTACCCAATGAGGCGAGTATCGGTCTGCATGAAAGCCTTGGCTTTCGCAAAGTGGGCGAGTTCAGTCAGGTCGGATATAAATTTGACCGTTGGCTTTCCGTCGGTTATTGGCAATTGGAGATTCCATTACAGTGACGAATAAAGAATGCATACTTAGCTGTGTGCTTAAGCACTGGCCTAGGGTTAACTTTCCAGTTGAAATTACACCAGTCTTAGTCGGGGCAACCAATCAGGTTTATCGTATTGACGATGGTAAGAAGTGTTACTACCTCAAATCTTATCGTCGCAACCTGCAATCCGCTCTCAATCGAGAACATCATTTACTAAATACGTTGAGTACTGAGCTTCCACAAGTTCTTAAGCCGATTA
Source organism: Vibrio sp. bablab_jr001 (assembly GCF_016464285.1). NCBI lineage: Bacteria > Pseudomonadati > Pseudomonadota > Gammaproteobacteria > Vibrionales > Vibrionaceae > Vibrio > Vibrio sp. bablab_jr001. The sequence goes on from NZ_JACDWZ010000026.1 coordinate 22,175, forward strand.
AAACTCACCTGAATGGTGATCTTGTATGCTGGGAAGGGCACTTTTATGCGTTGTTCCCTGAAGCTAAGGGAGAGATGTTAGAAAGCTTCCAGCTCTCTTGTACTCATGCGCGTGAAGCGGGGATCTATTTGGCTCGCTTACATCACGCATTACGAGCTATCAATGTTACTGACTTCCCCAAAACGAAATTGTGTTGGAATGGAAAAGAATGGTGTAAAAGGCTTCAACGTATTTTGGCGTCGGTTCTGGAAGTGGAATCACCTGATAATGTTGATCGCTGGGCGATTGAACGCATTAGGGAGCAGTATGACTATTTAAATCGACCAGATAGTTGGCACCACTATGTTTGTACGACACAAGAGCAAGTGATTCACGGTGATTTTCATCATTACAACCTGTTTTTTGGCAAAGATGGGCAGGTCAGCGAAGTCATCGACTGGGATTTGGCGCAGAGAATGCCTGTAGGTTATGAGATTGCTAGAGCATGTTGGTACATGTTTCGTCTGGACTTAGCAAAAACAAAAGCGTTTATAGAGGGCTATCTATCCATTTCAGTGCTGAGTCTAGAGCGGTTACGAGATGGGGCAAATGCTTGGGCAATTTTCGCTGATCATCACATATGGGCTCTAGAGGCTGTCTATCTCCATGGTAATCAGGCGGCTAAGAAATTTATTCCCGAACAGCCGTTCGAACCATTTTTGTCTTCTTGGAACAAGGTTATTGAACATGTTTCCTACTTGTTTGAAGGCTAAATGAAAGCCCGCATAATGCGGGCTTTGTGTTTTATGGCCAAGGATACGACCCTGTGGCGATGCCTTGTTCGTTGAAGCGTTTAACGATTTCTCGGCGATATTTCACTACATCTTCCAATGGCGCGGAGCGAATCTGCGCGATCTCTTCAGGCGAATAGGGTTTGGCATTGGCTTTATCGCCCCATTTGTCATTGAGATAATTCATCAGTACGGCGAGCTCGTGGTTGTTGAGTCCGGAGGCAATCACGCCAGGCACGTTCATCAGATAGACCCGTCCCTGTTCATCGTCCATAAATGCGCCCAGATAGCCGGGAAGGGGCGGGATACCTCCGGCGACTGAGCCGGACCCATCCATGTCATGGCAGCCGGAACATTTGAGGATGTAGTTCTGCTGGGGCGTGTTGGAAGCGGCATAAGCCGCTCCGTTACACAGTGCGAAGGTAATCAAGACGCTTCGTACCCAACGACGGTAAAGCGTTGTTTTCATACCTTAGTCTCCGTCACGCAGTTGATGCAGTTCCTGATGAGAGAGTGGGTTCTCCTTGTATTTGTCGATCAGATTGGCATCAGGCCCACCAGTAAGGTGGTTAATCTCACTCAGGATGTAGTGAGTAATTTCCACCAGATCCGCGGTCTCAAGAAAACTTTGTGGAGGCATAGCAAATCCTTGATAGCTGTTGCCCAAAGACTCGATCTTACCGCTCATCCCCCCTGTTACCACACCCGCAATGTACTGATCGCGCTTGTCGCCAAGGCGGTTCCAGAGCTCCGGGTTTTCCAGCGAGGGAGCCAGACCGATAATGCCTTTGGCGTCCATTCCATGGCAGCCAGAACAGTTGGTGACGAACTTATCCTGGCCGGATTCAGCACTCACTGGGTAGTGAGTGCCAAGCGCCACTAAAGCAAACAATAGGGAAACGGCGCGTTTATTCATTCGCCAGCCCCACCAGTGCTGCTACGGTGCAGTGGTAGCCTTTGTTGGTGTTCGCCATACACCAGTTGATGTCGTTGTGCAGCCCCATGCGGTATCCCGGACGCTCACGTTCACTGTTGAGACACGCAACTGAGCTGTTCACGATCGCTTTACCACAGCAGTCGTTATACGACACCAGATAGTTCTTATTGTCGTTCGGGTTGAGACATGTGCCCACCCAAGCCACTTTGGACGCTTCAGAACCCGGAGGGCAGGTGGTTTCGCTGCCACCGGATGTGGAACACAAGTTTCCGTCGAGCGCGCAATAGCGCCAGTAGTCACAGCTGTTGATATCATCCCCCGGGCCTTCGGCTGCAAACACTTTGCCTGCTGAGCGGTCAAATGGCAGCAGCGGCATCATGCCCGTACCGACGATAAACACACCCGCTTTGGCGAGAAAGTTGCGGCGGCCTATCTGGCGTGCGGAATGACGGACGGTTTTCTCTGAGAGCCTGTCCATGGCATTCAATAACATTTCGCTGAATTTTTTCATTGTCACTGTCTCCTGCTTAGTGATTAACCGTCACGGTCTGTTTGTGTGAGAAATCTTGTAGTGATTCAAAGCCGCTCTCTTTCGCGTTGAACAAGCTTTCGAGCTGTTCGCGGCTATTGATCAGACCTTTTGACACGATCTGTCCCTGCTCATCCATGAGGACAGAGAACGGCAGTTTTGCCACGCGGTAGGCCATGCCCAGCTCCTGAGACAGCACATACGGAGTGTTTTCCAGTTTATGCTGAGCAATCAACGCGCGTTGAGCGGGTTCGTCACCGTCACTCGCCAGCACCACATTCAGCCAGCTCGATTCGGCTTTTTGCAAACTATTGATGAGAGGAAGCAGCACCTTACAGATAGGGCATGATGGTGCAACAAACAGCACCAAGGTACTTTTTGCTTGCGCGCCACCCAGCGTGATTTCCCCCTGATTGAGAGACATCAACGTCATCGGTTTGGGCGTCTCACCCAACTGAGGTCCATTGTTGTTGATCATGGCTCCCACCGGAGAGATGCGTTCAAACAGAATCCCGACCTGACGGGAAAGCGCAATAAAAGCGATAAACAGCAGTGCGACGAGTACAGCTAAAAAGCCGACTGCAAACAGTAATACAGTATTCATTAGATGTCCTTCTCCTGATCGTGTTGAGCGAGCTTCAGAATCAAATCGTGGTTGTGCATCAGTTGCTCCAGTAGGTAATACCCAAACCAGAGAATCACTCCGCCTGCGATAGCCATCAGCAGACTCAAACTGGTGACGGGCTGATTGGCAGTCATCAGCATCGACCCTGCCAGCGTTATCAGAATGGCATTGCGTAACAGCGTGCGGCGCGATACCACGATCGGTGTTCCACCACATCCACAGTCAATTTCTCGGTTGCCACTTTTCAGTTGCATGCTCATGGCGAGCGTATAGCCGATGAGCAGCAGTAGCATCAGCAATTCCCCGGCCACATTGGTTGCCGGCGTTATGCTCAGAACCACTGCCGCAATTTCGCCAACCAATAACAACACCGCAAGCGGGTAGGCATGTTGTTCAAAGTGGCGTGAGTAGTGACTGATGTAGCCTGAAAAACGACGTAGATCCGCTCCTTTATGCAGCGCGGCCTGAATAAACACCAACACGAAAAAAGTCATGATGGTCAGGTGATATTGGGTTATCCAGGATGTGCTCATATCAGTAATCCACCATCAACATTTGAGTGAAACTGCCCATTTCTTCCGCTTCATGTACTTTGGTGCCTTCAAACTTGCCGCCATTAAAGGTGTATTTCACCACGGTGCCGAAGTCGGTCAGGGTGTACACATCCGGCGCTTTGGTTTGAGACACGGCCAGAGAAATCGGTTCTTCTGCTTCAATGCGCGTCACAACCTTATGCGAATCCATGCTCACGCCCCAGATCTCTTGCGCACCGTCTTTGTGGCTACCTTCCTTGCCATCCGGATGCATGGTGACGAACATCAGTTTGTTAGGCTGGTTGTAGCCAATGACTTCGTAACCACCAGGTAGCCAGTTGCCTTCGATGTCTTTGGTGTAGTTGAACTTGTCTGCCAACGTCACGGTTTCGCCAGTGTCATTCAGGACATACATGTTGCCTTTGAACGAAGTGAACATCAGTTTGCTGCCGTCGCGCTGTGCGGTGATGAATAGCGCATCGTCGTCAGTGTCGAAAATCTTTTCACTTTTATGCGCGGTATAGTTCTTCGCATCTTTAGTTATGACGTAGGTTGAGAAGGTGCCGTCGCCGCAAGCGGAGCTGAACTTGTTGTCATCCTGTGATGCGTAAATACCCCAGCAGCCCGGTGTCGGGATTTCTAACAGCGCTTTGCCGCTGGCAATATCCACCACAGATACCGATGCAGCGGGTGTGGCGTTTTGTACGAACGCGTATTTGTCGGTTGCGGAAGTTTGGAAAGTGTTCACGTAAGCTGCGGCTTGCGCCATTTTGGGAGAAGATTCGATCTCTTTATCCAAGCTAAGAGAATTGACCGCGAACTTTTGCACCACAGCGTCGATGTCACCCCAAACAATGCGTTTTGGGTATACCGAGGCGGTGTAGAGCGATTTTTTGTCTTTCGATAAACCAAACTGTGCGATCAAACCCGTGGAGATGTTGCCTTTTGCTTCGAGGTTGTCCGCGCCGATCACGGTGATCATGCTTGAACCTGCCCAGCTTTGATCGATGATGAAGACGTTCGGTCCGGGTTTAATTTCTTTCTCTACAGAGACGTGTTCAGGTTTGAACTGAGTGGCTGCATATGTGGTTGGAAGGAAGATTAAGCCGCTGATAAATAAAGCGCCTAGTACTGTTTTTCTCATTGAATGATCCTTTTCGTTTTAAGAAATCATCATTCAAATCGCAATGTTTATGCCATGTTTATCAGTGGTTTCTAATTTGTTAATAACGAGTGGGGAAACACCTTGTTACATCTGGTCTGGCATGAGATTTGGGTTGTAATAAAAGTGTCACTTTACGATGTCGCGGGCCTAGTCATGCACAAAAATGTCTGTTTTCAACGCACTACTTTGGAGTATATGCACTAAAAGTGCGCTTAATTGCACATGACTCTGGAGAGATTGAAGGTAAGAAAAAGGCTTCCGGATGGGAAGCCTTGAGAACACAGATTACAACACCTTACAGGCAAAACCTTTAAGGTAGAACCCTTCCGGATAAGCGGTATCCGTTGGGTGATCCGCCGCCTGTTCAAAGCGTTCAATGAATTTCACGTCGCGGCCGGCATCCAGTGCAGCATCGGCGATGATTTTTTGGAACAGCACCTGATCCATCAATCCTGAGCACGAATAGGTCAGCAGGGTGCCGCCCGGATTAAGGATTTGCATCGCCAGCATGTTGATGTCTTTGTAACCACGACATGCACCATTAAGCTGCGCTTTGGATTCCGCAAACTTTGGCGGATCCATGATGACAACATCAAATTTGGTGCCTTGGTCGCGGTATTCGCGCAGCAGTTTGAACACGTCTGCATTGAGGAAAACCGCACGTTTTTTCGAAATATCAAACTCATTCAGTTCAGCATTGAACTTCGCGGTATCCAGCGCTGGTTGAGATACATCAGCGTTGATCACGCGCTTTGCTCCGCCTTTCAGCGCGTACAGGCCAAAACCGCCAGTGTAAGAGAAACAGTTAAGGACATCTTTGTTCTTCACATATTTCATCGACTGGAAACGGCTGTCACGTTGGTCCAGGTAGAAACCGGTTTTGTGGCCACCGACGATGTCGACGCTGATTTTCACGCCATTTTCTTCAATTACAACTGATTTTGGCGGCAGTTCGCCATGCAGAACGCCGACACGTTCTTCCAAACCTTCTTTCTTGCGTACCGCGACATCAGAGCGTTCGTAGATGCTGCATGTCGGGAAACACTGTTTCAGCGCTTCAACCAGCGCGTCTTTCTGGCTCTCTGCACCTGCACTGAGCAGCTGGCACACCAGAAAATCCTGATATTTGTCGATGGTGATGCCTGGCAAGCCATCAGACTCTGCGGCGATCAGGCGGTAACCGGTGAGACCATCACGCTCAATCAGATCATCGCGCAACAACTGTGCCTGCTGGATACGTTTAACAAAAAACGCGGTATCAATGGCTTCTTTTTCAAAGCTCCAAACGCGAGCACGAATTTGAGAATGCGGTGAGTATGCCGCTTTCGCAAGCCATTGGCCTTCGTGGGTATACACATCAACGGTGTCACCTAAACCCGGTTCACCTTCGATTTTGCTGATACCACGAGAAAACACCCAAGGGTGTTTGCGGCGTAAAGATTTCTCACGACCTTTGACCAGATAGATTGCAGGAGTCATTGCGTTACTCAAATGATTAATAGAAATGGGCGGGTATTTTCATGGAACTCAGCCAGAAAAGCAAACGCCGTAGGAAAATAGTCTTTTCGATGACCTCACAGTGGCCCGAGTGAAAATTGTCTATCCTTGGGAAAGGCGATAAAGAGGTGCGCGCATGTTTACGAAACTAAGGAAATGGTTGTTGTCCAATAAGGAAGAGGACTCAACCACTGAACAAGAAGGGAATCAGATGTCGATAAAGTGCGATAAGTTTATTGTGTCGGGTGTAGTGCAGGGAGTCGGCTTTCGATATCACACCGCTCATCAGGGGCTAACACTGGGTTTAACCGGGTATGCCAAAAACTTATTCAGCGGAGATGTTGAAGTGATTGCCTGTGGTGATCCGCAACAAGTGGACGCATTACATGAATGGTTGAAAGAAGGGCCAAGAACGGCGTCGGTTGAGTGCGTTGAGCGGTCAGAATGTATTACCAACAAGCACTATAGAGGATTTGAAATCCTGTAAGAGGATCGCTCACAGGATTTCGTTACTCATTGGCGTTATAAGCATTTGGCTGGTTTTGGCAAGCCTGCCAGTTTGGTTGCTTGTTTAGCCGGGCCTTTCGGAAACAGTTTGAATAGGTATTTGCTGTTGCCTTTTTCCGGACCGTGCTCTTTTTCCATCGCCTTAACCAGCATACGAATGGCTGGCGAGGTTTTAAATTCTTCATAGAAATTACGCACGAAGTGCACCACTTCCAAGTGAGCATCCGTCAAAGTCAGGCCTTCATCCTTGGCAAGAATGTCAATCATTCCTTCTTCCCACAAGGTGTAGTCCAGCAGATAACCTTGTGCGTCGGTTTCAATCGATTTGCCGTTGTATTCAAACATCTTTATTGTCCAATCGTCAGTTTGCGCTAAGGGTAGCGAAGCCCGTGCATTTGCTCAAGGGGTATTGGTGATTGTTCCCAAAAGTAAAAAGCCCGAAAGCAAAGCTTTCGGGCTTAGAATCTTTACCTTAAGCGAGCGAATTAATCGTCGCGCATCACGCCAAGAATGCTTAGCAGGCTGATGAACAGGTTGTAGATAGACACATACAGAGTAATGGTCGCTGAGATGTAGTTGGTTTCACCACCGCGAACAATTTGCTGTGTTGTCAGCAGAATTGCACCCGTTGAGAACAGAACAAACATGCCGCTCATCGCCAAGTAAAGCATTGGCATTTGCAGGAAGATGTTCGCTACCATACCAATTAGCAGTACCACGAAGCCTGCCATCAACAGACCACCCAGGAAAGACAGGTCACGTTTTGTGGTCAGTGCGTATGCTGAAGCACCCATGAACGCCAGAGCTGTGCCGCCCAGCGCGGTCAGCACGACGTCGCCCATACCTGCACCCACATACATGTTCAGGATTGGACCGATGGTGTAGCCCAGGAATCCGGTAAACAGGAACGTAAATACAAGACCCATGCTGTTGTTACGGTTCTTTTCAGTCAGGAACAGCAGGCCGTAGAAACCAACCAGCATGATGATCAGACCCGGGCGAGGAAGGTTCATCGCCATCGAGATACCAGCCACAACCGCAGACCAAAGCAGTGTCATTGAAAGCAGTGCATACGTGTTACGCAGCACTTTATTTGTTTGTAGAGCACTGTCATAAGACGAGGTGCGTGAATACATAGGACTGTTCATACTCTTCCTCATAGAAAGGTGTTGATATTTATATGGACATTTATGAGGCCAAAAGTTCCATATTTCAAGCCTCTGCCACTAACAATTACTGGAAATAATAATCAAAAAATGGGCGGATAGGTGTGAACAAGTTGTAACACAATATTTCCAATCAACGAAAGATTTTTGAAGTATTTATTTGAATACTATGTGTTTTTTATGGTTTGGCTGAAATGTTTTGTGGTGATCGAGTCCGATGAGCCGTGTTGTTGATGTTCAATCTCACCAAGCGGATAGCATAAATGCCAAAAGAAAAGAGGCGATAATTCGCCTCTTTGGATTGTGAGTTTGGGCCTGTTAGTGGTGCAGAATCTGCGCCAGGAAAGCCTGAGTACGGTCGGATTGTGGATTTTCGAAGAAATCTTTCGGGTTGTTTTCCTCGATAATTTCACCTGCATCCATAAAGATCACGCGGTCAGCCACTTCTTTGGCAAAGCCCATTTCGTGCGTTACACACAACATGGTCATTCCTTCTTCTGCCAACTCAACCATAACGTCGAGTACTTCGCGCACCATCTCTGGGTCGAGTGCCGAGGTCGGCTCATCAAACAGCATTACCTGAGGATTCATGCACAGTGAACGCGCAATCGCCACACGTTGCTGCTGACCACCGGACAACTGGCCAGGGTACTTATCTGCCTGATCCGGAATCTTAACGCGCTTGAGATATTTCATCGCAATCGCTTCAGCTTCCTCTTTCGGCATCTTTTTCACCCAAATAGGTGCCAGCGTACAGTTTTCCAAAACCGTCAGGTGAGGGAAGAGGTTAAAGTGTTGGAAACACATGCCCACTTCACGTCGAACGGCTTCAATGTTTTTCAGATCTTCAGTCAGTTCATTGCCAGACACGACAATCTGTCCTTTCTGATGCTCTTCCAGGCGGTTGATGCAGCGAATCATGGTGGATTTACCGGAGCCGGAAGGTCCACAGATAACAATACGCTCGCCTTTTTTTACGTCCAGGTTGATGTTTTTCAGTACGTGAAACTCACCGTACCACTTATTCATGTCCTTAATCTGAATCATGAGATCGCCAGAATTTTGTTGCGTCATAATACGTTCCTTGAAAGATTGCTTATCGTTTGTGGCCGGTATGGAGTTTACGTTCGAGCCAAATCGAGTATCTCGACATGCCGAAACAGAACACCCAGAACACTAACGCGACAAATACATAACTCTCAGTTGCAAAACCCAACCATTCCGGGTCGGTGTTTGCAGCCTGACCGATGCCCAGTACGTCAAACATACCGATGATAAGTACCAAGCTGGTGTCTTTAAACAGACCAATAAAGGTGTTTACGATCGATGGAATGGTGATTTTCAGTGCCTGAGGCAGAATAATCAGTCCCATCTTTTTCCAGTAGCTCAGACCCAGAGCGTCCGCGGCTTCGTACTGACCTTTAGGAATCGCCTGTAAACCACCGCGAATAACCTCAGCCATATACGCGGCACTGAACATCACCACACCAATCAGGGCGCGCAGCAGTTTATCCGTCTCTGAACCTTGGGATAGGAACAGTGGCAACATAACTGACGCCATGAACAGAACCGTGATCAGTGGAACACCACGCCACACTTCGATGTACACCGTACACAGACTGCGGATAACAGGCATGTCAGAGCGGCGACCTAGGGCCAGTGCGACACCGATAGGTAGTGACACAACAATACCGACCAACGCAATGATCAACGTTACCAACAAACCACCCCACTTATGGGTGGAAACTACGTCCAGCCCGAACACACCGCCATACAGCAGGCCTGCCATCAGGAATGGGTAGATGTTGACAAAGAACAGCCAAATCCAGGTACGTTTAGGTGTCTTTTCATACGCCAGAAGAGCGATGAAAATCGCCAGCGTTGCAAAGAAAAGGCGAGGGCGCCACAGCTCTGCTTGCGGGTAGAAGCCATACATGAACTGTTCCCAGCGCACGCTGATGAAAACCCAGCAGGCGCCATCACGAGTACAGGCATCGCGGGTCGTGCCGACCCAGTCTGCTTTGATAATGGCCCAGTCCAGAACATGCCAGATTGCTGAGAAGGCAATATACGCCAACACAATAGTGACAACGGAATTCAGCGGACTGTTAAACAGGTTTTTACGCAGCCAGCCGACAACGCCAGTGGTGTTGGATGGTGGCGGCAGACTAGGTTGAAACTGATGTGTCTTCATCTTATCTCTCCACCAAAGCAACTTTACGGTTATACAAGTTCATCAACGCTGACGTAATCAGACTTAGTGTCAGGTAGACACCCATGGTCATTGCAATGATTTCAATTGCCTGACCGGTCTGGTTCAGCGTTGTGCCCGCAAATACCGACACCAAGTCCGGGTAACCAATTGCCATCGCAAGGGATGAGTTTTTGGTCAGGTTCAGATATTGGCTGGTGAGTGGCGGGATGATGATGCGTAGAGCCTGAGGAATAATGACCAGTTTCAGAGTCTTAGAGCGTGGCAGACCCAGCGACATTGCCGCTTCTGTCTGACCATGGCTTACGGCATTAATACCAGAACGGACGATCTCGGCAATGAACGCGGCGGTGTAAACACTCAGCGCGACAAGCAAAGCTGCCAATTCCGGAATGATGCTGATACCACCACGGAAGTTAAACCCTTTCAGTTCCGGATATTGCGCAGAAATTGGCATACCCATAATGAAATACACCAGCAGAGGCAGACCGACACACAGTGTCAGGATGATGCGCCCCATCGGTGTTTGCTGACCAGTTAAACGTTGCTTGTTGTTCGCCCAGATATTGATCACGGCGGAGGCGATAATGCCTGCTACCAGAGTGATCAACACCACGCTGGAGCCTTTCTCAAACACAGGTGCAGGGAAGAACAAGCCACGAACGTTCAGAAACACCGCTTCTCCCAGGCTCATACTCTCACGTGGAGATGGCAGAGCTTGCAGTACCGCGAAGTACCAGAAGAAGATCTGTAACAGAAGAGGGATGTTACGGAACGTTTCGATATACACCGCGGCCAAACGACTCACCAGCCAGTTGGACGACAGGCGTGCAATACCGAGCACAAAACCGATCAGAGTTGCGAAAATAATACCCAAAACTGACACCAGTGCGGTGTTCAGCAGACCCACCACGAAGGTACGTCCATAGGAGTACGTCTCGTTGTAGTCGATCAAAGTCAGGCCAATCCCGAAGCCAGCAGGTTGATCAAGGAATTTAAAACCAGTCGCGATACCACGCGATTCCAGGTTCGTCAGGGCATTATTAATGATGGTGTAAAAGAAGAAAACCAGAGCGGCAATAGCGATCAGCTGAAAAACAACTGAACGAAAAGTGGGATTGTAAAATAAATTTGTGCTTTTAGCGGGAGCCGAGCTCGCTGCTTTTTGCACAGCAGTATTCGTAGGTTTCATACAGCGATAACCTCTTATCCATTTTTGACAAAGGGCGGCCGAAACCGCCCATTTTTATCAATCTTTATTAACGGATAGGTGGAGCGTACATAAAGCCGCCCGCATTCCACAGCGCGTTCACGCCACGAGAAATTTGTAGAGGCGAACCTTTACCTACTGTGCGCTCGAAGCTTTCACCGTAGTTACCCACTTGTTTCACGATTTGGTAACCCCAGTCGTCACGGATGCCCAGACCTGAACCTTTAGGACCGTCTACGCCCAGAATGCGTTTCACTTCTGGGTTGTCAGACTTCAGCATTTCGTCTGCGTTCTTAGAAGTGATGCCGTATTCTTCCGCATTAACCATCGCGAACAGAGTCCATTTCGCTACGTTGAACCACTTGTCGTCGTCCTGACGAACAACTGGACCCAGAGGCTCTTTAGAAATGATTTCAGGTAGTACAACAGCTGAATCTGGTTTTTCCAGGTTCAGGCGCAGAGCGTACAGACCAGATTGGTCAGTAGTCAGTACGTCACAACGACCAGCATCGAAACCTTTTGAAGTTTGCGCTGCTGTATCGAATACGACTGGCTTGTAGCTCATACCGTTATTACGGAAGTAGTCTGCAAGGTTTAGCTCGGTAGTTGTACCTGACTGAACACAGACAGATGCGCCATCCAGCTCTTTAGCACTTGAAATGCCAAGATCTTTCTTAACCATGAAGCCCTGACCGTCGTAGTAGTTCACACCAACAAAGTTCAGACCCAGCGCTGAATCGCGGTGTAGAGTCCAAGTGGTGTTACGAGACAGAACGTCGATTTCGCCAGACTGCAGGGCAGTGAAGCGTTCTTTTGCGGTCAGAGGTACGTATTTGACCTTAGTTTTGTCACCAAGAACTGCAGCTGCAAGCGCTTGACAATATTCCACATCGATCCCTTCCCATTCGCCTTTTGCGTTAGGGTTCGAGAAGCCCGGAAGACCAGTACTCACGCCACAAGTCAGAAAACCTTGAGACAATACTTTGTCTAGGGTGCTGTCCGCAGCTGAGGCTGAGTTAGCCATCAGGGCAGTAGATGCCGCTACAACGGAAGCAAGAACTGTTAGTTTATTTGCCATTTGTATCCTTCCTGTATGATCCATCGTTGACCAGGTGACACCTGATACAAGGTTAAGAAAATGTTGTGTTTTATTATTAGTTTCGGCTGTATTTGGGCTCAATCGCACATTTACAAATCAACCGTTTATAAGCGTAGGTAAGGAATAAAGGATTCTCAAATATATAATTTAAAAAGATTTTCGTTTGAGATCACAAACCTAAGCTGTAGTTAGAATGGCGAAATGTTACGCGGTTGTAAATAGTGCAACTGGGCACACGATTAGTGCAACAGAATGGTAGAAGGACAATTAACTGTTAACTTAATATTAACACTTATAGTTTGTGTGAGATTTCAATATAAAATGCTGATCCCCGGCTCAAATTCGGTGATTAATTATTTCATCCACCTTAGCTAGTGATTTCCTTGCACCTTTTTTGGTAGCATGAAACGCATAGTTATTTAGATTGTGACCAAAATAAAATGCGATATTTTCCTCTGTTCCTGGATTTAACTAACAAACCGGTGCTCGTCGTAGGCGGAGGGGAGGTTGCGTGCCGCAAAATAGATGCGCTCCTTCGCGCCGGAGCCAAAGTGACTATTGTTTCTCCACAAATTGCCTCAACTCTGCAATCCTTAGTGGATGACGGTAAGTGTCAGTGGATTCAAAATTTCTACACGTCTCAGATTCTCACCAAAGAATATCTGCAGGTTTGGGCGACAACCGATAACCCGGATTTAAATCATCAAGTGCATAAAGATGCAAAAAACATGGGCATTCTAGTCAATGTGGTTGATGATCAACCTTACTGCGATTTTATTACCCCTTCGATGATCGAACGTGGCCGTGTACAGCTTGCTATCTCTAGCGGTGGCGCGTCGCCGGTGCTGATTCGCAACGTACGGGAAACCCTCGAAGCCGTTTTGCCTCAGAACCTTGGACTACTGGCGGATTTTGGTGCGTCGAAACGAAACTCCATCAAAGAATTTTTGCCAACAGTTGATCTCCGTCGCAAATTCTGGGAGATGTTTTTTGCGGATACCGAAGTAAAAAATGCCAAAGATCGCGAAAGCCTGGAAAAAATGTACATCAAGGCACTCGATAAACCGCTGGATGATGATGGTGAAGTGACCTGGGTAGAATTTGGTAAAGATGTGGAGTTACTGCCTCTCAAAGCACTGCGTTACATGCAACAGGCTGAGTTGGTGCTCTTTGCCAAGTCATGCCCGTTTGATTTTATCGATTTGTGTCGTCGCGATGCCGAACGTGAACGCTTTACCAGTGCAGCAGAACTAAGTGAACGCCTCAAGAAAGCTAAAGCGGAGCAATTGAGAGTGTGTGTTCTGATCCCACACGGCATGCAGGAATACACTTTGTTGCAAGCACATCAGCGAGTGCTGGGTCAGGGCTTTGAAAAATAGAATCGGGCAAAATAAAAAGGCGGCTGTTGGCCGCCTTTTTGTTTCCTGGGAGCACTTACGCGTCGCAACGCTCTTTGTTGAGGGCAAACTTTTCAATCGCCGCAGCCACACCATCTTCATCATTGCTTAGCGTGATGTAATCGGCGATGCGTTTGGTTTCTTCCATCGCGTTAGCCATGGCAATGCCCATCCCTGCGTATTGCAGCATGTGATGATCGTTTTCGGCATCCCCCATACAGATGACCTGGCTGGCCGGAATATTCAGGTGGTCGGCAATCGCTTTGACACCCACGCCTTTGTTGCTTTGAGTATTAAGGAATTCAAGGAAGAATGGCGCGCTTTGTACGATCGTATATTGCTGATGCAGATCCGCTGGCAGACTGGCGATGGTGCGGGTGAGCAGCTCAGGTTCGGCCACAATCATGGCTTTGATGATTGGGTGATCATCTTCCAGTTGCTCAAAGTCCATCTCGGTAATAGAAAGGCCATTAATTTGCGCTTCAACTTCGGTGTACTTGCTGGTTTTCGGAGTAATCAAACCATGAATTTGGCTAAATGCATGGGTATTAACGCCCATTTCGTTGGCCAGACGGGCCACCATTTTCGCGCTGCGGCCATCAAGAATCTGCTGGTAGATGATCTCGCCAGTACCGACGTTGGCAACCATCGAGCCGTTGTAGTAGAGCACGTAATCGTCTTTCGATTGAATGTTCAGTTCTTCGAGCTTGCTGCGCATGCCGTCAATCGGACGACCGGACGCCAAAACCACTTTAATCCCTTGTTCGCGAGCCTCAGCAATCGCCAGTTTGGTGCGTGGTGAAATTTGCTTTTGGCTGTTTAACAGGGTGCCATCCATATCGAGAGCGATCAGTTTGTACATGTCTTACCTAAAAAGTCTGCGCGAAACGAAAGGTCAGATTATACCTAAAATATGACAGGATGCGCGTTTTTGATGAAAATGGTATCGAATATTTATGCGTAGATTTGATCTGAGTGTGCGAATTCTGATTATGCAATTGGTGGAGTTAAGTTGCGGCTTTTTGTATGCGGAACGGCGGTTTTAAATTGACCTTCACCAACGCATCCTTTAAGGTCAGCGACCTGCAATTTTTAGATAACAAGTTAGGCAATTTTACCTTGTATAAAGTAAACGAAATGTTTGAGACGATTCAAGGCGAGGGCGTGTTTACCGGCGTGCCTGCGGTGTTTGTTCGTCTGCAAGAATGTCCTGTTGGCTGTGCCTGGTGTGATACGAAACAGACCTGGGATGCCGAGCCTGCTGATGAGCGCTCATTTGATGAAATTCTGGTGAAAACGGAAGACAATCCGAACTGGTGCTCTGCATCAGCGCAACAGATCATCGAGCGATATCGTGTTCAGGGCTACAGTGCCAAACATATCGTGATTACAGGTGGCGAACCTTGTATCTATAATTTAGTGCCTCTGACGCAGGCATTTGAAGCGATTGGCTGCCGCTGTCAAATAGAGACCAGCGGTACCTTTGACGTTCAGGCGACTGAAAACACTTGGGTGACAGTGTCACCAAAAGTGGCGATGAAAGGCAAATTGCCAGTAATCGATTCTGCGCTGCGCAGAGCAAACGAAATTAAGCACCCGGTTGCGACTGATAAAGACATCGACAATCTGGATCAGCTACTTGCTCGCGCCAAGGTGCCGGAAAAGACTGTGATCGCGCTACAGCCGATCAGCCAGAAACCACGTGCAACCCAGCTGTGCATTGAGACTTGTATTGCGCGAAACTGGCGCTTGTCGATTCAGACTCACAAATATCTCAGCATTGCTTAAAGGAGTAGCGGAATGAAAAAAGCAGTTGTCGTGTTCAGCGGCGGTCAGGATTCAACGACCTGTTTGGTTCAGGCTTTGAAAGAGTTTGATGAAGTGCATGCCATTACGTTCGACTATGGTCAGCGTCACAAGTTGGAGATTGAAGTAGCACAGACGCTGGCGAAAAAACTAGGTGTGAAAGCGCACAAAGTGATGGATGTCGGTCTGTTGAATGAGTTGGCAATCAGCTCACTGACTCGAGACGACATTCCGGTGTCGCACGAACTCCAAGAAAATGGCCTGCCAAACTCATTTGTTCCGGGGCGCAATATTCTGTTTCTGACTCTGGCGGGCATTTATGCTTACCAAATTGGCGCGCAGACCGTCATTACCGGCGTGTGTGAGACAGATTTTTCCGGCTATCCGGATTGTCGCAACGACTTCGTTAAAGCGATGAACAGCGCATTGGTTCAAGGAATGGATCGCGAGCTGGAAATTCGTACGCCGCTGATGTGGCTGAACAAAGCGGAAACCTGGGCAATGGCGGATCAAAATGACGCGCTGGAGTTAGTTCGTAATGAAACACTGACTTGTTACAACGGTATCATCGGCGATGGTTGTGGAGACTGCCCATCGTGTCACCTGCGTAAAGCGGGTTTGAACGATTATCTGGAAAACCGTGAAGCTGTCATGGCCGCTCTGGTTGCCAAACAAGCCCAATAATACTGCATACCTTCCAAAGAAGCTGCGTCATTGAAGCTTATTAGAGTGTTCAATTTCGCGGCTTTTTTTGTTTTTCATTCTGCCTACCTGCCGTTTCCCCCTGCATTACACTAAGCTCAAAATCACAATATCCATACAAATTGTGAGAATTTGTGGTGAATCGCAATATCAGAATTTGATTCCGGTACAAAAAGTGATCTGTCTCACGCCCAATTTGGGATTCCGTTGACTATTGTCAAATAGTCTTAGCCCTTTAGGGGTAGGATTGCATACGTAATTAACTTCAGTTCACCCAGTTGAGCTGCGACATTTCGTTATCAAACCCACAGATTTGTGAGGACAAATGAGTATTAAAAAAAGCGCGATCGTGCTGCTTCTCGTCATTGGTGTAGTCATAGGTTGGCTGACAC
The DNA here is from genome assembly GCF_016464285.1 of Vibrio sp. bablab_jr001. Lineage (NCBI taxonomy): Bacteria > Pseudomonadati > Pseudomonadota > Gammaproteobacteria > Vibrionales > Vibrionaceae > Vibrio > Vibrio sp. bablab_jr001. The sequence continues at coordinate 38,722 of NZ_JACDWZ010000026.1, forward strand.
TCGGCGGAACGCATGCCATTTTGGAAAAGACCTCGAGCACCGAGTTCTGCGTCTCTTGCCACACCATGGAAACCCCTTACAAGGAGTATCAGGGTTCCGTGCACTTTACGAATGCAAAAGGCATTCGTGCTGAATGTGCGGACTGTCATATCCCCACCGATACCATCGATTACCTGATCACTAAGATTCGTGCGTCTAAAGACATCTACCACGAGTTCATTACCAAAAAGATCAGCACGGATGAGAAGTACGAAGCGCATCGTGCCGAAATGGCCGAAACGGTCTGGGCGCAGTTGAAGGCGAATGATTCGGTGACCTGTCGCTCTTGTCACTCAGAAGATGCGATGGAAACCTACGACCAGACTCCTGAAGCGCAAAAGATGCACCAGTACGGTATCGAGAACAACCAAACTTGTATCGACTGCCACAAAGGCGTCGCGCATATCCTGCCTGAAGTGAAAATGGATAGTCAGGCGCTGGCTCATCTGGTGGATGAAGCCAAACTGACCCCGGCAACGGCAAAAGAAGTGTTCACCATGCAAGCGACTCCAATCGGTGAGTTGGGCACCATTAATCCGGCAACCAAACTGGCAGTGATGAGCGATAAAGATGGCAAGCGCACGGTTTCTCTGACGGCTTACCAGATGCAAGGCGCGGAGCAAGTGCTTTACATGGGGCAAGGCAAGCGTGCGGTGGTGGCCATCCTGACTGAAGCGGGCCAGAACGCGCTGACTACGGGCGAATACACTGAAGACGATTACGGTAATAAATGGCGCAGTGTTGAGCTACAGGGTGACATCGAAACGCCTGTGCTGGCGAAAATCGATTCGTTGTGGTCTTACGCCGAGCAGTTGGACAACGTTTACTGTTCAACCTGTCACGCCAAGATTCCAAGCGAGCACTTTACGGTCAACGCATGGCCTGCGGTGGCAAAAAGCATGGGTGATCGTACATCCATCAGCAAAGAAGATTTAGAGATTCTGACTAAGTTCTTCCAATACAACGCAAAAGATGCCGCTCAATAACCAGTATAAGGATTCAGTGATGACCACTCTCACACGTCGAAGTTTTCTGAAAGGTGCAGGTATGACAGCGGGCGCGTTTGCCATTTCATCTGTTGCACCTATGCCTGTATTTGCCAACGAACGCAGTGGCTCAGCAGTGTTGACTGCTGGCCGCTGGGGCGCGATGTTGGTTGAAGTGAAAGATGGCAAAATCGTGTCATCGACCAATGCGCTGCCACAAACCGTGGAAAACAGCCTGCAAAGTTCTGCGCCGGATCAGGCGCATACTCAAGCACGCGTTAAATATCCGATGGTACGCAAAGGCTATCTGGCCAACCCATCTAAACCTCAGGGCACACGCGGAGACGATGAGTTCGTCCGTGTTAGTTGGGACCAAGCGTACAAGCTCATTCATGAACAGCATATGCGTATTCGTAAGCAGTACGGTGCCGAGTCCGTCTTTGCTGGCTCATATGGTTGGCGATCCAGTGGTATCCTGCACAAAGCGCAGACATTGCTGCAACGTTACATGAGCATGGCGGGCGGTTATTCCGGCCACCTTGGCGACTACTCAACCGGTGCAGCGCAAGTGATCATGCCACACGTGGTAGGGTCAATCGAAGTGTATGAACAGCAAACGACATACCCGATGATTATGGAGAATTCGGACGTCGTCGTACTGTGGGGTTTAAACCCACTGAACACGCTGAAAATTGCCTGGTCGAGTACCGATGGCGCGGGTCTGGAGTTCTTCCATCAACTGCAAAAGTCCAACAAAACCATCATTGCTGTCGACCCAATGCGCTCCGAAACCATCGAGTTTTTTGGTGACAAAGCACAGTGGATTGCACCGCATCCGGGAACGGACGTGGCGATGCTGCTGGGGGTCGCGCACTCGCTGGTAACAAAGAAACAGCACGATGTGGAATTTCTGAATAAGTACACATCAGGTTACGACAAATTTGAAGACTACCTGTTAGGTAAGTCGGACGGTGTCGAGAAAACTCCGCAATGGGCGGAAGGCATCTGTGGCGTACCCGCTAAACAGTTGGAACTGCTGGGGGATATTTTCAGTCAGAACCGCACGATGATCATGTCGGGCTGGGGAATTCAGCGTCAGCAGTATGGCGAACAGAAACACTGGATGCTGGTTACACTGGCCGCTATGTTGGGCCAGATTGGTTTACCGGGTGGCGGTTTTGGTTTCTCTTACCACTATTCCAACGGTGGTAACCCAACGCGCAATGCTGGCGTTTTACCGGCAATTTCTGCGGAGATTGCGGGAGCTTCTTCTGCGGGTAACGACTGGGCGGTCTCGGGCGCTGTTAATGCGTTCCCAGTGGCTCGTATTGTCGAAGCACTAGAAAATCCTGGTGGTAAATACCAACACAACGGTCATGAACGAGTCTTCCCTGATGTCAAAATGATCTGGTGGGCGGGCGGTGCAAACTTTACTCACCATCAGGACACCAACCGTCTGATCAAAGCGTGGCAAAAACCAGAACTGATTGTGATCTCTGAACCATACTGGACCGCCGCGGCAAAACACGCGGATGTGGTTCTGCCAATCACGACCTCGTTTGAACGCAACGACATGACCATGACCGGGGACTACAGTAACCAGCACTTGGTGCCGATGAAGCAGGTGATCGAACCACAGTTTGAAGCGCGCAACGACCTGGATGTGTTTGCGGATATGGCTGAGCTACTCAAACCAGGCGGTCGTGACGTCTATATGGATGGCAAAACCGAAATGGAATGGCTGGCGGGTTTCTACAAAGACGCTCAGAAAATTGGCCGAGCTAACCGCATTGCGATGCCAAACTTCAGCTACTTCTGGAAACAGAATCAACTGATTGAGATGAAGTGGAATGAAGAGAACGCGAAATTCGTGCGCTATAAAGATTTCCGTGAAGATCCGATTCTGAATCCATTGGGTACGCCAAGTGGCAAGATCGAAATTTACTCTAAAACCATTGAGAGTTTTGGTTATAAAGATTGTCCTCCGCATCCGACCTGGCTGCCGCCAACGGAGTGGGTGGGCAATGCCAAAGATGGTGAGTTGCAACTGATGACGTCGCACGCGGCCCATCGTCTGCACAGCCAGTTGAACTACGCCAAACTGCGTGAGCTGTATGCGATTGCCAACCGAGAGCCTATCTGGATTCATCCGGAAGATGCAAAAGCGCGTGGTATTGCCGATGGAGACTTGGTGCGAGCGTTTAACGATCGCGGCCAGGTTCTGGTGGGAGCCCTTATTACGGATGGCATCAAACAAGGTTCGGTGTGTATTCATGAAGGAGCGTGGCCAGATTTCGACAAACCACATGGCATCTGTAAAAACGGCGGCTGTAACGTATTGACCGCGGACATTCCGTCATCACGCTTGGCTAACGGTTGCGCGGGTAACTCGTCACTGGTCAAGATTGAAAAATGGCAGGGTGAAGCGCTTCCACTGACGGCGTTTACGCCACCAAAAGGCGCTTAGGCGTAAATATTGACGACTAAACCGCTCTTCGGAGCGGTTTTTTATCGTTGAATTAGTATCAATGCGAGTCAGCTTTCAACACCTTGTCGTAAACCTGAGCTAGACTCGAACCATAATCAGGAGGCGTTTATGGCGATAAAAAATGTGGTGTTTGATATTGGTAATGTGATCGTTAAGTGGGCACCTGCGGAAATTTCCGCGCTCACTTTTGGGGAAACCGAGCAGGCAAAACAGCGCGCGAAGCTGCTGTTCCAAAGTGAGATTTGGCGTGATCTCAATAAAGGACACTACACAGAACAACAGGCACAGTTGCAGTTTCATACTACGCTGGGTATTGAACCCGCAGAACTGGAGACACTGTTTCACTACATCAAAGCCACTCAGCAACTGATCGACGGTACGCAAACGTTGATGGATGACTTGCTGAACGCGGGTTACACCCTTTATGCATTGACGGACAACGTCAATGAAATCGTCGCCCATCTGAAAGCAACCTATGATTTCTGGCCAAAGTTTTCTGGTGCCGTCGTGTCAAGTGAGTGTGGGTTACTCAAACCGGATCCGCGCATTTATCAACATCTGGCTCACAGCCAAAACATCTTGCCACATGAATCGGTATTTATGGATGACATGCCAGCCAATGTTCAGGGTGCGATCAATCAGGGGTTTCATTCGTTCCAGTTTGTGACGGCTCAGGAAGCACGTAATACCTTGGTTTCATTGGGTTTGAACTTCTGAGCTGGAATTTGTGATCGCTGGCAAAACTGAGCAACGGAGCGCTAATATTTTGTGATAAACATACACATATTGTGTGGTAATTGCCGGTTGCTCAACTACTATGAATAAAAATAACAATAAATTAGTGCGTTAGGGATCTTGTAGTGAAAGGAACGATCACTTTGTTGTTTGCATCGACGGGAGAGCTGTTATCTCATTCGGCGCAAACATTTCAGCACGTTACCCACTTAAATCAGCTGCTCCTGACCTCAACTGATGGAGAGGGGGAGCTGTCTTTCGCCGACATTCAGCACCATTTCCCATCCTCCGATGCTTTGCACATTACTACTGTGGTTAGCGGCACGCTCTACTACGGGCAAATCTCCAGTATTCAGGATAAAACGGTTCAGCTTCAGTATCTTGTGCAGATTGAAGATGCGTCGCATCCGTCGATTCTGCATATCCAGCGTATGAAACAGATTCTCGATTGCGCTCAAATTGCGACTTGGGAATGGAATGTTCAAACCGGTGAAACCAAATTCAATGAGCGCTGGGCAGGTATTGTTGGTTACAACTTACAGGAGTTGGCGCCAACCGACATTAATACCTGGTTAAATTTGGCTCATCCCGACGATCTGGCGCTGTCTGAAGTGGCTCTTAACGCCCATTTTAATGGTGAGAAGCCGTACTACGAGTGCGAAGCTCGTATGCGACATAAAGATGGCCACTGGGTCTGGGTGCGCGATTACGGTCGCATTGTGTCCTGGGATCAAAGCGGCAATCCTGAATGGATGCTGGGCACGCACATCGACATTTCCGCTTATAAACATATTCAGGCACAGAACGAGTTACTCAGTAAAGATCTCAATATGATCATGGATTTATGCCCGACGGTGATCTACAAGATTTCGACTGACAAAGACCAACGTGTTCAGTTTATTACCCGCGGCGTTGAAGCGTTGCTGATGTACAAAGATGGGGACGTGATCAACCAGGTCAATTGGTGGCGTCGGCATATTCATCCTCAGGATTTGAGTGAATACGATGAGCGGGTGGCCAAATGGCGCGCGCAGGGTGAAAACGCCATTCTGGATTGCGAATACCGTTTTCGCCGCGCAGACGGTCAATATATCTGGCTGGCAGACCGGGCCAGAACGGTCACCTCTGAAGACGGGCGAAGTCAGTACTATGTCGGCTCGATTATCGACATCAGCGAACTGGTCTCGCTCAATAATCATCTTCAGTCATTAGCCAAAGTTTCACCGGCTGTTCTTTATCAGTTCGAGTATCTCGACGATGGTTCGTGCCGTTTCCCTTACGCCAGTCAGAAACTGAAGGATATTTTCGGCGTGTCACCGGAAGATGCGGCTCGGGATGCAGCGCCCGTGTTTGATGCCATTTATCCTGAAGACGTCAGCAAAGTGCGTCAGAGCATTGAACAAGCGGCTCAGACACTCGAAGAGTGGAAGTGTGAGTTTCGGGTCAAAGCTGGGGGGAAATTACGCTGGTTGTATGGTCACTCTATTCCGTCGCTGTCTAATGAAGGAAAGATGATTTGGTCAGGGCAATTGATCGATATCTCTGAGAAGAAAGAGCTGGAGCTGCGGTTGCAAAAAGAATCGACAACCGACCCACTGACGGGAGCCTACAACCGCCGCTATTTCTTACAGGAGTTGCATGAAGAACTGCTGCGCAGCAGCAGAGACAAGCAGGAGCTTTCAATTCTTGCTATCGATTTCGACTTCTTTAAGCAGATCAATGATCGCTTCGGCCATGATGCCGGTGACTACGTGCTGCAACAAATCAGCCAGAGCTTGCAGTCTCACTTGCGGGAATACGACACGCTCGCCCGCATGGGCGGAGAGGAGTTTACGGTGCTGTTGCCTCACACTGACTACCAGACGGCGTTTGCGATCGCGGATAAATTGCGTCGCCTGGTGGAAGTCCACAAAATGCACTATCAGCAACAAGATATCATGTTGACTGTCACAATTGGCGTTGCCTCCACTCAGAAGGGAAGGTGTAATCCGTTTGCACTGCTTAAACAGGCTGACCGCGCTCTCTATCAAGGCAAAGAAAACGGCAGAAACTGCGTTTGCTGAGCGTATTCACTCCATTCTTTTCCGCTTTTGTTTGTCATATCAAATTACCCAAAACGTCATAATCACGGCGTAGATTAGTTTCCCATCTCGGCATTGTTCTATTAAACAACCACTTGTATGGGGAATTTTATGAGTAAGGGAAAATACTTGCCCGCTGCATTACTGTTAAGCGTGTTGGTCGGTTCAGCGCAGGCTGCGCAAACAAGTTCGATAGGTAGCATTGATAAGCAGCAAGGGGCCAGCCTGCCTTATCAAGTGCTGCGTTCGGATCTGAAGGGCACCTCAGGTCACGCTATCGAGATTCGTAATGGCGGATACGGGTCGGATATGTGTGCACATCCGAGCAATCCGAATCAGTTTTATGCCATCACTGACCGTGGTCCGAATGCCGACTATCCTCATGGCAGTCTCGGTAAAGGCAAAATGTTCCCTGTGCCTGATTACACTCCGCGTATCGGCTTGTTTGAAGTGACCTCAAAGGGCACAGTGAAACAGTTGAAAACGATTCTGCTTAAACGTCCGGATGGCACTCCCATTACTGGTCTGCCTAACACCTCGGCGCTAGGCGGTACTGGTGAAACACCTTACGATGCCAGCGGCGATCCGATTGTGGTCAACAGCCAGCAGCCGTTTGAACAATCCAAGAACCCACTTAAACTCGACGATTATGGTCTGGACCCTGAAGGGTTGGTGGCGCTGCGCAATGGTACGTTTTGGGTCAGTGATGAATATGGCCCACACCTAGTGCATTTTGATCAGAATGGTGTCGAAATTGGCCGTATCAATGCCTTTACGCAAGACAGTCGTGATACCTGGCACTTGCCACAAGAATTTGCTCATCGCCGCGCGAACCGCGGTATGGAAGGCTTAGCGATTACGCCAGACGAAACCACGCTGGTGGGGATAATGCAGTCAACCATGATGAACCCGAACAAATCGACTAAAGATGGCGACGTGGTTCGCATCGTGACGGTGGATCTGAACGATGGCAACGTGCATCAGTATCTCTATCGTCAGGAGAAAAAGCAGAACTCAAACTCCGGGATCTCCGCTTTGTCTGCAAATGAGTTTGTGGTGATTGAACGTGACGGCGCATTTTTACGCGACAAACCGAAAGCGATGAAACACCTTTACCGTATTGATTTGCGTGGGGCGACGGACCTGGAAACGCTGCCATCGGCTGGCGATGTGCAGCAGGACGAAAAGCTAGGCCTGATGCTTGGCGGAAAGACCATTGAGCAAGTGGTGGTGGAACAGGGCTGGGATGCGCTTGACGCTTACGGTATTAAGCCCGTGCAGAAAACTCTGCTGGTGGATGTGGCCAAGCAGCTTCACTATCCTCATGACAAACTGGAAGGCTTGTGGGTGGTGAGTCCAACGCAAATCGCCGTGATCAATGACGATGATTTTGCAACCTGGTCCAGCGATGGCAAACTTGAGCAAAAATATCTCGATGCGGATCGCCGCCGTGTGGATGGTAATACCCTGTATGTGATCGATAATCTGGATCTGCGAGCGAAGCCATAAGGCCACGCCACTATTTTTGCGTAATCGACGGGCTATTCTGAATGGGGGCCCGTTTTTTACATCCAGCCTGAATTTCTCTGCAAAAAGTGTGATCTGTATATTTATACAGTTGTTCTCTATCTCATACAATGACCACCAAATTGAGACACAGAACAAGAGTTATCATGCCAACCTCACAACACAGCTCACCGTTTGAACCCACACTTGAAGCCGGCATAGCGGCTTTGGTGGATGAATTTGTTGCTCAGAAAGCGGAAGACTTGCCACTACCTTCGATTGCTCAGCGTCGCGAAGGCTATGAAGCAAGTGTGGCCCTTGCCGGAGAATCTCCTCAATCGGTCACGTTTGAGGAGCGGGCAATCGGTCATATTCGCTTGCGTATTTATCGTCGTGATCAGCGTTCAAACCAACCGATGGCGGTGTATTTTCATGGTGGATGTTTTGTGAGCGGAAGCTTTACAACGCATCATCAACAATTGGCCACGTTAGCCCAACTGAGCAATGCCATGGTGGTGGCGGTCAGTTATCGATTGGCACCGGAATTCCTCTATCCGACAGCTCACAATGATGCGTTCGATGCCACTCAGTGGATTTATGAAAACGCTCACGTATTGGGTGGTGACGCGTCGAACATTACCCTTATCGGTGACAGCGCAGGTGGCCATTTGGCTCTGGCGACCTGCTTGAGACTCAAACAGCAAGCAGAATGGCTTCCGAAACAGCAGATACTGATTTATCCAATGCTGGACCCGTTTGGCTGCTCTGAGAGCTATCAAACCTTTGGTGACGACTACGTGATCACGCGGCAAATGCTGCTCTCTGGTTTTGAACTCTACTCATCAGGAAAATTGCATCTACCCGAACTCAATCTGTTGCAAAGAGGTGATTTAGCAGGCCTACCTGTGACTCATATCCTGACTGCTGAGTGCGATCCTTTGCGCGACGAGGGGGAAAAGCTCTATGCTTTGCTGACCAAGCAGGGCGTTGAAGCGCATTGCCAGCGCTATCTGGGCGTCATCCACGGATTTTTCCAGCTAGCGGGTGTCAGCCAGGCAGCGAGACAATCTTTGCGCCACGTCGCGCTGCTTATCAAATCAACGGAATAAAGGGACTTTTCGTGAAAACACAGGAAGTGATGGCGCTATACAACCAATATGAGCGCAAAGAGTATGAAATCCCGGGGTGGGAGAAGTTTGCCACGACTCAGGTAGTGAAAGTGGTGTCGCCGGATATGGATGGCAGTTTTATTGCGTACTTTGAGCTGAGTGAAGAGCAGGCAAACATAGCTATTGATAAAGAAGTGGCATTTTTCACCCGGCTTGGCAAAAGCTTCGAGTGGAAAACTTACGATAGCGATCAGCCTGAGAATATCGGAGTGATGCTACTGCAGAAAGGGTTTGTTGCTGAAGAACCAGAGTCTTTCATGGCGCTCGATCTGGCAGGTTGTGAATTGCCGGAGCCCCAAATGTTGTGCGAGGAAGTAACCGATGAAGAGGGCATTCGTGATGCGATGCGGGTCAAACAGGAACTGCGCGGAGAAGCGTGCCAGGCTCAGTTGCTGCACCTGATTGAAACCAAACGACAAGATCCGGCTTCCATCAGAATTTATGTTGTGTATCAGGATGGTAAACCGGTCTCTTCTGCGTGGATCACGTTTAATGCTGACAGCCCGTTTGCCGGAATTTGGGGTGGAAGCACGTTGCCGGAGTATCGGGGGCGCGGCTGTTATCAGGCACTGCTCAAACAACGGATTCGGGACGCCAAGCTGGCTGGGAAACAATACTTGATTATTGATGCTTCAGCGATGAGCCGACCGATTGTCGAAAAATATGGATTTGAGCTGATCGCAACAACAACGCCTTATCTATTTCAAGTCTAATTATTGATTCTAATTATAAATCATAAGGTTAATTTGAGTTTTACCATTGACTTGCTAGACTGGAAACCATTCAACTGGCTAAGGATAGGTTATGAAACTGTTTGTTTTTCAACATTGCCCATACTGCATTAAGGCGATGATGGTTGCCGCATATAAAAAGATCGATGTGGAATGGGTCTACCTGCAAAATCACGATGTCGACGCACGTATTGCAAAGGTGGGAGCCAATATGGTCCCGATTTTACAAAAGCCGGATGGCAGTTACATGGCTGAGAGTCTTGATATCGCTGCATACTTCGATGCGTTGGACGGACAACCAGGCTTAACCGTTGCCGAGTTTGGCGATGAGATCTCGGACTGGCAGCGTCAAATCGCCCCTTTTAACGGACCGTTAGTGCATCCCCGTTGGATGATGATCGACTTACCTGAGTTTCAATTGCCAGAGGCGAAAGCGTGGTACACCAAGAATAAATCGGCCATGATTGGAATGAGTTTTGAACAAGCTTACGCCAATACGACTGATTTTCTCGAACCGATGAATGTTTTGCTGAGCAAGCTAAATTGGTTGCGATTGCCTTCAGAGCGAAGCAACCAGCTCAGCTACGATGACGTGAATCTGTACCCGACGCTACGCAACCTGACGGTGGTGAAAGGTATTCAGTTTCCTGAACGAGTAAGGCAGTATCTGGATGAAATCACTGCGTTAACGACTATTCCACTGTATGACGAAGTCGCGGTATAGTGATCTAAGTAATTGTAGCAGCAGATATTTTATTTCGCCGCTTCTTTTTCCTCTGTCGTTGATCCTTCTCAAGATCCTTTAAAATACTGTTTGAGTATACAGTGTTTTTCTTGACTTCCTTTATCAGACAACTATGCTGTATGCATGAACAGTGGTAAAGGAGGTCTTCTATGTTGTGGGATACACTAGAACGCGTTAACCGCCTGCGCCAAGAGGCGATGTCTAACCCTGAGTTCGTTCAATCAGCAAGAGAGCATGAAGAGACGTTAAAGCATGTCGAACAAGAGTTCGAACCCAAACGCTATCGTAAATCTCATTCATCCAAACCCAAATCGCTGGCCGATATCTATAAACAGGCCGATTTCGGACACAATCCGTCAGATACTCAACACTAAAATTATGGAGCCCCATTCGGTATATGGGGCTTTTTTCGTTTTTAATTCAACAAGATGAATAATTTTCACCGCTTTAAGATCAATGATTTTAAGCACTTAGATGAATAGTTGGTTATTGTTGCATCCAGAGCACAAATAACCAACTAAACTGCTATTTAGACAGATAACAACAACGGCAGGGTGTGGATGGGAAGCCAACAGAGAGGCTTTACTCGATTGGCAGTGGTGGGCGCGGTATTGATGCTCGCTGTTTTGGCGTCTGCGCTTTTTATCTGGCGCGGAAACGAAGCCCAGCCTGTCATCGGAGCCAAACCGATTCGCATTGCCGTATCACAAACTCCGCTTTCGTCTCCGTTCTTTATTGCATCAAAACTTAAATTCTTCCAGCAGCAGGGACTCGATGTGACTCTGGTGCCTTGCAGCGGCGGTGTCGCGTGCGCTGATTCATTATTTAATGGTTCAGTGGACTTCGCTACCGCGTCTGAATCTGTTGTGATGTTCAAGAGCTTTGAACGGCATGATTTCGTTCTGTTGGCCAGTTTTGTCAGTTCAGACAACGATCTGAAATTACTGACTTTGGATAATCGCAATATCAAAAGCATTGAAGACTTGGGTGGCAAGCGGGTCGGTGTGGTCAAAGCGAGTTCAAGCGAGTTCTATCTCGATTCCGTTTTGCTGGCGCATAACCTGAAAAATCTGAATCTGGAGAAAGTGTACCTTAGTCCTGATCAGCTTAATCAAGCCCTGTATGGCTTTAGTGTCGATGCTATCTCTGTTTGGGAACCTTGGGGATACCGCACAGAGATGACCTCTGCGTCAAAAGTCAAAAATCTCGGCATTCATGGCATCTACAATTTGTCGTTTAACCTGATGGCAATGAAAGAGCGTATTGATTCGAATGAAGAGGAGTCTATAAGAGTTCTGGAAGCGCTCAAGCAAGCCATTGCGTGGATGAATGCGAATCCGGAACAAGCCCGCCATTGGGTCGCCACTTCTCTGAATATTCGTGAACACCAGTTGGAATGGTCGTGGCAGGATTATGTGTTCAGGCTGTCTCTGGGTAATGCGTTGCTGTCCAATATTCAGCTTCAGGCACGTTGGGCGCTCGAAAATAAACTAGTAAAAGGTGAATTGCCTGACTATCGGCGCTACTTTGCCTCAGAGCCTCTGGAGCAGGTATTGCAAACGGAGGTCTCATTCAAGTGATTCACTCTGTTTCTCGTAAGCTCACATTACTGTTTGTCGCCACTTCAATGTTGGTGATTTTGATTGCCTATTCGTTGTGGAACTTGTCTCAGGAGCAGAAAAGTACCCAACGTGAATTAACGCAGATCATGCAGATTCAGCGTAGTGTAGACATGTTGCGCAGCCAGCTTTGGATTTTCCTCCAGTATGATGACGCAAATAGTCTGGAGCAGGTTTATATCGCGCAGCAAAACTTGTCGGCCAAACTGTCCAGTAAACCAGAATTTAAACCCATTATTCAGAACCTTGCCAGAATGAACGGTAGCCTGGCCGCGTTGCTGCGGCAAGAACGTATGCTGGGGTTGAACGATCACCGCAAGGTGTCCAGCGACTTTGTCGGAGCCAACGAGTTGCTGCACTCACGCTACAACATGTTGGTGCAAAATATGACGGAAGAGCTGCTGTACCTGCAGAAAATGGTGTTGGAAAAAAGTGCTGAGAGTCAGCGTTTGTCCCTGATGACCAGCGCTCTGCATCTGCTGTTTTTCTCGATTATTGTGGCGGCAATTGCGTTTATGATCCTGAAACGGGTGCGCTCAGGGTTCGCAACCATGAAACAAGGAATTGCCGAGTTGGCGCAAGGCGACCTCAATAGCCGCTTGTCCCTCCATCAGCAAGATTCGGAGTTCGTCGCATTGGCTCAATTTTTCAATCAGATGAAAGAGTCATTGCAAAGTTCCATCGTGACGAGAGAACAGCTGCAACAGGAAGTCTCACGACAAACAGCGAAGCTTGAGCAGCAAAAAGAACAATTGCGCTTTTTGTCAGAGAAAGATCCATTAACGGGAATGTTGAATCGACGTGCTTTTAAAGAACATCTGCATGATGCGATTGTTCACGCCAACCGTACAGAGGTGAAACTGGCGGTACTGTTTATCGACTTGGATAAATTCAAAGAGATCAACGATACCAAAGGCCACGATGCCGGGGATGAAGTGTTAATGAACTTTGCTGCTCGGTTGGAGCAGAATATTCGTGAATCCGATTTTTGTGGTCGCCTTGGCGGTGATGAGTTCGTCGTCTGTCTTAATCTGATTAAGGATTTTGAAGGTATCGGTGCAAAAGCCGATCGGCTCATCGAGCGATTGAGTCAGCCAATATCCATTAATGGAGAACCGATAGCGGTTGGCGTGAGTATCGGTATCAGCCTCTATCCTGACCAGAGCCAGGATATGGCGACGTTACTAAGCTTGGCCGACGAAGCGATGTACAAGGCCAAGCTCGAGGGGGGCAATCGTTTTTTTTGTCCACTTCTTCCGGCGAGCTGCAATAACGACAGCTCGCTGCTGGGCTAGTTAAAAGTCCGCTCTGCTGACGAAATAAGGATTGTTGAACTTTTTCTCTGGCCCCAGCTCTGTCACAACTAAGCGATTCCACAGCACCTTATCAAATTCGCCCTTAGGAATAGACGGGTAGAGCGTTTCTTCTTCTTCGCGAGCCAGGCGCAGAAACTCTTTCTTTTTGATCTGATTGTATTTCTTTACAACACGATTGTACTTGCGCATCCATTCTACTTTGAATGCGTGTAGGGCAGGTTCTGCTTTTTCCTGCGCTAAGCGCGAAAGATAGACACGTTTATACGCCACTTTACGATCCAGCATGGTCAATATAGTGGTCTGAATATAACTTCCATGATGGGTAATCGAAATCTCATCTTCCGAGAAGGGCGTTAAACACCATCCACGAGGCAAAAAGTCGGGCGTCTGATACTGTTTATTACGCACTAATAGCGCGTTGTGCAGAACGAGATCCGACGTTCCTCGAAATGTCGCCTGCCATTTGGCAATACGAATCTGAATGGAACCCGGCAAACGATAGATGTGCATGAATTTGTCTTGATTCATTGACTGCAATAACCCAACACGTGAATCTAAAATCTAGTTAAAAATTAAAACGTTTTTAGCCCAAGTATTTTGAGCTAAGACAAAGCCGTTGTTTATTTTTCCCAGCACAGACGTTGCAGTCGTTATTTATATACTTTCGCTCTGTTGATGTTGCTGTCATCATTGTTATTAATAATTGAGCGAGGGCGCGTATTCTACACTTCCTTTATGGTTCAATGCGAGTCAGAATTGGATGATTTTTAATCCTAATGATTAACGTGTTGATAAGTAAAAGTTACGCACTTTGAGCAAGCCCTGAGTAGGGTGGAACTTAGTTGTCAACTCGCAGATGGATGCGGTATAACAACCAATAAAATGTAACAAAACAGATAAACGGGAGTGCACATCCCGTCATGAGTGGAATTTAAAGACCTTGCTGGATATTGATGTTCTAAAGTTTGCAACCATACTCAACAACATTATTTGTAGTTTGGTTGCCTGTATTTTCCTCTGGCTATTGAGAGGTAAACTGACTCACCACAAGGTTTCTGCAGCTGGTTGGTTTGCCGCTTATTTCTTGTTGTTTTCATTGGCATTTGTGACTACCACCATGCGAGGCTGGGTACCGATCGAAATTGTGGTATTGAGCAATAATTTCCTTTATCAAACCGTCACTTATATGCTGCTGTTTGGCGTCATCAGTTGGTTTCGACGTCCCATCACCAATAAATTAATGGCTTTCGCCGCTACGCATATTATTGCTTACACCTGCATTCAGCTTTGGTTATTACGTCAGTACCCAGAGCACTTTGATTGGCGGATTAATCTGGCGGCAGTCAGCTATTCTGCGGTGCATCTGACCAGTGCCTGGTATGCATTCAGCCATATGAAAAAGTCCAGCAGTGGTGAAAAGCTGCTGACCACCAGTTTATTACTGTCCAGCGTTTGTGTTTTCTTACCGATGTTTTTGTTCCACCAGTTCCAATCAGCGGTTTATTTCCTCAGTGGGGTGGTCGTGGGGCAAAACTTGCTGACGGTTGTGAGCTTGGGTGCGATGTTGTCATTGTTCTTTTACGATGAAATTGAATGGCATTACCACCGTTCGATACATGACGAACTAACCGGCATTTTCAACCGCCGCCATTTTATGGAGCAGGCCGCGAACCGGCTCAACAATGCTAAAGAAGCCTACACGGTTGCGATCATCGACGTTGACCATTTTAAGCAGGTGAATGACACCTTTGGTCATGACGTAGGGGATCGCGCATTGACGGCGATAGCACAGTTGATGTTTCGTCATTTCAGGCGTGATCTCGTTGCCCGTTATGGTGGTGAAGAATTTGTCGTTCTGTTGGCCGGAAGTGTTGAAGAGACGCGCTTTAAGTTGGAGCGCTTTAATCACGAAGTGGCGAATCACGCTATGGAGATCAGTGGGCAACATGTCGACCTGACGGTCAGTATCGGCATGGCGTCAGTACAATCTGACCAACATCTTCAGCAGGCGCTCAAGCAGGCAGACGTTGCTTTGTATGACGCGAAAGGCAAAGGGCGGAATCGTCTGGTTTCGTTGGTGTGAATGACTCAGCTCGTGGCATATCGTGTCGACAGCAGAAAGAATAAGAGCCAGCATCGCTGGCTCTTTCGCGTTTAGTGCGGCAGAAGAGTCAGGCCGCTTGGCAGTGCGTCCCCAAACACGCGCTTAGATTCACTCTCGGTCAGCTCGGACACTTCGGCCACCAGAGTCATCCAAGATTCCGGCACTTTGCTCTGCTTGAGTTTGTCGAGAACTTGATCGCGCCAATCGTCGGAGATATCCAACGCGCGGTCACCGGTTTTACGGCAGATCATCACTGCGGCAAAAGCGATCATCGGTTCCTTCGCCCAGTTCTCCGCCAGCAGTTTCGGCAGCCACTGTTGAGCTTGTTCACGAGCAATCACATTATGCGCGCTACCGTAGAGTGGTGTGCGAGCCGCAAGACGACCCACGGCCCACCAGTGGGCCTGCTCAAACTGGTTGTGGTTAATGGCTTTACTGATGAACCAACTGGTCAACAGTACTTTATCTTCCACTTCCAGATGTTCCAGCGAAGCGGCCAAACGCACCATGGCTTCGTAACCTTTGTCTTGGGCCTCTTTCGCCGATTTCGGGTTGCGTGACGCGCCCGGATGCAGATACTTGGCGATGTCCGCCAGAATCGCTTCTTGCTGTTCTTGGTTTAATCCTCCCGCCACACGGCGCCAGAATACCCACCAGTCAGTCCAGCCTTGATGATTCTGAAACTGGATCCCTTGTTGATAGAGGCTCCAGATCTGTTCAATGCGCCAAGAGTCTGTGGCATCACCGAAGCCCGGACGTAGCGTATAGCCTGCTATGCGCAACCAGTTTTTCTCGTGTTGTTCAGAGCGGCGGCGGCGTTTACGTCCCTGCGCGAAGCAATCAAACAGGTTACGCAGCGTGAAGAAATCCCACTCATCACGTTTGCCTAACAGTTTGTCGAGATCTTTACTCAGGGTTTTGACAGCGCCAGACTCGGCACTGGCTTTGTTGCCGCTGTAGGTTTTTATGATCAGCTCTTTCGCCTGTTCTAAGCGTGGATCCGCTTTGCTTTCAGTCGAATCAGCGCTGCCTTGCGAGCGTGCATCGTGGCGGACTTCAAACTCCATCAACCAGCGTTTGTTTTCATCTTCCACCGACACGCATTCTATTTTCAGTGTACCGACTTCCGTTAACTGGCAAGCGAGCAGGACTTCAACGCGCTGCTTTTGGTTGGCGTGCAACTGCACCGTGTCATCGCCTTGCAGTGTGGTGATGTATGGCGGCAGAGGCTGAAACTTATCGGCATCAATGGCAACCAACACACCATTTTGTACCGCGATATTGTCGGCGAGCGAATCGTGCGTCGAAGTGAGCAGATTGAAGCGAACCGGCTCACCCAAGGTGAGGGAGAAACGGCGACTGGTGAGGCGAATTTCCTGGCCTTCTTCTGTTCCTTTCGCCAGCAGACACAGTGCTTTGCCTATGCGATTTTTCTCCTGCAGATGCAGGAAATAGGAGCGGGCAGCGCCACCGCCAATTTTGAGCTGAGCCCCACGGCGTGCTTTGCCAAAGGCAACCGCGCCCAACGCCACCGACCAGTCCGGATGTGGGTTATCCAGTTGAGTGACCGCGTCACCGCGCCAGTGCCCTAACAAAGACAACATACGATCTGTGATGAGATCACTGTTGAATACACCGCCGTTCAACAAAATGCCGACAGGAATCGCAGGCTGGGTTGCATCTTCCGAGTGCAGTGCGGCGTGCGAGACTTGCTGGTGCTGAGTCAAAAACTCGGCCACGTGTTTACTCACGGCAGGGTCAGCGACATAAGGCAGGCCAAATTCAACTACGGCGCTTCGGCGTTTATCGGGTAATTGGTCGAAATCGGAAATCGGGAAAAAACCATCCAAGGCGATTTGGTGGACTTCTTCTTTGCTGAGGCTGATACTTTTGGTGCCACCCAGTAGCTTAGAGCCACTGCCCAGCATGGTGATCTTCACCGTCTCCGGGGCCTCGCCGGATAGCATGCTTTCTTTTGCCTGACGAGTTTGCTGGATCAATTTGGTCAGGCCAGAAGCGGTCAGTTTTTTGCCCTGATTAAAGCGCGATTCCGCCAAGTGAGCCAATGCGAGGTCAAGGTTATCACCACCGAGCATCAAATGTTCGCCAACTCCGATGCGGTTCAGCGCCAGTTGATCGTTTTCGAACTTAGCCTCAATCAAGCTCAGGTCAGTGGTCCCGCCGCCGACATCACACACCAGAATCAACGGCAAGCTGGCCAGTTGTTCGGATGCGCTCTCTTTGTGACGGGCGTACCAGTCATAGCAGACTGCCTGTGGTTCTTCGAGTAACACAATCCGGTTCAAGCCTGCAAGACGTGCCGCTTCCAGTGTGAGTTTTCGAGCCGTTTCGTCAAACGATGCCGGTACCGTCACGACCACGTCCTGATCTTCCAATCGGTTGCCAGGATGGCGGTGGTTCCATGCCTGACGGATGTGATTGAGATAACTGGCGCTGGCAATGACTGGCGAGACTTTCTCTACGTCAGCCGCACCTGCCCAAGGCAGAATCGGTTGTTCGCGATCGACGCCTTGGTGCGAGAGCCAGCTTTTGGCACTCGATACTTGACGGCCTTCCACTTTCGCGCCCAAATCACGCGCCCACTGTCCGATGATCACCTGTGGCAGGTCGCCTTCGACTGGTTGGTGTTCCCACGGTAAGGTCAGGTCGCTGTCGGCGATCTGTTCCGCCGCAGGATGGTAACGGAAAGAGGGCAGCAGCGGCTTACGAACCACTTCACCAGGACCAATCAGTTGGTCAATAGGAAACAGCTCAACCGGAGCGTTTTCGAGATCATCGTTAAGTTCACAGAATGCGACGACGGTGTTGGTCGTCCCTAAATCGATCCCGACCAGAAAGCGCGGTGTTGTCATAATAAACCTCGACTTCGCGGATAGAGGAACGGCACCCCGAAAGGTGCCGTTTTAATTAGTGATGGTGTTCCTGAGCAGGCTGCTCGTTGCTGCCTTCGCGCACATCGAATTCTACGTGCCATTTCTGACCGTTGTCCGCGGCTATCGCTTCAAGATACAACGTGCCTAGTTCGGTAACACGTGACGCCAGAGTGACCGGCACCACTTCGCCTTCACGGCGACCTTCTGAGACTGGTAGCGTAACCTGAATTTCTGGCAGTTCTTCCAGCTCTTCTGGAGCCCAGTAATCAAGGTGTGTTCCGGCAACATCGTCACGACGAACCGTTGAACCAAAGAACTGGAAGTGCACTGGCTGGCCGATGATCAGG
Source organism: Vibrio sp. bablab_jr001 (assembly GCF_016464285.1). Taxonomy (NCBI): domain Bacteria; kingdom Pseudomonadati; phylum Pseudomonadota; class Gammaproteobacteria; order Vibrionales; family Vibrionaceae; genus Vibrio; species Vibrio sp. bablab_jr001. Next base: position 57,482 of record NZ_JACDWZ010000026.1, read on the forward strand.
CCAAACTCCTGACTTGGGACATTGACGCTTGAGCCTTCTTCCATACCAAACGGTGCCACACACAGGGCTTCCATTGGAGGAGCCATACCCGGAATCGCTGGCATTGCGCTTTCGATACCCACGTAGTAAGCCGACGCGATACCGCCGCGGATACGCACGCCTTGCCCACGACGAACGGATCCGTAGTAAGCCGCACCGCTGGCCACTGCCAGATCCAAATCCAGACCAGTCAGTCGTTTCGCAACCGGACTGTCTGAGTTGGTCAGCCATTGGTTAATCGTGGTGAACAGGCGATTCGCCAGCAGGTCAGATTTGAGTACGCCACCGTTAAACAAAATCGCGGTAGGCTTGATGAATTCGATGCTTGGTGCTGGCATACCCGGAATGCCGGCCATATTAAATGGTGCGGCTTCCGCTTGGCCTTGAGCATTGGCTTGTTTGGCCAAAAACGCGGCAATGTGACGGGTAATACCCGCATCTTGTGCATAAGGAAGACCCATTTGAGTCAGGGCACCACGCGGTTTATGGACCGGATGCTCAGAGATGGTCACTTGTGGGAAGAAACCGTCTACCAGTGTTTGCTGAACTTCCTGTTTGGTCAGTTCCGTTTTCAGCGTTGCGCCCAGCAGTTTAGAGCCACGACTTGGCACCACGATCGGCACCGATTGCAGTTCCGAATCGCTCAGCAGCGCTTCTTTGGCGTCACGGCAAGCGTGAGTCATGGCTTGAACTTGCCAAGGTTGCAGCTCTTTGCCTTCCTGTGCCAGTTTCATCTTCAAACGGTACGCCAGCGCCAAATCCATGTTGTCGCCGCCCAGCAGAATGTGCTCGCCCACGGCAATGCGATTGAGCGTCAGGTTGCCGTCGTCTTCGGTGACTTCCACCAGAGACAAGTCAGTGGTACCACCGCCGATATCGACCACCAATACAACATCACCGACATTGACTTCGTTGCGCCATTCGTCGTTGCTGTTATCGATCCAGCTGTAAAGTGCCGCTTGAGGTTCTTCCAGCAGCGTCAGGTGAACAAAGCCCACATTACGTGCCGCTTCTGCCGTCAGATCGCGCGCAGCCGGGTCAAATGAAGCCGGAACCGTGATGGTGACTTCTTGTTCGGCCAGCGGATGCTGGGGGTGTGCGTGATTCCACGCATCTTTTAAATGTTCCAGATACAATTCGGTCGCGCGCAGGGGAGAGACTTTCTCAACATCTTCCGGGCTGCCTTGTGGCAGGAATGCGTCGCGGCGGTTCACGCCAGCATGGCACAGCCATGATTTTGCGCTGGCAATCAGACGAATCGGCGTTTTAGAGCCCAGATTACGTGCAATCGCACCCACCAGCGCTTTGGGTTCGTCAGTCCAAGGCAGACGACGAGAACTGGTAGACATTTCATGTTCGTGCGGCTGATACAAGAAAGAGCCCAGTTGCATGCGATCTTCGACCGTGCCCGGCGCCGTCATTTGAGGAATCGCCATCACTTCAACACGTGCGTCTTCGGTTTGTGTATCGACATACGACAACACGCAGTGCGTGGTACCCAAGTCGATACCTACGCTGTATTTCGCTGTGGTTTCAGAAGTTGCTTGAGTGGTGTTGTGTTCCATTACAGCTCTACCTCAGCAGGGGCAATAATCGAAGCATCGTAGTTTTCCGCCAGTTTTGGCAGTGTCATTGATTCAGCTTTCCAGCCTTTGTGGATCAGTGTACCGGTAAACGGTGCGTTGCCAGTAACGTTACCTGTCAGGCGAACTTCTTGTGGGTTGAAGCCTTCCGCGATAGTAATGCGAGACTCTTCGTCTTCGCTGCGAACCGGAGTCAGCGCCACATACTCTTTCAGTACTTTTTGACCGCCAGCGTGGATAACGCGTGCCGCTGCGCCCACTTCTTCATCAGAGAAGCTGGTGACGTCTTCTTTCAGGAAGTCGATCAGGCGTGCTTCCTGTTGGAATAGGGAAAGTAGTTGCATCGCAGAGTCAGTAGAAGCCGTGGCCAGTTTGGATTCAACTTCCACCACTTTTTCGATCACTTTTTCGACTTCAACGATTTTTTCGACTTCGACGATCTTCTCGACGGGTTTTTCCACTTCGACGATTTTTTCAACCGGCTTCTCTACGACTTTCTCGATGATTTTCGACTTGCGTGATACCGCAAGGATCAGCAAAAGGACGCTGGATGCAGCTAAACCGGCATGAAGCATATCGAAGGTTGTTGGAATCAAATGTAAATCGAAGTTCATGATGAAATCTCTGTAGATGTAGGTAGGCAATGAACGGTTGTAAAATCCATTGCACAGAATAGTCAGAATTTAGCAAAAAATAAGGGCGGATATTACCATATTCAAGGCTCAAGGCTTGCAGAAAAGGCAGATTCTCACTTTCTAACCGGTTTGATAGCCGATCTTTTAAACAAAATGTCAGTGCTAACATAAATGAGCGCAGTTTATTACGCATCATGTGTCATCTGATAGTTAGAATTTTTATGTAATTTGAGTCATATCAATAGATTGTTAAATGGGTTGTTGACGTGCTAGAGCGTTAAAGGTAAACACAACCTATCTACCGTTAAGTTTCAGGCTTTATGACTAAAAAATTCAAAAATTTCCTGCCATTTAGCATTACTTTGCTCACTTTATTGTTTACCGTTGGTGTTGTCTCTGTGGCTTATCTCGTGCAGCAGCGTTATACCAAAACGATGTTTGAGAACTTGGCGGATCGACAGGTGCAATCACTGCAGCAGTTTGTGAACAGTGATATTCATTTCATCGGTTCAGGTGCCAATTTCTTTCACAGCGTCAGTCCGATGAATTGGAGTCGTTTTCGCATTTACGCCAGTGACGTTCTCTCTGGTTCAAAAAGTTTAATCGGTTTGCAGTGGTTACAGCGAATCGAAGTCCAAGATATACCAGCCTATGAAGCCAAGATGGCAAAACGTTATCCAGGCTTTACGATTTATACGGTGCCTGAAGGCGGTAAAATCGTATATGGTTATCAACTGAAAGGTGAGCCTATCTTTGCGGTGACCGATATTTTTCCCCGGACGCCAGTGAACATCGACCTGCTGGGCTTTTATTCATCACGTAAACGCTTTGAATTCGTGTTGGACTATATTTCAACCACCACCAATCCCAGTGTCTCTGACAAAATTCGGCTCCTTCAGGATGGCCGAGACTCGTCAATCCCCAAAGATGGATTACTGATTTATCATCCGGTGTTTGATCAGTATCGTCATCATTTACTGGGTGTGATGGTGGGTGTAATTCGTCTGTCGGTCTACTTTGATGAATTGGTTCTCAAAACGGCCGCAGAGCACCAGATGGCACTGCGTGTGGTCGATACTGGTTTTGATTCTGAAGATGATCCGGTGCTCTATCAGAGCAACAACTGGATTCACGGTGAAGGCCTTCAGGTGACTCGTAGAGTTGAATTGCCGAATCGCGAATGGTTGGTGGATTTCCGCCTCCCTCAGCCGTTGACTCAGAATGATAAATGGGTGCTGATTGGGCTTGGTATTGGTGGCAGCATGATTGCGTTGCTGCTGGGTTTTGTGAGCCATTTGCTGATCCGTGAAAAAGAGACGCTTAATACTAAACTGGAAGAACGGACCAAAGAGCTGCGTTTTATGGTAGAACACGACAGCTTGACGGGTATTTTTAACCGCCGCGCGTTTAACCGGATTCTCGATGTGTATGTGCGCGACCAGAAGCCATTTACTCTGGTCAGTTTTGACATCGACAACTTCAAGTCGATTAACGACCGCTACAGCCATCTGGCCGGGGATCAGGTGCTGGTTGCTGTGACGAAAACCATCGAAACTCTGCTTGATCCGGAGGATATCTTCGTTCGCACTGGTGGTGATGAGTTTTCGATACTCTGTCATGTGACGGAGCCAGAGCAATTGAGGAGCTATCTGGAAACGATTCGGCGCACAGTGGAGTTAAGCCGCTTTGACACCGATTATCACCAGCTTTCGGTTTCGCTGAGTATCGGTGCGGCCATCAATGAAGGGTATTCCGAGCAGGAACTGTTGCAACGCGCCGACACTATGTTGTACGAAAGTAAAGCAAAAGGGCGAAATCAGGTCTCAATTGCTGACTAAATTGCCGATTGGGCGTCGAGTTTTTTCACAGAGTTGGGTAACATAGCGCGCTTTGAATTTTTCGACAGAGGACTGGATTTGGCAATGAACTATAACCGGGTCGTGTGCTTCGATTTGGAAATGTGCTGTTGGAATGAAAACGGAGTGGGCACCACAGGTGAGATCATTGAAGTGGGTCTGGCTGAGATTGATTTAACTGCAGGTGAAATCGTCAAGCGTGCTCAATATTACGTGAAACCAGAACAGGACGAAGTGTCGCTGTTTTGCGCCGAGTTAACGGGTATCACGCCGCGTAAGATTGAAAAGCAGGGCCGACCTTTGGCGGCTGTGATTCAATCGATGGTCAAAAATTTTGGCGGCTCACAGAAGATTTATGCATCTTGGGGACGCGATGATCTGATCCTGATTAACGAGTGTCGTGCTAAAGGTATCGACGTACCGTTTCAAGAGTTTGTTAATCTGGCCACACTTTATCGGATTCAGAATCGGCTGAAGGACAAGCGAATTGGCCATCGTGCCGCTCAGGAAGCGAAAGGCATCGAGTGGGAAGGGCGTCAGCACTCCGGCTATGTGGATGCTTACAATCTGGCCAAGCTCGCGTTGACGATGCTGTAACTGCTTGTTCAAAAAGCGGTAATCTTTCTGTCATGCAATATCGTTAATCTTTTCCATCAGCAAATCGGGAAAATGATGCTAACAACGTCTTAGGCTAGACGGTATTAGAAATACGACCAATTAAAAAAGCGCAGTGTTGACTGCGCTTTTTCTTTTTCCGTCCAAAGCCGTTATTTACCGTCTGTAACCATCAGTTTGGCACGAATAAACTGACTGTGATCGACATAGAGCAGTTCAGCGGCTTTACGAATCACGGCATCTTCCAGCGGATCGATCTCGCCGTCGGCGTGCGCGACTTCCCACATCGCTTTGATAAGTTCAAAGCGGGTTTCCTGAGTCAGTTCACGCAGCTGTGAAGTAAAATCATACAGTGAAGCCGATTGGCGAATCTGTTCGTCCGCACTGTCGATAAGTACATTCGCTTCACTCTCGTCAAGACCGAGCAGACGTTGAAGCAGCGTGAGTTTCGCTTGCTGCTCTTTGTCATCAATCTGATGGTCGGCACCTGCCACTTCACTCAGTAAGCATGCAATGGCGAGGTTCGGGCTCTGCTTCTGTCGACTCAGATCCTGACCGTCGAGCAATTGTTTAAACAGTGAAGTAATCGCATTGAACATAAGTGATGCCTTTTCAAAAATCGTTGGTTTAAGTATAGATGGCGACGAGCGTTCCATTTCACAACCCAAAATGGCTTAATCGTGAGTCTTTGAACGCTGCTGAGTCGGCGCAAAAGTAATACGTTGGCCATCACTGGTGAGGATTGCCACCGAACTCGGTTTGCCACTCTTATCTAGTTTGAGTTCTCCAATCGCTGCACAGTTCACTAATCGTTTGATTTTTTCTGAGCTCGGCGCGCGTTTACGGATTTTTAACCGCTTGCGTTTGGTGAGCCAGTTCAAAGGAGAACGTGGGCTGTAGAGCAGGCGGTCCATGGTATCGCAGAATGAGAGCAGGGGTTCTGGAAACTGGTTTTTGATACCGCTACAGGTAATCTGGAAAATATTCGGGCTCGATTTTCTTGAGCGCAGTTGAATATCGTAGGCGAACGAATAGTGCACATCGCCCGACAAAATCACGTAGTTGGACGGCGTTTTGGTGTGAGTAAAAATACTCACCAGCGTGTTGGCACTGCCGGGGTGCGCCATCCAGTTTTCGGCGTCTATGACCAGCGGTTTGCCGAGCCAGGTCATCATGCGTTGCAGTGCTTCAATGAATTTGACGCCGAACATCGGCGCTGCTGACACAATGATCACTTTATCTTCGTTCATCAGCGCTTGCTGAAACTCCATCATCGCTTCCCAGTCCATCAGTCCTGAGGGTTTATTCATGCGTGATTCAGAGCGCCAGCGCCGCGTGCGGGTATCCAGAACCACCATCTTCGGTGAGGTGTCTGTGGTGTAGTGCCACTTTTCGAACGGGTAGAGGTGTGCAATCCACGCATCCTGAGTTGAGGGTTGCGGAGACCGACAATAAGCCGCTGCGAGTTGATGGAACGCGGTGTCGAAGTTGTCCGGCTCATTCCCCCAGCCTTGAAATAACCAGTAGCTGATCAGGGCGTTGCCGATGATGCGCTTGGAAAAAGCATTACTGTAGGCGGCTTGTTCCCAACCAACGGTGAGATTCCAGTCATCGGTGACATCGTGATCATCAAAGATCATATAGGTCGGCAGGTGGGCCATCAGCCGTTGAACCTGGCCCAACCCAGAAGCAAACTCGCGAATGTTCTTCAGCTCATTTTGCCATTCGGTGAGCTTGTCGGCCGGAATGCGATGGGTTGCGTTTGCCAGTTGCAAGCTATCGCTGTCATCAAAGTGAATGTCCTGCCACAAGGCTGGCGACCACATCAGCAGATACATGGCAAAGAATTCCGCCAGTGAGATCAGATGGTTGTCATTGTCGGTAGAACTGAATATCGGCGTGGGTTTGCGTGGCAGCAGGCGATCAAAAAAGCGTTGTTCGCCGATGGAGTGAGGCAAAAGTTGGCCTCGGCCGTAAAAACAGTGCGCATGTTGGTATAAGGCCTCACTGTTGGCGACGGGCGATTGCTCAAAGGTTTCGGTATACAGCCCCAAACGTTCAATCACACTGTGAATCGCGTAAAGTGTTGGCCCGGCAACGTGGTCGGCGTAGATCTGATCGCCGCTCATCATCAAAAGGTCCGGACGTTCGTTGGCAGGCAAGCGTTCGATGTGCTCGTCGGCGGTCACCAATGCGTCTTTAGCAAAATGATGTGGATTGCGACACGAACCATGCAGTACATGATCGGCTTTGCCAGAAAGCCACAGCGAAAAACGAGTTTCTCCCTTGTAACGCAGGTCAGGATAAAGCTCACTTACCGCGCCATACTGGGTCACCAGTTCGTACTGATAAAGCGTTTCAAGTGTGAAATGGTGTTTAATCTGAACTTGACATACCCAAGCGTGTTCGCCAATTTGGTAGCTTTGCGTGTCGGCAAATGGATGACTTACCAGCGGAGCAGTAGAATCGGGAGTGAATAACTCAAGCTGGCCTTGAGGTGCCTCTGAAGTGGCAAACCAGATCACCAGCTCGTTTGCAGAACTCTTTCGAACGATAGGTCCCGCCAGTAAAAAGGGCAGTGATGTGGTTTGATAATGCGTCAAAATGGCTCCTAATTTTCCTCTTCCATAGAGCCCAGCATTTCGATGAATTCTGAACTGGTTCGCTCATGGGCAACTAACATCAGCGCTAATAATGCCTCAGCTTTGGCTCGGGTTGCGCAATCGTCTTGTAAAATGTGCATCACTTGTTCACGAATAAGCTCGACTTCGTGTTCGACAAAACCGCGACCTTCCTCTTCGCCTTCACCCTCTTCAGGTGCGTTATCGAACTCGAGAAACAGCAGCTTATCGTCCAACTGGACATTGACCAGTTGTTCGGGAAGCCACACTTCACCCATCACAACATCAGGGTCGCAATCATCGGGCAGAGAATTTAAAAGTGCTTTGAGTTCGGATGCTTTCACAGTTCAATCAGTTAAATCGGAGTATGTCTGTATTTTAGCGGCCAATTCGATTGAAAACTAAAGGTTATTTTTGTTGATTGCTCAATAAATGAGTGATCGAGCCAACATCGCGTGTTGTCGCAAAGAAAAGCCACCGTTCAGGTGGCTTGATAGAGAAGCTTTGTAATCCAGACAATTATTCAATGGTGATACGTTTGTGCGCGATGCCAGTATGGCAATCGATGCAGGTTTCGCCGCGCTTGGTCATTTGCTCGTGATTGAGCCGAGCGCGTTGCGGTTGTTTGCTCAGATCAAAGTTATCGCCGACATGACAATGACGGCAATTGGCCGAATCGTTGGCGACCATATCGTCCCACACCATTTGTGCCAGCCGTGGCCGGTGTTGCTCGAAGTTTTCCTTGGTAATGGTTCCGACCAACATGTGGTAGATATCGGCAGTGGCGACAATTTTCACTTTCATTTTGTCGATAAACTCGTGCGGCACGTGGCAGTCAGCGCAAGTGGCGTGAATGGTGTTTTCATCCACGTAGTGCGGCGAGGCTTGATACTCCTGCACGATGGTGTCCATGCTCAGGTGACAACTAAAGCAGAACGCGTTCTGATTCGATGCCACCATGACGCCCTGAAAGCTGGCGGCACCCGCCAATAACACGAACACACCAATCGGAATGCCAAGCAATAATGGCTTTTTCAGCCATTGCCAAAGCCGTTTAAGCCTCGACGTTTTAGCGGGGGATGTCTCTCCCATAATTCCTCCAGAGAGGTTCAGGCACGGCTTGTGCCCGAACCGTCGGCGCTGAGTTATTTGCTTTCGTCGAGGTAACGCGCTTTAAAGGCGTCCTGAGCTGCTTTGCGCGCACGTTTCACTTCTTCGGGTTCGTTGCCCGTGAACCAAGCGTGTTCAGGACGCGACAGAATATCGTCCAGTACGCTGTGTGCTCGTTTCGCACCTTCCACATTGCCTTTGTGTTCCGCTTTTTCAACCACCTCGAGATACTGAGGAACCATCTGACTGTAGAACCGTTCCGCGACTTCAAACAGGCCGTGCCACTGCACATAGTCCGGTGCCTGCATTGCGGCGCCGTGACGAGCGCGACGTCCTTCGTGGTGCCACAGATAGAACCAGGTCCATTCGATCTCTTCGTCAAAACCAGTTTCGGTCAGCATGCCTTCCTTCATCAATGTATCCATCAAGGCTTTGCCGGGTTTGGCAAACTTGTCGTTGTACAGATTCACCAGAGAGTCAAACTGCTGATAGAAGTTATCCACCATCGATTTGGTATGGCACGATTCACACACGTTCTGCATATCGGCGCGGCGATCTTGCCAGGACTTGGTCTCTTTACCCAACGCTTTGTCTTTGGCATCGATTTTTTCCGAGACAGCAGGGCGCAGGGTCCAGGAAATACGGTTGCCGACATCGTGTGTGACGGGCAATTCGCGGGTGGCTGACATATGACAAGTGGCGCAGGTTGGAGCGGAATCGTAGTCTTCACCGACAATCCATTTGGAAGAATCGAGATTCATGCGATCCACATGCGCAAAGAAGTTGATGCCGTGTTTGGACTCTTCGTAAATTTCTTTTTGGGGGTGATCCGGCCCCAAGTGACATTTGCCGCACGCTTCAGGACGGCGCGCCTGAACCATTTCAAACTCGTGGCGTTGGTGACATGCAGAACAAGCACCGACAGAGCCGTCCGGATTGATTCGGCCGATCCCGGTATTTGGCCAGGTTGCAGGATCCAGATCACCGTTCTCCAGCACTTTGACTTCTGAGCCATGGCACTGCCAACAGCCGTTGACCGCAGCCGGAGAGGCGCCGTTCAGCACGTTGGCGCCTTCCACCACCTCCGCGAGGAAGTTATCCAATGAGCCAATGATTTGCCCGGCTTTGGCGTGGTGACTGGCAGAGAATTCCTGTACTTCCTGAGTATGACAGTTGCCACAATCTTTGGGCGAAACAATCACCGCGATGTTGTAGCCTTCGTGTTTGATCGCATCCGGATCGTCCGGTGATGCCTGGTGACACTCATAGCACCCCACGTTGGCGCCGTAATGTTTGGAGCGCCCCCACTGGGCGTAAATTGACGGGTTTTCATCCTTATGACAGGCGGCGCAGGCCTTGCTCTCTTCACTGAGCTGCTCAAAAGGTTTCATCACCAAGGCTTTGGGTTGTGCAGAAAGGGGGAGGGACAGAGTAAGGGTAAACAAAGCCATTAACGCGCAAAGGAGCCACGCAGTTGGCCGTCTAGTCAACCGTTCGTTTTCCATAATGAACCTCGTTCACTGTTAGGAATGCAGGACATTGCTGCATAATTGTTGTGTATGACGACTGCTCTACTTCCGAAGTTAAGTGTATATATGCATGTAGTTCCCACAAAAAAGTTGTGGTTAAAATGCAACCTATATCCGTAAATTACCACTTAAGTAGTAGTCTGGATGGTGGGGGAGTTATTGTGAGGAAGCAAAAAAAAGCAGCTCTTTCAAGGAGCTGCTTTGGCTTAGGACTTTTATTTAGAGATAGTAAGAGAAACGATTCCTTCAGTTTCTCTCAATCAAAAGGATGCATCGCACCCTTGAGAATTACAGAGCGATCGCTTCTAGTTGAGATTTCGCAGACTCGATGCCTTTCGCTGCAGGCTCTTCGCCCATGTTCAGCGCTTCTGCGTACACGAACTCAACTTCAGTGATACCAACGAAACCCAGAATGGTTTTCAGGTAAGGCGTCACGTTATCTGTTGCTGAATCTTTGTGAATGCCACCGCGAGTGGTGATCACAACCGCTTTCTTACCTTCAATCAGGCCTTGTACGCCTGCTTCAGTGTATTTGAACGTTACACCGGCACGAGCAATCAAATCGAACCAGTTTTTCAGCTGAGTCGGAATCGTGAAGTTGTACATTGGCGCTGCGATAACCAGAGTATCTGCTGCTTTCACTTCAGCGATCAGTTCGTCAGACAGAGCAACGACTTTTTGCTGCTCTTCAGACAGATCTTCCGTTGCGCGCAGTGCAGTGGCAACAGAGAAGTCCAGTACTGGCAGTGGCTCAGCAGCCAGGTCACGCACGTTCAGTTCGTCTTGGTTGAACTTGGTCAGATAAGCATCAAGCAGTTTGCTTGATTGAGAATAGTCACCCAGGATGCTTGATTTAAGAGCGAGTACACGAGACATGTTTTGTTCCTTAACTGTGGTTATCACGTTGATGGTGTCATCTTAGTGAGACCCCGCCCACAAGATAAGTAGGAAGATTTGCTGGACTCATTCAAAAAATTTGAATAAGCGCAAGTTCCTACGCGGCCCAAAGACTGTGATACAATCCGCGCAGTTTTGTTGAATGAAAAGAATAGGAAACGCTTTGACTCAGTCACAGCCCAACACAGAAAAGTCAGCGGTTGCGAAAGCGAACAGCGCGGAATCGCTGAAAAAGGCATTGAAACAGTGCCTGATTAAAGACCGCTTTCGTTTTAATAAGCGAATCACTGGCGCAAGCAAAATCAAAAATGAACAAGCGCGCCACGCTGTGTTTGACGAAATCGCGCTCGAGATTGCGCAGTCGATGATGACTGTTGAGCAGCGTATGGCTCAAAAAATCAAAATCGAATACCCGGAACTGCTGCCAGTCAGCCAAAAACGTGACGACATTGCTAAGGCGATTGAAGAGCATCAGGTGGTGATTGTCGCAGGTGAAACTGGCTCAGGTAAAACCACGCAGCTACCGAAAATCTGTGCCGAGCTTGGGCGCGGAAAATTTGGTCTGATTGGTCATACTCAGCCTCGTCGTCTGGCAGCCCGCTCGGTGGCCAACCGCATTGCGGAAGAGATGGAAACTGAGCTGGGTGGCTTTGTCGGCTATAAGGTACGTTTTAACGACCAGATTTCTGACCAGACTCAAATCAAACTGATGACCGACGGTATTCTGCTGGCGGAGATTCAGCACGACCGTTTTCTTAATCAGTACGACACCATCATTATCGATGAAGCGCACGAGCGCAGCCTTAACATCGACTTCATTCTGGGTTACCTGAAAGAACTGCTGCCGCGTCGTCCGGATCTGAAAATCATCATTACCTCTGCGACCATTGATCCAGAGCGCTTTTCTAACCATTTCAATGGCGCACCGATCATTGAAGTATCCGGTCGTACTTACCCGGTGGAGACGCGCTATCGTCCGCTTGCAGGCGAAGATGAAAGTGATCGCGACCAGCTGGAAGGCATTTTCGAAGCGGTTGATGAACTGTGCGATGAAGGTCTGGGCGATATTCTGATCTTCATGAACGGTGAGCGTGAAATCCGTGATACCGCGGACGCGCTGGCCAAACGAAAACTGCGTGACACGGAAATTGTGCCACTGTACGCCCGTTTGTCGGCGGGTGAGCAGAATAAGATCTTCCAGCCTCACTCGGGCCGACGCATTGTTCTGGCCACCAACGTAGCAGAAACGTCGCTGACCGTACCGGGCATTAAATACGTGATTGACCCGGGTACGGCGCGTATCAGCCGCTACAGCTACCGCACCAAGGTGCAGCGTTTGCCGATCGAACCGATTTCACAAGCAAGTGCCAACCAGCGTAAAGGTCGATGTGGTCGTGTGGAAGAAGGCATCTGTATCCGCCTTTATTCCGAGGACGATTTTGTTTCTCGTCCGGAGTTTACCGATCCTGAGATTCTGCGGACCAACTTAGCGTCGGTTATCCTGCAAATGACTGCGCTGGGACTGGGCGACATTGAAGCATTCCCGTTTGTGGAAGCGCCGGATAAGCGCAACATTCAGGATGGCGTGCGCCTGCTTGAAGAGCTGGGCGCCATCAATGCTGATGCCAACGATCCGAAGAAACGTCTGACTGAAGTCGGCCGCAAACTGGCTCGCCTGCCAATTGACCCGCGTTTAGCGCGCATGGTTCTCGAAGCACCGCGTTTTGGCTGTCTGAAAGAAGTGATGGTGATTGCCTCGGGTTTGTCGATTCAGGATCCGCGTGAGCGCCCGAGCGACAAACAGCAATCTGCGGATGACAAACATCGCCGCTTCCACCACGAAGAGTCGGATTTCCTTACGCTGGTGAATTTGTGGGATTACCTCAAGCAGCAGCAAAAGGCATTGAGCAGCAACCATTTCCGCCGCCAGTGTAAGCAGGATTACCTAAACTATCTTCGTGTTCGCGAATGGCAGGATGTGTATTTCCAATTGCATCAGTCGATGCGCGAAATGGAATACAAACTGAACGATGAACCGGGTAGCTACGAAGGCGTGCACAGCGCGATTCTGGTTGGCCTGCTGTCGCACATTGGCGCGAAAGATCAAGAGAAAAACGAGTATCACGGTGCTCGCAACGCGCGCTTTAATATCTTCCCGGCATCAGGTCTGTTCAAGAAAAAGCCGAAGTGGGTCATGGCGGCTGAACTGGTCGAAACCTCTAAGCTCTGGGCGCGCATGGTTGCGAAGATTCAACCGGAATGGATTGAACCGCTGGCTAAGCACCTTATCAAACGTAGCTACAGCGAACCGCATTGGTCGAAAAAACGTGCGGCAGTCATGGCGTATGAAAAAGTGATGCTGTACGGAGTGCCGATTGTTCCGAAACGTCTGGTGAACTATGGCAATATCGACGCGCCGCTTAGCCGTGAAATCTTTATCCGCAGCGCTCTGGTGGAAGGCGAATGGGAAACCAAACACGCTTTCTTCAAACAAAACCGTGCATTGCTGCAGGAAGTGGAAGAGCTTGAACATAAATCTCGCCGCCGCGATATTCTGGTCGACGATGAAGAGCTGTTCCAGTTTTACGATCAACGTGTCGGGACGGACGTGGTTTCAGGCCGTCATTTTGACAGTTGGTGGAAAGGGGCAAGTAAAGCAAATCCAGAGCTGCTTAACTTTGAAAAAGAGATGCTGTTTAAGGGCGACGCCAGCCACATCACGGATCTGGATTACCCGAACTTCTGGCATCAGAACGGCATTAAACTCAAGCTGAGCTACCAGTTTGAGCCGGGCGATGACAGTGACGGTGTCACCGTTCATATTCCGTTGCCAATCCTGAACCAGATTGAACCGCAAGGCTTTGACTGGCAGATCCCGGGCCTGCGTCATGAATTGGTGGTGAGCCTGATTAAGTCGCTGCCAAAAACGCTGCGCAAAAACTTTGTGCCAGCGCCAAACTACGCCGATGCCTTCCTCGCACGTGTTAAGCCAATGGAAGCGCCGCTATTGGATGCGCTCGAAAAAGAGCTGCGCCGGATGACCGGAGTGGAAGTATTGCGCGACGACTGGAAATGGGAACAAGTGCCTGACCATCTGAAAGTCACGTTCCGCGCCGTTGATCATCGCAATCGCAAGCTGAATGAAAATAAAGATCTGCACGAACTGAAAGAAGGTCTGAAAGAGAAAGTTCAGGAAACACTTTCGCAGGTCGCTGACGATGATATTGAGCAGAAAAACCTGCACACCTGGTCGTTTGGCGAACTGCCACGCGTCTATCAGCAAAAACGTGGCGGCTTTGAAGTCAAAGCGTTCCCTGCGCTGGTGGACAACAAAGATAGTGTAGAAATCAAACTGTTCGAGACCGAGCAGGAGCAGAATAATGCCATGCGTGAAGGCCAGCGCCGCTTAATTCTGCTCAACGTGCCGTCGCCTATTAAATATCTGCACAGTAACTTGCCGAACAAGTCCAAACTGGGTCTGTACTTCAACCCGTATGGCAAAGTGATGGATCTGATTGATGACTGCATTGCGTGTGGCATCGACAAACTGATCGAGCAGCATGGTGGTATGGCGTGGCAACCGGAAGCGTTTGAAGCGTTGAAAGAGTTTGTGCGCGCAGAACTGGGTGACACTGTGGTGGATATCGCCAAACAAGTGGAAACCATTCTGACCACCGCTTATAACATCAACAAACGCCTGAAAGGGAAAATCGATTTCACCATGGCGTTTGCGCTCTCTGACATCAAAGCGCAAATTGAAGGGCTTATCTTCAAAGGATTCGCGACAGAGTGTGGCTGGAAACGTCTGCCGGACATTCTGCGTTACATGAAGGCCATAGAACGCCGCATGGAAAAACTGCCGATTGACCCGAACAAAGACCGTTTGCACATGTTGAAGATCGAGTCGGTGGCGAAAGACTATCAGGAACTGCTGAACAAGATCCCGAAAGGCATGGTCGTGCCGGAGAACGTGAAGGAGATCCGCTGGATGTTGGAAGAGCTGCGCGTGAGCTTCTTTGCTCAGCAGCTGGGTACGCCGTATCCGGTATCCGATAAGCGTGTGAAAAACGCCATCGATGCCTGTTAACCCTGGCCCGGGTTTCTGACGCTAACCCGGGTACAGTATTTGCATAGCTTATCAATATCACTATAATTTGGCGCAACATGGCAATGAATGGCCGCAGGGAGCATTGCCTCATAACGATGAGAAGGTTAATCATGAAAAAGACTTTACTGGCACTGGCTCTGATCGGTGTATCTTCAACAGCGCTGGCTGACTCTTGGATTTACGGTGGTGCGTCTGTTGGTCAGGCGGATTACAAAGGCGACACTAGTACTTCTTACACCATTCACGCTGGTACTGGCATTCTGCCATTCATCGGTGTTGAAGCAGGTTATACCGATTTTGGTGACTTTAAAGACAACGGTTCAGACATCTCTGCATCAACCGTTTACTTTGCACTGAAGCCAAGCATCGACTTTGGTCCTCTGCACGTCTATGCACGTGGTGGTCTGCACTCATGGAAAACGGAAGTAAACGGTAACAAAGATGACGACATCGATATCATGTACGGTGTTGGTGCTGAATACTTCATCATGGGCCCATTCTCTGTTGGTGCCAGCTACCACAAATACGAGCTGGACAAAGACAGCATCGATACGTTCAGCCTGAACGCAACGTTCCACTTCCTATAAGTCGACGTTAAAACTCAATGAAAAAACCAGCCTTTTGGCTGGTTTTTTATTTTCTATCCCTAAACACCTTCTGTGAAGGTGGTGATCGTTGTGGCCTAAGACAGATTTAAGCAATGTAACGTTGTACGAGGTGAGCTTTGAAATGCTTGGCGTTGAGCGTCTCACCTGTCGCTTGTTTAACGAGCTCGTCTGTTGTTAGCAGACTGCCTTTGCTCCAAATGTTGCTTTGTAGCCAAGCGAAGATAGGAGACAGGTCGCCGCTGCGAATTGCCGCGTCCACATCAACACTCTGCTTCATGGTTGCCATAAACTGAGCGGCGTACATCGCACCCAAGGTGTAGCTTGGGAAGTAGCCGAAGCTGCCGTCTGTCCAATGAATGTCCTGCATACAACCGTTCTGATCGTTGCCTTTGGTGCTGAGGCCTAAAGACGCGCGCATTTTCTCGTCCCACAGTTCAGGTACGTCGGTATGTTTGATCACGCCGTTCATCAGATCGCGCTCAATTTCATAACGCAGAATAACGTGTGCAGGGTAGGTTAGTTCATCGGCATCGACACGAATAAAGTCTTTCTTCACGCGTGTATACAGCTTTTGAATGTTGTCGATTTTAAACACTTTGTCATTGTGAGCGCCAAAGTGATCAGCAGCAAGGTGCGCTAAGTGATCGATAAACGCCGGGCTGCGACCCAACTGCATTTCAAAGAACAGGGATTGTGATTCATGGATACCCATCGAACGCGCTTCACCTGCCGGAGTTCCTGCCAGATGTTTTGGCAATCCTTGCTCGTAACGAGCGTGACCCGTTTCATGCACGATACCCATCAGTGACTGTACAAATTCAGTTTCGTTGTAGCGAGTGGTAATACGTACGTCGCTTGGCACGCCACCGCAGAATGGGTGGACACTTTCATCCAAACGACCATGGTCGAAATCGAATTGAAGCAGCTTCATGACATCAAGGCCGAGCGCTTTCTGATTCTGTGCTGGGTAGTAACCTTTAGGCTCTAACACCGATTCAGAACGCTGTTTCTCAATCGCTTGATCGATCATCTCTGGTAGCCAGCTTTTTACATCGCTGAACACGCGGTTCAGAGATTCAGTCGTCGTGCCGGGTTCATAGAGTTCCAGCATCGCATCGTAAGGTGTGGTGCCAGTCGCTTCAGCGCGGATTTGTGCTTCTTCTTGAGATAATCTAACTACTTCGGCCCAGTTCTTTTCATAACCGACCCAGTCGTTTGCTTTGCGTTGAGATCGCCAGGCATGCTCACACTTCGAGCCAGCCAACGATTTGGCTTCGACCAACGATTCAGGTAATACATTGGCTTGTTGCCAATGGCGTTTCATTTCACGCAGGGCAGCGGTTTGTTCGCTATTGAGGCTTTCCGCTTCTGCTTCGGCAAACCAGTCACTGAGTTGCGGCTGTGTCATCAAACCATGAATATGAACAGAGAGCTCAGCCATCGCTTCTGAACGTGCCTGAGCGCCGCCCGTTGGCATCACCGCTGCTTGATCCCAGCCGCAGATGGCAGACAAATGATTGAAGTGAGAAACCTTTTTAGAGTGTTTAACTAATTTATCGAATGCGCTCATGAGAATAGCCTTCCTTGACGAAAAATGAGAGAGAAGTGTACCAACGTGCTACAGATTAACAAGTGGCCTGAGTCGGTGTTTTCGTTACCTGAACCAGCGACGTGAACCTTGCCCGATAAGCAAGATCTTGCTTGCACAAAGGCAGTTTGTTGCTCTAATAGCAATAATTTAAATATAACTGATTGATTTTAATGGAATGCCAAAGTGGCATCGACTTTGCTCCCTTACTCACTGAATTCGCGCCCAGCGCACTTACATCACGAACGTTTATCTAGTTGCCTTGTAGATAAAGGTTGTCTGGTAAACAAACAGTTAGAAAGGAATTAGCAATGCCAACTCCATGTTATATCTCTATCGAAGGTCAAACTCAGGGTCTAATCACTGCAGGCGCTTGTACTGCGGATTCTATCGGCGATTCATTCGTTGAAGGTCACGAAGACGAGATGCTGGTTCAGCAGTTCGACCA
>NZ_JACDWZ010000027.1:0-61799 GCF_016464285.1 Vibrio sp. bablab_jr001
GCATCGATGTGCAAGGCAGTGACCTTGTGGCGGATGCGGACAGCACCATCGTGGCGAGCGTGAGTGGCACCGATGAAGCGGGCAACGCGTTCACGGCGACGACCGAGGCGAGCGGTGACCATAAAGACGGTGGTTATATAGTGGCCCCTATAGCCCAAGACGATACATCAACCAGTAACCACTGCTTCTCGGGTAAATATTATGCGTACGACGAGCGGACTGGTGGTTTGGGTAACATGGATTCGATAGCAGATGCTCTGGATCTTATTGCTAAAAATCAGCCGGACGTGACGTTTGATGTGTCTAACATTGATTACCAGTTAAGCAACGGGAATCAGAATGGTGGGTTAACGTCCAATTCGCAGCTGCAAGATTTCTTAGGTTCTGACGCGAGCTCGATGAAGGGTTCTGTACCGAGCAACACCACCGATGGCGTGATGTTGCTGACTGGTGCGGTTTACTTGGCTGCAGGGACTTATTCGCTGAAAGTGAATGCGGACGACGGTTACTTTATTAAAGTCGATGGTCAAGTGGTTGCTCAGTACGACGGTATTCAGTCTACGACCGAGCGTGTCCATGACACTTTTACATTGAGTTCTGATGGTTACCATAACGTTGAAATTGTGTACTGGGATCAAGGTGGCAATGCTGTTCTGGATGTTGCGATTGGACAGTATGAAGATGGCGCTTTGGTCGGTGGCTTCTCTCCACTGCTTGATGCGCCGGTGTTGGGCGATGAGTTATGTATGGTTCAAGACGGAAGTCTGACTATCGATCCTTCAGTCTTGTTGGCAAACGATTCTGACCCTGACGGTGACACATTGGAAATCACGTCGGTCGATTCTCCATCGACGGGCACTGTGACATTGAATGATGATGGCTCTATTAGCTTTAAGCCTGCGCCAGGTTTCGATGGCGACGCCACGTTTACTTATACCGTTAAGGATAGTGATGGGTTGACGGATACTGCTACCGTAACTGTCCACGTTGCGCCTATTTCTGATGGTCTATTGGTAACTGCGTCGCTCAGCAATAGTGACCATTACGTGTCCGATTACATTGAAAGCATTATCGCGAATAACCCAGATGCGGGAACGACTGGTACATCAGGCAACGATATCCTGATTGGAGACGACTCAACCCAACAGATTTTCGGTCATGAAGGTTCGGATATTTTGATTGGTGGCAACGTTACTAACTTAGTGATGTACGGTGATGAGCGTGGCAGTGGTGATGATGTGTTGATTTCTACTTCGATAGAAGCCACAACAACATACTATGGCGGTGAAGGAAACGATACGGCTTATTTGAATGCTTCATTGTCGGATCTTGTCTTTATTGCCCAAGGCGACAACCCGCTAGCACCACAGGCAGATTTTACCTTTAAGTATAAAGGTAACGATGCGTATCACGATTTTTATAGCATCGAAACTCTGTACCTCAACGATGGCAAGTACGAAATTCATGATGGTACTCTGACTAAAGTTACTGATTTTCTTGAATTGAACATCGATGTTGATCTTAACGATGCTGATGGCAGCGAAGTGATCACGGAGGTTATTGTATCCGGTGTGCCTGATGGCGTGACGTTGTCTATTGGTGAGGATCTTGGTAACGGCCGCTGGAGTATTCCGGCAAGCGCATTGGATTCTGATGGTAAAGTCACGCTAGTCGTAGAGGCTCCAGCGGGTACTTCTCCAGATCTTTCAGTTACGGTTGGTGCTCAGGAAGTCGATAGCAACGGCCAAGCTGCGGATCTGCCTAAATATGCTTCAACAGACATTGGTACCGTTGGCCTGCCGGATAGCGCACCTAACGGTGATAACACTGTAAATGGTGGCAAAGGCGACGATGTCCTGATGGGCGATATTGGCGGTTATGTTGTCAGCGTTCAGCCTGGTGTGGATTACAACATAGCGCTGGTCATCGATACATCGGGCAGTATGGATGACTCGATCGATGGTGGGTATTACAGCAAATCACGTGTAGATGTCGTTAAAGAAGCGTTGGTGAATCTGGTTGAACAGATCAGTCAACACGACGGAACAATCAACCTTAAGCTTATTGGTTTTGATTACTATATTGATGTGTCTTTTGAAGTCAGTGACTTGCAACCGAACACACAGGGCTACACTGACCTCATCAATCAGATTACGACTCAACTCAATGCGGATGGCGGTACTGATTATTATGTTGCGATGAAAGCTGCGAATGATTGGTTCGATAGCTTAAGCAATGACGGCCAGAATCTGACTTTCTTCCTGACCGATGGTGAGCCTAATAGCAGTACCCTACAAAGCGCTTTGGATGAATTCGCAGAGTTGAGTAGCAAGTCGACAGTCATGGCAATCGGCATTGGTGATAATATTTCGCAAGATACTTTGAAGTTCTTTGATAATACCAATACGACAGAAATGCAGAGTGTAGATAGCCTTGCTTCTACGAGTTTCCTCTACAAATTTAATAACTCTATAGAAGGCTATGTGGTTAGTGGCGATGGTAATGGTGAAGTGTACAAAGGACACAACAGTCTTGTTATGTCGGATATGGATACTAATGACAACACTATTCCCGTTGTCTATCGTTCGACTATCAAATATCTGGATGACGGCGAATCGGAAATTAAGTTTGACGTAAAAGTCGTAAACAGTACATTTGGTTGGAAACTCTATAATGACTCTTATCAGTTGGTGGCTTCAGGATCTCTTGACTCTAGTGGTAGTGTGTCAGTATCCGATCTGGCAAAAGATGGATACTTCTTCGAATTTTCACTAGACGGTCATATTACATGGCAGAGTGCTTGGGCTGAAATTGACAATATATACTCTGTATCTCCGACTTATGCGTTGGCTGGCGAAGTCCAAATTGTAAATTCAGCCGAGGATCTTCAGGCTGCTCTGCAAGGTGGTAAAACCATCACTGATATTGCGGAGATGGGCAACGATACGGTCAACGGTAACGAAGGTAACGATATCCTGTTTGGCGACTCAATTAATACTGACGAGCTACCATGGGGGCAAGATGGTAACCCGGATAAACCTTCCGACTTAGCCGATGGTGCGGGTTATGACGCTCTGGTGACATTCCTTGAGTTGCGTGATGGTTCTACACCGTCTCAGGTTGATATCTATGAGTTCATCAAAGACAACCATGAACTGTTTAACGTCGCCGGTGATAGTCGTGGTGGTGACGATATCCTAAATGGCGGCGATGGTAACGATATCCTCTATGGCCAAGGTGGTGATGACACACTAAACGGTGGTGCGGGGAATGACATTCTCATCGGCGGATATGGCAACGACATTCTGACGGGTGGTGATGGTGATGATCTGTTTGTCTTCGGTGGTGAAGGTGCTGCCAAAGCTGAAGATCAATTTAAGACCCATATGGATGTCATTACTGACTTCCATTCTGGCGATAAGATTGACTTGTCACAGATGCTGGACGAGACATCTTACAGTTCGATGGAAGATCTGTTGTCACACATTGAGGTAAAAGTCGACGGAACTGAGCTTGAGCTTAAAATTGAAGGCAATAACTATACTCAATCGATTGTATTGAATAATGGCGCGACCGAATTTGGCATCAGTGATAGCTCTTCAGGTACACAGATAACGAATCTGCTGCACGATATTATCAAGCAAGATAATAACTGATAGACAAAGCCCACCCATTGGTGGGCTTTTTTTTTCCCGATTCCTTCAGAAAATCAGGCTTAACATCTTGTTTAATAGCAGGTTGTGGTTGTTGTCTAATCAAACAATTGACATTAATTTTTCATAGCAATGGTCGTTTAGGTTATTATTGTGCGCAACGAAATCGGTGAGTGATAATCAATGCAGCTAAGTGCGAAGAAGACTGCACAATTTTTTATATCTAACGAATATCATCAAGTTGAGCTTGAAGATGAGCTGGTTGTGCTCTCGTCGCACCTCAGTGAAGAACGTATTCCGTTTAACGTCTGGAATGGGCAGATTAAAATTCATCGCGGGCTCGTTTGGGGCGCGCTTCAATTCTACGCCCACGAAGAACTCGGTGTGCAACGCTCTTGGTTGGTACAGGGATTACCTTGGCCGGAATGTCGCCAGTTTGCGCATAAGCTGGTTGCTATTTATCAGCAATGGCATAACCGTCAATGCGAGCAGCTCAGTCACTACTTACCGAAATGGCAAAATGAACTGATTCATTTGCAGCGTTTACCGTCATTTCTCCCCCATTCTTTGGTCGACAATTGGGTGACGTCTGTTTTTGACGATCTGGCAACCATGGGCATGACTCTCGAAGAGGCGCACAAACGCCTGCCAGAGCATATTGAACATCTCTCGCCCTGGCTGCTTGATACCAGTGAATCGCTGTTAGAGCGTAACCACCGCTGGATTGAAAACGAGCGGCTGAACTGGGAAGTGCTGTTCTCCAAACTGGAATCGTCACCGCTCAATGTGTCGCAGCAGCAAGCTGTATTGCTCAATGACGATCACAACTTGGTGTTGGCTGGTGCCGGCTCAGGAAAAACCAGCGTATTGACGGCAAGGGTTGCGTATTTGCTGCAAAGCCATCTGGCCAATGCGGAAGACATTTTGTTGGTGGCGTTTGGCCGCGATGCAGCAAAAGAAATGGAGCAGCGTCTGAGCGATAAGATTGGCTTGGCGGCTGAAAAGGCACGTGTTAACACTTTCCATCAATTGGGACTGTATATTCTTAATCAGGTGGAAGAGCAAAGCGTGGTGATTTCCCCGATTGCACTGGACGATAAGCTCAAAAAGGCGTGGTGCATCGATTGGCTCAAACGCCATTGGATGACGCCAACCAACTTCAAACGCTGGCAGAAGCATCTGGCGAAATGGCCGATTGCTTATCTGGCTGGAGACGATGAGCTGGGCAGCCATGTCGAGAACCCGAAACTGATTGCGTGGCTGGAAAAACAGTTGGATCAGTTGGCGCAGCTTAGTATCGGTAAGAAAGAGATATTGCAACGGTTGGTTGAACATCCTGATTACGCTCGGTTGAACAGCGAACTGTCGCTGACCTGGCCTTGTTATCAGGCCTGGCAGCAAATGCTTAAAGAAAGCAATCAGATCGATTTCAATATCATGATCAGCCGCGCAACGGATTACGTCCGAAAAGGCAAGTTCAATAGTCCGTGGAAGTTCATCATGATTGATGAGTATCAGGATATTTCGCCGCAGCGTTTAGAACTGATTCAGTCTCTTTGTGAGCAGAAACCGGATGCTACTAACTTGTTCGCCGTTGGTGATGACTGGCAGTCTATTTATCAGTTTGCCGGTTCTGATGTCAATTTGACGACGGGGTTTTCTGCGCGTTTCCCGCATTCGACGATCCATCATCTCGATACCACTTATCGATTTAATGACCAAATTGGCAGCGTTGCCAACCGGTTTGTGCAGGAAAACCCCAGTCAACTGCCGAAAGAGCTCAACAGTTTCAAAACCCAAAAACAGAAAGCGGTGTATGTGGCGCCAAGCAATCACGTCGAAAAAGTGCTCGATCAACTTAACCGCCAAGCGAGCGGCATGAAAACGGTCCTGCTGCTTGGCCGCAATCACTACCACAAACCAGAATTATTACGTGACTGGCAAAACCATTACCTGTCGCTGCGCATTGAGTTTATGACTTGCCACGCCAGTAAAGGCAAAGAGGCCGACTATGTGATTGTGTTGGCGGTTGATGAGGGACAGTTCCCGGCCAGAGTGAAAAGTTTACATCTCGACGGCGCACTGACGCAGTCTGATGATAGCTTCCCTTATGCAGAAGAGCGTCGCCTGTTTTACGTCGCGATGACTCGTGCGAAAGAGAAAGTATGGATAACGCACAGTGGCAATGGTTCTGCGTTTGTGCAGGAGCTCTTGGCCAGCGACTATCCGGTGGTGAAACAGAAATAACGTACATCTTTATCAAATAAGGACACATGATGAGCAAGACGCTGATTTTAGTTGATGTGCAAAATGATTTTGCGCCGGGTGGGGCATTGGCTGTGCCAGAAGGTGATGTAATTGTCCCTGTGATAAACCGGCTTTTGCCTCACTTTGAACACGTTATCGCGACGAAAGACTGGCACCCAGCCGGGCATGCCAGCTTTGCTTCCGTGCAAGGCAAATCGATTGGTGAAGTGGTTGATCTTAAAGGTGTCAGCCAAATCATGTGGCCGGATCATTGCGTACAGAAAACACCCGGGGCGGAGTTTATTCCCGGTTTGAATACCGACGCGATTGATTACGTGGTTTACAAAGGAACGAATCCGGATATCGACAGTTACAGCGGCTTTTTTGATAACCAACGTCTGCAAAGTACAGGGTTGGAGGATTACCTGAAAGATAAAGGGATTCGTGAAGTCTACATCGTTGGCTTAGCGACAGATTACTGCGTGAAGTTCACGGCACTGGATGCGGCATCACTCGGTTTTCAGACCTCAGTGATTGAAGATGCATGCCGCGGCGTGAATATGTCGCCGCAAGATTCTGAGCAAGCTTTGGCTGCGATGAAAGCGGCAGG
This sequence comes from Vibrio sp. bablab_jr001, assembly GCF_016464285.1. NCBI lineage: Bacteria > Pseudomonadati > Pseudomonadota > Gammaproteobacteria > Vibrionales > Vibrionaceae > Vibrio > Vibrio sp. bablab_jr001. The sequence continues at coordinate 6,511 of NZ_JACDWZ010000027.1, forward strand.
CTGCCACGTGATCACTTCCATTGAGTTTCTGGCGCACTGCTAAACAAAAATCCCCTCAATTGAGGGGATTTTCTTATGTGCGATCAGCCAGGTAAGCTTGGTAATCGGGAATTTCAATGTCGACGTCTTGTGCCATCAGTTCAGAGTTGAACAGGAACTTGGCGGTGGCACGGTTGGTGGCAACCGGAATGTTCCACACACTGGCGATACGCAAAAGCGCTTTGACATCCGGGTCGTGCGGTACCGCGTTGAGTGGATCCCAAAAGAAAATCAGCACATCGATTTTACCTTCAGAAATCAGTGCGCCAATCTGTTGGTCGCCTCCCATCGGACCACTGATCATACTGGTGATCGCCAATCCGGTCTCTTTGCTTAACATGTGACCCGTGGTGCCCGTTGCGTACAACGAATGTTTCTCCAGTTTTTCGCGGTTTTCTTGCACCCAGCGCAGCAGCTCGCCTTTGTAGTTATCGTGAGCAACCAGTGCGACGTGTTTGCTCGCCGCCATCGTGCGCGTTGTTTTTTTCATTGGTTCCATTCCTAATGTTTCTTATCTTGGTGTGTAATAACCAAAAGCGCTTGGCTATTCAACGACTTTTACTTCAAAAGTTGGCCTGAACTCTGATGGAGATAACGATTCAGCAATAATCTGCTCACTCAGCGTTTCTGGGGTGAGTTTGGCGATCTCTGGTGCCGCGTGATGTTGGTACGATTCACCGCGTAAATAGTGCACGGCCTGACGAACCGATAAGCGTCCTTGTTCGACCATTCTGTCACTTGGAGCGAACGCCACGCGGTCTCGCAATAGTCCCCGATAGACGCCGTGACTGAGGTAGGTTGATACCAACTGAATCTGCTGTTGTTTGTTAGCATTTCTGAGTTCGCTGATGGCTGCTTCAATCGCAACGGCGCTGCCGACGATGTAATCAATACCTGGCTGTTCGATCACTTGTTGTACCAGATTGCGTTGCAGCTCTTTGTCGTTATCTGCCCACAGAGTGATGTCGATGCGAATATCGCTGCGCTGAATCGCATCATAAAAACCTTGTACCATGGGTTTCGTACCGCCACGCTGTTCTGGTCCGGGTAGCAATCCGATATGCGTAATTCCACTGCCTTGAGGATGAAGTTTGGCGAGGTAATCGCCAGCATAATACCCCATCCAGTACCAGTCGACGCCCACTTCTCCTTTGAGATGCGAACGCTGAGTATCGTCTAAAATCAGATGGTTGACGGTGGCAAATACGGGCACTTCGCCAGTCAATTGGCTCAAGTCATGCTGGTATAGATTGGGCGATACCGTGCCAAGCAGAATCGCCTGGGCACCCCATTCAATACAGTCTTTGATCTGTTGCTGCTGCTTAAGTTGGTTTGGGTAGCCACCAGCTTCCAGCACTTTGAGTTCGATGTGTTCTCTGCGCGCCTCATCAACCATGCCGTAGTTGATCGACAACCAGTAGGAATCCTTCAGATGCGGATAAAGAGCGCACACTTTAGGTTGCGCAGCCGCTATTCCACTGAAGGCAGAGCAGGCGAGGATCAACAGTGTGTGAAACAAGCGAGAAAAAAACGGATAAAGCATGAGGTTATTCATTGGCGAACAGTGGTAAACACTGCAAAATATAGCCTATTCCCACCCTTTAAAGAAGCGACTTAGCAGGTCAACAATATGCGAATCAGCAAAACCAGCATCGGACGTAAATTATTGTTATCGTTTATCGCGATGGCATTTCTGGTGCTGCTATCCGCAATTATCGGCGTGTTGGGTTTTTCGCAGGTTTCAAAAACCGAACGTCAGGTCGTCAACAGCGCCATTCCGGCCATGCTGGAAGCGCGTCAGGTGGCCGAACTCAGTAATCGCATCATTGGTTCGGTGCAAACGCTCTCTACTGCTACCAATGAAGAGCAGCGTAAGCAGGTTGGTAAAACCCTGTTTGAACAACTCGGCCAGTTGCTTGAACACGTTAAAACCCTGGGCCAGGACTCTTCCGATACTCAGTTGTTGAGCTCGCTGGAAGCGGATGTGCAAAGTGTGATTGATACACTGGGTCTGCTCGGACAAGAAGTTGAACGTAAACTGCAGCTGACGGAAACGCTAAACTACCAGGCGCTCAACATGCGCGCTTCGGCGCAAGAGCTTGAACAGCTCACCCGCACGCAGGTGCTCAACACCAGCACAGTGGCGGTGGCCAATGTCACACATATCTACGATTTGCTAAAGGAAAAACGCACGGCGCAGGTTTATAAGGCGCTCGATACCTTGGTCGAGGTCGATTTGGATTTGTCCGAACGCCTGCACGAATTACATCTGCTGGCCTACAAAGTGCTTAATGAAATTGAAGAGACCCGCACCGTCACGGATATTCAGCGTATCGTCGCGCTTCAGCAGGAATTTGTCACCAATATTGAAGTGATGCAACGCCGCGTCCAGGCGGTTGAAGATCCAACCCGTTCCAAACAGATGACTCTGCTGCTCACTCAATTGGAACAGCAGCAGACTCTGTTTGATGATTTGATCGCACGCCATAACAGTACGTTGCGCGCGCAGGATCTCGCCACTCAATCGCTGGACCAGTTCGCCTCTTTGAACCAGCGGGTCAACCAGTTGGTGGATACGTCTAACCAGTCGGCCACTGCCGCGGTGTATGAACTGTCGCGGACATTAAGTCTGGCGCAATGGACGTTGTCAGTTCTGAGCTTAGTTGGTCTGATCGCCACGACGATCATTGTCTGGCGCGTGGTGTATCAATCGGTGGTTAAACGCTTGGCGCGGCATACATCGGCACTGCTTTCGGTCGCAAAAGGACAATTACAAGTCGAAGTGGAAACGCAAGGCCATGATGAGCTGGCGGAAATGGGCCGCGCGATTGCGACGGCTCGTGACACCGCAAAAGCGCTGAAAGTTGTCGCGGAAAGCGAAGTTAAGGCCAAGCGAGAGCTGCAAGAGCACAAGGCGCATCTGGAAGATGTGGTTGAAGAGCGCACCTTACAGCTACGCGAAACGAACCAAAAGCTCAATCAGGAAGTACTCAACCATGCCAAAGCGCGTCTGGATGCAGAGCAGGCAAGTCGCGCTAAATCGGTATTCCTCGCCACCATGAGCCATGAAATTCGCACCCCAATGAACGGAGTATTGGGTACCGCGCATCTGCTGCAAGATACTCCGCTGTCTGACACGCAGCGTCATTATGTCAACGTGATTGACCGCAGCGGGCAGAACTTATTGGCCATTCTTAACGATGTTTTGGATTACTCAAAAATCGAAGCCGGACATTTACAGATTCGCCATGCCAGCTTTAATTTGCGTCACATGCTGCGCTGCGTGTATCAGCTGATGGAAAGCCGGGCGAAGGAAAAAGGTTTAGCTCTCAACCTGCACATTGATTCGGATTTGGCGGATTACTGGAAAGGGGATGAAACCCGTCTACAACAAGTTCTGAACAATTTAGTGAGCAATGCGATTAAGTTCACGCCGCAAGGGCATGTTGACCTGGCGGTTTATCCTGACCCGAATGACGAGTGCAACGTGCTGTTTGAAGTGTGCGATACAGGTATTGGCATCAGTGCTGCCGATCAGCAAACCTTGTTTGACGCCTTCACTCAGGCGGAGGCTGGGCTTGCAACTCAAGGCGGAACAGGGCTCGGTTTGGCCATCAGTTCTCGCTTGGTGGAAGCAATGCAAGGTGAACTGCAGGTTGAATCGAGCCTCAATGAAGGTAGTCGCTTTTACTTCTCTCTGCCTTTGGAACTCGGAGACGCGGTAACCGAACCGGCGGAGGTGCCGCTGACCAATACGTCATCAGTCAAGGTGTTGGTGGTCGAAGATAACGATGTTAACCAGTTGGTGGCGGAAGGTTTTCTTAATAGCCTGGGCCATCAAGTGGTGATCGCCGCCAATGCTAAACAAGCGTTGAGCGTGTTTGCCCAGCAGCGGTTCGATATTGCGCTGCTTGATATCAATCTGCCAGACGGAGATGGCGTGAGCCTGATGAATCAGCTCAGAGCACTGGAACAGCAGCAAGGGCAAACACCGATACCGATGGTGGCGGTGTCGGCTCACGTATTTAATGAAGAAGTGAACCATTATCTCGCTTCCGGTTTTGACGGTTATCTGCCCAAACCGCTGGTGAAGTCAGAATTGGCACGCATGCTGGTGCAACAACTGAGGCTGAGCGATACACCGCACAAGGCGACAAACAGCCAGTCTCATCAGGACAATATTCTCAATACTGCGCAATTGCATGACGATATTGAGGTACTTGGCATGGAGAAAATGGCCGAAATCGTCCGCTATTTCCGACAAGGCGCGCAGCACACATCGATGCAGTTTGCTGACCAAACGCTCAGCGAAGAGGCGATCAAGCAGGCTGCCCATAAACTCAAAGGATCGGCCGGAAGCTTGGGCTTAATACAATTGATGAAATTGTGTGAGGAGGTGGAGCGCGCTGCATCGCCACGCCAACGAGCGAGTGAGAAGCTGGATGAAATTAAGCAAACGATAGACGCTTCGCTCGCTGCACTAGAGGCAGAAATTAACTGGTCATAAAAAGGGCCTGCGACAAGCGCAGGCCAAAACCCTGTGGAGCAGGGGAGGGTGTGGTCACTATGTGAACCAGCGAGTGCGGTAAACCCTACAATTTAAGCCGCTAATTCTTTGGGAGTGGTGAGGCTCAGCAGGCGGCAGACATTCACGCTGCCCACCCCTTCAACGGATTCCAGTTGCGTCAGCAAAATAGACGAAATCTGCTTCTGCTCGGCTTGAGGGCGAAGCACGTTGAGCAATTGCTGTGATAGCTGGTCGGCATTTGGGTTGATGTTTGGCAAATAAATCGGCGTGACACCACGCAGCAGAGCCAGTTTGTTCAGTAGCTCAGGCTTATCTGAAATAGCCCAAATGGTTGCCTGGCTTTGGCAACGAGACATCAAAAGCGGTGTTTCACCCTTTTGAGTGATGATGGCTACGCCAAGATCTTTGTGTACTTTTGAGGCGGAAATCATCGATGAAAGAGCAAAACTTTTACCCGCATCGCTGCACAGATGATGCAGCTTGTCCCAGCAGTCCTGAGCACAAGACGCTTCGTTCTCCACGCCCGTCGCAATGCGAACCATGGCCTGAACCGCTTCGACCGGATACTGGCCTGCGGCCGATTCTGCCGACAACATCACTGCGTCTGTACCATCCAGAATGGCGTTGGCAACATCCAGCACTTCTGCGCGCGTTGGCAGAGGGTTTTCAATCATCGATTCCATCATTTGTGTTGCGGTGATCACTGGCTTGCCGTGATGTTTGGTGCGGGCAATCAAAGCTTTTTGCACACTTGGCAAACGTGCGTCGCCAATCTCGACCCCAAGGTCGCCACGCGCAACCATAATGACGTCGGAAGCTTGAATCATGTCATCCATGGCTTCGAGGCTGCTGACCACTTCAGCGCGCTCAACTTTGGCGACAATTTGTGCAAAGCAGCCTGCGTCTTGAGCTAACTTGCGAGCGTACTCAATATCCTGACCATTACGAGGGAAGGAGATCGCGAGAAAATCGGCATTCAGTTTGGCGGCGGTGATGATGTCCTGTTTATCTTTGTCCGTCAGTGCTGGTGCAGACAGGCCACCGCCCAGCAGGTTGATGCCTTTACGGTTAGAAAGTTTGCCACTGTTGAGCACTTTGGTGGTGACCTGTTGTTCGGCTTGATTGACGTCCAACACTTCCAGTTGAATGCGTCCATCATCGAGCAGCAGGATGTTGCCTGGCGTTAAGTCGGCAATCAGCTGTGGGTAATCGAGTCCGACACGTTGCTGATTGCCAGCTTGTTGACCCAATCGACCGTCCAATATGAAGATATCGCCAGCGGTGAGTTGTACCACATCATTTTCAAAGCAGGAGATGCGGATTTTGGGACCCTGAAGATCAACCAGCACTCCGACACTGACATTCAACGTTCGGGCAATGTCCCGCACCAGTTCGGCGCGGGCAATGTGTTCTTCTGCGCTGCCGTGTGAAAAGTTCAGGCGCACGACATTGACGCCGGATTGAATAAGTTGAGTCAGCTTTTCACGACTCTGACTGGCAGGGCCTAGCGTAGCCACAATTTTGGTTTTACACATCTGTAATTCCTAATAACGACGAAACAAAATACAAAAATGAAGAGCAGGAGCCAAAGCCCCTGCAAGATCAATAATTAAGAAGCGGTGCTGGTTTGCAGCTTTTTGCCTTCAACGTCGTCGATATCGACCACTTTCTTCGCATTCCAAACGGTGAGAGCAAGCAGAACAGAGACAATACTTGCGGCCAGCCAGAAGTACTGCGCGCTGCTGAAGTCGTACTTTGATACGCCATCCACTTCAGTGATTTTGATCAGCGACGCTGAAATCAGTTCTTGCGCAGAAGCGGCGATGTATGAACATAGGCCAATCAGACCTTTTACTGCGCCCACCGCGTTTTTCGGCATCAGGTCACACGCCATTAAGCCCGCAAGGAAGACAACCAGACCACCGATAGAGAAGCCGATCATGCTGAGCGCGGCTGCATCAACGAAGCGGTTGTCCGGGCCGAAGAACATCAGGCACATACCCGCCACGTTAGCCAGTCCGTACATCAGGTTAGGAATATTACGGTTACCTTTGAAGACTTTGTCAGACAGGATACCGGACAAAATTGCGCCCGCCAGACCAGCCGTTGGGTACATGGACATCGCAAAGCCAGCGTCAATCAGTGAGTAACCTTTAGACTCTTGCAGATAGAGAACCGCCCATGAAGACATCGCGTAGCGAGAGATGTACATCGCAGCACAAGCGAAAGCAATCAGCCACACCACCGGCTGTTTGAGAATGAACATCTGCGCGCGGCGAGTTTCTTTCGGATCAGAAGCTTTTTTGATCTCTGCTTCTTCACCAAATGCCGACGCGGGATCTGGCAGGCCGTAAGTTTGAGGGCGGTCTTTCAACAGCTTCAACATAATTAGCGCTGCAACTACTGCTGCGATACCCGCGCCGATGAAACCTGCACGCCAACCGAAGTAGCTCACCAGAGAAGCTGTCAGAATCCAGGTAATACCTTCGCCGATGTTCCGTGAACCACCCCAGATAGAGTAACGGCTACCACGCTGTGACGGCGAAAACCATTGGAACAGGGATACACAAGAAGGTGCGGAGCCGACAGATTGGAACCAACCGTTCAAGCCCCAAAGCAGAACGAAGAAGAAGCCGACGGTATTCATCCCCATGAAAACGGCGGTAACACCGGAGAACATCAAAGAGATCGACATGAAACGGCCGATGTTCGCATAGTCGGACAAGAAGCCATTGAGGAACTTACCGAATGCGTAGGTAAAGAAGAACGCAGAACCCATGATACCCAGTTCTTCGATAGTGACGATGCCTGCATCCAGCATCGGCTTTTTCACCACGCCAAGGCTCATACGTACGACGTAGAAGACAGCATAACCAAAGATCAGGCCAGAGAAGACCTGCCATTGAAAACTTTTGTAGCGTTTTTGCATCTCCGCACTGGAGCTGTCCGATAACGGCAGATCCGGGCGGGTTTTAAAGAAGTTGAACATAAATGCTCTCCATAAGTAACAACAATAAAGCGGATTACGTGTTTCGGGAGCATCATTGGTGAATTGCGCACAAGGTACAAAATGGCGGATTTGGGGCAAAACTGACCCAACTGACGTACTCAGGCGGGTCAAAAGTGGGAAGTTGACGAGGGGCAATGCGCCAAATATTGATAAAATTCATAATGTGGATGCGTCAGAGTTGACTCAATCTCTGACCAAGCAAATTTTGATGAATTGACGGGTATTTGATTGAACGCACAAAACTTAGGGATTTATCGCTTCGTCCGAGGGATTCGAAGTGGGTTGAGACTGCGCCATGTGATGGTGCTGGGCTCGCTTATGAGTTCATTGGCGGTGGGCAGTGAACGTGAATTGGTGATCCTGACCACCTTTTCGCGCGAACCTTTGTTGCCCTTAATCGAGGAATTTACCCGCCAATATGAAGGTGTTGATGTTCAGATTGTTCACCGCCGGGCGCAATCGAGCGTGCAGTTGCTCAATAAGAGCTACATCAACAATATTGACTTGGTGCTGAGCTCCTCGCCTTACCTGATGCAGCAGTTGGCGGAAAGTGGCCGGCTGGCAATCCTGCCCGATCGTTTTCAGACACCGGACTGGCTGCATCCGTTTGTGCTGCCGCCGACCAATAAAGTCGTCACCATTGGTTACTCCGGCGCGGGTGTCACCTGGAACAAAGATTATCTGGCCGCTCATCATCTGCCGACGCCGAAGACGTTCGCGGATTTAGCCAACCCGGTGTTTTTTGGCCACGTCACGATGAGCACGCCAGCGCGCTCGGGCACCACGCAACTGATGGTGGAAAGCGTACTGAAAAAATATGGCTGGGAAGCTGGCTGGCGTTTACTGATGAATGTTGGTGCCAACCTGGGAACTGTCTCCTCCCGCAGTTTTGGCGTCAGTGATTATATCGCGCGCGGCCAATTTGGTGCCGGGCCGACTATTGACAGTTACGCTCTGATCCTCGAGCGCAAATTCCCGCACGTCAGTTTTGCCTATGATGATGCGTTTACTCTGATGCCGACTTATGTCGCTCAGGTCAGCCAAAAGCAGAACGATGTCTACGCCAAGGCCTTTATTGATCTTTTGATGTCAAAAGGGGTGCAGGCCAACATGGACGCCAATGATTTCTCCAAACATGGCGTCAATGATGATTCGCTGTTCAGTGACAGTTTCACTCGCCTGTCGATGGCGACGATGATGCGCCGTGAAGAGTGCATGAACCTGCTGTTTGATCTGGCTATCACCAAACGTCTGCCTGCGCTGAAAGATACCTGGCTGATGATCATCAATGCGCGCGAGCAGTTTAAAAGTCAGCCGGAAGTATTAGCGCGTTTGCAGCAGATAGAGCGCAGCCTGTTTTCTGTTCCTATTACGGAATCGGCGTTGGACGGCGTCATCAATAGTATTTATCCGCTGGCCGATGAACAGGATACCGAATTGCAGGCGAACAAAGCCATGTTGCTGGCCAAGCTGAGTCACGAATGGAAAAAACAGTTGGAAGTCTCGCTCAACCGGGCCAATGCTGACATCAAACAACTGCTGAGAGAATCGGGCCAATGAGTTTACCCAAGTCTCACACCATTGGTGCCCGTTTATTGCTGGCCTTCGGTGCCAGTACCTTGGTGGTGATTGCTGTTTGTCTGGTTGCCTGGTTCAACTGGAACAAACTGGAATCGCAGGTCAGTGAAGTGCTGCAAAAAAGTGTGCCGAAGTTCAACGCCAGTTATGTGCTCGAAAGTCGCAGCTCTGAAATTCGCCGTCGGATACAAATAATCGGCAGTGCCACCAATAAGGTGGTGCTGGATTCTCAGACAGAGCGGCTACAACAAGATTTTCTGGTCATGGATCAGGTGTGGAATACGCTCGCGAATGACAGTGAGGTGCAAACGTTGCGCGTTGGCTATCAACGCTTACGCACCTTTACCGAACGCTACAGCGAGTTAGTCTCGCAGCGTATTGATGTTCAACGCCAAATCGATATGTTGATCGAGCAACTGCAATGGACGCATCAGGACATCAACTGGGAGCTAACGCCACTGCGTCAGGAACTGCAATGGCAACTGGAACGAGGCGACGCAGGGGAAATGTCTGGTGCGTTGCTGGCTAAAATCAATTTGATCCAATCACTGCTGGATAGTGAAGCGCAGATTTACACCTTCTCTCGCGAACTGATGTCGGCCAGCCATCAGACTCAGGTTGAAAACGGGATGAAGGTTTTGCAATACCGATTGGAAGAGCTGCAGACCGCCAGTCAGCCTATTTTCGAGATCCCAGCTTCGATTGCTTACCAACAGATGCTGGGCGAGCTGGCGGAGCTATTGGTCATTGATGGTCCTTTTCATCGGGGAATCAGCCAAATGGTGCGGCTAAACAATGAACTTGATGACCTGATGCAGAACATTCAGCAGCAGCTTTCCGTTCAGCACGCGGAAATCGCCAAGCTGGTCGAGCTGGCGGACAATACATTCACCGATGTGCAGAACGACACCACACAGATGATCCGCGAAGGGAACCGCGTGCTCTTAGCCTGCTTTGGTGTTTCGATCTGCCTGAGTCTGATTCTGGCGTATTACTTTGTGAAACGACGCATTGTGGCTCGGCTGGCCAACCTCAGTAATAGCCTGGATGCGATCATTCACAATGACTTGTCGCACCCTATTGTTGTGGATGGCAAAGATGAAATCGGCAAGCTCAGCAAACAGTTGATTGAGTACGGGCGCAAAGTGGAAGAGATGGAGCGCACCAACGCACTGAGCCTTATCAACAATACTCAGGCGAGTCTGATCACCTGCAATCTGCAAGGGGTGATCGAATCGGCTAACCCGAGTGCTCAAGCCACGCTGAAGCTGGAAGTGGGTAAGCTGCAACAAACACTGTGGCGCTGTTTTCCTGAAAAATTGCGAGCCTCGATCGAAGCTCTGTTTGCTCCCAATGATGACCTGATTAGAAAAGGGGCGCAAAGCGTGACTCTGTCGTTAGGCTGCGAAGAGAAACCGCATTACCTGCGGCTTTACCTGCGCAAGTTCAATCAGGGCCTGAGCGACAAGATCATTGTAACCATTACCGACGTGACGGATCAGGAACACGCCAATCGGCTGCTTGAAGAACGGGTGCGGGAGAAAACCCGTAACCTGATCGATAAAAACGAGCAGTTGCAGGCTGAAGTGGAAGAGCGTGAACGTGCTGAAGCGTACTTGAAACGCACGCAGAACGAACTGATTCAGGCCGCAAAGATGGCGGTAGTCGGACAAACCATGACCAGCCTTGCACATGAACTTAATCAGCCTCTGAGTGCGATGTCGACCTACCTTTTTACCGCGCGTTTGGCGCTGGAACAGGCAGAACATTCGCAAATAGCCATGAGCCTCGATCAGGTTGAAAGCCTCACTGAGCGAATGGGAAAAATCGTCAATAGCCTGCGTAACTTTGCCCGCAAGAGCCGGGTTGACGAACCGCTGCAAGCGCTCAGTCTGCAACTCGTCGTGGAGCAGGCCTTAACTCTGGTGCAGGCCAAAGCGAAGCGCCAGCAAGTGGCGCTGAGTTCAGAACTTGCGCCGGATCTTCGCGTTATGGGGGATGCGCTCGGATTGGAGCAGGTGTTGATTAACTTACTGGTCAATGGTTGTGATGCCGTCAGCAATAGCGAGGTCAAACGAGTCACCTTAAGTCAGATTGGCAGTGATGATCACTGGCATCGTATTGCGGTTGAAGACTCCGGGGCCGGCTTTGCTCATGACGTCGTCGGACAACTGTTTACACCGTTCACCTCAACCAAAGAGGTGGGCTTGGGCTTGGGGCTGAGTATTTGTCAGTCCCTGATTGAAAAAATGAATGGCAATATTTACCTGGCGTCGACGTTAGACAAAGGGGCAATGGTGGTTTTGGAGCTCGCGCATGACTAAAAGTACGGTGTTATTGATTGATGATGATCAGGATGTGCTCGATTCCTATCAGCACCTGATGGCGATTTCCGGGCTGACTTCAAAAGCGCATTTAGATCCTGTTGAGGCTATGACTCAGCTCTCTGAAGACTGGAATGGCGTGGTGCTGCTGGATATGTACATGCCGACGATGCATGGTATGGACGTGTTGAAAGCCATTAAGCAGATCGATGAGCGGATCCCGGTGATTGTCGTGACTGGACATGGAGATATCCCTATGGCGGTGGAAGCGGTGAAACTTGGCGCGTGTGACTTTCTCGAAAAGCCGATTAATCCACCTGTATTGCTGACGCTGGTGAAGCAGCATATTGAGCAGCGCAGGCATTACATCGAGCAAAAGATCTCTTTGGTCCGTACCGTGAAACGTGAACTGGTCGGCAAATCCGCCCAGATCGAGCGTATTCGCTCGCATGTGACGCAGTATGCGATGTTGGACAATCACATCGCTATTTGTGGTGAATCCGGCGTAGGGCGTCATACGATTGCCTATCTGGTGCACCAACTTACTTCTGCTGCGCACAGCAAACCTTTGATTGAACTGGCCGTGACGGCAGAGACCAGCACCGAACAACTCGATGATAAAGTTAAACAGGCGCAAGGTGGCACGCTGGTTTTGGATAACGTGGAACAGCTCTCTGAAACGATGCAGCGTCATTTGAGCCGCATTTTGCTGCATCAGGAACGAATGAGCATGCCGAAAGTTCGGGTGATAACTATTATCGGGCCGGATCCGGAGCAATTGATTGCAGAGGATCGGTTACTGCCGGAGCTCTATTATCTGCTGAATCAAGGCACGATTGACGTGCCGTTGCTGCGTCATCGTCCGGATGATATTGCTGCGTTATTCCATTATTTCCTCAAACAAAGCTGTCATAAGCTTGGTAAATCAATGCCTTCGGTTGACAGCAGTTATCTGGCGCTGCTGCGTGCCCATCAATGGCCGGGAAATGTTCGAGAGCTGCGCAACGTTGCGGAGTTGTATGCCATCGGCATCGTTAAACTGACGGGTAAAGAGCGAATTTACAATCAAGTGGAGATGACCTCTCCGCTTGATGAGCTGGTGGATGATTATGAGAAGCAGATTATCGAAGATGCGTTGTTTCTCTATTCGGGGCGCGTAGCGGATGCGGCCAATTACTTGCAAATCCCGCGTAAGAAACTCTACCTGCGCATGAAAAAACACGGTCTGGAAAAAGAAGAGTTCAAATCAAAAGGCTGATCAGGAATCGAGTACCGACAGCGTGAGTAGTGCCTGTGCTGTGTAGTAGGTGAACATCACGACATGGCGCGAGAACTTGGACGACGAGCGGAAACGATCGATAGCCAGCACCAGATCCGACACCATAAAGATGCAGGCGCCGGTGAATGCCAGCCGGGCGGAACTGCTGTTGTAACTGAGCCAGTATTCTGCGGTGGCGGAGCCCATCGCAACAATAATCAGAATGTAAATGGCAACGGGCAACGTCATGGTGCCGAGGTTAGGCAGGAGCAGTAAAAAGGCCAGAATCCCGAGAGCCAGGATCATGACGGGTATCCACCAGGATATGGTGTTCACCATGCCAATAAAACCAAGAACATAGCAGATGTGGGCAAGCAGGAAACTGCTCAGGCCGCTGATAAATTTATCTTTGGGAAGAGAAAGCAGTACATCGCCAATGGCGGAGAGAATCAAACCACTGAATATCCAGAATGCAAGGTTGGCATCCACCGTCGGATTGAGCGTAATCAGAGCCGCCATCAATAAAACGGGTAGGGGCTTTGAGCCATAAAATAGCCAACGCGGCCCGCGTTCTATGGTGAACAGGTGAATGCTAGACAGCAGCAGGATGGTTGGCCACATGTGATTTCCCAAAAAATAAAGGCAGCGCGAATGCGCTGCCAAATATTAACAGGAATACTAGGGTTATAGTAGGCCTTTAACTTATTGTTAGCTTTGTCAGAGACTTACACTAAAGCACTGGAAAGAATTTCACGTGATTCTTTAAGTGTGATCGCGTGGTTTTCGCCCAGTTTCAGCATGCCGTGACTTTCCAATTGAGCAATGACCGCGTCAACCGCTTCAGTGTGAGACAAGCCGTGGTCGGCAAACTGAGTCGCTACATTCAGCTCATGATAGAAGGCTTCAATCGCATCGATGGTGCGTTCAGCGAGATCCGCTGTCTGCTCCAGACCAAATACGTTTTTACCCATCTGCTCCAGTTTTGCACGTTTCGCTTCAATCTGATTACGCAGTAAAGAAGGTTGAACGATAGCCAGAGAACGAGCGTGGTCCACATGCCACAGTGCTGTCAGTTCATGACCAATCATGTGAGTTGCCCAGTCTTGTGGCACCCCAGTACCAATCAGACCGTTCAGTGCCTGGTTGGCAGTCCACATCAGGTTTGCGCGCCATGAATCGTTGTCACGACCTGCAAAGTTACGGCCCAGCACTAGCAGATTTTTCAGCAACGTTTCCGCGTAACCGTCTTGAACCATCGCATCAGCTGGCAGAGTGATGTACTGCTCGCATACGTGTACCCAAGCGTCAACGATACCGTTAATCAGTTGGCGTTCTGGCAAAGTTTTCATCACATCCGGGTCCATTACCGCAAATGTTGGCTGCACGAATTTAGACATAAATGCCAGTTTGTCTTGCGTTTCCGCTTTGGTGATTACAGCACCTGAGTTCGATTCCGAACCGGTTGCTGGCAGAGTCAGGATCGCACCGATTGATGTAGCGTCAGACACAGCGTGTTTGCCGGTAAGAATATCCCATCCGTCACCGTTGTATTTGGCGGCGGCTGCAACGTATTTAGAACCATCAATAACTGAACCACCACCAACGGCAAGAATGTAGTCGATACCTTGTTCTTTGACGATCGCGACGGCTTTATCCAGCGTTTCTTTTGTTGGGTTTGGCTCAACGCCTGAAAACTCGACCCAAGTGTGGTCTTTCAGCGCGGCAACCACTTGGTCGTAAACGCCGTTACGTTTGATCGAGCCTCCACCGTAGATCACCAGAACTTTTTGATTTTGTGGAATTTCGTTCTGAATCTTTGCGATTTGCGCCTGACCAAAATGAATACGTGTAGGGTTAACATAGGTAAATTGCATTGTTCTCACCTCGTGCATCAAAAAAGGGGGAAATTTCCCCCAAAGGCAGTGTTTCCTGATCCACGCGCTACACATGTTCAGGAAGTTACGAAATGCATAATAGTCTTTGATTGTTGCTCTTAATAGAGCGATTTCTGCAAATAAATTGCCTATTTCTACAAGATGTGGCAATTTGGCGCGATATTGAATACGGAGTGAACAAGCATGACTGAGTTGGCTGAACTGATGCAACAGTATGTTGAGCGTCAATCATTACATCAATTAGAAGGCATTGCTGAAACCGAGATTCCGGGTGTCTGGTTTTATCGCAGCAGTGCTGGTAATCAGCGTCGTCCGTTTATCTATCAGTCGGGCATCATCATTCTCGGTCAGGGGCAGAAAAACATCCACATCGGACCCAACCCGGTGCAATACGGCCCGAATGACTATCTGGTGGTTGGCGTTCCGATGCCGCTGGAATGCGAGGCGATTGTCGAAGATGGCAAACCCATGTTGGGTTTGAGTATCGATATTGATCATTCGATTCTGCTTAAACAGGTCGACATGTTGGAACAGGCAGGTTTCAAACCGTGCAATCAGGATAAAGAGAATCAGTGTGGCCTGAAATCGGTGCGAATGGGTGAAGAGATGCTCAATACCTGTAAGCGATTAATGAATGCTCTTAATGACGGTTTGGAAGCGCAAATTCTCGGTTCGTCACTGATGGAAGAGATGGTGTATCGTGCGCTGACCAGTTGCGAAGGCCATGTTTTGTTCGACCTGGCCCATCATGAGGGGCATTACGCTCGTGTTGCGAAAGCGCTGAGCAAAGTGCACCGCGAATATGATCAGCAGTTAACGGTGCAGTTACTGGCGGAAGAGGCCAATATGAGCGTCTCTGCCTTCCATCAGGCATTTCGCGGTGTGACGATGGAATCACCTTTGCAGTACCTGAAAAAAGTGCGCTTGAATAAAGCGAAAGAGTTGATTCAGGTTGAAGGCAAACGGGTGAACGATGCGGCGCGTTTAGTTGGTTACACCAGTCCGTCGCAGTTCAGCCGCGAATATAAACGTCATTTTAATGAAACGCCACGAGGTGCCAAAGCGGCTTAAAAGGGGAAGTGTATCTGCGAATGTTTACTCTTTTCTAACATTTGCATCGCGACCATACTCCCCCTACCCCTATAGAGCATTCAATGTGCTCCTGATTGAGATGCCCGTATTTATCGTTAGATACGGGCTTTTTTTTGTTTCCATGAATACCAAAAATTTAGTTGTTGCTGCAAATTAACACTGTGACATTTGTGTGATTTGGCGTTCTGTTTGCGAGTGATTTTGAAGTTTTGCACTTTACTCGGTGCCAAATTCGCCAACTCACCTAAAGTTGTTTTACGAAAAAAAATTAAAGTTTTCAGAGTAAGGACTGAAAGCTTTATTCCCGTGAAACAATAACTTAAGGAAATGAAAATGCGCTTAGATCGAGCTAAGGTGACGAAGAGTATCTTTACTCTCAGCACTTTGACGGCTTCGTGCCTGATGGCGTTCAACAGCTATGCAGCGGTGGATTGTTCTTCGCTAAATGAGTGGCAAGCTGGCACCATTTACAATGGCGGTGATCAGGTTCAATACAAGGGGTCAGCTTATCAGGCCAATTACTGGACTCAAAACCAAGACCCGGAGCAATTCTCGGGCGATTACGCACAGTGGAAACTTCTCGACACTTGTACGACTGGCGGCGGCAGCGAAAATCAAGCGCCATCGGCAACGTTAACTTCTCCTTCGGCAACGGATGCGCTGACGGTGGGTGATGCGGTCACGCTGGCTGCGAATGCAGCAGACAGCGATGGCACTGTCGCCAACGTAGATTTTCTGGTGGACGGCGTTGTAGTCGGTCAGGCAACGTCAGCACCTTACAGCGTTGTTTGGACAGCGGTTACAGGCAGTCATCAAATCAGCGCCATTGCGTATGATGATAAAGGTCTGGCGAGCGTTGCGAGCCAAGTGACGGTATCGGTCAGTGACAGTACACAACCGGGTAATGAAGCTCCGAGTGTGAGCCTGGCCTTGTCTGCGACGAGCGTCGATGTCGGCGGTGTAGTGACCTTAACCGCTAATGCGGCCGATGCTGATGGCACGGTAGATAAAGTTGATTTCTATGTGGCTGGCACGCTGGTTGGCACCTCTGCCACTGCGCCTTACACACTCGACTACACAACGACCAAATCTGGCTCACTGGCAGTCTTTGCACGCGCAACAGACAACCTGGGCGCGACAACTGACTCGGCGCTAAGCACTCTGAGCGTGGCGGCAGGGCCTGTGGTGAGTAATTGTCGTCCGGATGGTCTGTATCAAACCGAAGGGGTAAACGTACCTTACTGTACGGTTTACGATGAAGATGGCCGCGAGAAAATGGGCGCGGACCACCCACGCCGTGTCATTGGCTACTTCACCAGTTGGCGTGCCGGAGACGACGATCAAACGGCGTATCTGGTTAAAGATATTCCTTGGGAACAGCTCACACACATTAACTATGCCTTCGTCAGTATCGGTTCAGATGGCAAAGTGAACATCGGGGATGTTAATGATCCGAATAACGCAGCAGTAGGCAAAGAGTGGAATGGTGTTGAGATTGACCCGACACTTGGCTTCAAAGGGCACTTCGGTGCGCTGGCCACATACAAGCAGAAATACGGTGTGAAAACGCTTATTTCGATTGGCGGTTGGGCAGAAACCGGCGGTCATTTTGATAACAGTGGTAACCGTGTTGCGGACGGCGGCTTCTACACCATGACGACCAATGCTGATGGTTCAATCAACCAGCAAGGTATCGAAACATTTGCCAATTCAGCCGTAGAAATGATGCGTAAATATCGTTTTGATGGTCTGGATATCGACTACGAATACCCAACGTCGATGGCCGGCGCGGGTAACCCGGACGACAAAGCTTTCTCTGAATCTCGTCGTGCTTACCTGATGAATTCCTACCACGAATTGATGCGTGTGCTGCGTGAAAAACTGGATGTCGCCAGCTCGCAAGATGGCACGCACTACATGCTGACCATTGCGGCGCCTTCCTCAGCTTACTTACTGCGCGGCATGGAAACCATGGCGGTGACGAAGTACCTCGACTACGTCAACATCATGTCTTATGACTTGCACGGTGCGTGGAACGATCACGTGGGTCACAACGCCGCGCTGTATGACACAGGTAAAGATTCTGAACTGGCACAGTGGAACGTGTACGGCACTGCGCAGTATGGCGGCATTGGTTATCTGAACACCGACTGGGCATTCCACTATTTCCGTGGTTCGATGCCTGCGGGACGTATCAACATCGGTGTTCCGTACTATACCCGTGGCTGGCAAGGCGTAACGGGTGGTGACAATGGCTTATGGGGGCGTGCAGCGCTGCCTAATCAGAGCGACTGTCCGGCTGGAACTGGTGAAGGTGAGAAGAACAACTGCGGTTACGGTGCAACAGGCCTGGATAACATGTGGCATGACGTTAACGCCGCTGGCGATGAAATGGGCGCGGGTTCTAACCCAATGTGGCATGCGAAGAACCTGGAGCATGGTATTTGGGGGTCTTACCTGGCCGCCTATGGTCTGGATCCGGCAACGGCTCCGCTGGTGGGCACCTATGCGCGTCATTACGATAACGTAGCGGTAGCGCCTTGGCTGTGGAATGCGGAGAAGAAAGTATTCCTTTCAACTGAAGACAAGCAGTCTATCGATGTCAAAGCGGATTACGTTATCGACAAAGAGATCGGCGGCATCATGTTCTGGGAACTGGCAGGCGACTACAACTGTTACGTGTTGGACGCGAATGGTCAGCGCACCAGTGTGGATACCTCTGAGCAGGCGTGTGCAAGCGGTCAGGGTGAATACCACATGGGTAACACGATGACCAAAGCCATCTACGACAAGTTCAAAGTGGCGACGCCATACGGTAACAAAGTCGCGACTGGCGCGATCCCTACAGAAACCGTGGACATCACTGTTTCGATTGCTGGCTTTAAAGTGGGTGATCAGAACTATCCGATCAACCCGAAAATTACCTTCACCAACAACAGCGGTGTGGAGATCCCAGGAGGTACAGAGTTCCAGTTTGATATCCCGGTTTCTTCGCCAGACAATGCCAAAGACCAATCAGGCGCAGGCCTGAGTGTGATTGCTTCAGGCCATACTCGCGCTGACAATATCGGAGGCCTGGATGGCACGATGCACCGCGTTGCGTTCTCTCTGCCAGCGTGGAAAACACTGCCAGCAGGCGATAGCTATGAGTTGGATATGGTGTATTACCTGCCAATCTCCGGCCCGGCTAACTACAGCGTGAAGATCAACGGCGTGGACTACGCATTCAAGTTTGAGCAGCCTGAGCTACCTGTTGCTGATTTGTCTGTGGGTAACGGCGGTAACACTGGCGGTGGTGATACGGGTGGTGGTACGACTCAACCGGGTGATGTGGTTGAGTGGGTTCCGGGATCAACACAAGTCAGCAATGGCACAACAGTTAGCTATAGCGGTAAATGCTTTATCGCGAAAAACAGCCCGGGTGTGTGGGAAAGCCCAGCACAAACCAACTGGTTCTGGGAAGAGGTCACCTGTCCTTAATGGGTAGATGAGTCTATGAAAACCGCCTTTCGAGGCGGTTTTTTTATTTTTCTATCTGAAAACTACGAAAGAATGACTTATGTTGACTATATTGTCATTTAAGGGCGGTAGTAAGTCTACTGCCAGCCTCAGTGTGAACAGAAAATCCCAACAAGAAGTTGCCGCTTAGCAACCGAGTGGTTCGGTTCGTCGCACCACAAACACCCCGTAAAGCGTTTTACAAGGAGGGGGTATGGCGAAATATCGACAAGCGTTGCCGCAGCTGCAACACAGTTTCTTTATGACGGATGGTGGCCTTGAAACCACGCTTATCTATCTCGACAATTGTGAACTGCCGTATTTCGCGGCGTTCCTGTTGTTCCAGTCTGAAGAGGGAGAAGAGGCGCTGCGGCGCTACTTCAAATCTTATGCTGAACTTGCTCGCAAACACGAAATTGGTTTGATCCTGGAAACCGCTACCTGGCGTTCCAATCCATACTGGGGCGGAATTCTGGGGTACAGCCTGGCAGAGCTGGAAGAAGAGAATCGTAAGGCTGTCAGTTTACTGCTGGATGTGCGTCAGGAATATGAGTCATCACATACGCCTGTGGTCATCAGTGGCTGCATTGGTCCACGAGGAGACGGCTATGTTGCCGAAGAGCGAATGTCTGACGAGGAAGCCGAGGATTACCACGAATTTCAGATCCATACGTTTGCGGAAACGGCGGCGGATATGGTCACCGCATTGACGCTGACCTATGCTGATGAAGCGATCGGCATAGTACGAGCAGCCAAACGCATGCACATACCGGTTGTCATTTCATTCACCGTCGAAACGGACGGGCGTCTCCCATCGGGTCAATTACTCCAAGCGGCGATTCAACAGGTCGACCTAGAGACCCAATTCTATCCGGCTTATTACATGATTAATTGCGCCCATCCGCAGCATTTTATCGCTGCGGTCAGCACCGACGATCTTTGGGTCAGGCGAATTCATGGTGTTCGTGCCAATGCCTCCAAACTGAGTCATTCTGAACTCAATGAATGTGAAGAACTGGATGATGGCGACCCGGTAGAGCTGAGCGAGGATTACAGTCGGCTGCTAGGTAAGCAGCTGACCAACGTTAATATTGTCGGTGGATGTTGTGGGACCGATCAACGGCACGTTGATCATATTGTGTCGGCGTGTCTGCCAGTATTTCTGCGTAGAGCTAGCTAATGAATGACTAAGCCTTAACGCACGCTGTTAAGGCTTAGATGAGGTCAGTTATTGTTTCTGGAACTGATAGCTTTCCGGAACAACCACAATACCTTTTTCAGAGATCTGAAAACGCTGTGCATCTTCGATGCGATTGAGGCCGATTTGAGTGTGTGGCGGAATTTTCACGTGTTTATCGATGATGCAGTTCACCAGTTGGCAACCGTCGCCCACTTCAACATCATCAAACAGAATACTGTCGACGATTGTCGCGCCGTCGTTAATGCGTACGCCGGAAGAAACAATCGAGTGCTGCACCGAGCCACCGGAGTTAATCACGCCATTGGAAATGATCGAGTTGATGAAAATACCTTCGTTTCCTGTCGCGGATGACACGGTGCGTGCAGGGGGAAGCTGTGGCTCGTAAGTGCGAATAGCCCAGTTTTTCTGGTACAGGTTCATCGGTGGTACGGGTTCCAGCAGGTCCATGTTCGCTTCATAGAAAGAATCGATGGTGCCAACATCGCGCCAGTAACAGTCTTTGGCTACACGACCTTTATCGTTGCCGAATTGATACGCGTAAACGCTGCGTGTAGGAATCAGCTTAGGAATGATGTCTTTACCGAAATCATGACTGGAACAGCTGTTTTCCGAATCTTCGTTCAGTGCCTGCTGCAGAGTATCCATGTTGAAAATATAGATACCCATAGAAGCGAGGCTACGGTCAGGTTGTGAAGGCATTGATGGGGGATCGCTCGGCTTCTCAACAAATGACGTAATAAGGTGTTCATCATCGATCGCCATGACACCGAACGCTTTGGCTTCTTCTCGCGGCACATCCATACAGGCGATGGTCAGTGTGGCACCTTTTTCGATGTGTTCTTCAAGCATGGCAGCGTAATCCATCCGATAGATATGGTCACCAGATAGAACAACAACGTGTTTGGCGTCGCTGCGTGAAAGCAGCCACATATTATGGAACAACGCATCTGCGGTTCCTTCGTACCATTTACCACCTTTACGCATTTGTGGGGGGACCACAGTGATGAACTCGCCCAATTCGGGGTTGAAAATGGACCATCCATCGCGCAGGTGTTTCTGCAATGAGTGCGATTTGTATTGTGTCAGCACCAGAATTCGGCGTAAGCCGGAGTGAAGACAGTTAGTGAGGGTAAAATCGATGATCCGGTATTTGCCGCCAAACGGTACCGCTGGCTTAGCTCGGTCATCGGTGAGGGGGGAAAGTCGTGAGCCCATACCGCCGGCCAAAACGACTGCTAAGGTATCTTGCATCTTTTACTCCCTAATTATGTGCAATTCATAACCACTTTAGAGAGTAGTACAAGTTTCACGCCACAATTGGAAAGTCCGTCAAATATAGCGGTATATTAGTTAAGTTGTCGCTAATGCACTTAAATGGCGCAAAAACAGCACAAAATTTGCACCTAATTAGTGCTTAAGCGAACTGTTCCATTTCCGTGCTGGTCAGTATCGAAATGACGTTGCGGCCGCACTCTTTGGACTCATACAGCGCCATGTCAGCACGCTGATACACTTCTTCCGGAATCTCTGTAATATCAGTGACTCCGCCGCTGATTGATAATGATTCTTGATGCAGATTATACACCGCTAAGCGCAGGCGATTGAGTACCGCTTCAGCTTCTTCAATCGGAGTATGAGGGAGGATGATGGCAAATTCTTCGCCACCAATTCGTGCAAGGAAATCTGATTCACGCAGTTCATTGCGCAAACATTGGGCAACTTCAACAATCGTTTTATCCCCTTTTGCGTGCCCGAACTTATCGTTGATACGTTTAAAGTGGTCAATATCAATGATTGCCAGACAAGACTGCTCATGGGCGGGGTAGCGTTTCACCCGAACACACTCGGAACGGAACTCCTGATCAAATTTTCGTCGGTTCCAGATGTTGGTCAGGCCGTCTTTCTCACTCTGATCGCGAAGCTGATCTTCAAGCTGCTTTCGCTCGGTAATATCAACAAAGGAGGCAACATAAAACTGAATCACCTCTTCGTCGTCCAGAATGGTCTGGATACGCAGGATTTCAGTTTGCATTGAACCATCTTTACGCTTGTTCACCACTTCACCTTCCCAGAATCCATCTTCTTGCAGGGCTTTCCACATTTCCAGATAGAACTGGGGATCATGTTTACCCGACGCAAACATTGACGGCTGGTGGCCTTCTACCTCTTCGAATGAATAGCCACTCAGACGTGTGAACTCGTTGTTGACTTTGATGATGCGATTTTGTTTATCGGTAATGATCACCGCTGACATACCGTTCATTGCCGCGCGAGCCAGTTTACTCTCAATGCTGTTTTTCTGGTGGTTGTTGTTCCAAAGCACAAATATCGAGGCAATCAGGCTGATTAACGCAAACAGCGCGAACATCTGCACCGTTAAGGTGTTCTTATTGATGCGCACAAATTGGCGAATCTCGCTGCTTTCGACTTTATCCAGAAGCACCACCGTAGGCATGTTCGACAGAGCGGTATTAAGCGAAACCTTCACGAAACTGTACCACTGACCGTGGTCTGAAACGGTGCCTTGATCGCGTGACATCAGCGTTGCCCACAGTGTTGGGTATTGCTGTGCGACATTGGTATAGGGTTGCTCTGCGTCAGTCTTGCGTTGGCTCATTAAAACATCGCCACTCAGGTTAAGGATATCCGGTAGCGGTTCCGTGTTGTTGCTGCCTGCGATTTGTTGATAGATGTAGGTCAGGTTGATATTAGCGACAAAATAGCCCTGGCGCTGTCCATCCAGCTCTATCGGGGCGACAAAATGCAGTGATGGCTTTATCGGAGTCATCTGCTGGCCAGTTGACTGCATACCAAATACGCCAATTTGACCCGTCTTAAGGCTTTGGCCATAAAGGAAGTAATCTTGTTTCGCGCGATTTTGCAGATAAGAACCGTTCAGTATCTGCGCCTGGCCATCTTCATAGTCAACGCGTATTTGTTCTTGCCCATGAGTATCAATGAAACGTAAACAGGAGTAGAAACCTTGAGCGCGGGCAACCAGCAACCAGAAATCTTCAACGCTGGCGACGTTAAGTAGGGAAGGCTGACGCACGGCCTGATGAAAAATGCCGTTGTTGATCAGCGTGGATATCGATTTGTATGATTCGTTCAGCGATGAGACCAGCTCGTGCTTGCTAAATTCCAGCTTGACCCGATGTTTCTGCTCGATGAGGGCGATCGCGCGTTCATCCAACTTTTTGAACTCTTGGATGAAGTAGAGAGAAGGAACGAACCCAATGACAAACAGCACGATCAGAAATTGGCTGAAAGATTTAGCAAATGAAGAAGACATGGCGGTTTAATCAAATAATCAGGCGCACAGTATATCGCTTGTAAATGAGATTTCGCTTCCAATTTTTCCAGATCGTGGCTTAGCTCAAACTTAAATGGTCACTTTTTGACATATCTACCCGATGCATATGCGAGCGCGAATTATTCTCACGAATAATAGGGTCATTATCGGACAAATGAAGATCAATTTACAATGTAAAGCAGAGGTACCAATTGGTGCGAAGACGCTTTGTTTTGGGCATGTTTCCGCGGACTGAAAAGAGACCTATGGTTTCTCTTCCGTAGTTTGCATGACCTCGGTCAGCGTCACCACTTCAAATTCGTAATAATGGCGCATGGTAACCAGATATTGGCGCAGATTAATGATTTCGATATTGAGCTCTTTATTGGCTTTTAAATAGAGTTCAGTGGCGAAAAAGTTGCTCATTAATCCTTCCTGTTTGCAATCTTCTCCGATGGCGTACCATTTATCCCACTGTTTCTGAATATAGGGCGGCGTGTTGTCTAACAATGCGAGCAAACTGTCGATATCTCGTGTGGCCTTCTCTGCACTTTCCAACTGCATGGTTAACGTTGTTTGAAAATCGTTGTTATTGTTGCGCCACAAGTAGTCGAGCTCGGGGCGGGAAAACTCCTGATGGAGAAAAATCGCCTGTTTGAAATTAGGCAGCCAACTGTTGTATTGAGAAGCGAGCAAGTTGTACCTATGGTCTAAAATCTGTTGAGAAGTGAGGGCTTTATTCCAATCTTTTTCATTGCACAGATTAGCGTGACTTTGCGAAGGTAAAGTCATACCAACTATGGCCGTTAATAGAAATAAGCTCGCTCGTGTACCTGTCATCGTTTGAGACCATTAATGAGTCTAGCTTTAGTATAGGAAAGGATAAGTGAGCGCTATGCCTCATTTTTGTGTCTGAGATAACGGAGCAACAACATCAATGAAAAAACTAGTGATGATCGTGATTCTGCTATTAGGTTTGGGTGGTGCAGGGGCTGGCTATTATCTTTTCTACTATCAGCCGCAGCAGGCCGCAAAAAATGCTGCTAACGAGCACACTGACGAAGCGGCAAGTGAAGACGTGTCTGAGGGTTCGACAACGAAAGCTGTCGTGAAAAAGCCTGAAGTTTGGGATTACTACGTCGACCTTCCAAAACTCGGCATTCGCGAAGCGCCGAGCGAAGAAGCGTTTGTTGAACGTTTAATGTATCGCGGCGACAAAGTGCACCTATACGAGAAGAAAGACGGCTGGGGCCGAATCACCCAATATTTCGTGTATCAGGAAGGCGGGCCGGAAGTGGCAGAGTGGGTACCGTTATCCGGGCTGGTGGAGCAACCGCCGGTCATCACTCCGGACGAACGCAAGAAAACACTTTTAGGTTACATTGAAAAATCCGACGATTT
The DNA here is from genome assembly GCF_016464285.1 of Vibrio sp. bablab_jr001. Taxonomy (NCBI): domain Bacteria; kingdom Pseudomonadati; phylum Pseudomonadota; class Gammaproteobacteria; order Vibrionales; family Vibrionaceae; genus Vibrio; species Vibrio sp. bablab_jr001. Next base: position 31,627 of record NZ_JACDWZ010000027.1, read on the forward strand.
ACTTCAATTTGAAACCGTATTTGTCCAGAAGACCGATGAGTTGTTGAAAGAAGGAACGTGTTCTCCGGACGACTTTGAAGAACTGGGCGGATGGGTACGTTCGGTGAAATATCAGGATCGTGATGTGTACTTCGTCTATTGCGGTGGTATGAAACAAGCCAATAAAATCTATCTCAATGTGCAGACTGGCGAGATATTTTATCGTTAGTGTTCGTCAATCCAGTTCAATATCCAGCGATTGGCCAATGAATGCTGTTCAAAATTTTACTTGAGCGAAGTCACACTCAGACATACACTGCCTCTAGTCACTGAAGTAGGCGCTGTATGTCCTGGCATTTAATTCGTATTTTCTGGTTATCGCTGTTTGCGTTGGTATTACCCGCGCAGGCTTTGGCGTGTCTGGAAGAGCAATCGGCCACGACAAATTTATCGGCACCACCTTCTGTTGTTCAGACGCTAAATCAACAACCCACAGCAAACGAACACAAGCCTGTTCAGTCGACGCCAGCGACTCAATCTCACTATGCTGGCTCTGGCCTGGCTATCCTCAATTCTGTTCGCTGGAACATCAGTGAGCGTTACAGTTTCAGCGATGGCGATCCGGATGTTCTCGATACCGTTCCGCCGTTTTATCCGATCGTTGATACCAGTCTGGTTTTGCGTTTTCTCCAACGCTCGACGCCAGCAGCCTATCAGGAATTTCATCCGTCCTACCGTCTTTCCGGTTGGAAAGAAACGAATGCCATGTATGTGGCATTAAACAGCCAGTACTTCATCTGATACTCCCCAATTGTTAGGTGACATTGTCACATTTCTTGTTTTTTGACTCGGCTTACGCTGAGGGGATATTTATGAAGAAAAGTAAATCAAAAGCACCGTCGCGAGTGCTTAACCACTATTCGACCTGGAAATATGTGGTCCTCGTGGTAACGGTAGTGGTACTGGCCTTAAGCGCAATTCCGACCTGGTATGGCGAGCAACCATCCATTCAAATTCAATCCTCTGATCCGAGTGGTCAGCTGGCAAACGTGGTATCTGTCAATCGCTATCTGAAGCAGCAAGGAGTGGATGCGCAGGAAATCACGCAACAAAAAAATCAAATCGTCTTAGTCTTTGGCAATGAAACTGATCAGACGCATGCTCGTGAAGCGCTTGATAAGTTGGTCAAAGAGGGGGACAGCATTACCTATTCTTACGTGTCGGTGGCGCCTAAATGGTACGGAAAACTGGGTTTTAGCCCAATCAAGCTGGGTCTGGACTTGCGAGGTGGTGTTCAGTTCCTGCTTAACGTGGATGTCGACAAAGCATTTCAGGAGCAGCGCGACACCATGGTAGACGAGCTGAAAGACATGTTACGCAGCGAGCATCTGCGTGGTGTGCGCCTTGCACAGCAAGGAATTGATGGTTTCAGCGTTGATACAAAATCTGGAGAGGCAATCAGTAAGGTCTCGAGCTACCTGAAGCAAAACTACTCAGGATGGGACGTTAAACGCGGCTCCGACAGCCTGACCGTGACGCCAACTAAACAGAATAAGCTGGATTTCCAGTCAGCGACACTGCAACAAAACCTCAAGATCATGCGCGATCGTATTGAAGAACTGGGCATTACCGAAGCGCTGGTCCAGCGTCAGGGTGAGCACAGTATCCGCATTGAATTACCAGGTGTTCAAGACCCATCGCAAGCGAAAAAAGTGATTGGTGCAACTGCGAGCCTGGCATTCTACGAAGCGAAAAGCGGGTCAGAAGCGGTGTCGGGTGATGATCTGGTGCTGAAAGACAACAACGGCAGAACCGTTATGTTGAGCAAACGTCCGGTACTGACTGGCGATCATATTGTCAATGCCCGTGCGGGTATCGATAAAATGGGCTTCTCCGAAGTGAATATTTCGCTTGATCATGCAGGCGGAAAAATCATGAGTGACTTTTCCGGCAAGCACATCGGCAAACCAATGGCGACGGTCTATCGCGAATACAAAACCAATGCCCGTGGCGAAACGGAACGCAGTGAACGCGTGATCAGCGTCGCGACCATTCAGTCCCAGCTTGGTAGCCAGTTCCGTATCACGGGAGCCGGATCTACTGAGGAAGCGCAGCAACTGGCTCTGCTGCTGCGCGCAGGTTCATTGACTGCCCCTGTTACGATTGTGGAAGAGCGCACTATCGGCGCATCTCTGGGTGCAGAAAACATTGAAAACGGTTTCTCGGCGCTGGCGCTGGGTATGGCAATGACGCTGACGTTCATGGCCCTGTGGTATCGCCGTCTGGGCTGGGTTGCGAACGTCGCTCTGATCGCCAACATGATCTGTTTACTGGGTTTGATCGCACTATTGCCTGGTGCGGTGCTGACGCTGCCGGGTATTGCGGGTCTGGTATTGACGGTCGGTATGGCGGTAGATACCAACGTACTGATTTTTGAAAGAATTAAGGACAAACTTGCGGAAGGGCGCAGTTTCGCGCAGGCCATTGATTTGGGCTTTAGCAGCGCGTTCAGTACCATTCTTGATGCCAACATTACCACCATGATCACTGCACTGATTCTCTATTCGATTGGCAACGGGCCTATTCAGGGCTTTGCGTTGACTTTAGGACTGGGTCTGTTGACCAGTATGTTTACTGGCGTATTCGCTTCACGTGCATTGATTAACTTGGTTTGGGGACGCGACAACCGTCGTGATGTAAGGGTGTAAATCATGATTGAATTTCTGAAATCTCGCATTCGTAAAATCCGCTACATCACCAGCTTTGTTTCGATCGCGCTGATGGTGATTTCATTGGCAGCGTTTGCCGTTCGTGGCCTGAACATGGGCCTCGATTTTACCGGTGGTATGGTGACTGAAGCGGTGGTCACCAGTTCGGTAACGAATCACCAACTGCTGGATGCTTTGAAACCAGTGTTGGGTGATTCAACTTCTGTGACTCAGTCTGGAGAAGATGGCCGCTGGGTGATTCGCTATCCACTGGCGGCAGAAGGACAGGAAACGCCGAACGTTGATCAGCTGTTGCACAAAGTATCGAGCAACGTTGAGATCATCAGCAACAGCATGGTTGGTTCACAGGTCGGTGAGGACTTGGTCGACCAAGGTGGTTTAGCGCTCTTGGTGTGCATGCTGTGTATTCTTGGCTATCTCTGTTTCCGTTTTGAATGGCGTTTAGCCAGTGGAGCATTGCTGGCACTAGTGCACGATGTTGTACTGGTATTGGGCTTTTTCGCATTAACCCAAATGGAGTTCAATCTGACGGTGTTTGCCGCCGTGTTGGCGATTCTCGGTTACTCGCTCAATGACTCGATCATCATTGCGGACCGCATTCGTGAGTTGCTGGTAGCGAAACAGAAAACGCCAACTCCCGATATTAATGATCAAGCGGTTATCGCGACATTCTCACGTACCATGGTGACGTCAGGGACCACTTTGATCACTGTTGCCGCGCTATGGTTAATGGGTGGTGCTCCTTTGGAGGGCTTTGCCACTGCGATGTTTATCGGGATTATCTCCGGTACTTGGTCATCCATTTCGATTGGTACTGTTTTGCCAGAATGGCTAAAGCTTCAACCAAAACATTATTTACCTGTTGAAGTTGATTTAGCACCATAAGATATTGTTTTATCAGGCCGACTTATGTCGGCCTTTTTTTTGTTGGAGATGCTGACTGGTATAAGGTCAGACCTCAAAACTGACTGTGTTATATTTACTTCTGACTGTTTTATCGATTTATAACTATCTATCTAATTTCCAATTATTATAAATATCGGCGTCATTTCATGGATGATAAGCATCATTAATTAAATGCTAATTAATTTTATTTGGAATATTCCTTCACCATTCTTGTGCGAAAGTCTTATTGCAATCACCATGAAAGTGCAATTTATTTGTAATGTTTTGGTGCAAACGAACCAAAATGAGCAGTAGGTGCTTGATGATAATTCACTGATTAATAGGTATATTTACCATATTGTGTGTAACACAAATATAAAAACAAAAACCTTTTAAATCAGTTTGTTATAAAAATTAGTGCAAAAAATCCAGAAATAAAACTCCGTTAAATCAACAACCTGTATTTTGTTAACATTTATTCTACATTTCACCCGCATTGAGAACTAAATCAAATTTATTAGAAAACCCTAAACTTTAATTTGAATTGTCACAATCACCCATTAATTTAAATAAGTAGCGACAGACAAATTATTCTTTGCAAAGAAATATAAACGTCCGTTGATGCTATATATGTAGTTGGCATCACGTTAACAATGATTTGTAACCTACAAGTTGTTTTTGAATGGAGTCATCAATGAAAAAAGTCGCTTTGATCACGGGATCAAAAGGTGGAATCGGTTCGGCTATTTCTTCGAAATTAGTGGAAGACGGTTATCGTGTAATTGCAACCTATTACACAGGAAATTATCAGTGTGCGTTGGACTGGTTCAACGAGAAACACTTCACTGAAGAGCAGGTTCGCCTATTCGAACTCGATGTGACGGACACTCAGGAGTGTGCAGAACGTTTGAGTGTACTGCTTGAAGAAGAAGGCACTATCGACGTTGTGGTCAACAATGCCGGAATCACCCGTGACGGCGTATTTAAAAAAATGACGGCGGCTTCATGGAAGGAAGTCATCGATACCAATCTAAACAGCTTGTTTAACGTCACTCAGCCTCTCTTCGCCGCCATGTGTGAGAAGGGGAATGGCCGTGTCATCAACATCTCATCCGTGAACGGCCTGAAAGGCCAGTTCGGTCAAACCAACTATTCTGCGGCAAAAGCCGGCATGATCGGTTTTTCCAAAGCGCTGGCCGCAGAAGGTGCGCGCAGTGGTGTAACGGTCAATGTTATTGCCCCGGGTTACACAGCCACACCGATGGTAGAGCAAATGCGTCCAGAAGTGTTGGAATCCATTGTTCAAACTATCCCAATGCAACGCCTGGCTAAACCAGAAGAAATTGCTTCAGCAGTGAGTTTTCTTGCAAGCGAAGCAGGTGCTTATATCACTGGTGAAACGCTGTCGGTCAACGGCGGCTTGTACATGCGTTAAGGGAGCGATCAGATGGAAAAAGTATTTATTGTTGCAGCGAAACGTAGCCCAATCGGCGCCTTTGGCGGATCACTAAAAAATGTATCAGCGGGTAAGCTCGCCGCTGATGTGATTAAGGGTGCGATGCAGGCTGGTAATGTCGATGCCAATCAAATTGATGAAGTGATCATGGGGAACGTGATCAGCGCAGGTCAGGGTATGGGTGTTGGCCGTCAGGCTGCCATCTATGCGGGCATTCCGGAAGAAGTGCCAGCCTATGGCGTCAATATGGTGTGTGGTAGCGGCATGAAAACGGTGATGGAAGCCGTGGCACATATTCGTGCGGGTGACGTCTCTGTTGCTATTGCTGCCGGTGTTGAGGTGATGTCTCAAATTCCGTTCGCTACACCAAGCACACTGCGAGATGGCAACAAAATGGGCGGATTCGAGATGAAAGATCTGCTCATCAATGATGGTTTGACTGACGTGTTCAACCAATACCACATGGGTGTCACGGCAGAGAATATTGCCAAGCAGTTTGAGATTTCTCGCGAAGCGCAGGACGCCTTTGCTCTGGATAGCCAGTTAAAAGCGGTGGCGGCGATTGAAGCGGGCAAGTTTAACGATGAAATCGTGCCAATTTCAGTGCAGCAACGCCGTGAGACTGTGACATTTGCCATCGATGAATATCCGAAAGCCGAGGCGACTCTGGCGGGCTTGCAAGGCCTGCGCCCAGCGTTCGACAAAGAAGGTTCGGTCACGGCGGGTAACGCATCCGGTATCAATGATGGTGCCAGTGTCATCATCGTTGCATCACAATCTGCGGTTGATGAATACGGCCTGGAGCCTCTGGCAGAAATTCTGGGTTACGCCCAAACCGGTATTGACCCACGCGTTATGGGTTTAGGGCCGGTAAGTGCAGTGACCCAAGCGCTGGAAAAAGCAGAGCTTTCTATCGAACAAATCGATCTGTTCGAACTGAATGAAGCGTTTGCAGCGCAGGCGCTGGGTGTCATCCACGGCCTGTCAGCGGAACATCATGTTTCAACCGAATCCATTTTAGCCAAGTCGAATGTCAATGGCGGTGCCATCGCTTTGGGACATCCGCTAGGCGCTTCGGGTAACCGCATTCTGGTTACTCTGGTTCACGAATTAAAACGTCGTGGTGAGAATTACGGTGTCGCATCACTTTGCGTAGGTGGTGGTATGGGTACCGCAGTGGTCATCAAAGCGTTGTAATAACGGTTCAGATATTTATTTCAATCACTAGGAGATACGTCATGTACACGGATTTTTTCAAAACTTTCACTGACCAAACTGAAAAAACACTCGAACCATATGTGAAATTCAACAAACTGGTTGCGAAAAATGTTGAAGTACTTACTGAGCTGCAACTGAGCTCAATCCGTACTTACAGTGAAATGGGTCTGGCGCAAATGAAAGCCGCCAGCGAAGTGAAAGACACAGCAACGCTTACCGCATTCAGCTCTCAGCAAATGGGCGTGCTGACTAAACTGTCTCAGCAAATGATGGATGACAGCAACAAGCTGCAATCAATCGCTAAAGAGTTCAAAGAAGACATCGACAAACTTGCTTCAGAAAACCTTAAGTCAGTGACTCCTGCTTAACACTGCAATTCTGCGCCGCCTCAGGGCGGCGCTTTTTCTGTTTAAGGAGTAAGTCTATGTTTCAACATGTCTTTACCGACTATCTTGTGAAGCTGCAAGAAGCCAACCACCAGTGGTGGCAAGACTTCGAAGTCAACAAGGCAGTGGTCAATACCCCCCTGAATAAGGCGCTACAAGAAGTGAACTGGGACGACTCAGTCCAGTTCCTTGAAAAGGCGGCTAATCAGCCTGCCGCTCTTTTGCAGTTGCAAACCGAGTGGTGGGAACAACAACTGAAAATCTGGCAAACGGTGGTGCTGGAAGGCAAAAAAGAGTCGGTGGTCGAAAGCGAACACGGTGATAAACGTTTCGCTGGTGAGTCATGGCAATCCGACCCGTTTTTCAGCTTCATCAAACAATCCTACCTGCTTTACAGCAAAACCTATCTGGACACCATTAACTCGATTGAGGGTTTGGATGAGAAAGCCAAAGAACGCATTCTGTTCTTTTCGCGCCAAGCTATTAATGCGCTATCACCAAGCAACTTCATTGCAACTAACCCAGAGCTGCTGAAACTGACTGTTGAACAAAACGGTGAGAATCTCCTTAAGGGACTGGAACTGCTGAAAGAAGATGTGGAGTCGAGCGCGGAAATTCTGAAAATTCGCATGACCAACAACAACGCGTTCCGCCTGGGTGAAGACGTGGCGAATACGGCAGGCGAAGTGGTGTTTAAAAATGATCTGTTTGAACTGATTCAGTACAAACCACTGACGGAAACCGTTCACTCTACACCGCTGTTGATTGTTCCGCCGTTCATCAACAAATACTACATTCTCGATTTGCGTGAAAAGAACTCACTGGTACGTTGGCTGGTTGAGCAGGGACATACGGTATTTATGATGTCCTGGCGTAACCCGGGCAAAGCTCAGGCTGCAGTCAACTTCGAAGACTATGTGCTGGAAGGTGTTGTTAAAGCGGTAACGGCGATAGAGTCGATTACGGGCCAGGAACAGATCAATGCGGCAGGCTACTGCATTGGCGGCACCGTTCTGGCAACGACGATTGCTTACTACGCTGCGAAGCGCATGAAAAAACGCATCAAGTCAGCCAGTTTCTTTACGACGCTACTGGACTTTTCACAGCCAGGTGAAGTGGGTGCCTATATCAATGACACCATTATCAGAGCGATTGAAATGCAGAATAACGCCAAAGGCTATATGGATGGTCGCTCGTTGAGCGTGACATTCAGTTTACTGCGTGAAAATAGCCTGTACTGGAACTATTACGTTGATAACTACCTGAAAGGCAGCAGCCCGGTCGACTTCGATCTGCTGTACTGGAACAGCGACAGCACCAACGTTGCTGCTTCAACGCACAACTTCTTGCTGCGCGAACTGTATCTGGACAACAAACTCGTTCAGGACAAAGGCGTGAAAGTCGGTGGTGTGTGGATTGATCTGGATAAGATCAAAATCCCGAGCTATTTCATCTCGACCAAAGAAGACCACATTGCTTTGTGGCAAGGGACTTATCGCGGTGCTCTGAAGACCGGTGGCAATAAAGTGTTTGTGTTGGGTGAATCGGGCCACATTGCGGGTATCGTCAATCATCCGGACAAAAACAAATATGGCTTCTGGACCAATGATACGTTGGAAGATTCTGCCGAAGAATGGTTGGAAAGTGCGCAGCGTACAGACGGTTCTTGGTGGAAGCATTGGAACGAGTGGCTTACCGCGTTCAGCGCCAAAGAGCAGGTGGCGCCGTACGCCATTGGTAACGATGAATATCCGGTGATTGATGTTGCACCGGGGCAATACGTGAAACAGGTTCTGCCGATCCCCGATTCGGAATAGTTGACCTTTATCAGCGCCATTGAATCCCCCTCATGGCGCTTTTTTAATTCGAGTAAATAAAGCAATAATCTCCCTAATTGTTTCCTGTTTTAAGGTAATTCGTTAGTGCATGATCCGCGTGGTTATCGTCGTGGCAGGGAACGCACTGGGACTCAGGGTTTGAGCAAGATAACCGTGTTGTTTATTCACCTGAGAATCCATTTATGTCTAAAAATTTACTTCTGCTTGCCACTGCGGCAAGTCTCTTTTCTCTCTCTGCTCAAGCCGAGTGGTATGTGGGTGGTGCGTTGGGTCAGGCTCGTTTTGATGACGCCAGCGTAAGTGGCAAGGTGATGGGGTACTCAACGACTCAAGACCTGTCTCTGGAAGATGATAAATCTACGACGGCCTCAATTTTTGGTGGCTATCAGTTCAACCGCTATATCGCGCTGGAAGGCACCATTACCGGGATTGATGCGCTCGATGGCTCTGTGGTGACGGTTGGCGATATGAGCTACATTGCACTTCAGCCAAAATTCTCCCTTCCTGTGACTGACCAGGTGAGCCTTTTTGCCAAAGCTGGTTTGGCCTACTTCAATGCCGAAATCAAAGTCAGCAACTCCGTTGCCGGGTATTCAGGTTACAGTACATTTTCAGATTCAGACGTAACGGGGATTTTGGGATTGGGTGTTGAAGTAGCTGCGACTGACAACTGGCACATTCGCGCGTCATGGGATTATTTGAGACCGGAACTGGATGTCGTCAACGTGGGCTACGCGAGTGCGACGGTTGAAACGGATATCAATGTTTTCTCCCTCGGGGTCAGCTATCATTTCCATTAATTGTTAAACCAATGCCCGTTAAGGGCATTGGTTGTTTCTGCCCTAAGCTAAATGAACACTCAAAACGACGACGATGAATGACACGTACCTAAGAAGACTGAATCAACTGCTACAACATTATCCGACTGGTGCTGTTCATTCCGTCAGTATTGATAAGCTGGAGGAGGTGCTTGCCACCTCGCGCAGAAATACCTCGTTGATCCTCAAGCATCTGGCAAATATCGGCTGGGTAACGTGGAAACCAGCGGTAGGTCGCAGCAAAGCCAGTCAATTAATGGTGTTGGTGTCTTTTTCTGGTGCGTTGCTTGACGTGATCATTCAGGAACTGAGCAAAGGCCGCTTTACGTTGATCACGCGGTTGTTGGAACTCTATGGTGACGACACGGTGCTGGCGCTCGCCTCGGCAACCTTGAAGCAGAATCAGTGGAATGAATCAAACAATCATCTGCTCATCACCCGATATCCTGCCGTCGATACCTTGGATCCGCTGAAGACGCTACGTCTGGCTGAGCTTCAGGTGATTAAAAGTGTCTATGACACGTTGTTGAAGCAAGATATGATGGGCAACCTGATTCCCGCATTAGCACACTTTTGGAAACAGGAGGAGTGCCAGTTAATTCTATGGTTGCGGCCGGATGTCGTTGCTCATAATGGTCAAAAACTGGTGGCTGAAGATGTCGTATGGAGCCTGCAGCGGCTAAAGAATACGTCTGGACCTGTGCAGCATCTGTTCGAATGCATGGTGGCGGTGAATGCGGAATCTGACCACAGAATCGTCATTGAGTTGAACGCGCCGAATGCCTTCTTTCCTTATGCTCTTGCGATGTCCAACAGCGCGATTTTATGTCGACCGCAACGTAATGGTGTGGATCCACGTAAATGCGTGGGGACAGGACCGTTTAGTGTCGGAAGCTGGGACGATGAAAAACTGACACTCATTCGCCATCAACATTACTACTCAAGCAAAGCACTGATTGAACAAATCACACTGTCGCACAGCGATGAACAGGTGATTCGTGCGATGAGTTTTAACCAGAAAAATGGGGCAACCGAAAGCTCGGTCATCAGCGCGTTGTCCTACCTGACATTTAATCCTCGAGGCAAATGCGGCGTGGATGCAGATACACTGACGCAGCTGTATACTTATCTGGCCCGAGAAAAGTATCAGTTTGATGCCGACAATTGCGTTGAAAATTTGGCCTGTGATAGCCGTGGTGCAGCGGACCACCACAATGCAGTAGCCTGCGTAGCGCCAACCCTGAAAGGCAACATCGTTTTGGCAGAACCGATCTGGACGATACCGTACCTTCAAACGGTGGCGGATTGGCTACACGATGCTATTCGTCGCACCGGATTGGAACTGGAAGTTATTGAGCTACAAGCGATCAGCGAACCGCACAGCGTTGCTCATCTGGCGGATATGATGTTGATTGAAGAAGTAGTGGAGCAACCGAAGCACTACGGATTATACGAGTGGTTATTGGTGTCGACGGGGCTGCGCTTTACGTTTACTGAAGCGGAAATGGCGCAGCACAAGCAAGCTCTCGCGCAGGCTGTGAGTGATCCCGAGCCCTATTGCCGATTACAGAAACTGGAACAACAGCTTTATGAACAACGGCGCTGTTTGCCACTGTTTGTCGGACGAGAGGAAGTGACGTGTACCCAGCAAGTGCAGGGCATACAGGTTAATAGCACTGGTTACAGTGATTTTTATAAACTCTGGATTGGCGATTAATAAGAAACAAAAAAAACCGGTGAAACGTCACCGGTTTTTTTTATGGTTTCAGTTCATTACAACTGTTTGTCTTTGGTCAGCGACAGTAGCCAGATACAGAATACTGCGACAGCAAGAAATCCACTCAGGATAATGACTGGCATCGCGCTGTAACCCAGAATGTGCCAGATAACCGATTCAAGTGTACTCATCGTGTGCGCTCCTTATTCCCAGCCTTCAACGCCGTGCATGTCCGGCAAGTTGTGTGCGATACCTTTGTGGCAGTCTACACAGGTTTTCTCGCCAGATGCCAGTGCTGTTGAGTGTTGATTGCGGCTACGTTCACTTTGTTCAGAGAAATCCATGTATTCAAACTGGTGACAGTTACGACATTCCAGCGAGTCGTTCTTCTTCAACCGCGCCCATTCCCGTTCTGCCAGATGAGACCGGCGAGCCTGGAATTTTTCTGGCGTGTCTATGTTCCCCATAAAGTGGGCAAACAACTCTTTCGAAGCCTGAACTTTACGCACGATTTTGTCTGTCCATTCATGCGGTACGTGACAATCAGAACAGATAGCACGTACGCCTGAGCGGTTTGAGTAGTGGATGGTTTCCTGAATTTCAGCGACGATAGGCGCGTGACAGCCAGAACAGAATTCTTCTGAGTTCGTGGCTTCCATGCCGGTGTTGAATGCGCCCCAGAACAGAAGACCACCAGCAAAACCCATGAACAACACCACACCAACGGCGGCTTTGCTCGGGCTTGTCAGTCTCTTCCAAAACGCTTTTAGTAGTTTCATAAATCGCCTCTTAATTTAATGCGGTGCCTGATTAGCGAAGCGAATCAACGCGTTCAAACTCGTTCTTAACCAGAGGTTTTGCCTCTGCCTGAGGAACGTGACATTGCAGACAGAAGTAGCGGCGTGGCGACACATCGGCCAGTACAGCGTCTTCGCGGTTGATGAAGTGGGTTACGCTGATTTTAGTCGCGCCCATTTCTTTCGCGTTTTTCCAACTGTGGCAAGACAGACACTTGTTGGCGTTCAGAGAAACTTCGTAGTTGCGAATATTGTGTGGGATCAGCGGTGGCTGATACACGTAATCGCTATCCAATGCTTGCTCACGAGGGTACTTTTTCATTTCATCCGCTGGGCGAGTTGACTCAATCAGCGTTGCGCCGCGCAGCGATTCCACGCCACCGACACCGCCCGGGTTATCGAGTTCAGCTTGTGCAACCCCGGTGATGAGTGCACTTACAGACAACAGTGCAATAAGTAATTTTTTCATCGTACATTCTCCGCCTAATGGCTCAATTCCTGACTGGGGCAGCAGCAAACCGCTGCCCCGAACATTCTGTTAACGGCTTACGCCACTTTGGTGATCTTGACCGGACATTTCTTAAAGTCGGTTTGTTTCGACAGTGGATCGGTCGCATCAAGAATCAGTTTGTTAATCAGAATGCGCGCGTCAAAGAACGGCACAAACACCAGACCTTTTGGCGGCTTGTTACGGCCACGAGTTTCCACTCGGGCACGCACTTCGCCACGTTTATTGGCAATGACCACTTCATCGCCACGGCGCAGGCCGCGAGCCTGAGCGTCATCGTGATGCATGAAGCAAACCGCATCCGGGAACGCTTTGTACAGTTCAGGAACACGACGGGTCATGGTGCCAGTGTGCCAGTGTTCCAGCACACGGCCGGTACAGAGCCACAGGTCGTACTCTTCATTCGGCACTTCTGGTGGCGCTTCGTATGGCGCAGAGATGATCCATGCTTTGCCATCAGGTTTACCGTAAAAATCCCAGCCACTGCCTTTTTTCGCATAAGGGTCAGAGCCTTCTTTGAAGCGCCACTGGGTCTCTTTACCATCAACCACTGGCCAGCGCAGGCCTCGCACTTTATGGTACACATCGTATGGTGCCAAGTCGTGACCATGGCCGCGGCCAAAGTTTGCGTACTCTTCGAACAGACCTTTCTGTACGTAGTAACCGAAGTGGTGCGCGTCGTCGTTCAGTTCACGAGCTTCAGCGATAGGGAACTGGTCAACCTGACCGTTGCGGAACAGCATGTCGTACATGGTTTTGCCGCGGTACTCAGGCGCTTTCGCCAGTAGATCTTCCGGCCAAACGTCTTCCATTTTGAAGCGTTTGGAGAATTCCATGACCTGCCATAAATCCGATTTCGCATCACCGACGGTTTTCACCTGTTGGTACCAAGCCTGAGTACGACGTTCAGCGTTACCATACGCACCTTCTTTCTCTACCCACATAGCGGTTGGCAGAATCAGGTCAGCGGCTTGCGCTGTCACCGTTGGGTATGGATCGGAAACCACGATAAAGTTCTCAGGATTACGGTAACCCGGTAGACGCTCTTCGTTAATGTTCGGGCCTGCTTGCATGTTGTTGTTACATTGCACCCAGTAGCAGTTCAATACGCTGTCTTTCAACATACGGTCTTGCAGAACCGCGTGGAAGCCCGGTTTTGGTGGAATGGTGCCTTCTGGCAGTTTCCAGATTTTCTCAGCGATCTGGCGGTGTTTCGGGTTGGCAACCACCATGTCCGCAGGCAGACGGTGTGCAAATGTACCGACTTCACGCGCAGTACCACACGCAGACGGTTGGCCTGTCAGCGAGAATGGGCTGTTGCCCGGAGTCGCGATCTTACCCGTCAGCAGGTGCAGGTTGTAGACCAGGCTTTGCATCCACACGCCACGGGTGTGTTGGTTCATACCCATGGTCCAAAGTGACATCACTTTGGTGTTTGGATCGGCATACTGTTTCGCCAGCGTGATCAGTTTCTCAACGCTCACGCCGGACATTTCAGACGCTTTTTCAGCCGTATATTCCGCGACAGATTTTTTGTACTCTTCAAACGAGATGTTGGTCATTTCGCCGGAGTTGGCATTCTTTGCCTGCTTTTGCAGCGGGTGGTCATCACGCAGACCGTAACCGATATCGGTCACGGCTTGCTTGAAGTGGGTGTACTTGTTCACGAAGTCCCAGTTCACCGCATCGTTCTGAATGATGTAGTTGGCAATGAAGTTAGCGATCGCCAGGTCAGATTGAGGATGGAAAATGTAACCGTGGTCCGCCAGTTCAAATGAACGGTGATAGTAAGTCGACAGCACGTTCACTTTAACGTGAGGATGGCTTAGGCGGCGGTCAGTGATGCGAGTCCACAGAACCGGGTGCATTTCAGCCATGTTCGAACCCCAAAGCACGAATGCGTCGGCGTTTTCAAAGTCGTCGTAACAGCCCATTGGTTCGTCAATACCAAAAGTACGCATAAAGCCGACAACCGCAGAAGCCATGCAGTGACGCGCGTTCGGGTCGATGTTGTTTGAGCGGAAACCCGCCTTCATCATTTTCGCCGCTGCGTAACCTTCCATGACTGTCCACTGGCCAGAACCGAACATACCGACGCTGGTTGGGCCTTTTTTCTTCAGTGAGGCTTTCCATTTTTCCGCCATCACATCAAAGGCCATATCCCATGAAACTGGAGTGAAGTCGCCATCTTTGCTGTATTGACCATCTTTCATACGCAGTAAAGGCTGTGTCAGACGATCCTGGCCGTACATGATTTTCGAGAGGAAGTAACCTTTGATACAGTTCAGACCTTTGTTTACCGGCGCTTCAGGGTCACCTTGAGTTGCCACGACGCGGCCATCCTGCGTACCCACTAAAACGGAACATCCGGTACCACAGAAACGACAAGGAGCTTTGTCCCAGGTAATTTTGGTTTGATCTGAGCTGGCAATCAGGTTAGTTGCGGATGCTGGCAGAGTGATACCTGCTACCGCCGCTGCTGATGCTGCCGCGTTTGCTTTCACAAACGCACGTCTTGTCATTTTCATACTTCACCCTCGAGTTGGGAATGTTGATTTCCAGTGTCTGAATCTAGCTCGTCCAGGTTGGTTTCAATTTGGTGGTACACCAGAACCGCACTCAGGACGTTTGGCAAGTTGTTGATGGCATCGATGGTGTCGGTGACAAACCCCTGGTTCTGAGTTTCAAGCACCACAACGATTTTGCCTTCCGGGCTGTCGCCGTAAATTTCCGCGTTCTCGAACTGCTCGATTTGCGCCTTTACGGTTTCCAGATGTTCCGGAAGAGCGTGAACCACCAAACTTGAAATGTGCACTTCATTGAGTGACATAGTTATCTCTCGTTCTTATTCAATATTGCTCACACTGATGGCTGAAGTGGGGCAGAGCGATACACACGCGCCGCAGCCAGTACATTCATCAAGGTGGATAATTGGCTGTGCAACTTTTCCGGCTTGCAGTTGGAACTGAATTGCCATTGGGTCGCAGGTTTCTCCGCAGCTCCGACACTCAACGTTCTGCTTAGCCAGGCATTGGTCGTTGATGGCGGCTTTGGCCAGCCATGCGGTATTGGTTTGCGGTAAAAAAATCGGTTCTGGGCAAACTTCTGCGCATTGGTAGCAGAAGGTGCATTCATCAATTTGAAAATCGACAGTGGGATAACCCCCATCGCCGTTGACGATAATTTTCATTTCACAGGCATCGCGGCAGCGGCCACAACGCGTACAGTCGTCAATAAAGGATTCTGGATTGGCAATCCAAGGTAAACGTACCTTTGATGTGTCGACGGAACGACGTGCAAATAAACGCCGCTTGGAAAGATCTACCACTGAATTCACCCAGCATGCTGAAAGATTATTAATAAAGCGTAGTTCACAATTTCTATTAATAAACTGTCATTTATCCATACACAAATTGTAGTTTTTGCCATATTTGTATAAATACCCCTAAGGGGTTAATTAGGATGGAATATTGTTTTGGATCAATAAATTCGGGCGAGTATGATCACATATTGATACCATTATGAAAAAGCCAGACTAGAGCATGCGAAAGTGCGTTTAAAAAGCGCCGTTGGGGAAGGTGAATTGGGGATAAAAGTTGAGAAGTCGGTGACCAGCACGATTGCGAAATCGATGCTGTTGATTCTATTGCTTTCGATAGCCACCACGGGTTTTGCCATTATCACTCTGGCATCTTCTCTGAACGATGCTGAAGCCGTTAACGTCGCAGGCTCGATGCGGATGCAAAGCTACCGATTAGCGCACGATATTCAGAGTAACTCAGTTAACTATGTTGAACATATCGCGGCATTTGAACACTCATTATATTCGCCGTCGATGAAAGCGCTCCAGAAATGGAATGTACCGTCAGACATTACTCATGATTACTACACGTTAATCGCCCGCTGGCACGAATTGAAACAGGTTCTTCGTAGTGAAGATAACCGCGACTATCTCACGCTGGTCGCGGGGTTTGTCAGCCAGATCGACAGTTTTGTCTTCAAGTTACAACGCTTTTCGGAACAAAAGCTCATCAATCTTGCCTGGGTCGGTGGGCTTGGTTTGGGGGCTGTTTTGTTCATTTCACTGTTTGTTATTCACTACATTCGCAAAGAGGTTGTGCGCCCTCTGCGAGCATTGGTGGTGGCGAGTGAGCAGATTCAGAATCGCGAATTTGATATTGAACTCAGTACCAACAGTCAGAACGAAATGGGCATTCTGACCCGCACGTTTAACGTTATGGCCGGAGAACTGGGCAAGCTTTATCGTGGCCTGGAGCAAGCGGTTAACGAAAAAACACGTAAGCTGCAACACGCCAATCAGTCGCTGCAGGTGCTGTATAACTCCTCTCAGGAGCTGACGGCTTCACGCATCAGTCAGGACAATTTTCAGGCAATTTTGAAACATATTGTCAGTATTGAGGGTATCACTGCGGTGCAACTGGAGATCGAAGAAGAGGCAGGCAAAGGTCTGCTGCTTTCTCAAGGCAATATGTGTGGTGAAAATCCGAACCATCAGGCGCTAATGTTGGATGGTATCCAGCTTGGATACTTACACTGGGAAGCGGGTTTACCTTGTCCGGATAAAGCGCTCATTGATAACTTTGTCCAGATTTTATCGCGAGCGGTGTACTACAACCGAGCTCAGAAGAAAGCCGAACAGCTTTTACTGATGGAAGAGCGTGCGACCATCGCACGAGAATTGCATGATTCATTGGCGCAATCGCTCTCTTACCTGAAAATTCAGGTGTCATTGCTGAAACGCGTGATGTCAAAGCTTGAACACAATCAATATTCCGAGAAAACCGATGAGATTATTGTCGATATCGATCAAGGATTGTCCGGCGCTTATACACAGTTACGTGAACTGTTGACCACGTTCCGCCTGACCATCAAAGAGGGTAATTTTGGCCAGGCCTTGGTAGAGATGCTGAACCAGCTCGGAGAACAAACCAGCGCAACGATTGCGCTGAATAATAACCTGTCATCGATGGAGCTGGATGCCCATCAGCAGGTGCACTTGATACAACTGATTCGTGAAGCGACCATCAATGCAATCAAGCATGCAGACGCGACTCGAATCAACATTGAATGCAACGAAAGCGATGGTGACGTCGTAGTGAGTATTGAAGACGATGGCGTCGGCTTTGAACAGAACAATGCCAAGTTGAATCACTACGGGATGAGCATCATGCAAGAAAGGGCAGCTAGATTGAACGGTGATTTGAGCATAGAAACCTCACCGGATACTGGCTGCAAAGTCACACTCAAATATACAAGATCAAAGGATACACATGTTGACGAAATGTAGAGTAATGCTGGTGGATGATCATCCTTTGATGCGCAGAGGAATCAATCAGCTTTTAAGCCTGGAAGATGAATTTGAAGTGGTTGCAGAGGCCAGTAATGGTACTGAAGCCATTGCGTTAGCCCATGAAGTGGAGCCGGACATGATTCTGCTCGACCTCAATATGAAAGGCATGTCCGGTTTGGACACGCTGAAAGCGCTGCGGACCGACGGCTCCAGCGCAACGATTGTGATTCTGACTGTATCAGACAGTGCGGCGGACATTGAGGCGATTGTACGTGCGGGGGCCGACGGTTACCTGCTGAAAGATACGGAGCCGGATCAACTGGTTGAATTGCTCAAAGATGCCGTTCACGGTAATAAAGCCTACAGCGATGTCGTGGCGGCTTATCTACGCGATCGCCAGGATCAAACCGATGTGTTTGACCTGCTCACAGAGCGTGAAGCGCAGATTCTGGGTGAGGTGGCGAAAGGGTATCGCAACAAACAAATCGCTGACCGCCTGTTTATCTCGGAATCAACCGTGAAAGTACACATGAAGAGCTTACTGAAAAAATTAAGAGTGCCTTCGCGCACAGCCGCAACTGTGCTGTTTCTTGAGCGCTATGGCGAGCTCAAGTAATCCGATTCAGAAATAAACAAAAAGGGCGCTGAAATCAGCGCCCTTTTTTATAGACAGATTATCAGTTGTACATCGGAACCAGAACCATGGTACCGATAATAACAGTAACCAGGCCTGCCAGTACGGGTACAGAAGTACGTTTTACGACTTCGAACGGGCTGATGTGGCCCATACCAGCCGTGGCAACAACTACGCCCGAAACCGGAGAAATGGTACGGCCCAGGTTAGATGCCTGCAGCATTGGAATGATAAGGAACGCTGGGTTGATGCCCATTTTCGCTGCCAGAGACGGTGCCAGTTCAACAAACGCGTAGAAAGGTGCGTTACCAGAACCCGTTGCAATCGCTGCGGCAACCGTCAAGCCAGTCAGGATCAGCATCAGTGCCATACCACCTGCGCCAGCAGTCTCTGCCAGATGCAGCAGGTTATCGATAGCGCCAATCGACATCAGGCCCTGAGCGAATACACCCGCGGCTACCAACAGCATCACCACGCCTTTGAATGCCTCAGCCATACCTTCGTAGCAAGATTCTAAGTCTTCCAGCGTTTCTTTCCCTTTGAATCGTTTGGTGACGAAGTCTACCAGTGCACCAATAAAAATGGACAGAACGACGATGGTGTAGATATCCAGATACAGACCTTTAATCGTTTCACCGTTGAACAGGAAGACACCGATGATAGGCAGGAAAGGCAGCGCTGCGTAGTAGGAAGGCGCTTTTACTTCAATCGCCGATACATCAACGCGTTCCATCGGTGTGTTGTCTTTCTTATCCAGATATTTGTTCCAGAAAAACGCGGCGACAGCCATCACGATGATCGCACAGATAGAGACTGGCAGAACTGTTTCAACGGCAAAAACGTGCAGCGGAAGGCCGGACTTTTCGGCTGCAATCACGACGTCACCTGACGTTGGCGACAGGATGATTGCTGCTGGCGACGCACACACAGCTACTGCAGCAGGACGAGAGATACCCATTGCTGTCATCATCGGGAACAGGGTTGCCATCAACAGAACGCCAAGGCCGGTAGCTGAGCTCACCGCCAGTGACATCAAACAGGCAACGATATAAGCCGCAACCAACAAAATGTAAGGCGAGTTGATGACTGACAACGGCTTAGAAAACTGTTTTACCACCACATTGTTGGCACCGATATGAGTCATATAAGACGCAAAACCACACAACAGCATGATTTGCATACCCAAACCGCCGCCACGGTTTTGCAGCATGTATTTCACGTATTCCAACGAGTCGGTCACCATGTTACCCGTGGATGTCATTTTTGCAGGCAACACCGAATGGCCAAGTACGCCAGTCAGTAGCAATAGCACAATCCCTGCTGTTAGCAGTACACCCGCTGGTTTATAGCCTTTTACGATGAAGTAACCCACTGCAATCGTAACGACTAAGCCGATTAAGAGCTCGAGCATAGTTGTCTCCAGTTAAATATTTTAAGTTGTCAAAAAGTATTTCAAGGTATGAGCTGAATTTACTGAAAACTGACTTGTAGCACGAGGTCAACTTGAGCTTCTCATGATCTAAAACAAACAAAACTATTAATTAGTTTTGCGGAGTAAAATCCTATTGAAATAAATATATTTTAGAGGTAAATGCCGTGTTAAATGCATTATCCAGTGTTATTAAATGGATTGAAATTTCTAATGTGAAACGAGGAGGTATAAAAAAAGTGACGTTTAAACGTCACTTTTTCACGATTGTAGATATTTAAGCGTATTGAGCAATCGTTTGCTGCCAACGCTGCCTTTTTTCAAGAAACTCAGATTTCACAGACTGATAACGAGCTTTAAGCACGGAATGTTCGTAACGCTTAAGTGCCGAATTTTTCTTGCTTTCCAGCAGTTGCTTTTTCACATCGTAGTAGTTGTGCAATTCGTGAATAAAAGCGTCAAATTCGGCTTGAACGTTCGCCAGTATCACCAGATGGTTTGGCAGATGAGCGACACGTTCAGCGGCGTATTTCAGGCTCATCTCCGCCCGCGCTTTCTCTATCTTGATAGCGGGAGCGGTGCGTAGTTTCTTCGCCAGACCAAGCCAGGCACAGCTTTTTATCAACCACTTGGTTGGATCGTATTGCCACCAGTAAATGCCGTTGCGATAGTCATTTTCAAAGATGTGATGGTAATTGTGGTAGCCTTCACCAAAGGTGAAAAAGGCCAGAATACCGTTATCGCGCGCAGTGTTCTTGTTGGTGTAAGGCTGTTTACCCCAGATGTGCGCCAGCGAGTTAATAAAGAAGGTGGTGTGGTGATTGAGTACCAGACGGACGGCACCGACGATCAGCAACATTCCCCAGATATCGTTGTAGTACCAGCCCAGAGCGATAGGCACACCAAAGTTCATGATCAGCGCAAGTGGTACGTAGAAGCGATGTTGCCACATGACAATCTTGTCTTTATGTAGATCGCGACAGTTGCTGTAGTCGTCGTAGGTCACCGAGTTGTAGTTTCTCAGCATCCATCCCATATGCGAAAACCAAAATCCGCGTTTGGCAGAGTAAGGATCTTTGTCGTTCTGATCGACAAACTTATGGTGAACACGGTGATCGGATGCCCAATGCAGTGCGCTGTTTTGTACCGCAAATGCGCCGCCAAGCGCGCACAATAGGCGAACCAACCAGTGAGCCTCAAAAGCTTTGTGTGACCACAGGCGGTGATAACCCGTCGTGATCGACAAGTTGCAGAACGAGAAGCAGACAATCAGCCAAATCAGGTGTTTCCATCCATAACCAAATTGCCAGCCATACCAAGGCGCGACAACAGCGGCCAGAACAAAGCTGACGGCGAAAATCGTAATATTCAACCAAATCAAAGGCGGTTTATTTGCCATTTAAAGACCCTTTAAGCTTACAACTGTGCGCCAGAATATCAGCGAACATGTGTAAGTCAAATATGTTTAACTGAATTGTGATCAGGATGTTTTGCTTTTTAACTCTAAATGCATAGTATGAAGAGTGGTTAAAAATCCTTACAGGAAGTTATAAGGACTATTAAATGGAAATTAAGGTAGCTGAATATAGCGATTTTGAGCGAATTGCCCATCTGCACGCACTAAGCTGGCAGATCAATTACGCTGACATTTTGGACAAGGATTATCTCGCCAACGAGGTGCTGCAAGACCGTTTGTTGATCTGGCAAACGCGTTTGACCAACCCACCTTTTAATCAACATATTCTGCTCATTGAAGAGGGTGGCGTGCTGTGTGGTTTTATTTGTGCGTTCGGCAATCATGATTTTGAAAAAGGCACAATTATCGAATCCCTGCATATTGACCCTAAACACCAGGGGAGTGGTTTAGGCCGTTTGCTGGTAAAAGAGATGGCAACTTGGATTGAGCGTTATTTCCCGGACAACGGTGTTTACCTTGAAGTGCTGGAGAAAAACCAACAAGCCATCGATTTTTACGATCACATTGGTGGTGAACTGCTGACGGAAAAGATGTGGCACGCGCCGGGAGGCGTTGATGTCCCTGAGCGGGTATATAGCTGGAAAACACCCAAGGCGCTTATGGCGGCGATGGAATAAAGGAAAGGGCGAATAGCCCTTTTTTTCTTGGCGTTGAATAGATTAGAGCATTCTGTTGTAGTAACCACATTCAAATGAAAAGGATAAGTAATGAACCGCAACGTGTGGCTTTTGTCGCTCTGTCAGGCGCTGCTGATGACCGGCAACATACTGTTAATCTCTGTGATTGGTCTGATTGGTAAGGTAATTGCGCCGAGCAGCAGTATGATTACACTGCCAGTCGCTCTCCAATTTCTCGGCTTAATGTCGGCCACTATTCCCGCGTCGCTGATCATGGGCAGGTTGGGGCGCCGTCTGGGATTTAGTATCGGTAACAGCGTGGGAATTATCGGCGCGTCTCTCGCCACTTACGCACTGTATCACCAGTCATTCTGGCTATTTTGTACTGCGACTTTCCTGTTGGGGATCGGCATTGGCTTTGGCACTCTGTATCGTTTTGCGGCGATTGAAGTGTGCGATGCTCATCTGCGTCACAGAGCAATTTCGGTATCGATGGCTGGCGGTGTGCTGGCTGCGGTACTGGGGCCGAATCTTGCCATCTATTCTCAACGTTGGAGCGAGGGCGGTTTGTACATTGGTGCTTTCGCCGCGCTGATTGGCCTTAATCTGCTGGCGCTGACCTTGCTGCAGACGATTCAGTTTCCCAAGCCCGTTCGCCATGACAGCCAGCCAGCGACGGATAAGTTGTCGGTGATTGCCAAAGGGACCAATTTCAAAGCGTCCGTCTTTGCTGCCATGGTCTCTTATGCGGTGATGAACATCCTGATGACCGCAACACCGCTGGCGATGATTGGCTGTGGTTTTGATTTCACCAAAGCCGCTGGTGTCATTGAATGGCATGTGCTGGGCATGTTCGTTCCGGCGTTCTTTACGGGGCGTCTAATTGAAAAGTTTGGTCCGCAACGCATGATATTGGCCGGCGGCTTGCTGTTTATATTGTGTGTGACTATCAATATTCATGGTCAGTCCATCTGGCATTTCCGAGCGGCTCTGGTGCTACTTGGCGTTGGCTGGAACTTTATGTTTATTGCGGCGACGGGTTTGTTTAGTCAGTCTTATCAGGAACACAACAAACCCAAAGCACAGGCGTTTAATGAGTTTTCCGTGTTCAGTTGTGTCACCATGACTGCGCTGCTTTCTGGTTGGCTTGAATCTACCGTTGGCTGGCAAGCGTTGAATATTTACGTGCTACCTTTCGTACTGATTGTGATTGGCATCTTCGCTTTTCAGGCAAAAAAGAGTCGGTTGGTGATCAATTAAAAAAAGCCCGGTTAATCCGGGCTTTTTTGTGCGCGCTATCAAGCTGGCATTAGCGAGTCTGAAACTCAGATACCGCTTCATCCATTTGCCGGGCTTGTTGTGAAACACTGTCGACTTCTGACAACACTTCCTGAGCAGAATGCATGTTGTTTTCAGAGATAGTATTGAGCTCTGCAATCGAACCGCTCACCTGATTCATCACAATCCCTTGTTCCTCAATGGCTGACGCTATACGTTCGGAGTTGGCCTGAATCGTCGACATGTCAGTGATGATCTGGCGCAGGCTCTCATCAAGCTGGTGCGAAGCGTGCAGCGTTTCCTGGCCCTGCGAATTGCACTGGTCGATGTCGCTGATCACCAAACTCATTTGTGCCTGAATCGCAGAGACCACTTTCGTGATCTCCTCGGTCGATTGATGAGTGCGTGTCGCCAGGGAACGAACTTCGTCCGCCACTACCGCAAATCCTCGGCCTTGTTCGCCTGCTCGTGCCGCTTCGATGGCCGCATTCAGTGCCAGTAAGTTCGTCTGTTCAGCGATGCTTTGAATGATGGTGACCGCACCGCCGATTTTTTCGACGTGATCATTGAGTGAAGCAATCGATTGTTGGCTTGATTGCAGAGTAGTAGAAAGCTGGTCAATATTCTTCAACGTCGACTCGACAACGCTGCGTCCATTCTCTGCATTTCTTACCGCCTGCTGAACACCTTCTACCGCCACATTGGTGCTTTCTGAAATCTCGCCAATGGTGGCAACCATTTCTTGCACTGACGTGGCCATCATGGTGGTGTGATCGGCTTGAACATGGAACTGGTTAATCACTTCCTCAAGCTCGTTATGCATGCTGGTCGTACTGCTGGTCAGCTGATGTGACTTAGCTTGTGATCCCGAGATCAAGTGTTCGAACTTATCCAACAGTTGGTTGAAGTAGGTGCCAATAGAAGTGAGTTCATCGCGCCCTTGTAAATCGGTTCTTAGTCCAACGTTGTTAGTGCTGGCAATGTTCTGCATGACTTGTAACAGTCGTTGCACCTGAAGGTTGATCGAGCGTGAAATCTGCCAGATGAAACCGAGGATCACAATCACGACGATGACAGTCACAATCTGCTTAATCACATCCAGTTCGCTGCGCATTTTGCTGACTTCAGCCGTCAGCGTTTCCGAGAAGGTTTTAAACTGCTCTTCAACGTTATGTGACAAGCTGCGAGTATTGCCAAGGTAACCTTCGTTGTAGGCAAGACCGATCAACTTTTCCTGCTCGATGACCCCTCGGGCGGCTTGTACCAGAGCGGAATATTGAGAAAGCACTGGCATGTCGAGCATTTTGCCTGCTTTCACCGCTTCATCAAAGTTGGCCAGAGCCAGCAGCGTTTCGGCATCCGACCCATTTTCAGCTTGTGCCAGCAGGGCATGATATTTCGCCAACAACGCATCACCGTCGCTTAATCCCAGTACCTGATAAGCGCCGACCAATTGCTCAAAACCTTGTTTATACTTCAGCAGATCCGCTTTTAATGCTGCAGAAGACGCCAGATTGTGATTGGTTAAGATGGTTGAAAGCTGGCTTTCCATAGAAAGGAACAGCTCGCTGTTTTGTTTGAAGGTGTCCAGATATTTGGCGTCTTTACGTAGCAAAAAGTCTTTTTCATTCCGGCGCAGATTGAGAAGGCGAATTTCTAACTTCTCTACCAAACCGATTGCGGACGACAGCTCGTTGGTTTGACGAGCAAAGTGTGTTGTGGTGATCACCAATGAGATAATGCCCATTACGGCGATAAAACCAAGCAAGTATAGCTTCTGTTTAATATTCATATGTAGACCAATGAATGAGATATATTGATAGATGTAATTATTATGTGTGAAGTTTAGATGGCAATTGCATCGCCAGCAATAAACAATAGAATGGGTTTGTAAGACTGATTCCATCATTAGCACAGTCATATGGAGTTTTTATGAACTTAGAGCGCTATAAAGGGCTGATTTTCGATATGGATGGTACATTGATTGATACCATGCCTGCGCATATCGAAGCTTGGCGTGCAACCGCAAAATTTTACGACTTTCCGTTTGAGGCCACTTGGCTGAATAGTTTGGGCGGTATGCCGAGTTTTAAAATTGTCGGCGAGATTAACCAGAAATTTGGCATCGATTTGATTCCGCAAGATGTGGCTGAATACAAAATGAAAGCCTTCGCTGCAATGGATGAGAAAAGTGACCTGATTCCCGATACGTTTGCGGTTTTTCAGCGCTTTCTGGGCAGTAAAAAACTGGCCATCGGAACCGGTAGTCAACGTCAGAGTGCCGAGAAATTGCTAACACGCGTTGGCGTGCTGGATAAGCTGGATGCGGTGGTGACGGCCACTGACGTTGAGAACCACAAGCCACATCCTGAAACATTTCTGCGTGCGTGTGAGCTGATTGGTTTAACGCCGAATGATTGTGTGGTGTTTGAAGATACCGAGCTGGGTAAGCAAGCAGCGCATGCAGGTGGAATGGATTGCATCATGGTCACCGAAGAGGGATTAAAGTTTTTCCCGCTGCCATAACGATATCGCCAATGAAAAAGAGCTGCCAAAGCAGCCCTTTTTTTATCCTCATTCAGTGCAAATTTACTGAATTTCCAGCAGTTCTACTTCAAAAATCAAGGTAGCTGACGGTGGAATCGGACCGGCGCCATTTTTGCCGTAACCGAGGTTCGAAGGAATATAGAGACGAACTTTCTCACCAACGGTCATCAGTTGCACACCTTCTTGCCAACCTTTGATTACCTGATTCAAACCAAATACGATGGGCTCGTTGCGTTGGTATGAACTGTCAAACACGGTGCCATCCAGCAGACGTCCTTCGTAATGAACTTTTACCCGGCTGTTTGCTTTTGGATGTTCAGTTCCGGTGCCTGGTTCTAAAACTTCATACTGCAGACCACTCTCTGTGGTTTGAATGTCAGGTTTCTTTGCGTTCTCGATCATGAACGCTTGTCCTTCTGCGATGTTTTGCTCTGCCGCTTTATGATTATTCCAAGTGCGGTAAATGAAGAGAGCTGCCAGCACAAAGACAACAATGGGTAACACAATTTTATACATGGTCGGAACACTCAATTAAGGTTGGGTTAGTAGATAGGAGATGGTTTTGCCAATGCCTTCGGCATTTTCATGACCCGCTGTCAGTACCATATATTTGCCATTGATGACAAAGGTAGGTACAGAGTTGATCTGGCCTTTTTGCGAAATTTCGTCAGCGGTTTTGATCAGAACAAACAACTGTTTCTGCTGCGCTTCATCAAATTCGTACGGGCTTACCAGGTTACGGTCGTGGAAAGCTTTATCGATAGCATTTTTCTGATCAGTCAGTGTGCTGCCCTCAGCCATTTGCACCGCGGCGAACAACTCTTGCATCATGTCATGGTCGGGATTGTGGCCCAACTGCATCACCGCACTGTAGAAGAACATCGCGCCAATCTGCGCGCCTTGGTTAAACGTCACATGGACGCGACCAAACTGCTGCCCCACCATTTTTTCCAATTCAGGGATCACATCTTCCATGCTGCGGCAGTGGCCACAGGTCAGGGAGAAGACTTCCGTAACGGGAGCGAGGCGGTAAGTGGCCAGGTTAACTGGCAGAGCCTGATATTGAACGCCTTCTTTGGGAGTCGAGTTGTCACTACAGCCAGCCAGAACCAACAACGCAGCCATAATGCCAAGAGTGTGTTTAATGAACTTTTTCATTGAAAACCAAGAGTTGAATACGAATACCCTGATTTTAGCGGGTTCAAATTGTGAGGCAAACAGAGAAAAAGGGTTTTGTTACCAATTCGCCATAAAGTTTTCGCTCATCTGCCGATAACTAGAGAGTAGTTTGAAGAATGGATGATGGTTACATGAGAATTATCGCGCTTTCCGTATTATTGCTGTTGACCGGTTGTGGTTCCATGTCTCCGATGCAGATGATGGGCAACAACATGCTCGATACTGCGCCGAAGGGTGATTTCGACGTGATTTACCCGGACTGGGGCAATACGCCTGCGCCAGTGGCTGCTGGCGTTCACGGTCCGATGGGGCAAACCAGAACCTCAAGTTACGATTCGTTACAGCGTTTCCTGCTGGACAACGGGATCGACTATGAAGTGATGCCAGGCAATCATGTGATGGTAAAACTGAAAAACACCGTCAAATTCGATACGGGGTCTTCAAACGTCTCTCAAGATTCGGCTTACTGGTTGAATGTGATGGGCAGTTTCCTGTCACGCGAGCACGGCATTGATGTCGTGATTGACGGACACACTGACAATACAGGCAAACCTAAATTTAATGATTCGCTGTCGGTCAAACGTGCCCAGATGGTGAAAAACACCCTGATCCAGAAGAATGTATCACGCGATGCGATTTACACCCGTGGGTATGGCGAATATGTCCCGGCATGCACCAACCGCACGACAGCGGGCAGAGCTTGTAACCGCCGTGTTGAACTGCTGTTTATTGTGTCAAACAACTGAACAAAGCCGTACCGAATTTTCAAACCTAATATGCTTTCAATCACATCCCAGCCTCGGTTGGGATGTTTTTTATCCATATAACCCTAAAGGATATTGATGGCACTCACGGTTATGATGTTTTATCGGTACATTGTATGGAAACACAAGGGGGATTTATGTATACAATCACCCCAAAATTTATAACAACTATTAAGAAAATATGTCAGCCACTCAATCATCTATGCAACAAGAAGTTCCTGTTGGCGAGCACGATCAACTGGTTTCAACCACGGATCTTAAAGGTGTCATTACATACTGCAACGAGACGTTTTGTCGTGTTGCAGGGTTTCAGGAACACGAACTTCTTGGACAGAATCACAATATTGTCCGTCATGTCGATATGCCGAAAGCGGCGTTCGCTGACATGTGGAAACACCTCAAACAAGGCCACGCTTGGCGAGGCATCGTAAAAAACCGAACCAAAACCAATGGTCACTACTGGGTAGACGCGTATGTCACGCCTATCTATGAAGACGGTAAAATGTGCGGTTATCAATCGGTACGAGTCAAAGCGCAGCGTCAATGGGTAGACATAGCAACTAAAGCGTATAAAGCGCTGCGTGATGCAGAGCAGAAAGGCCGTCAGTTTTCTCTGAGTATTTCCGCATCAGTTCGCTATGCAATTCTGCTGGGCTCTCTTGCAGCCCCAGCAGCGGCGCATTTCCTGTCGCTTAGCGGAAATATGCAGCTATTGGCGAGCTTATTGCCTGCCGCTTCATTGGCTTTGTTGTTCCGTCAGGAACTGATTGATACACCGAAACATTTAGGGCAGTTGCAGTCACAATATGACAGTATCAGTCGCTTGATCTATTCGGGTAACAGCGCGTTTTCCGTTGCGGACTACCACCTGAAAATGGCTTCGGCACGTATTCGTACAGTTCTCGGTCGTATGGTGGATTCAGCGCGACCGCTGCGTGAGATGTCGGCAAAACTCAATGAGACCAGCGCAGAAGTGGTACAGGCGCTCAAACAACAGAATCAGGATATTCGTAGTGTGATGCAGGCAACCGATGCGGTGGAAGCGGCTGCTGATTCAGTCTCGAGCAACACACAGACAGCGTATGAACTGATCGACAAAGCGAAATCGCAATGCCTGAAAACCAAGCAAAGCATTGATCAAACGCACCACAATCTTGAATCACTGTGCGATCAAGCGGAACGTGCAACCAGCACCACCTATGCGCTGAATGATCAGGCGCAGCATGTCAGCCAGATGATGGAAGAAATTGGTGGCATCGCCGACCAAACCAACCTGTTAGCGCTCAACGCCGCAATTGAAGCGGCGCGAGCGGGAGAGCAGGGACGTGGTTTCGCGGTGGTTGCCGATGAGGTTCGTGCACTGTCCGGCCGTACTCAGAAAGCTACGCATCAGATTCAGGCCAGCATTGATAAGATGCTGAGTACGATTGAATCGTGGCAAAGTGAAATCATCGATAGCCAACAGCAGACGCAGGCGTGCGGTGAAGTCGCTCAGGAAAGTGCGACTCGTTTATACGAAGTAGAACAACTGCTGCTGGATATGCACAACATCGTTGGCGACATGGCTAAATCGGCAACAGCGCAACGTGAACTGACCAGTGAAGTGAACCAACATGTTCATTCGATTGCCTCAATGGCCACTCAGAATCTGGCTGCTACCAATATGGTTGAAGAATACAGTAGAGACATGAACGCGCGAGTGGATGATTTCAGGCAGCTTGCCAAGCGGTTTGAAGAAAAATAATGATAAAAAAGCCCCGCTCATTGAGCGGGGCTTTTTACTTGGCGTTCAGCTTAAGAAACGTGCTTATGCCAGCAGTTCTTTGGCTGTGTTCACCACGTTTTCAGTGGTGAAGCCGAACAGTTTGAACAGCTCGCCGGCTGGTGCGGATTCACCGAAGGTGGTCATGCCGATGATACGACCGCCAAAGCCAACGTACTTGTACCAGAAGTCTGCAATGCCGGCTTCGATAGCGATACGAGCGGTCACGTCTGCTGGCAGTACGGATTCACGGTATGCGGCGTCTTGTTTATCGAATGCATCGGTAGATGGCATCGACACTACGCGCACTTGCTTGCCTTCAGCAGTCAGTTGCGCTGCCGCTTCCACAGCCAGCTCAACTTCAGAGCCAGTGGCGATCAGGATAAGCTCAGGTTTGCCTGCACAATCTTTCAAGATGTAGCCGCCTTTAGCGATGTTGGCCAGTTGCTCTGCATCACGTGGTTGTTGAGCCAGATTCTGACGCGAGAAGATCAGCGCGGTTGGCGCGTCTTTACGCTCGATAGCCAGTTTCCAAGCCACCGCCGATTCTACCTGGTCACATGGACGCCATGTGTTCATGTTTGGTGTCAGGCGCAGAGAGGCCATTTGCTCAACTGGTTGGTGAGTTGGACCATCTTCACCCAGACCAATCGAGTCGTGCGTGTAGACCTGGATGTTCTGAATCTTCATCAGAGCAGCCATGCGCATCGCGTTACGCGCGTATTCCATGAACATCAGGAAGGTCGCGCCGTAAGGCACGAAACCGCCGTGCAGCGCGATACCGTTCA
The DNA here is from genome assembly GCF_016464285.1 of Vibrio sp. bablab_jr001. Lineage (NCBI taxonomy): Bacteria > Pseudomonadati > Pseudomonadota > Gammaproteobacteria > Vibrionales > Vibrionaceae > Vibrio > Vibrio sp. bablab_jr001. The sequence continues at coordinate 61,744 of NZ_JACDWZ010000027.1, forward strand.
TGATGGCCGTCATACCAAATTCACGTACACCGTAGTGGATGTAGTTGCCTGAGAAA
>NZ_JACDWZ010000028.1:0-609 GCF_016464285.1 Vibrio sp. bablab_jr001
CTGAGCTTATCGCAAGTTACTACGTCCTTCATCGCCTCTGACTGCCAAGGCATCCACCGTGTACGCTTAGTCACTTAACCATACAACCCGAAGGAGTTTCGGGTTGTTGTTAAACAACCTAGGTGTCACACATTTAATTTACATGAGTGTGTGACTGATTTTGCCGGACTCAATTTGAAGACTTACTGAAACAGTAAGCTTCGATACCAAGCACACTTGAATGTGTTTGTTGGTGTATTCCGTTAGGAATACATTGAGAACTTTACAAACAATCTTAAAAGATTGTTTTGTCAGCTTTCCAAATTGTTAAAGAGCAAGATTCGTATCTCTTTCGAGTTGAACCATTTCTAAGAACACTTAAAAAATGTGCTTAAAGATGGTGGAGCTAAGCGGGATCGAACCGCTGACCTCCTGCATGCCATGCAGGCGCTCTCCCAGCTGAGCTATAGCCCCACGAATCTCTTAAACTAAACCGTATCAATCTGTGTGAACACTCATCGCAATAATCATTCGTATAAGGAGGTGATCCAGCGCCAGGTTCCCCTAGCGCTACCTTGTTACGACTTCACCCCAGTCATGAACCACAAAGTGGCAAGCGTCCTCCCGAAG
>NZ_JACDWZ010000029.1:0-323 GCF_016464285.1 Vibrio sp. bablab_jr001
GAAGTGAAAACGGCCACGCTGGCCACCCCTATCGTGAAAGATGGTGTGGAAATCAACACGGTGGACATTCGCAAGCCGCATTCGGGCAACCTGCGCGGGCTCAGTCTGATTGATGTGTGTGAGATGAAATTTGATGCCGGCGAAATCCTGCTGCCGCGCATTTCGTCCCTGACTGAGCGCGACTTGCTGAACCTGCCACCGGAGAACTGGGCGCCACTTTTGACCACCATCGCCTCTTTTTTCGTGAACACGGAACTCTGATAAACCGGGTTGAGGACTATTACGCTGACATCGCCATGGTCTTTCACTGGCCGCCGAGCGAA
>NZ_JACDWZ010000030.1:0-3383 GCF_016464285.1 Vibrio sp. bablab_jr001
GGCGCGGACACTTTGTCTTTCAGTCCCATCACCACGGAGAGGTTCATCTTCATTCGGATGTCCTTCATACAAAAAAGAGAGCTAATCGCTCTCTTGTGTTTCGGTTCGTTGCCGTGCCAGCTCGCGGAACAGTAATAAATCGTCGTAGCTGAGGGCGTCTATTTCGCTCGGCGGCCAGTGAAAGACCATGGCGATGTCAGCGTAATAGTCCTCAACCCGGTTTATCAGAGTTCCGTGTTCACGAAAAAAGAGGCGATGGTGGTCAAAAGTGGCGCCCAGTTCTCCGGTGGCAGGTTCAGCAAATCACGCTCAGTCAGAGACGAAATGCGCGGCAGCAGGACTTCACCGGCATCAAATTTCATCTCACACACATCAATCAGACTGAGCCCGCGCAGGTTGCCCGAATGCGGCTTGCGAATGTCCACCGTGTTGATTTCCACACCATCTTTCACGATAGGGGTGGCCAGCGTGGCCGTTTTCACTTCAGCCTGATTGTTAATCGGAGTTGCCATAGCCGAGTTCTTCCTTCAGTTCGTTGAGTCGGGTCTTGCGACCGCCTTTGTTCGGGTCGAGTTTCATCACCGCATCAAACAGCGCGTACGCTTTCTCTGTGTCGCCGTCTGCGTCATACCAGTCGCCTGCCAGACGGAACATCTTCACCTTGAGCGGCGCGTTGGTGGCGAGGTGTCCGGCCTGCAAATCGGTAACCGCCTGAAGCAGGTAGTCGCGGTTAAACGCCAGTTTCTCTTTCGAGGCACTGTGCGAGTACTGGAACACGATGTCACAGAACGCGGTCTGGCCGTTTGACTTCCAGCTGTCCGGCGTTTCCAGTCCCATGTCGATGGCCGCCCGGAAGCTGTCGTGTACCGTCGTCAGTTGGCCTAAATCGACCTGCCACTGATAAAACCACCACACCACATCGAGATTACCGAGGTCGGTGTGAGTGGTGAGAAGCTTCTCAACCAGCGGTTGGTATTTCTTCACCAGTTCAGCTTTGTACGGGTCTTTTTCCTGAGAGCCGGCCAGCGTGCGCAGGAACGCCAAATCCTGTTTGAGCATGGCCTGCGTTTCTTCCCACGGTTTGTCGGCCAGCGTCGGGCGGGCGCTTTTGCCCGTCGCTGCGGGTTGCGCCGTGGCTGGCATCGGCTTGGCCTGAGCCGCCTTTTGCTGCTGAGCTTGCCGCTTTAACAAAATCGATAACATGTCACGCCCCTTATTGTGAGATGAGTTCATAGCCGTTGAACAACACTTCCAGCTGACCGTCTTTGACGTTCAGCGTAAGCGGGTCCACCGTCCAGGCATCCGTGAGGGTGTAGACTTTGCCGCTGTTGAGCTCGAGTGTGATGTTCTCATCCACGAACGCTTTGATGGCGTCTTCGTCGGTGGCTTTGGCGTGCACGATGGTGGCTTTGATGTAGGGCGCGCCGTCGTACACTTCGCTGTGTCCCAGCACGCCGTCATCGCCCATGACCGCTTCACGCTTGAGGTTACCAAACCCGATTTCTGCGCCTTCTTTAATGGGCAGGCGACCCAGAGAGCCGGCGTTCAGTACGGCGCGGCTGGTGATGGTGGTTCCCATGGCTTACTTCCTGAATTGAATTTTGCCGGCAACGATGATCAATCCGTTCACGAACTGCGGTGAGTCCTGATAGTTGATCCGCTGCTTGTTGGTGTCATCGAGCTCAACAATGAGCGACTTCTTGTAGCCGTCGAAGTCTTGCACGATGCCGTTGTATTCCAGCTCTTTGTACAGCGCCAGCAGCTCGGTTTTGAACATGCTGGGCGTGACAATTGCCTGTCCCGGCGCAAAGCGGGTGCCGTCTTTAGCCACTTTGAAACGGGCGTATTTGCTTAAGATGCGTGAGCGTTGTTTCTGACGAAAATACATCGCCGTGGCCGGCGTCATGATGTCGAGGTAGCTGTTATCGGCAATCCCCGACGCGTTTTCGGTGTAAGCGGTGACCGCGCGCTCCACCTGCACTTCTTTGGTAGAGGTGACGACGTACGTGCCCATCCCTTCATGGAGCAGCAGATTACGCTCGGCCCAGTCAAACTCGGTGTCCGCAATGGAGTAGACGCCGCTCATCTTGAGTGTTTGCAGCGGGCGGCACGGGTCGTTCGCCAGTGACGGCGCAATTTGTCCCGCCCAGGCACCAATCGCCGCCGCATCCGTCAGCGCTTCATTGGCAGAGTTACCGAGCGCGTTCACCGGCATAAAGCTGATCAGCGGGCAATTGCTTTTATTGGCAAAAGTGATGAGCTCCGCATGGGTGCCTTTTTTCGGGATGTAAGCCACACCGGGGATCTGCTGCAGCGCCTGATAACGCTTTTCCAGAAACTCGCCCAAATCGCGGATGGTGGTGTCATCATTGAGCGAGCAGAGGATGTGGTGGTACTGCACATCACCCAGAGCCGCCAGTGCCGACATGGTATCGGCCGCGTCCACGCTGATGGCGTAGACGGGCATGCTTTCATCCTGCTTGCGAAAGTAGGTCACCATATCGACGATGTCGGAGGCGCCGAACTGCGCCTGCGCTTTGGTTTCATCCAAACACAATACGACGGTGTTGGGCGCCACCGGGGCACCCGCAACCGCGTTGCCGATCACCAGGCATCGTTGCTGGTCTTCCGCGCTGTTGGCCAGGCTGTTGTCGATTTCGACATACATGCCGGGCACATAAGCGCTGGCCGGAACCTCTGAGAAGCTGATGCTCATTGGCCGTTCTCCTTATTCGTTGCCGCTTTCGTGGTGACGAGTACGACGGATTGGTCTTTAATGCGACGCAGCCAGTAAGGGTTACGCGGCTTCTCTTCGCCCGCGGCCTTTAACGGCTCGCGGGTTTCCGGGTCACGAACCAGTAACCCTTTTTGTGGTTTGACTTTGATGGTTTGCATTTAACTTTCCACGTCAGTTGTAAAGTGCCCGGCCGCCATGGCGAGCAGCTCGCGCTCAAGTACAGGCGTCCAGCCGATGAAGGTACGCCGCGGCATCTGATAGTTCTGTTTGACCCGCCGCCCGCCTTGCCAGCGTCCGGTCTTACTGTCGAAGAAGCCATTCACGTGGGTGGTAAACGAGAGCTGGCTGCCCTGATTGTGCTCCTGGCCGATTCGCCCGGCGACGCCCGCCAGACCCACTTCAAAATGGTGTTCGTCGGCCTGCGTGCGCAGGGATTTCGACAGGCCCATCAACATGTTCTTGTTGTTGACGGTATGGCGTAACGATGTCCCGTCCCGCAGGCTCACTTTTTTGCGACCCGTGCGGCTCTGGTACGGGTTATTCTCAATGTCCCGCTGCGCCCGGATTTGAGCGCGGAAGAACTGGCGCGCACGGTTGGCCATGCGCCGGTTCAAATCCAGTTTTTCAGTGGCGGTCAGCACCAGAC